>CASGDQ010000001.1 GCA_949300325.1 uncultured Spirochaetales bacterium
CTTGGAAAGATCGTGCTGTTTCCTGGAAACAGGCCGGCTCATTTGGACAGGTTCGTCAGGATGGCACAGGTCTTCGGTTTCAGGTTCGGTGCCTTGGACGTGGAGGAGGATACGAAAAAGCTGATGGAGGAACTGGACATCAGCTTACTCCCTGAAATCCAGACCGTCCCCATCATACGCATTGAGCCTGCACCGCTTGCAGGAGATGAGCTGAAAGTAAAAACGGCAGAGTACTTCTCCGACGATCCGGACTTCCTGAGGATCATCACAAATGCGAAAGTGAATGTTGCAACCCTCTGCAACTCAAAAACTCTCATACGTGAGATTGTCAGGAAAAAGGATTGGGAAGCTCTTTCAAGATTCCTGATGGACGCCTGGAAGATATCGGGCACCGAAGACTCAAAGAAAAGACAGCAGACCAGATCGGACGAATATGACATACGGGTCATAAACTCCGACATCAGCCCAGAGCTGCTCGACAGGATGGCAAGGAAGGCGCATATGAGCCATTCGCCATGGAAACTCCTTATTGCAGGAGCAAGTGGTACAGGGAAAAGCGCATACGCCTATCATCTTGCAAACAAGCTCGATATGGAGATCCTGGTGAAACGCCCACAGGATGTCATCTTCAGATACTTTGGCGAGAGTGAGACAGCCATTGCCAACGCATTCCATGAAGCAGAATCAAAAAATGCTATTTTGCTGTTCGACGAGGTGGATGGATACCTTTCAAGAAAAACCGATGTGTTCAGCGGCGCCGACAAGGGGTACAACGACATCACGAATGCTTTCATGGTCAATCTCGAGGAATACGGCGGGTTTGTAATCGCAACAACAAACCATCTCGATATCATCGAGCCGGCGATAATCCGGAGGTTCCACAAGAGCATCGAATTCAAGTTCCCAACCTACGAAGGGATGATGATTTTATTTGAAAAATACTTTCCCGGCATCAGTTTCGACAAAAGAATGCGCGAACAGGCATGCTCCTCAGGAACAATAGGTCCAGGCGATTTCATCGCCATAAAAGAACTGGTGGGATACATGGAGCCGGAGGAAGCAACTCCCGAATTCATCATATCTTCGCTCATGAAGAATGCAGATTCAAGGAAAGCCTCGGAAAGGAAGTCTCCGGTCATCCGCAGATTCCACTCTTAAAAAGGCACGCATCTCCGATGCACGCCTGGTAGTGCAGAATGGTTGGGCATGCAGCATCAATGAATTGCTTTTCTGCAAATGAAACCCTCCTAAGAAAGGCGCTCTCCAGCGCCTCTTCTCTTTTATGTGGACATCATACAAAAGATTTCCAAATCCAGCGATGAGGAGATGAAGGATTGACCAGATCACCACCGTCACAGACCAAGGGAACCGGACATCAAATCAGCAGATTGGGCTGACAAAAAAACAACTCGAGGAACACGAAAGAGATGAACAGTACATTCAAAATCGAAACAATACTCTACTCAAAACCCATCATCAATAAGCACCCCTCTTGCGCTAAGATGCTTAATCTGTTCAGGAATGGATTTATAAAGCTTCAGTTTCTATCCCATACAAAAAATTCGGCCCTCGCATGGTACGCACTGTCAGGAGGCATGCGAGGGTCTTTATCCTATCCATAATCTACAACACTTTCATCAAAAAAATCCATACTGAACTTAATCTCAGGAAAGCTTCAGCAAACCCGTTGGAATAAATCAAAAGCCTCTGGATCAAAGCTGATATCATCTCTTCTTAAGCCATACTCAAGCAAATCCTATCCGTTGAAAAAAGAAAAGACATAAAGGATAAATGTTGTAGAATTCAGTAGATTCAGCTTTACCCATGGTAATGACAAGAATCTTCTTCTGACCTCCACTACCCTAGGAATGACCCCCTAATACCCACCCGATTGCATTCCATCCAGCTCAGCAACAATCCGGGAAGTTACCATAATATATGCCGGAATCTACGGCATGAATTCATTTATTAAAATCAAGCTTCATGCTCCAAAATCTAAGCGACAAGAAGCTCACAGAGAAAATATTAGTTTTAAACCGTTTATAGGAAACCACGTTCATGATTTTCATATCCACCATAACAAGACGTATATGATAGAAGGCCCCGCATGGCACGCTTCCATTGCAGAGCCATGCAAAGGCCTTCCTTCTAGATAGCATCGATTGACTTTACTGTTAATTATTTGTATTATAAGGAATTGTCACTCCCACTCGATTGTGGCCGGGGGCTTCGATGTGATATCATAAAGCACCCTGTTCACTCCACTAACCTCGTTACAGATGCGCACCGCACATTTCTGCATCACATCATACGGCATATGAAACCAGTCCGCAGTCATGGCATCTTCGCTTGTGACTGCACGGAGGGTGCATACCTCGCGGTATGTCCTCTCATCCCCCTGCACGCCGACACTCTTCACAGGAAGGAGGTCGGCAAGCGCCTGCCATATCTTTCCATACAGCCCGGCCTTCCTTATCTCCTCGATGAAGATCGCATCGACATCGCGCAGCGTATCGAGACGCTCCTTGGTGACCTCGCCTATGCATCTCACCCCGAGTCCTGGACCAGGGAAGGGATGGCGGCAGACAAGCTCCTCGGGAAGTCCGAGCTCCTTTCCAAGCTCCCTCACTTCGTCCTTGAAGAGCTCCTTCAAGGGCTCGAGTAGCTCCCATTTGAGATCATCGGGAATTCCTCCGACGTTGTGATGGCTCTTGATTGTCGCAGATGGTCCACCGGAAGGGCTCCTGCTTTCTATCACATCCGGATAGAGCGTCCCTTGGGCCAGAAAGGAAACATCCCCGCACTTCTTTGCTTCCCTGTAGAAGGTGTCCACAAAAAGCTTTCCGATTATCTTCCGCTTGGCCTCGGGCTCGGTGACGCCCTTGAGGGCCACAAGGAAATCAGCTTCGGCATCCGCGTAATGAAGACGCATGTTGAAATGCTTTCCAAACAGATCGAGGACGCTCTCGGCCTCCCCTTTTCTGAGCATGCCGTTGTTCACAAAGACACATACAAGCTGGTCTCCTATCGCCTTATGGATGAGAACTGCGGCAACCGACGAGTCAACACCACCGGAGAGTCCGCAGAGGACCTGCCTGCTTCCTACCGTCTCCCTTATTTTCCTCACCGAGTCCTCGATGAAGTTCCCCATCGACCAGTCGGCTTTCGCCTTGCAGACATCAAGGACGAAATTGCGGATCATGGCCATGCCGTCAACAGAATGCACAACCTCGGGATGGAACTGCACACCATAGAAGGACCTTTTCCTATCCTCCACCGCCGTATAC
>CASGDQ010000002.1 GCA_949300325.1 uncultured Spirochaetales bacterium
GGGCAATACGACCTATGAGATCCCTTTGATCTGCCCATCCTGCGGCAGCACATTGAAAAAGGATGGCGCTCATCTTTTCTGCCAGAACCGCGAATGCCCGGAGCAGGTCAAGGGCCTTTTGTCGTTCTTCGCTTCGCGCAATCAGATGGATATAGAGACATTGGGGCCGAAGACAATAGAGCTTTTCTATCAAAAGGGAGTGCTGCGCAGAATTGAAGATATCTACAGCGCCGATTACCATGCTTTGGTCGGCATGCCCGGTATAGGAGAGAAGACAGTACAGCAGATCATCCGCTCTGTCGAGGAGTCGAAAACAAGGCCGTTTAAGACTGTTCTTTCTTCTCTTGGAATAAGCGAGCTTGGCAAAAAAAGCGCGGAAATGCTGATCGATGGCGGATTCGATTCGATAAATAAGCTGAAGAGCGCCAAAGAGGAGGATCTTATCAAGATTTCCGGAATCGGCGAACGTACTGCCCAGATCATAGTAGAGGCCTTTAAAGACGAGGATCTTCTCTCAACCATCGCAAAGCTATCCTCTTATGGCTTGCATATGTCGCAGCAAGAGGATGAGAAGGAGGAGAGTCTTGAGCAGACGCTTGCTGGAACGGTTTGGTGCGTTACCGGAAGTTTTGTCCATTTCAATCCGAGATCAAAAGCTCTTGAGGAAATAGAAAAGAGAGGAGGGCGGACGGTTTCCAGCGTTACAGGGAAAACTACCCATCTGCTTGCAGGATCCGGAGGAGGATCAAAACGTGCTGAAGCAGAAAGGCTTGGAATTGAGATCGTGGATGAGCCTTCCTTCTTGGTTATGCTTGGAAAAGAAGCGGAACGTAAAGAAGAGGAAAAGGATTCTCAACTTGAGCTTTTTTAATCCTTGGTGTATCTTTCGGAGAAATAATGTTTTTAACGCCATATGACGGAGGTTCCTGTTATGAATGTTTTGGCAAAAGAACTCAACAACGTATTGGATGGTACCGTGGTCTCATCCTTCCTGTCTTCCACAGGAAGAAGGATGTATTTCCCAAAGGGGATTGTCGCCCAGTCTGCAGAGGCAGGAGAGAAGGCTAAGAAGTATAATGCGACAGTCGGCCTTGCGACCAAGGACGGCGAGCCCATGCATATGAGCGATATATATGACAAGTTTGTTCCCGGCACTTTCAGGCCCAAGGATATTTTCAACTATGCTCCAGGCGGCGGGGATAAGGAGCTGAGAGCGCTCTGGAAGGATTTCATGCTCAAAAAGAATCCATCCCTTGCCGGAAAGAAATTTTCCGATCCCCTGGTTTGTTCCGGTTTGACCCATGTTATAAGCATCGTTTCCTCTCTTTTCGTGGATCCCGGTGATGAAATCGTATGCCCTGATCTTTTTTGGGATAATTACGAGCTCATTTTCTCCGATCTTGCAGGAGGAGTGCTTGTTCCATTTGATTTCTTCACCTCCGATGGGCATTTCAATACGGAAGGCATGAAAAAGGCTCTTCTTTCCTGCAAGGGGGACTCGGCCAGAATCATCCTCAATTTCCCGAACAATCCCACCGGATATTCCCCGTCAAAGAGCGAGGCTGACGATATTGTGAAGGCTTTGAAGGAGGTGGCGGCAGAAAAGAAGGTCCTTGCCATTCTCGATGATGCTTATTTCGGGCTTTTCTATGAGGAGGAGACTGAGAAGGAGTCCCTTTTTGCAAAGCTTGCCGATGCCGATGATAACATTTTTGCCATAAAGGGCGATGCCGCTACAAAAGAGGACATGGTCTGGGGCTTCAGGATCGGTTTCATTTCCTATGCTTCCAAATGCCTTGACGATAAAGCCCTCGATGCGCTTACCAAAAAAACACTGGGTGCGATCAGGTGTACGGTCTCAAACTGCGACCGCCCCGGACAGAGCCTGCTTGTAAAGGCTTTGAAAGAAGGAAAATCTGTCAATAAGGATAAAGAAACGCTCTTTAACGAGATGAAAATGCGTTATAATACCTTTAAGGAAGCTCTTGAACCGTACAAGGAAAGCAAAGTCCTTAAGCCTTATCCGTTCAACAGCGGGTATTTCATGGCTTTTGATACTTTTGGCCGGAGTGCGGAGGAGCTTAGGACCTATCTGTTGGAAAAGTATCAGGTCGGTGCGATAAACATAATGGATAGGACCTTCCGTGTGGCATATTGTTCTGTGGAGAACGATAAGATCAAGGACCTTGTCGCTTTGATTTATAAAGCGGCGGAGGAGTTATGGAGCTGAAGGTGAAGATCTATCTCTCCGATGACAGCGGGGAGAAGTTCATGGGTATCGGGGTTATTTGGCTTCTTGAGGAAGTCGGGAGGGCCGGCAGCCTGAGAAAGGCATCCATCAATCTCGGCATATCCTATACCAAATGCTACAACATGGTAAAAAGGGCTGAGGAAAACCTCGGCCGTGAGCTTATCGACCGTAAGAAAGGAGGGGCTTCCCATGAAGGAGCCACGCTTACGGATTTTGCAAGGGAATTTATTTCACTTTATTGGGATTTCCAGAAAAGGGCGAAGGAAAAGGTTGAAGAGGAATTCGTCATTTTCGGAAAAGATCTTGAAGGTCTGAAAAGGAGATTTGAAGAAGATGCAGTATGATTTCACCATTGAGAGTCTTGGGGAAGCTAAACTGAACAGTCCCATAAGGATGAGCAGCCGTCAGGGTGATGGAATCACCGATTATGTATCTGATGAGAACAAAATCTTGTATGATATCGATACAAAGATCGTCGACGGCAAGACGGTTCCTGTCCATTCGGATGCTGTCGAGCTGGCAGGACCTAGGCAGAAGATATACTTCAATCCGAGTCATGTTCATGCCGCCATATGCACCTGCGGAGGCATCTGCCCCGGCCTGAATAATGTCATACGTGCTGTCGTGCGCTGTTTCTGGTACCGCTACGGGGTAAGACGCATTTCCGGAATCCAGTATGGATATCTTGGGCTGCTTGAAAATTCCCCATGGCCGCTTATCCCTCTTGATCCGGATATTGTGGATGATATCCAAGAAAAGGGTGGAACCATCCTCGGCTCGGCTCGCGGAGGCGGAAAGCAGGTTGAGGAGATCGTGGATTCCTTGGAAAGGATGAATATAAACATCCTTATTTCCATCGGCGGCGATGGAACACTGCGCGGCGCTTATGATATCGGACAGGAGATTGAGAAGCGCGGCCTTAAGATAGCAGTAGTCGGTGTTCCGAAGACGATAGACAACGACCTTTCCTTCATAGATTCTTCTTTCGGTTTCGATACTGCTGTAACTTCCGCAGTTCCCTCGGTGCGCGGAGCGCATGTCGAGGCGAAGAACAGCATCAATGGAATCGGGCTTGTAAAGGTCATGGGACGGGAATCCGGATTTATCGCCGCTCATACATCCCTTGCCCAGTCTGATGTTAATTTCTGCCTTATACCCGAGTCCCCGTTTGATCTGGAAGGCCCGAATGGACTTCTTGAGAATCTTAAGAGACGCATACTTTCAAGAGGGCATGCGGTTATTCTTGTTGCAGAAGGAGCGGGGCAGGATCTCGTACCGCCTACAGGGGAGACGGATGCGAGCGGAAATAAGAAATACCAGGATATCGGATTATTCCTCAAAGGCGAGATAAGCAAGTATTTTTCCGATCAGGGAATCCCGACTTCGATAAAGTATATCGATCCGTCCTACATAATCAGATCCGCTCCCGCAAACAGCTATGATTCCATCTACTGCGCACGTCTTGGCGCACATGCCGTGCATGCGGCCATGGCCGGTAAGACCAAGTGCATCGCCAGCCGTGTTAATAACCAGTTCGTATACCTTCCCATAAAGGTAGCCGTATCAAAGCGCAGCCATGTGGATATCGAAGGTTCCCTTTGGAGGGATGTCATAGAGAATACCAGACAGCCGGTCAGCATGAAGAACGACTGATGTCTGCTCTTTGCTTTTCAACTGCCGCCGATAATTTCAGACGGCAGTTTTTTTTGTCTGAAGCCCTGATAAAGAGAGAAAAGCTTGATATTCCCTTTAACTAATATATTTGTATACAAATTTAATTTTTATATCCATTCTTCTTTTATTTTCAGTTTAATGTGAATAAAAGCAATTTAATGTGAAATATATTGTCATAATACTATTATTAATGTGAAAATTAGAAAATTAATTTAAATAAAACAAGCAATATTAAGAAATTAAAAAATAAAAAATTTTTAAATTTTTTCCAAAAACCTATTTACAAACAATTTTGATATGTATATATTAGCTAGTGGAATTAGGAAATAGAACCTAACTTCCAAACCTCCTTTTGTTCCCCACGTAGCGGTTTACCTCCTTTTGTCCGCAGTGGGGTTTTTTATTTGCCAAAAAAACATTGGACATATATATGAAACATCTTGACCTGATGCAGCTTGCCTGATAGATTGCCATGGTGATAGGGATGTGGGAAAAATGAAATCCGTTTCGCTTGTTCTTTTCATGATGGTTCTGATCATATGCACTTTCTCTGGCATCTCTTTGATATATGGATTGTTATTCGGACTTCTTCTTTTTATTGCCATAGCTTTGCTGCAAGGCCATAAGCCATGCCTGATATTCAAAAAAGCCGTTTCGGGTATATTGACTGTAAAGAAGATCCTTGTGCTTTTTATTCTTGCTGGAATGGTTTCTTCCCTATGGAGAGCCTCTGGGACGCTTTATTTCCTGGTATCTGAGGCTTCAAGGATAATAAGTCCTTCTTTAATGCTTCCTTTGGATTTCCTTTTGTGTGTTTTTGTTTCTTTTTTAACCGGCACCTCCTTCGGCACTGCAGCCACAATGGGTGTCGTTGCAATGGTGATATCCAATTCGATGGGAATAAATCCCGTATTATCTGGCGGTGCTATAATTTCAGGGATTTTCTTTGGCGACCGCGCTTCTCCCGTGTCCACGACAGCAATGCTCATTGCCGAGATAACCGGATCCGATATCCATCAAAACCTCAAGAGGCTATGGAAAGAATCGATAATCCCGGTGGTGATAACCTCGTTCATTTATTTTATTGCCGGCCTTCTTTTCCCTGCTACGGCTGAAACTTCCTTTGGCTCTTTGAGCCTGTATCCTTCCGGAATGGTGATTTCTCCTGTGGCTGTGATACCTGCGCTGCTTATTCTTCTGCTGTCTTTTTTCTCAATGCCTGTGCTGCTTACATTGTCACTCAGTGTCTTATCTGCGATGCTCCTTGCCTTTTTTCTTCAGAAAATGGATCTATTGGAGATTCTTTCTGTGGCATTTTTCGGGTACGTATCCGATACAGGAGACATAAGCGGCGGCATAGTCTCGATGTCAGGGGTTTTCTCTATCGTCCTGATATCCTCGTGTTTTGTCGGCATTTTCCGCCTTACCGATATGCTTGAGCCAGTGGAAAAGGCGATATCCAGGATGGAAAGACGGCTCCCAAGGTTCTTGGTGACATTGATCTCATCCTTTGTCATTGCAACAGCTGCATGCAATCAGACGCTGACCATCATCCTCACAAAAGAGCTTTGCTCCCATCTTTACAAGGATGGAAGCGATCTTGCTGTCGACCTCGGGGATTCTGCCGCATTAATGCCGGCATTGATTCCATGGTCGATAGCGGTATCGACCCCGATTGCTTCAATCGGGGCTCCTCTATTATCGATACCGTTTGCTTTCTTTCTTATGGTGCTTCCTCTTTGGAGGACATTTCTTTCATTTTCCCACCGCAGGGCTGCAATATATCATGCATAAGATGATGAGGCTTACCCTTTAAAATCATTTTCCAGTGTGTTTTTGTTTTCCTCAATTCAGCTCGCTGCCCAGCCTCACGTTGAACATCGATCTGAAATGATCCATGATCTCCATCACTCTGAGTGTTTCTGACCAGGGCATTGCCTCCACTTCAATTTTTCCTGCCCTGAGCGCATCAAGGCATGCTTCCACCTGGTATTCAAAGCCTGTTGCAGCATGAGAAAATCTTATCGTCTCAACCGGATTGTCTGAGCTCTCAAAGGAATGCAGCAAGAGCATAGAAGGATCGTTTATGTTGTCTATTTCGATATATCCCTTTTCTCCGTATACGATCCCTCTGCGATCGCTGTTTGTGAAGCTGTCTGTGAAAATGGAGGCCTGTACACCGTCTTCTGTAACAAAATTAAGCGTTTCCTTCATATCCGCGCCTTCTTCGTTTTTCACGCAAATCCCACAATATTCCTTGATCTTCCTATTTTGCAGCGCCATCAGTGCGAAATTTATTGGATAAACAGACAAATCGAGCATGACGCCTCCTCCCATCTCCGGAAGCCTTATCCTTGGAACATCTGAAATCTTGTAGGCAAGGTTTGCTGTGATGCTGGTTATCCTGCCGATTTTCCCTGAGCCGATTATCCTCTCAAGCTCTTTTCTATATGGCATGTATCTTGTCCATATGGCTTCTGCCGCAAGAAGATTCTTCTCTTTTGCTTTGCAAAAAACCTCCTCGGCCTCTTTCTTGTTCACCGTAAAGGATTTCTCGCACAGCACATTTTTGCCGCTTTCCAGACACATCAGCATATGCTCCTTGTGAAGACTTGTTATGGTGCCGATATATACAAGATCGATTTTTGGATCGTCTAAAAAATCCTGGTAGCAGCCATATGCTTTTTGAATGTTGTATTCCTGTGCAAACGCCTTCGCCCTCTGTTCATCTCTGGCGGCAACGGCATAGAGGGTGCAATCCTCCATTTTATTTATCGTCTGCGCCATCTTGTTGCAGATCTTTCCTGCTCCCAAGATGCCAATCCTGAATTTTTCTTTTTCCATAGTTTCTCCTAATGTAGAGTAAAGTATATTATAGAAGCCTGCAGGGTGGTATGATTTTTCTTAAGGAGATGAAGGTATGCTTAGGATCACATGTTTGATGGAGGATGCGAATTCGAAAAACAGGAGTCTTGTATGCGAGCATGGGCTGAGCCTGTTCATAGAATATGATGATGTGCATATCCTTTTTGATTGCGGAGCGGATGACAAGTTCCTTTTCAATGCAAGAAGGCTGGGCCTTCCATTGTCCTTTGTCGATCATGTTGTATTGAGCCACGGTCATTATGACCACTCTTCTGGCTTTAAGGATTTTATTGAGCATGGTTTCTTCTGCGGCAATCTTCATATCGGCCCTGGCTTCTGGGAAAAAAAGTATTCAGGTGATGGCCTTAAGCATACAGATCTCTCCTCAGGTTTTGATCTTTCTTATCTTTCTCAGCATAATGTTCCATTCTCAATTGCAGATGCATGCAAGACGGTTGTTCCCGGCTTTTATCTTTTCTCTTCTTTCGAGCGGAATCTCGAGAGCGGAAATACTTTGAAAAGGTTTGAGAAAAGAAGTGCGGATGGTTTTGTCCCCGACCGGTTTGATGATGAGGTAGCTGCTGTATTTGAGACAGAAAAAGGGCTTGTTTTCATCACAGGATGTTCACATTCCGGAATATTGAACATGGTATCGGCAGCCTCATCCCGGCTGGAAAGGGGGATATATGCTGTAATCGGCGGATTGCACCTTGTTGAATCTGGAGAAGAAAGAATCGATAATACCGTTTCAGGTCTGAAAGCTCTAGGTGTTGAGGTCCTTGGACTCTGCCACTGCACAGGAGAGGCTGCTGAAGAAAGGATAAGAAAATCCGGCCATTTTGAATGCTTCCATTTATCGGTGGGAGATGTGGTGGAATTTGTATGAAAGATGATCGGTTGAAAAGATCATAATATTACCTGGTTTTTAGAGTGCATAAGAATATTATGGCATATTTTTAGATTAAGTTTATATATTTGGGTTATTTTTATCGGTTTTAAGCTATCATTTATATTATTAAAAAAAGAGAAGACGGTTTGTTATAAAAGCTTATTAATCTGTTTTTCCATCGCTTTTCTTATGAAGCTGTAAAAGATTTAAACGATTGTGGCATGAATGCTGCTGCTATATAATCTATTTGTTAAATCTTCCAAAGAGGAGTTGCCGCGATGATAAGTAAAAGGGGAGATTATTTTTTCATTTCAACAAAGAGCACCACATATGTCATCAAAATCCTGGATACAGGACATGTGAGCCATTTTTCCTATGGCGTAAGGATTGATCCATCTGAGAAGGGATTGGAATTCATTCATGAAGGCTTTGATGTAAATATCGGATGCGGCACGTATTATGATGAAAGCCATCCGATGATGTTCATGGACAACCTTGCAATGGAATATGGTACTGTCGGCAAGGGTGATGCCAGAGAGCCTGCTCTCGAGGTCAGGTACGGCGGCGGCCTGTTTGTTCTTGATCCGGTCTTCTGCAGCTATAGGATTTTTAAAGGAAAGAATGAGGACTTCTTGCCTTGCGCTCTTTCTGATGAAGAAAATGTGGAGTCTTTGGAGCTTGTTTTGAAGGATAAGCTTCTGGATATTTTCATCCATCTTTTCTACAGCGCATATGAAGAGGAGGATGTGATCCTGAGGTCTGCAAGAATAGAGAACATGATGGACGATGCGCTTGTTTTAGAAAACGTATCGTCAATGATGCTTGATCTTCCGGATTCAGATTGGGAGCTACTTTCCTTTGATGGGGCATGGGCCAGGGAAAGATATATCACGAGAAGGGCTCTTTCTCCTGGCGTGACCGTGATAGACAGCAAGCTGGGCTGCTCGTCAAGCGAACATAACAGCCTTATTTATCTTGTGCGCAAGGAAACCTCTGCTGAATCAGGCGAGGCCATTGCCATGAATCTGATCTACAGCGGAAATCATAGCGAGAGGATAGAGGTGAGCCCGTTTTCGAAAATCCGGGTGCTTACAGGCATAAATCCTTTTAATTTTTCCTGGACGCTTGAAAAAGGCGGATCCTTCTCAACTCCGGAAGCGATCCTGACTTATTCGGCAAGCGGCTGGAATGATGCGGCTTTGAATTTCCATTCCTTTATAAAAAAATACATCATCCGAGGCAAATGGAAAGACAGGCTGCGTCCTGTTCTCATCAACAACTGGGAGGCGACTTATTTCAATTTCACAGAAAAGAAGCTTCTCTCTTTGGCCTCGAAGGCAAAGGAATTGGGCATAGAGCTTTTTGTTCTTGATGACGGATGGTTTGGGCGCAGGACAAGCGATCGCGCAGGTCTCGGAGATTGGGTATGCAATAGGTCGAGATTGCCGGATGGTTTGGAAGGGCTGGGAAGAAAGCTTCATTCGATGGATCTCTTATTCGGGCTTTGGGTTGAGCCGGAAATGGTCAGTGAAAACTCTGAGCTCTTTGAAAAGCATCCAGATTGGAGGATATCGATTCCGGGCCGTACTCCTAGCGTAGGCCGTCACCAATACATTCTTGATCTGTCACGTAAGGAAGTTGTCGACTATCTTTATTCTGCATTATGCGAAGTCTTTTCTCTTGGAGAGGTGGATTACGTCAAATGGGATATGAACCGGACGATGAGCGATTATTTCAGCTTGAACAAGGATGTCTCGGCAATGGGCGGGTTCTTCCACAAATATATTCTTGGCCTGTATGATCTGCTTTCCAGGATCACAAAGAGGTTTCCAGATATATTGTTTGAATCGTGCTCCGCCGGTGGAAACCGTTATGATCTGGGCATGCTGTGCTTCATGCCGCAGACCTGGACCAGCGATAACACCGACATACATCACCGCATAAGCATACAGGAGGGGACGTTGATGGGCTATCCGCAGTCGACCATGGGAGCTCATGTATCGGCGAGCCCTGGGCATCAGAGCCTCAGAAAGAGCGGAATAGAATCAAGATTCAATGTTGCTTGCTGGGGAGCTTTCGGCTATGAATTGGATCTTACAAAACTCTGTGACGAGGATCTTGAGGCAATACGCAATCAGATCGGATTTTATAAAAAATACAGAAATGTTCTGCAGAATGGGAAATTCAGGAAGATATCATCCCGTGATGACAACCTCGTTTTCTGGTCAAGCACTTTAAATAAGACAACCATTGTGCTGGAATATCAGATCCTTAATAGGCCGAATACGGGATTTCAGGATAAGCTGAGGCTTCCTTTTCTCGATAGGAGCAAGTGCTATCGGATCTCAAACAGGCGCCAGATCATACGAAAGGAGGATCTTGGTGATATCTTCTCAAGCTATGGAAAAAGCGTAAGCGAGGAATATTCGGCAGTAGTAAGCGGAAGATTATTATGCGATTATGGGATTTTCCTCGGCCCTCAGTTTGCTGGAAACGGAGTTTTTGAAACCACAAGGATACTTGGGGATTTCGGCAGCAGGCTCTATATCATCGAGGAAATGGATTGATGCTTTGAAAAAACTCCCCAGCTTTCAGGCTGAGGAGGCATCTTCTCTTAAGAAAAGAATAAATGACCAATATTATCTTCTTGGTATATAATGTATCATCCTATCGTTTCACTGGCTTCAAACGAATGTGCTTTCCCTTCTCTTTTTAATACACACTCCTTTATGAACTGCACGTTCTTCAAGCTTCGTCCGGAAACGAATTGCCGTATTGCACATTCCGCTTCCTCCCTTCCTTCTGCACCCTTATAAAGGATGAACCCGTGATAGGAATTCGGTGCCGTGAAGACCTTTACCGGGGTTCCGGCTTTCTCCAATTCCTGGGCATAAAGTATGCCGTCGTCCTTCAGGGGATCGTTTTCCGCTGTTATTATTAAAGCAGGAGCAAGTCTGGATTTATCCTGGGCGAGCAATGGGCTGAACATCGGCGATAATATGTCCTTCGGCTCCCTTGCGTATGTGTCGATATAGTATTGAAGGATCTTTGTCGTCAGCATTGGAGTATTTTTATGCTCCTCGATGGATAATGTCCTCAGCCTGCCGTCCGTGATTGGGTAAAGAAGTATCTGACCTGCCAATGCCGGCCCTTTCCTATCTCGCGCAAGATGTGCCACAACTGCAGCCAGATTTGCACCTGCGCTGTCGCCTGCGACAAAAATCCTGTCCGGATCTATCTTCCAATATTTTGCCCCTTCTGCGGCCCAAAGCAGCGCATCATAACAGTCCTCGACCGCGGTTGGAAATTTATATTGCGGTGCAAGCCTGTAATCGATGGAAAGTATGCAGGAGCCTGTCACATAAGCCAGATGTGAAAGGAACAGCTCATAAAAATCCATGTTGCCGAAAGTCCAGCCTCCGCCGTGGTAGAAAATAATAAGAGGGCAGAGCCCCAAAGCTGAAGTATGGGGATTGTTGAAATAGTATGCTGTTACGGCACCTTCAGACACCGGTATTATATAGGAGGAGGTTATTATCTGCTTCGGATATTTCATCAATATCCTTTTTAGTTTTTTCCCAACCTCCTGGTTGTTGATTTTATATATTAATTCCGCGTCGGGCTTTTCAACGTGCCTCTGCCAAAATTCATCAGAGAGGTCGACGATCTTTCTCATCCGCCGGGAAAGATTGTATTCATCCATAAGGTTAATGTTAGTTTATTGTCTTTTTCCCGACAAGTATTAAGTATATTCAACATAGGTTTTTGTAAAAAAAAGCAGTTTTATATGCACTTTTACGGGAAAAATCATTTCATGCCTTAAGGTTTTGGTCTTTATGTCAGTATATTTCGGGTATATATGCACTTGGCATGGTGCTAAGAGTTGTCATACCTCTAAATGAATGCTTCTTCTGCTTGCTGTCCTCTTTTAACGGCACGAAGAATTCATCAAGGGTTTCCTTCAGCTGGTTAAGGCCTTCAATTCCTTCATAGGCGCATTCCGTCACCTGTCCTGTCTGGCATGATACCAAGGCATATGCACTGCTGAGCATCAGAAGATGGTTTTCCTCAAGACTTTCCCTCCAGGCCCTCTCGTCCTTGAGTATGCAGCCCGTTTGAGAGAAGCATGAAAGATATATGCTGTTTATCCTTTCGATATCCAAATCCTCTGAGTAGGGGAGCTTCTTTTCCGGTTTTCCTATAACAGCTTCAAGGCATGGCGATTGGAAGCCCAGCTTCTGATAGAACGGACGGACGGCAGGAAACAGGAAAATCCCCTCGCTGTGGTCCTTTATCGCCTCTTTGATCAGAGCGGACATATATCCTTTATTACGGTATTGGGCATATGTAGCTGCTCCTACAAGATATTTTGCCTTATGTATCTCTCCTTTGAAGGCGTATTCGATATCGAACAGGTGCAGCGCGCTCACAGCTTTTCCGTTTAGCTTATATTCGTATGTTTCCGGCTTGCGTTCTGAGTCGAACTGCTCTATCCAGTCGTAGGGGTCAAAAAAGACTTCATGCCAAAGTTCAACGAGGTCAGCTCTCATTTCGTGCCATCCATTTTTCACCCATCATGTCCGGATGATAGCTTTCCTTTGCCCTTCTGAGCCCTTCGAGCCCTATGTCCTCCTGCCTGTTTATCCACTTTACGTTCTCAAAATGCGTAGAAATATAATGCTGGTTTATAGCTGCATAGATTCCTAAAAAGGATGTGTCGCATTTTTCGAAATGGATTATTGCAAGCTCGTTTGATATCTTTTCCCCTATGGTGAATGCGACAGCTTTCCCATCGATTCTTATTATTGCTCCGGAGAATTCAAAGTCATCCCAGCAATTGAAACAGTTCTCTATGCCCTTCCTCTCCTCTTCGATGCTTTCGAGCATGGAGGCATCCTGGACCTTTTCCCAGTCCTTATCTATGTTCAGGCATTCATCGAAATCCTCTTTCCTCAATGGGCAGAAGGAATAGTCATAGGTCTTTTCGAACTGGTGTATATGGTTTCTCTTTGCCGAGAGTTTTTTCCCTTCCAAAGTGATGAGCTTGTGTGATGAGTAGATGTAATCGTCAAGATCGCGCTTTCTTGAGATTGTGAAGCTCGAAGGGATGAATTTCATGTACCCGTCAGGAATGGAAGTGAGGCATATGTTCCCTTCGCTTTCAATAAGCTCTTTGATCGCTTTTTCCGGTTCGTCCGAAAAGGGGAAGAGGAAGCTGCCGCTTCTGTCGTGCCTAAGATAAAGTCCGTATCCGCCTTCTGCAATATGGATGTCTTCCGCATCATTCCATATCGCAGCGTAACTTGGTTTATATTCATAGCATAGGGTGTCGATCTTTTCCGAATATTTTTTCAACAGGGGGATATCGGCATCGCTGAATTTTCTGAAGTCCAACATACAGGCGCAGATTATATAATGGAAACAATGCCTATGCAAGCTTTGTAATGCTTTTATTCTTAATGTAAAAAATAGTACTCTGCTAGGGTGTTTTCAGACATTATCGGCGCATTTGTTGAGGATTATTACTGAACCGGTAGGAAAAAAAATTTTTTTAGGTGTATAATATGGGCATGGCAAAAAGAATGAAGGAAGGCCGCCGGCTGAAGCTTGATGCTTTCACAGCAATCATTCCATATATCATGGTTGAGAGGTGTGATGCCGCAAACCATTTCACGATGTCTTTCGATTGTCAGGCATCCGAAGCGCTGATAAGGAAGCTGCGCTCTGAAGGCTATGAGTCGATCGGCATATTGCATATCATACTTGCCGCGTATGTCAGGACCGTGTCACAGAGACCGAAGATCAACCGTTTCATACGGGGCCAGAAGATTTATGCCAGAAACGGCATCGTCGTGAACATGGTAGTCAAGCGGCATATGAGATTGGAGGAAAGGGATACCTCCATAAAAATGGTTTTTGATCCTTCCGATTCGCTTTATGATGTGTACGAAAAGGTCAACAAGGAGCTTGCGGATGTCTATTCTGATAATTCCACATCCTTGGACAAAACAGCGGATCTGATAAACTATATTCCTGGCCTGATAAAGAAATTCACGATCTTCTGCTTCAAGGCCTTGGATTATTTCGGACTTCTTCCAAAAGCTCTTATAAACGTTTCTCCTTTCCATGGATCCATGTATATAACGAATATCGCATCTCTTAATTTGCCGCCGGTTACGCATCATCTGTATAATTTCGGCAATGTTCCGATCTTCATCGCTTTTGGGGCCAAGAGATGGGTTATGGAGCTTAATGAGGATGGGAGCGTGAACAAGCGCAGGGTCATAGACATAGTATTCAATCTCGATGAGAGGATCTGCGACGGCTACTATTATGCGTCCGCTGTGAAGGTATTGAAAAAATGCCTCAGCAATCCGGAAGCGCTTTTGGAAAAACCGGAAGAAGTTGTCATCGACAACGGCTAGAAAAGGGCTTTGGAGCCCTTTTTTATTTTTGTTATACATTTTTATTCGGAATATTTGCATTAATAATACATATTTATGTATAAATGTATGGAATATATTTTAAAAATCTGTATAATTATCCAAAAAGTGGAGAATTAATATGATCAAAGCCGGCATCATAGGGGCTACAGGATACGCAGGAAGCGAGCTTGTCAGCCTTCTTTTGAAGCATCCTGATGTTGAAATAGTTTTTCTTGGCTCCTCATCCCAGCAGGGAGTGGTGTTCTCGGATATCTATCCACGATACCGCAGCTTATGCGATCTTGTCCTTTCTGAAAGCGATATCGTCAAGGCCGCCGAGGTCTGCGATGTAGTTTTCCTTGCTCTTCCTCATGGGCTGGCAAGCTCCTTTGTCACTTCTGAAATCCTGAAAAAGGTTAAGGTGATCGATCTGGGGGCGGATTTCAGGCTGAAGGATGTGTCGGTATATGAAAGCTGGTACAAGGTCAGCCACAATGGAAGGGCTGTCATAAATCAGGCGGTTTACGGTCTCTGCGAGATACACAGATCGGAAATAGCAAAGACGAATCTTGTTGCCAATCCCGGCTGCTACACAACTTGTTCGATCCTCTCATTGTATCCGCTGATGAAGGAGCATCTTGCAGATCCTTCTTCCTTGATCATTGATGCCTT
The DNA here is from genome assembly GCA_949300325.1 of uncultured Spirochaetales bacterium. GTDB lineage: Bacteria > Spirochaetota > Spirochaetia > Sphaerochaetales > Sphaerochaetaceae > Ornithospirochaeta. Next base: position 14,777 of record CASGDQ010000002.1, read on the forward strand.
GAGCGGTGTCAGCGGGGCAGGCCGCAGCGCCAAGGTCGCCAATCTCTTTTGCGAGGTAGACGAATCGGTTAAGGCATACGGGGTTGCATCGCACCGCCATACTCCTGAAATTGAGCAGGAGCTGTCCCTTGCAGCAGGAATGGATGTGGTGCTGACATTCACTCCCCATCTTGTTCCGATGAACAGGGGCATACTTGCAACATGCTATGCGAAGCTTCTGGAGGGCGTGGATGAAAAGGCCGTCAAGGATGCTTATGCCAAGTATTACGGAAAAGAGCCGTTTATAAGGCTTTGCCCCTCATTGAGCGAGACAAGGAACGTGGCGGGAACAAATTTTGTCGATATTTCGCTGCGCATCGATGAACGCACAGGCAGGGTCATAGTGGTGACCGCGATAGACAACCTTGTCAAAGGGGCTGCCGGGCAGGCTGTGCAGAATATGAACATCATGTTCGGTCTTGATGAAAAAGAAGGATTAATATAGGAGAAAGCGATGATCGTTTCAGAAGGATTCAAGTTGCCGAAAGGCTTTATGGCTGCAGGAGTGCATGCCGGGATAAAAAAGTATAAGAAGGACATGGCTCTGGTTTACAGTCCATCAGCCTGCGCAAGCGCATCGACCTATACCACCAACAAGGTCAAGGCTGCGCCTGTTATCTATGATATGTCCATAAAGGATCTTCCGAAGCATGGAATAATAGCAAACAGTGGAAATGCGAATGCCGTAACCGGAGCAAAGGGGCTTGAGGATGCTTCGATGATGGCTTTTGAGACAGCGGGGTATCTGAAAGCGAGGAAAGAGGATTTCTTCGTGTGCTCGACCGGGGTGATCGGCGTCCATCTTGATATGGACAAGATCAAGTACGGGATAAAGGAGCTTGTGAAAAACCTTTCTGAAAGCGATGCGAGCGCAAAAGATGCTTCCGAGGCCATCCTTACTACCGATACGGTGCGTAAGGAATGTTCGGTTACAGTCAGGATCGATGATAAGGATGTGATTGTTTCAGGGTTTGCAAAGGGTTCTGGCATGATACACCCCAACATGGCTACGATGCTCTGCTTTGTAACGACAGATTGCGCAATCTCTCATGAGATGCTCCAGCATATCCTTGGTGATACTGTGGAGGATACGTTCAATATGATCAGCGTGGATGGCGATACATCTACAAACGATACTTGTCTGGTGCTTGCAAATGGACAAGCCGGCAATAAGGAGATTATAGCAGAAGGCGAGGCTTACGATATATTCAAGGAAGCCCTTTCTCATGTGCTCGGACGCCTTGCCTGCATGATCGCCAAAGATGGTGAAGGTGCAGGAAGATTCATCGAGGTGAAGGTCGAAGGGGCTGCAAGCGTGAAGGATGCCCGCCTCCTTGCCCGCTCCGTGGTCTCTTCCAACTTGGTGAAAGCTGCGTTCTTCGGCTCCGATGCCAACTGGGGGCGCATCCTGTGCGCCATGGGATATAGCGGCGCCTCTTTCACCCCGGAAAAGGTGAAGCTGCTTTTCTCTTCTGAAAAAGGATCCGTAGTCGTATTGGAGGATGGCGAGCCCATCAGATTCGACGAGGCAAAAGCCAAGGCCATTTTGTTGGAACCGAGTGTTTCCGTGCTTGCTGTATTGTCGGACGGACAGGCCAAGGCTACCGCTTGGGGCTGCGATCTCACATACGACTATGTGAGGATAAACGGGGATTATAGGAGCTGAGGATGGACATGGAGACTTACATCAGAAAAGCGGAGACGCTCATAGAGGCCATCCCGTATGCAAGGAAATTCCGCGGCACAACTGTCGTTGTCAAATACGGCGGATCGGCCATGCTTGATGAGAAATTGAAAAAAGCTGTCATAACCGATATAGCCATGCTCAAATATCTCGGGCTTAAGCCCGTTGTGGTGCATGGCGGGGGCAAGGAGATTTCCGCGCTTCTTTCAAGGCTTGGCAAAAAGAGCGAATTCATCGACGGCCTTCGCGTCACGGATGCAGAAACCGCATCGGTTGCAGAGATGGTGCTTTCCGGCAGCATTGCAAAGAGCCTGGTTGAGGATTTCGAGGCGGTAGGGCTCCATTCCTGTTCGATCAACGGAAAGGATGGGCATACGATAACTGCAGTGAAAAAGCTCGATCCTAAAGGAAGGGATCTGGGGTTTGTCGGAGAGATAGACAAGATAGACGTCACTCTTCTGGAAACGCTTATGGATGCTGATTTCATCCCGATCCTTTCTCCTGTCGGGGTAGGAAAGGATGGGCATACATATAATATAAATGCGGATTATGCGGCTTCCTCGGTTGCCGGTGCGCTCGGAGCTCAAAAGCTGATGTTCCTCACCGATGTGGAAGGGATATTGAAGGATAAGGATGATCCTTCATCGCTTATCAGAAGGCTCAGCGTGAAGGAGGCCAAGGAGTATATTGCTTCCGGCATCATAAACGGGGGGATGATCCCAAAGACCGAATGCTGTCTTGAAGCGATTTCAAAAGGGGTGTCAAGCGTCCACGTGCTTGACGGGCGCGTGCCTCACTCGATCCTTTTGGAGGTGTTCACGAGCGAAGGCATCGGCACGATGATCGAATAGGAGGGGACTATGGGAAAGATGGAAGAGATTATCGCCCTTGGAAAAGACAATATTATGAATACCTATGCTCAGACTCCGGTGGTGTTTGATCATGGGAAAGGGGCTCATTTGTATTCTGTTGATGGCAAGTGCTATATTGATTGTGTCGCCGGCATTGCTGTCAATGCGCTTGGCTATGGCAACGAGAAGATTGAAAAAGCTGTCAACGAGGTGCTGAAAGATGGAATATTCCATGTGTCGAACCTTTATTACAACAAATGGGCGCCAAAGGCTGCTGCAAAACTGAATTCCCTGGCAGGATCAAAGAAGGTCTTTTTCTGCAACAGCGGAGCTGAGGCTAACGAGGCTGCGCTCAAGATTGCAAGAAAGTATGGCAGCAGGACCGGACGCAGCCGGATCATTTCGTTTTCTCATAGCTTTCACGGCCGCACATATGGAGCCATGACGCTTACGGGGCAGGAGAAATACCAGAAGGGATTTTTCCCTGTTGTGCCTGATATCTCCTATGCTGTCTACAACGACTTGGATAGTGTGAAGGCTCTTGCTGGCGATGATGTTTGCGCGGTGTTTGTGGAACCGGTCCAGGGGGAGGGCGGCATAGTCCCTGCTGAGAAGGATTTCCTTGCAGGCCTGAGGAAGCTTTGCGATGAGAAGGATATGCTCCTTATTTTCGATTGCGTGCAGACGGGTCTTGGCAGGACGGGCAAGATTTTTGCTTTCCAGCATTATGATATCAAGCCAGATGTGATGAGCCTTGCAAAAGCCCTTGGCGGCGGACTTCCTTTTGCAGCTTGCCTAGCCTTTGATAAGGCTGCAGATGTGCTTTGCCCTGGAGAGCATGCCTCCACATTCGGAGGCAATGCGCTTTCCTCCGCTTTATGCCTGGTTGTTCTCGAGGAGCTTGAGAATGGTCTTGCCGATGAGGCGGCAAAGAAGGGAATGCTTCTTAAAAAGGGCCTGGAGGAAATTGCTGCAAAACATCCGGATAAGTGTTTGACAGCTAGAGGATTGGGCCTTATGGAGGGCCTTGTGCTCAAAGTGCCGCCGAAGGAAGTAGTCTCCGCCTGCTTTGAAAAGGGGCTTTTAGTCTGCAGCGCCGGTTATGATGTGCTCAGATTTGTTCCGCCTCTTGTGATAAGCAATGAGGATATTTCTAAGGCGCTTGAGATTTTGGATGAGGTTCTGAGCTGAGCTTACCTTTCTGATATCTGAAGCATATTGAAAAAGCCACCCCGCGGTGGCTTTTATTGTTACTGATGAAACGTATATATGTCAGCTGTTTTCTTTCAGGATTTTCAAGACCTTGTCGTATTCGTCTTTCAGCTCCCTATATACGCTTGATCCGTTCTTGGTTTCTTCGACTTTTCCTGCAAGGGCTGCAAGATTGTTCAAGCAGACCTTTTCGAAGGCTTTTCTTGCCTTGTGAGCTGCTTGAGCTATGGCATCTGCTTTGTTTTCTTCCACTGCGGCTTCAAGCTCCTTGAAGTGTGAATCCTCTTCAAGGCTCATAAGCTTGTCCTTGAGTCCGCCGATGTCTCCACCGACGTACTCAAGAGCCTGTTCATAATCAAGACCTATGTTGTCTGCAATAAATTTGATGTTCATATCTACTTAATAAGAATATCCAATATTCCTCTTACCGTCACGTATAAGATGATCAGAGGAAGGATGTATGCAGCATAATACCTGATCCATCTCGGGAATTTTGCACCTTCTCCCTTATCTGCAGTCTCTATGAATTTGTCCCAGCCCCAGCCGTAACGCGAGGTGCAGAAAAGAATCATCACGAGCGATCCGAGAGGAAGCAGCAGGTTGGAGACGATGAAGTCTTCAAGATCCATCACTCCCGTTCCCGCTCCAAGCGGCTGGAAAGCAGACCAGATATTGAATCCAAATATGCAGGGAAGACAGAAGACAGCAAAAATTGCGATATTCACCAGAGTAGCCTTCTTGCGGCTATAGCCCCTGACATCGATCCAGTAGGAGAGGATGTTCTCAAAAACTGCGATGAGCGTCGTAAGTGCGGCAAAGCTCATTGCAAGGAAGAAGAGGGATCCCCAAAGTATTCCGCCATGCATTTTTGCAAATACATTCGGCAGCGTTATGAATATGAGCGACGGTCCGCTTCCTGCTTCGATTCCGAAGGATGAGCAGGCAGGGAAAATTATGAAGCCTGAAAGCAGTGCGATGGATGTGTCGAGCACGATGATTCTCTCGGTCTCTCCTGTAAGAGTCCTATCTTCTCCGAAATAGGATCCCATTATAGCCATTGCCCCGATTCCGAGGGAAAGCGTGAAGAACGCCTGTCCCATTGCTGCGAAGATCACTTCAGAAAGTCCTGACTCCAGCATCTTTCCGAAATCCGGCTTGATGAAGAACATCAGCCCTTCCATGGAATTATCAAGGGTAAGGGAGTTTATTGCAAGGGCGATCATAAGGAGGAACAAAAGTCCCATCATGATCTTCGATACTCTTTCAACCCCTTTTGCCAAGCCTATTACTGCAACGAAAGCGGTTATTGCCAAGGCCAAAAGCATCCAACCGATTTGAAGGGGAGGATTTGCAAGCATGGAATTGAAATATGCTGCAACCGCATTGGTATCCGCCCCTGAAAAGCTTCCGGTCATGTTGGAGATGAAATAGTAGATCAGCCAGCCTGTTATTGGGAGATAGAAGAAAAGAAGCATGTAGTTCCCGAAGATTGCAAACGGTCCTGCGATGTGCCATTTGCTTCCCTTAGGCTCAAGCGCCCTGTAGGCGCCTACGATGTTTTTCTTTCCACCTCTTCCGATTGCGAATTCCATCGTCATCACCGGAACGCCGATGAGAAGAAGGAATATCAGATAGATCAGTACGAATGTCGCTCCACCGTATTTGCCGGTTATGTATGGAAATCTCCATACATTGCCTAAACCGATGGCACAACCCGCGCTAAGCAGTATGAAGCCCAGGCGGGAGGACAATTTTTCCCTTTCTTTCATTTTTTTCCACCTTATTCTTTTTTTTATATGTTTCTGCCAGGATAGTGAGGCTCTGAAGTGTAGTTTATACCAAGCTTCCTAAGCCCGTCTATATCACCGGCTGATGGAATATGTGTAAAATGGATATCGCAATCTTTCAAGCGCTTAAGCGCATGGCAGGCCTGTGCCGTATAAGGATTGTAGATGCTGGACATTGCCATCGCTATAAGGATTTCGTCGACATTGAGGGAAACGCCTTTGCTGGCAAGGATATCCCTTTTTACGACGGTGATCGACTGGACTACCTTTTTATGGATGAGGTCCACGGATGGATCGATGTCAAGCATGGCTTTGCAGGCATTGAGGATCAATGCAGCTCCAGCATGCATGAGATTGGAATTGTGCGCGGTTATTATTCTTCCGTCGTCAAGCTCTATTGCGGCTGCGCAGACTGTTCCATCATCTTTTCCTTTCTTTTTGCTGATTGCCTCTTCTAGTGCAATGCGTGCCGGAATTACTGTGGAACGGTCCTCCTCCTTCAGCCCTGCCTTATCCAAAAGGGCGAGCGCCCTGTTATATACTTCTTTGGAGCAGATGCCCTGCAGATAATCGGTCTTTGTATGGAAGACACGGCGGATTATTTCTTGCTGCGCCGCCTTTCTGCATACCTCGTCGTCGAAAATTCCGAACCCGCATCTGTTTACTCCCATGTCCGTCGGGCTTTTATATACGCAAGGCTCTCCGGTTATGCGCTCCAGGATTCTTTTAAGAAGGGGATAGGCTTCAAGATCCCTGGAATAGTTCACGGTTATCTCGTTATATGCATCGTGATGGAAATGGTCGATCATGTTCACATCGCCGATATCGACCGTGGCCGCTTCATAGGCAAGGTTGACCGGATGATTGAGCGGAAGATTCCAGATAGGGAAGGTCTCGAGCTTCGCATAATTCGGCTTGAGCCCTTTTTTTGCCTCGTGGTACATCTGGTTGAGGCAGGTTGCAAGCTTTCCGCTTCCAGGGCCTGGTGCGGTTACAATTACCACCGGTGCGTCTACCTCGATGTACGGATTTTTCCCATAGCCCTCGTCGGAGACCACCACATCGATATCCGAAGGATAGCCCGGCGTGGCTGAATGGGTATAAACCTTTATGCCGCGCTGTTCAAGCTTGCGCATGAACTGTACCGCGGCAACCTGGTTTTCATATCGGGTAATGACAACTTTGTTGCAGGTGAGTCCGTAATCTGCGAAATCGTGGATCATTTTGAGCACATCGGCATCATAGCTGATTCCGAAGTCTCCTCGGATCTTCCTCTGCTCGATATCCCCGGCATAGATGCAGATGATTATGTCCAGGTGCTCCTTGAGCGCCTCGAACACCTTCATCTTATTGTTTTCATCAAATCCGGGAAGCACGCGGGATGCGTGCTTATCATGAAGAAGCTTTCCTCCGCATTCGATGTAGAGGCGCCCGGAAGAGGCTTTGACACGCTCAAGAATGTAGCGTGTCTGCTCCTCGATGTATTTTTTGCTGTCAAAACCGATTTTGTGCATTATACGTAACCCTGAGCAAGCATTGCACGGCTGACCTTCATGAATCCGGCGATGTTCGCACCGTCGATGAAGTTGTCTTTTGTTGAGTATGTCTCAGCCGCTTCGGAGATGTTCTTGTAGATGTTTTTCATGATGTTCTGCAATTCCTTGTCGACCTGCTCCGGTGTCCACTTCATCCTCTGTGAGTTCTGTGCCATTTCAAGGCCGGATACTGCCACGCCGCCTGCGTTTGCAGCTTTTGCAGGAGCAAGAAGGATTCCGGAGGAGGTGAGTATCTCCTCTGCTTCGATGGAGCAGGGCATGTTCGCACCTTCTGCAACGAGCTTGATCTTGTTCTTTGCAAGGTTGAGAGCATCCTCTTTGACGATTTCGTTCTGTGTGGCGCAGGGGAATGCGTAATCGGCTTTGATGTCCCAAAGCGGATTTGCAACCTCGCTGGTCCTCTCGATATAAGGAACATGGTATTTCTCGGCATATTCCTTGATCCTGCCCCTCTTCACATTCTTGAGCATCTTGACAAATGCAAGCTTCTCGTCGTTGATGCCCGCTTCATCGATGATCATGCCTGAGGAGTCGGAAAGCGTGATGACCTTTCCTCCGAGCGCATTGATCTTCTCGACTGTGAACTGAGCTACGTTTCCGCTTCCGGAGACAAGGCATGTGGATCCCTTGATATCCATCTTCTTGTCGGCAAGGATCGCCTGAGAAAGGTAGACGAGGCCATAGCCGGTTGCTTCAGGACGGATGAAGGAGCCTCCGAAATCCGGGCCCTTGCCTGTGAGCACTCCTGTGAACTGGTTTGTGATCCTCTTATACTGGCCGTAAAGATATCCGATTTCTCTTCCACCTACGCCGATATCCCCTGCGGGTACGTCGGTATCAGGACCGATGTGCCTATATAGCTCGGTCATGAAGGACTGGCAGAAGCGCATGATTTCCTGTTCGCTCTTTCCTTTCGGGTTGAAATCGGAGCCGCCTTTGCCGCCTCCCATCGGAAGACCTGTCAAGCTGTTCTTGAAAACCTGTTCGAAAGCAAGGAATTTCATGATCGAGAGGTTTACCGACGGATGCAGGCGCAATCCGCCTTTGTAAGGTCCGATCGCTGATGACATCTGGACCCTGAAGCCCCTGTTGATCTGGCAGTTTCCCTCATCATCCATCCATGGAACGCGGAACATGATCACCCTTTCAGGTTCGGTCATCCTTTCCAGGATCTTGTGATAGGTCACGTCAGGAAGCTCATCGATGATTTTGTCGATTGAGAGCAGGAATGTGTAGACAGCCTGCTGGAATTCCCTCTCGTTGGGATCCCTCCTGCAAACCATCTGGTACACTTGTTCGGTTTGACTGTGCATAATTTTCCTCCCATAATAATGGCCTTAATTTTATATAAATAGTCTTTGTTGATAAAGTAATTGGAAGGTTTATGTTAAAAGTTTTTATAATTTTTTTTAATTGCCGGCCAAGCAGGAAAACATAGGCTTATTTCCACCTTTGCCTTTTATTGGAAAGAAGATTCTTTTGACAGTAAAAGAAATAATTATTTTTCTGGTCTGATTTTGCTATTGAGCTTTTTTTTCAGCGCCTGCCGCGCTATATGTCCTGGCATGAAAAGCGGGGGCTTTCCGCCCCCGTCTGCATGACTTATATAAGCTTTGCAGCAAATGCCTTGAGCACGTCGTCTCCTTCGCCCTTGAGCACTTTCTTTGCAAGCACCTTTCCGAGCTGCACCCCTTCCTGGTCGAATGAGTTGAGGTTCCATAAAAAGCCTTGGAACATCACCTTGTTCTCAAAGTGTGCAAGGAGCGCTCCCAGCGATTCCGGTGTCAGCTTATCTCCGTATATCAGGGATGAGCACCTCTCTCCTTCGAATCTCTTATTCGGGTTCTCATCATCCTTTCCAAGCGCAAATGCCACTATCTGTGCGGCGAGATTTGCGTTCAGCTTCGTCTGGCTGTAGGAGCCGTCGGTTATGATATCAAAGCCGTACTGGCTGTTCTTGAAGCCGATGAACTGGAGAGGCACGATATCCGTTCCCTGGTGCAGCAGCTGGTAGAAGGAGTGCTGCCCGTTTGTTCCAGGTTCTCCGAAGATGATCGGTCCTGTAGGATAGCCCACTTTCTTTCCATGGCGGTTCACGCTCTTGCCGTTGGATTCCATATCCAGCTGCTGAAGATGTGCCGGAAATCGTGAAAGAGCCTGGGAATAGGGGAGGATGGCCGTTGCCGGATAATTCTTGATGTTCCTCAGATAAACTCCGATCAGCGCATCCAGAAGCGCACCGTTTTTGGTGACATCCTTCTCGAGGCTGAGGCAGTCCTCCTCATGGGCTCCTTTTAAAATCTTTTCAAACACTTCATATCCGTATGCGAGAGAAAGCACAACTCCTCCTACAGCGCTTGTGGATGAGTATCTTCCTCCGATGTAGTCGTCAATGAAGAAGGACGCCAAAACGCTTCCTCCCTGTGCAAGCGGGCTGGTCTTGCTTGTGACGGCGACAATGTGCTTGCTGCTGTCCAGTCCTTTTATCGGACTCTTTTTCAATGTCTCCAGCACAAGATCCCTGTTGGTGAGGGTTTCCTGTGTCGTTCCGCTCTTGGAGACGAGAATGAAAAGCGTGGTCTCGAAATCAAGGCGGGAAATTACATCCGCCGCATCATCAGGATCGACATTGGAGATGAATTCCGCGTTCATCTTCTTTTCATATCCCTTGAGTGCAAGATACAGCGCCCTCGGGCCGAGATCGCTTCCTCCGATGCCGATCTGGCAGACGGTGGTGAATTTCTTTCCGGTCGAGCCTTTGATCTCTCCGGAGTGCACCTTTTTGGCAAAATCCTTTATCTTTGCAAGCTCGCCTTCATAGAAAGCCTGTTTATCCTCTCCGTCTCCTTCAACCTTGACAGAAAGGACATTGCCTCTGGTGAGATGGTGGAGCACAAGCCTCTTTTCTCCGACATTCATCATCTCCCCGGAAAGGATCTTCTTGTACTTTTCGACAATATCCATTTCATCTGCAAGCGCCTGGAGCTTCGAGCAAATGTTCTCATCTATAGGCATTGCCGCCCAGTTATACTTGAGCCCGCCACCAAGCTTGATTTCATTCTTTTCAATCCTCTCCTTGCTCAGGAGGGCCTTCACGCTCGCCTTCGGAGCATCAAGAAGCTCCTTGTAGGCCTTTGTGCAGTTCAGATCATTGTATTCCATAGCTCAATCCTTTACATCGGGAATCCTGGTTTGGAAGCTCTCAAGCAGGTCTTCCTTGGTCATTCCCTCCCGCAGGATGATGAATATCGTGTCATCGCCTGCGATGGAGCCAAGGATTTCAGGAAGAGCCAGCACGTCCAATGCAAAGCATACGCTGTTTGCATGTCCAGGACGTGTTTTGATAACTCCCATGTTCCCAGAAAACTCTATCGATATGATACCACGTCTTACATCCTGTATATAGCTTTTTTCCGATTCGCTTACAAAATCATTTTCAGGAAGACTGTAATAATATCCCGACCAGCCATCGGATATCTTTCCAACCTTGAGCATCTTGAGATCCCTGGAGAGGGTTGCCTGGGTTACAGAGAAACCTTCCTTCTTAAGCATTTCAAGAAGTGTATCCTGGTTGTCTATCCTGTTGTTTTTTATCAGTTCCTTGATTACGGACAGCCTGTTATGCCTTTCGCGCATCCGATCCTCCTAATTTTTGTATATTCTCTGAATATTTATACAGTTTACATCAATAGAAGTCTTTCGGGAACCATCTAAATCATTTTTTTTCGTTATGAGGCAGGTTACATTTTCCAATCGGTTTTTCCATTATTATCGACTTATTTAAGAACCCCATATGCTCGTAGGCTTTTTTTGCCGGAGCATTGAAAGCGCATACGCTCAATTCAATGGCTGCACATCCTTGTCTTTCAGCCTCTTTTTCCACTTTTTCCATAAGCAGGCTTCCAATTCCCATATTGCGGAATTTTTCATCGACGACGATGGAATCAACCAGCATCACGGATCTTTGCATATGGTTTGGCGAGCAATAATCTTTTTTGAAGAAAACGGCCGCTCCAAGTATTTTCTCCTCGGTATAAGCGAGCATGACAGAGCCTTCTTTTGCCAGGCTGCAGAACTTGTCGAACGTTATTATCTGTTCGTTTGGCCGATATATATCCGGACGGGCCTCCGTATGGATCCGGTGTACCTGCAGCATCAGATTGTTGAAATCCAAAAAATCCTCTTTAGCGGCGTTTCTTATCTTCAGATCTTTCATATCAGAGCCTCAGTGTCATCTCGTCGAGCGCCTTTCTCGCAACAGGGGACGGATCGTTTGCCGCATAGCCGAGCGCGAGCGCTGATACGAGCTCGTATTCCTGTAATCCCAGATAGTTCATTATGAGTTCCTCCGTGTAGCAGGTGTCCCTTATCCAAAGGGAGCCAAGACCCAGATCCGCGGCCTGAAGGCACATGTTCTCGATCGCAGCACCGATGCTAAGCAGATCTGTATATTTCAGCAGCTCTCCAAATGGCGCATATTTCCTTAATATGAGTATGAGCACCGGGGCGTGCAGGATGGTCCTCGCGGTATATTTCGATGTAACTGCATAACGCGGCGTGAAATCCTCCATGCCTTTTTCCGGGAAGTAGCCCTTCATTATTGCGGCTACCTTGTCTTTTTTATCTTTCGACAATACAGCGAATGTCCAAGGCTGTCCGTTCTTTGCGCTCGGAGCAAGCCGTCCGGCTTCCAGAACCTTCTCTATAAGTTCATCGGATACTGCAGCATCCTTATACATTCTTATGCTTCTTCTTTTCTTTAAGACTAAGTTAAAATCCATATCGATCTCCCGTGCCCATCGTATCAGAAAAGAAAAGAGTGGGTGAAGGCCATGATGCCATGCAAAACATCCGTTAATGCAATTAATTTGATAATATGTTATATTGTGCAAAGGAGAATGATATGATCGTAGCAGCAATTGTCATAGCCATAATTCTAGTTATCCTGATTTGGATTGTTTCCCTGTACAATTCGATGGTAAAGGCGAAAAACAAAGCGGAAGAGGCAGAAAGCGGCATAGATGCGCATTTGAACAAAAGGTATGACCTCATTCCAAATCTTGTGGAGACTGTGAAAGGTTATGCAGGACATGAAAAGTCCACATTGGAAAATGTCATCAGAGCCAGGAATGCATGTATCGACGCACATGGGATCAATGACAGGCAGAAAGCCGATGACATGCTCACCGGAGCGCTTAAGAATCTCTTTGCATTGAGCGAGAGCTATCCTGATCTGAAGGCTAATGCTAATTTCATGGATCTTCAGAAGCAGCTGGCTGCTGTAGAAACCGAAATTTTGAATGCACGCAAATATTATAATGCTGTTGCCAGATCCTATAATGACAAGATAATGGTGTTCCCTGCGAATCTTCTTGCAGGTCCGTTCGGCTTCAAGAAGCTTGAATATGCAGAGGTGGCAGACGAGGCGAAACAGAACGTACGTGTGAGCTTCTGAGAACAGGTTTTTCAATGAAAAGGATCCTGCTTTCCATCTTCCTTCTTGTTTTCATTATTTTTCCTTTCTTTGCTGCCGAGCAGTTCATCGTAGATAAATACGATGTCTCCATCGATGTCGATGCTTCTGCAATGAGTCATGTCAAGGAAAGGTTGGATATTGATTTCACCTCTCCAAGCCATGGCCTTTTCCGTGATATCCAATATGATTTCGGAATAGGGCTTAAGGCTGATATAGAGAACGTGAGGACTGACGTGGAATCTTCATATAGCTATGAAGACGGGTATATGGTTCTCAGGCTCGGATCTCCTAATCGGATAGTGCAAGGGCCTGTTGAATATAATATAAGTTATGATTTCATGATTCCCGAGGTGAAGCAGCGCGGTTTTGAAAGGTGGTATTATAATGTATTGTCTGCAGCATGGGATACTGTGGTAAGAGATTTCACCTTTTCCGTCAGTTTCCCCTATGCCGTAGATCCTTCGAATGTGCACGTATCGGTCGGAGCCTATGGTGCGGAGCAATACATAGATTATACCCTTTCTAAGGATGGAAGAACTGTTTCAGGACGCCTGGCGGATCTGCCTCCATATTCTGCAGTAACAGTTCTTGCCGAATTTGAAGAGGGGTATTTTGACAGCTTTGTGCCCAAGATGGATTTTTCCATATATGGCATTATCGGCTGCTTCATCCTGTCTTTGCTGTTCTTTTTGTTTGCAATCAGGTCCTATATCGAATATGGCAAGGACGAGGAATTGGTTTATCCTGTCAGGTTTTCCCCGCCCGAGGGGCTTTCCAGCCTCGATTGCGGATATATAGTCGATAACAAGGTCGATGCGGATTCAGATGCCTTGAGCATGATTTTCTATTGGGCGGATAAAGGCTTTTTGAGGATAGAAGGGCAGGGAAAAAATGATTACCGTTTTATTAAGCTGAAGGATTTGCCGGATGACAGGCCTCCCTATGAAAGAAGTCTTTTTAATGTTTTTTTCAGCCGCGGAGACGATGTGGGCATCGAGGATGTGGTGAAAAGCGGCTTCAGAGAAAAAATCACAGAAAAGATAATACCGGATATGGAGAGGTATTATGAGCTCAATCATCCTCTTGAAGATGGCAGGAGCCGGGCAAGAGCCTCCCTTATTTTAGCTATGGGTTTTATTCTCTCGATAGCCGGTGCGCTCCTTATTTCCATGAAGGAAATCGGCGCTGCCACATTTATTGTGCTTATTCCCCAATTGATTGCGCTCTTTGCCCTGATGGCCCTTTATCGGGATATATCCCATGGAAGCGGAATCGGATTTTATTTCAAGAATGCAGGCAAGATGATCCTGACCATATTGCTGTTGGCTATGACATTTTCGTCATCGATGGCTGCTGGGCTGCTTCTTACAGGCAGCATCCTGCTTGCGGCCTTATCCGGATTATCCTCTGCTCTTATCGCTTTTTCTGCAACATTCTTATCGAATGCGACCAGAAGGCGGAGTGATTATGGCTATTTTATACTTTGCGAGGTTTTGGGCTACAAGGAGTTTCTGAAGGAAGTTGAGGTTGATAAGCTCAAGGTCCTGATCGAAGAGGATCCTGATTATTTTTATCATAATCTGGCTTACGCAGTTGCATTGGGTCTGGAGAATGACTATGTGAAAAAATTTAAAGGCCTGACTGTCTTCATGCCTGTATGGTATTCCGGATCCGATCTGATTGTTGATTACATGTTCTGGCATATGTTTACAACTACATGGCGTTCAAATTACAACCATATATATTCTTCCATAAGACCTTCCAGCCGTCCTGGCGGAGGAGGCTTCAGGGGAGGTTCTTTCGGAGGAAGAGGTTTTTCCGGATTTGCCGGTGGTGGCTTTTCCGGTGGAGGAGGTAGGAGCTGGTGAATAATGTCAATCTGGTGGCTACATTCTGGTCATTCGTGTATATACTCGCAGTCATCGGGGTGGCCTTTGTTTTCTATAAGGTTTTCCATATGGGTGCTGAAGGGGTGAGAAAGTTCATCCATATTCTGGTTTCCCTATGGGTGTTCATCCTTGTTTACATGTATGACAGCTACGCCTGGGCGATGGTTGGGCCGGTATCGTTTATGATCATCAATTTCATAGCGGTTTACGGAGGCCTTGCCAGTCATTTAGGAATGGGAAACCGCAAGAGGGACAATGGCCTTATATATTATCCGTTCAGCCTGGCTGTAATGGTGAGCCTGATGTATCAGGGGTTTCTTCCTTCCTATGCAGTAATAGCAGCGACCTTGATGATGGGCTTCGGAGACGGCTTTGCCGCTTTGATCGGAACATATTGGGGAAAGCATAAATATGTTTCCATTGGAGGGAAAAAGAGTTTTGAAGGCAGTATTGTCATGTTTATTGTCTCCCTGATTGTCATGATGCTCTTTACTCCCTGTCCTTGGTATTGGATCATCATCATTGCATTGATAGCCACGGTGCTTGAAAGTTTCACTCCTCTCGGGTTTGATAATATAACGGTTCCTTTAGTTACCGCATTGATCATGGGTATTTTGAAATGAGATACGTTGATTCCTGGTTTTTTTCTTCTTCCATAGCCTTGCGTCTTCTTATAATAGCGCTGGTGCTTTCGGCTGTTGCTGTCTTTGCATGGAAAAAGAGGCAGCTGACTGCGGGCGGAATAGCTTCTGCTGTCTTGATCGGTGCGATCATAATCTATATCGGAGGGCTTTCCGGCATTCTGATGATGCTGTTCTTTTTCCTCTCCTCTGCCGTGATAGGAAAATTCTTCAAGCATCCGGGCATCATGAAGATACAGAAAAAAGGTGGCAGAAGAGATTGCCTGCAGGTCTTTGCAAACAGCATCCCTTCCGTGATCGGCCTTCTGGTGTATAGGTTCTCGCCTTATCAGGCAGCAGGGCTATGCATGTTTGCCTCCGGCTTGGCGGAAGCTGTCGCCGATACCTGGAGCGGGGAGCTGGGGATGCTTTCCAAAACCGATCCTGTTTCGATAATCACCTTCACAAAAGTCCCGAAAGGCCTTTCCGGAGGAGTGAGCCTTGCCGGAACGCTCTCAGGTCTTGCAGCATCCTTTCTGATGGCCTGCCTTTTTGTGGGATTTTATGAAGCATCCCCTGTTTTCCTTGCAGTCGTAACGGTTTCAGGAATCCTTGGGGCCCTCTTCGATTCGGTCTTGGGCGCTACTGTGCAGGTGCATTACAGGAGGAAGGACGGCTCTCTTACCGAGCATAGGATTACAGGCGGCGAGGAGAATGAAAGGGCTAGGGGAATTCCTTTCATCACCAATGACATGGTGAATTTCCTCTCCGGTCTTTTTGCCTGCGTCCTGGCCTTTTGCTTATCTTTCGCTTTGTAACTTGCCTATTTTTTGTTTTATGTATATTTTACATTTTAGAATGAATTTGGAGGCATATTGATATGGCTAAACAACTGCAGTTCAATGAAGAGGCCAGAAGGTCTTTGGTTGACGGTGTAGAGAAAATTTCCAAGGCTGTCATGACTACTCTCGGCCCGAAGGGAAGACTTGTTTTGCTTGATAAGAAGTATGGTGCGCCTACGGTCACCAAAGATGGTGTTTCCGTCGCACGCGAGATTGAGCTTGAGAACCCGTTTGAAAACATGGGAGCACAGCTTCTGAAGGAAGTTGCAAGCAAGACCAATGATGTCGCAGGTGACGGAACTACAACAGCTACCGTGCTTGCATGGTCCATCACAAAAGAAGGCATGAAGAGCGTCGCCGCGGGTGTCAATCCTATGGGTATCCGCCGTGGTATCGATCTTGCTGTAAAGGATACGGTCGAGGCTATCAAGAAGGAAGCCAAGATGATCCAGGACAAGGAAGAGATCGCAAGCGTCGCATCCATCAGTGCGAATAATGACAGGACCATCGGAGACGAGATCGCAAACGCCATGGACAAGGTCGGCAAGGACGGTGTCATCACCGTAGAGGAATCGAAGACTATCGAGACCACTGTGGATTTTGTGGAAGGCATGCAGTTTGACAGAGGATATCTGAGTGCATATTTCTGCACGAACAAGGATACCATGGTTTCCGTGCTCGATGATCCTTATATCCTTATTTATGACAAGAAGATCAGCAATATGAAGGATCTTCTTCCGATTCTTGAGAAAGTCGTACAGACAAATAAGCCGCTTTTGATCATCGCAGAGGATGTAGACGGTGAAGCACTTCCGACACTCGTTGTGAACGCAGTCCGTGGTGCTCTTAACGTTGTTGCCGTCAAGGCACCTGGCTTCGGTGACAGAAGAAAGGCTATGCTCGAGGATATAGCGATCCTCACTGGTGGACAGGTCATCACCGAAGAGCTCGGATTCAAGCTTGAGAATGCGGATCTCTCCATGCTCGGAAGAGCTAAGAGCGTCAAGGTCGAGAAAGAGAATACGACCATCATCAATGGAGCCGGTTCTCAGCAGGCCATCCGCGACAGGATTGCTCAGATCAAGGTTCAGATCCAGGATTGCACAAGCGATTATGATAGAGAAAAGCTCCAGGAAAGGCTTGCTAAGCTTGCCGGCGGAGTTGCTGTTGTCAATGTCGGAGCTGCAACCGAGGTCGAGCTCAAGGAAAAGAAGCACAGGGTTGAGGATGCTCTCAGCGCTACGAGAGCTGCTATCGAAGAGGGTGTCATCCCTGGAGGCGGCGTTGCTCTTGTGCAGGCTGTGAATGTTCTTGACAAGAAGGATCTTTCTGCTCTTACAGAAGAGGAGAAGGTCGGTTATAAGATTGTTAAGAGAGCTCTTGAGGAGCCGATCAGGCAGATTGCGGAGAACGCAGGTGTCGACGGATCCATTGTCGCCGACAAGTGCAGAAATGCAAAGCATGGCTTTGGCTTTGATGCAAACAAGATGATTTGGGTCGACATGGTCGAGGCTGGAATCATCGATCCTGTAAAGGTTACAAGAAGCGCATTGCAGAATGCAGCCAGCATCGCAGCGCTTATCCTTACCACCGAATGTGCTGTAACGGATATCCCTGCTCCGGAGCCGGCTCCTGCGCCGAACCCGGGCATGGGCGGAATGATGTGATCCGAAAGGGTTTCAAAGCGGTTCGAAAGAGCCGCTTTTTTTATGCCCATATGAATTTCGTATTATCCATCGATTTCCTTGACTGCATTACGTTAAACATGTTACTTTTCTCTTAGAAACATTATAGAGGTAACAAATGAACGTATTTTCTTTGATGTCATCCGATCCTGCCACACAGGGTTCCATGATGACCACTTTCATCACTTTTGCTCTCATCATCCTCATTTTCTATTTCCTCATCATCCGTCCTCAGAAGAAGAAGGACAAGGAAGCAAAGAAAATGCTTGATGCCATGAAGAAGGGCGATAAGGTTGTAACCATCGGTGGAATTCATGGTACGATCGTGACTGTGAAGGAACAGACAGTGGTTATCAAGGTTGACGATTCAGCCAGGATTGAGTTCTCCAAGGCTGCGATTTCTTCTGTTATCAGCAAGGAAAAGAGCGCTCCTGCGAAAAAGGATAAGCCCAATATGGAAATCAGCAAGGGTGAAGCTCCTGCAGAAGAGAATAAGAAGGCTGAGGAAGAGGCAACCGAAGCTGAAGTCAAGGTTGAAGAAGGAACCGACGAAACAAAATAAGGAATTAAGTTTCATGACGGGGCTTGAAAAAGCCCCTTTCATGTTGTTTGAGGGGTCGTCCCCCTGCAATCCAAAAATATACGGGCCCCTGAGGGCCTTTTTGGTTTGAATGGAGATGCTATGAAATATACAGGACGGATTTTGTTGGTCCTTTTGGTCCTGGTTGTGGCAACGATGCTGTTTTATCCGACAATAAAATGGTATCTTTTCACGCCAAGCGAGGAAAAGGATCTGGCATTGACCCGGAATATCCAGATCAAGGAATATTCTCTGGGGCAGGCTTCAAGGGACGTTAGGAATCTTCGTGCGCTTGTTGCTAAGGATAAGAATGCCGCTTTGCCTGAGGAATATGCTTATCTTGAAAAGGCGGCGGATGTCAAAGGGAACGCTTATCAGGTGCTTTCCGCATTCAAGAGCGAGCAGGAGCTGCTTGATGTCGTCGAGGCGCATTATAGAGATCACCTTTTAGCCGTGAAGAAGCTTTCAACGAAGGTTCTTCAGCTTGGCCTGGATCTGCGCGGCGGAATGTCGGTCCTTCTTGAGGCCGATCTTGATGCTTATTCGGCAAAGACTGGGAAGGTGCCGTCTTCCGGGGAGCTGACAGCGCTTTTGAACGAGGACATCTCCATACTCACAGCAAGAATAGACCAGTTCGGGGTAACTGAGCCGGATATCAGGCTGCAAGGAGACAGCCAGATATTGATCGAGATGCCGGGAGAAGCCGATCCCGAGAGGGTCAATTCCTTCTTGCAAGGAAAAGGTTCTCTGACATTCCATCTTGTCGATGCTTCCCTGACAAACCGTGTGAAGGAATATTTTTCGCTTCATCCCAGCTTGGCCTTCAATGAGAATGGAAGCATAAACGTTCCTGATTTCATTCCATCTGGACGCAGCCTGGTAGGATACTATGAGGAAGACGAGTATGGGCTTGATACTCTCAAGGATTTCGTTGTAATTTACGACGAGGTCGTCCTTGATGGTATACACCTTATAAGCGCAAATACCAGCACCGATGCTAAAACCAACAGGCCTGTGGTGGATTTCCGCTTGGATGCGGAGGGCGGAGATATTTTCTATGCCTTCACATCTTCACATGTGGGAGAGCCCCTGGCTGTGGTTATGGACGGAAGGGCTAAGAGTGTAGCCACCATAAATTCTGCAATCAGCGACAGCGTTCAGCTTTCAGGCGGGTTTACGCGTGAGGAGGCGGAGAATCTGGCTGTCATACTCAAAACCGCCGCTCTTCCTTTGGAGCTGGAAGTGGTTTCCCAGCAGGCAGTCGGAGCAAGCCTCGGCGATGATGCGGTGCATATCGCGCTCAAGGCCATAATAGTCGGAATCGTGCTTGTATTGGTTTTCATGATTGCTTATTATGGCCCGGCAGGCTTTGTCGCAGATATCGCCCTTCTTTTCAATTTCTATATGATGATCAGCATTCTCAGCGCCATGTCGTTCACTTTAACCCTTACTAGCATTGCGGGCCTTGTTTTGACATTGGGCATGGCAATAGATGCCAATGTAATCATATATGAGAGGATGAAAGACGAGATGGCGGAGCATAAGAGCCCGTATGAAGCCGTGTACCTCGGATTTGGCCGCGCCTTCTGGACGATCATGGATTCAAATGTCACGACGATAATTGCTGCAATCATTTTGTCCATCCTTGGATCATCTTCTGTGAAAGGATTTGCCAATACCCTCGCAATAGGTATCGCATGTTCGCTTTTCACCTCTTTGTTTGTCAGCCATCTTATTTTCGATTTGTTCGTACGATCCGAGGATTCGAAGGGGATTCGTCTTAGCTGGAGGAAAAAGAAATGAAAAAAGTGCCGGTTATAAAATATAGGTTTGTTTCCTTTTCTGCCTCATTGGCCTTCATTGCAATCGGTGTTGTCTTTGCAATAATTTTCAAAGGCTTTAATGCCGGAATCGATTTTGGTTCGGGATATTCCGAAAAAATACAGATAGCGCCGGTTGGGCTTTATGTCTCCTACCAGGGTGATGATGATTATGTTCTGAACGTCTCATCCGGCACTCTCGTGCTGGATAAGCGCAATGCAAACGGTGTGGAGTCTGTCTCCTTTCCTGCCTCCCGCTATCCGGATACCACCTCTTTGGCCGCCGCGCTTGAAGCAGAGGGGTTGTCTGTAAGAGTTGCAGATCCTTCTCTTTCGACTGCCAAGGTAGTTTCTGGATTTTCTTTCCCCAAAACCTTGGACGGCTCTTTTGAAAGCATCAATTTTGCCACTGAATCGAGGGATGTCTCGATCGAAATGCTCCGAAGCGCGCTTGAGGGGTTAGGCAATGTGAATGTCCAGGTGGTTGGAAATCCTTCTGATGGAGTTTTCCAGATTCGTCTTGCAACAAGGCAAGGGGATACGCAGAAGGATATGGAGAGCCGGGTATCGCTTGCACTTTCTGAAGCTTTCGGCGAAGACGAGGTGGTGGTGATGCAGTCCGATTTTGTAGGCCCGAAATTCTCTTCTCAGCTGCTTATATCATCTATAAAAGCCATCCTGATAGCCATTGTGCTGATTTTGGTCTATATAACGATCAGATTCCGTGTGGCCTATGCGATATCAAGCATCATCGCACTCTTTCATGATGTGCTATGCATGCTTTCCCTCATGCTCATCTTCAGACTGGAGGTTTCAACGACAACGATTGCTGCCGTGCTTACGATAATCGGTTATTCATTAAACAATACTATCGTTATTTTTGACCGCATAAGAGAGCGTATAAGATTGGAAAAGAATGCAGATGTCGATGATATAATCGAGGAAAGCGTCAGGATGAGTCTTACAAGAACCATAATAACAAGCCTCACCACGCTCTTTGCGATAGTGCCATTGGCGTTCTTTGCAACCGGGGATATAAAACTGTTCGCCATAAATCTTACATGGGGCATTCTTGTAGGCGGATATTCTTCCAATTTCATCGCACCGGCCCTTTTGCATTATTTCCACAAGATATGGCCTATCAATATTGAGAAGGAGAAGGAGGAAGAATACTCCTTGGTCGACTGATGAAAGTTATCAAAGCGAAGGATATGGGATTCTGTTCCGGAGTCCGTAATGCGATAAGGCTTGCAGAGAAGGTCGCAAGCGAAAAACATAGCGGCACGATGTATGTCTATGGCAATCTTGCTCATAACAAGATTGTCATGGACCATATTGAAAGCCTTGGAATGAAAACGATATTCGATCCAGAGATCCCCTGTGCCGAGGATGTTGTTTTAATAAGGGCACATGGCATTTCCGATAAGGATCGCGCAGAGTTTGAAAGAAAAGGCGTCCACATTGTGGATGCTACTTGCCCTTTGGTGCTGCGCAACCAGAGGAACATGAGGGAAAGCGCTCTTGATGTGATATTGATAGGCATCAAGGGGCATAGCGAGACCATTGCTGTTGAAGGTGTTGCAAAGAGGCCTTATCATCTTGTTGAGAACCCCTTTGATCTCGAGGGACTGGATAACAGCAAAGTATACACTCTGATCGTGCAGACGACGTTTGAAACTGAAAAGCTTGAAGCCATCCTGTCCAAAATGGATGAGCTAGGTATCAGGTTCATCCAAGGAAACAGCGTGTGCAGGGCAAGCGAGCTCAGGCGCGATTCAATCCGCCATCTTTCCAGCCTTGTCGATTTCATAATCGTGGTGGGGGATAAGATGAGCGCCAATTCCAACGCTTTGGTCGCAGAGGCCCGCCGTTTCGGCAAAAAGGCCATTTTGGTTGAAAATCCTTCGGATTTGGACGAAAATATGTTGAAAGGTTATGAGACGGTGGGCTTGAGCGCAGGATCCAGCACTCCGGATAACGTGATTGAAGAAGTTGAGAGGAGGTTGTTGCAGTTATGACTATTCCAATACCTACGGTAAAAAGATTTCCTTCGTATCTCAGGATTCTCAAGCAGGCCAAGGATGGAGGGAAAAAATATATAAGCGCAACGACTCTTGCAGAGGAGCTGGATCTTAATCCTATCCAGGTGAGGAAGGATATCTCATCAACCGGAATAGAAGGAAAGCCGAAGGTTGGATTCTGCATCGATGAGCTTATTCATCTCATCGTTCATATATTAGGCTGGGATAATACTTCCGACGCGCTCATAGTAGGAGCAGGCAGTCTGGGCTCGGCAATCGCGCGTTATGATGGGTTTGAGGCTTACGGGCTGAAGATTGTCGCCCTCTTTGATAAGGATCCTGCAAAAATAGGCAGCCGTATCGGGCGCTTTGAGGTCCTGCCGATTGATTCGATCAATGCCTTCATAGCTGAAAAGAGGATAAGCATAGCAGTAATAACCGTCCCTGCAGTAAGCGCTCAAGCGGTTGCGGATCTGCTTGTCGGCTGCGGTATTAGGGGAATTTGGAATTTTGCACCTAAGGATATCAAGGTTCCGCCTTCGGTCGTCGTGCAAAGAACTGATTTGGCTACAAGTTTTGCGGTTCTGTCGGTAAAGCTCGGAAGGAAAATAGCTGAGCAGGAAGGGACAGAATCCGACGATGAACTCGTTTAAAAACATAAAAACAGCATTTCATGTTTCAGCTTTCACATTAAACTCCTGTTTTGGTTATTTTTTCTGACAATAACCACAAAAACAGGAGTTATTTATTGGCGTACAAGAGATTTATTGACTTATTTCCTATCATGCTATAACCTTAAATAGACAAGAGGGAGATATCAGTTATGGCTGATGAAAAAATTAAGATTGAGCTCTGTATGGGCTCCAGCTGTTTTGCAAGAGGCAACAGCAGCGTGCTTTCAGCGATAGAGACGTTTGCTTCGGAAAATGGCTTGGAAGACAGGTTGGAGCTTGAAGGGCATCTTTGTTTGGGCAAATGCAATTCCGGTCCGCATATCGCCATCAATGGCAAGGAATTTTCCTGCTTGGACGAAGATTGCATAATCGATCTTATAAAAAAGGAGTTGGAGTAGATTATGCAGTATCCTATTTATACAGAGGTCACCAGCTGCAGGGACTGTTACAAATGTGTCAGGGCCTGCCCGACAAAATCCATACAGATTAAAGATGGGCATGCCATGATAATCAAGGACCGCTGCACATTCTGTGGAAAGTGCGTGCATGTATGTCCGAACAATGCAAAGAAAATAAGGGATGATGTATCCAGGGTCAAATTGGCTTTGAGCTCTGGCAAGACTGCAATCTGTTCCATCGCCCCGAGCTTCTCATCCGAATTCAGAGGTCAGGAGGAAAAGCTTCTTTATGCGCTGAAGCTTCTGGGCTTTTCTTATGTGAGCGAGACTGCTATCGGTGCGCATCTTGTCTCTCAGGCGATTGATAAGTATATCGACAACCATGATGGAAAGTGTTCCTGGATAGGGACTGCGTGCCCATCGGTGGTGGAGCTTGTCAAAAAGTATTACCCTGAGAGCGTTGACCGTCTTGCTCCGATCCCAAGTCCGCTTCAGGTGCATAGCGCTTATCTTAGAAAACTTTACGGCCAGGATATAATCATAGTATTCATTGGCCCATGCGTGGCAAAAAAGCATGAGGCCGATTCCAATCCGGGGTATCCTGATTTCGCTTTGACATTCACTGAACTGAAGAGGTGGCTTTCAAGTGCGGATATCGATCTTGATGCTTTGGAAGTAAAGGAAAAGGTGGAATTCGTGCCAGCTAAGGCAGGCATGTCCAGCCTATATCCTATCGAGGGAGGACAGATAAACACCAGCAGGCACTGGTCCAAGGATCCTATCCATCCGCGGGCGGTTGCGCTTTCAGGCATGGACCAGGTTCTTTCCGCGTTGGGAGATCGTCATGAGCCCACTGCTTTCTTGGAACTCTTGGGCTGTGACGGAGGGTGTGTGAACGGTCCCGGCACCGATCGCGATTATTCCATCGCCTTCAGAAAGAAGGCCAGCAGCGATTATACCGTCAAAAGGCTTTCGAACGACAATCTCTTTAAAGGGGATGATGAATTTGCCTCCCTTATTCTTGAGAAGGGATACGGCATTATCGGCGCAAGCCAGCCGGGAAGGGAGGATTCTTTCCATAAGACATATTCTGAAGATGACATAAAGAGAGCCCTGGTCGATCTTGGCAAGCTCAGCAAGGCTGATGAGCTCAATTGCGGCGGCTGCGGGTATTCCACCTGCCGGGAAATGGCCGTTGCGTATCTTGATGGCATGGCTGAGATCGAGATGTGCGTCACTAAGATGCGTAAGGAAGCGCAGAGCAAGGTCGACGTATTGCTCAGAACAATCCCGATGGGAGTTGTCATAGTCGACAGCGACCTTAAGATTGCGGATTGCAACATACAGTTCCTCGATCTTTTCGGAGATATGGAGGAAGGCTTTATCGACCAGAGCATGCTATCCCTTGTCCGAGGACTTCCCGTAGAGCGTTTTGTGCCGTTTGCAGATAAGTTCCGCGACCAGTTCTTCTTAGCCCATCCTGGTTCGTACAGGATGCATTACAAGGATAAGTTTATCCGTGTGACTTTCTTCCTTGTAGAGAAGAAGAGGCTTTTAGGCGCGATGTTCGATGATATCACGAACCCGACCATAAAGAGGGAGACGGTTGTGAAAAAAGCCGAGGATGTCATCCAGAAATCGCTTGAGACTGTACAGCAGATTGCATCTTTGTTGGGAGAGAATGCAGCGGAGACGGAGATCATGCTCAATTCTCTGATCGAAGCGTTCAGCGTGCATTCTTCTTCCGATCAGGATAAGGATTTCACATTGGAGGACGATAGGGATCTGACATGAACAATATCTTCATCGATGTGGACTATGCACAGATTTATAAGCATGGGCAGAAGATAGGAGGGGATGTGTTCCTCCTGTCCCGTAATCCTGATAATAATCAGATAGTTGCTACGCTTTCCGATGGTCTTGGCAGCGGGGTGAAAGCCAATGTTCTTGCCTCGCTGACAGCACATATGGCCCATAAGCTTTCCTTCTCTCCGATTGATTTGAACCATTCTGCGGAGATAATCATGGATACCTTGCCGGTTTGTAAGGAAAGGAAGATAAGCTATTCCACCTTTACGATTGCCGACATCCGGTATAAGGAGAACATGTCAAGCATCGATGTCAATCTCGTTGAATATGACAATCCGCCATCGTTGAGGTTTGCCGGGGACGAGATCATCAAATGGGATAAGACGAAGACCGAGCTGCAGAGGCAGGGCGCATTCAAGAAAGAGAACGTGATGCATTCTTCCTTCCGGATGGATATAGGGGAGCGCCTGATAATGTTTTCAGATGGCGTGACACAATCCGGCTTGGGCAAGTCCCTTCCTTTAGGCTGGAGGCTGGAAGGGGTCAGAAAATTCGTTCAAGACGAGATAAAGGCCAATCCGGACATCTCCTCAAGGGAGCTTTCAAGGGCCATCGTCCATAAGGCCTGGTCCCTTGACGGGCTTTCAAGCAAGGATGACATAACATGCGTGGTCGTCTATATAAGACGTCCTCGCCGGACGCTTATCGTCACAGGGCCTCCCTTTACAAAAGAAGCCGATGAGATCCTCGGTGAGAAGATCCGCGCGTTTGATGGAAAGAAGATCGTGAGCGGTGGAACCACGGCTCAGATCGTTTCAAGGCTTTTTGGGAAAAAGATAAGCGTCGATCTTTCCTGCTGGTCGCCGGATGTTCCTCCGTCCTCGAAAATGGAAGGCATCGATCTTGTCACTGAGGGCATGCTGACGCTGAGCAAGGTCGTGTCGATTCTGGAGAAGAAAGAGAACGTTGCAGAGCTCCCGAATGATCCGGCCAAGAAATTTGTCGAGATACTGTTGGATTCCGATCAGGTGCATTTCATAGTCGGCACAAAGATCAATGAAGCGCATCAGGACCCGAACATACCGGTCGAGATAGGTATACGCAGGACCATCATTGCGCGTCTTAGGAAGGCGCTTGAAGATAATTATATAAAAGAAACTTCGTTAGAATATCTGTAGGAGGATAAGTATGAAGAAGTCAAAGGTAAAGGTAAGAATCTGTTTGGGTACAGCCTGTTTTGTACAGGGTGGAGCGGACCTCCTGCTCTACAATGATTTCCTTGATCCGGCAATCCTTGCCGATTGTGAGATTGAAGGATGTTCTTGTCTTGAACAGTGTAAAGTCGGTGGCGGTGCCGCTCCGTTCGTGGAGATCAACGGCGTGGTCCATGACGGCGTGACACAGGAGAAATTCTGTAAGCTTCTTGCGGAGGCTGTGAAAGAATGATTGATATAAACAACCAATATACTCTGATGAAGAGAAAGATCGACACGGAAGTGGTACGCCATTTTTTCAATGATACATTGATCAGTGAAGTGGATAAGCTTCCTATCCGTATCATTCCCAAAGATAGAGTACCTTCGCGTTGTTGTATCTACAAGGAGAGGGCCCTGGTACGCTACAGGATTCTCAGCCTGCTTGGCGTCGATCTTGAAAAGGACGACGATGAGTTCAAGCCGCTTGCCGAGTATGTAAAGGATGTAATGGAGAAGGACGAGCCCAATCTTCCTCTTCTTACGACTATCAAGAGCGGCTGTTACGGCTGTCCGAAAGACCAGTATAGGGTCTCGGATGCATGCCGTGGCTGTTTTGCGCGTCCTTGTATGGCCAACTGCCCGAAGAACGCCATCGTATTCATCAATGGGCAGGCCCATATCGATGAGGAAAGGTGTATCAGATGCGGAAAGTGCATGGAGGTCTGTCCGTTCCATGCTGTTGTGCACATTCCTGTTCCTTGTGAGGAGGCTTGTCCGGTAGGAGCCATAAAGAAGAATGAGCAGGGCTTTGTGGAAGTGGATCATTCCAAATGCATCGGATGCGGAAAGTGTGTCCGTTCCTGTCCTTTCGGAGCCATTGCCGAGCGCAGCGAGCTTTTCAAGATCCTTAAGATGCTCAAGGCCGGCGATAAGGTTGTTGCGATGATCGCTCCTGCAATAGAAGGTCAGTTCCCAGGCTCTCTTGCCCAGCTGAAGGCTGCTTTGAAGAAGGCCGGCTTCTATGATGTTTTCGAGGTCGCAAAAGGGGCTGAGGTCACAAGCGTTAGGGAAGGCGAAGAGCTGGTGGAGAAGATCAAGGAGAAGAAGGGGTATATGACCACCTCCTGCTGCTCCAGTTACATGGATCTCATCGAAAAGCATCTTCCGTTCCTCAAGGACAGGTACAGCGATGCTTATTCGCCGATGGCGTATTCCGCAGAAATCTGCAAGAAAGCAGATAGCTCTGTGAAAACCGTATTTATCGGGCCATGCCTTTCCAAGAGGGTCGAGGCCGCTAAATATCCGGATATCATCGACGGGGTGATGACCTTTGCCGAGCTTGCCGCAATTTTCATGGCCAAGGATATCGATGTCATGAAGATGGAAGCCGATGATATGGGCGATACCTCTTCGTTCGAGGATTGCAGGGAATATGCGGTATCCGGAGGAGTTGCCTCCTGCGTGCTCTCACGCCTTGACGACTCGTCTTCCATCAGGATTCTTCCGATCGACGGACTTGATAAGAAGACTGTAAGGCTCATGAATACATGGCAGAAGAAGGCTCCAGATGCCGATCTTGTAGAGGTGATGTGCTGCCAGGGTGGCTGTATCGCAGGTCCTGGAACCATTGTAAAACCGCAGGTTGCGCTTCGTTTAAGGGCTGCGAACAAAGCAGCTGCAGCAAAGAAAGCCTGATGTTTCAGCCTTTCGAGCGTACCGGTGATGCAAAAGAGGATGCAAAGCTCTTTGTTGAGCTTGCATCCTGTTATTTGGATGACATGTCCTCTCCTTTTGCTGTGCCGGGTGTTCTTGCAAATATCGCATCTCTTCTATGGTGGTACCTGGATGATATAAACTGGGCAGGCTTTTACATCTTCGAGGAGTCTGCTTCAGTTCTTTTCCTTGGACCGTTCATGGGAGAGCCCGCATGCGGGCGTATAAGGCTTGGCCGCGGGGTATGCGGCACCTCTGCTGAGGAAAGGCGCACTGTAATAGTGGACGATGTCTCGTCTTTCAAAGGTCATATCGCTTGCTCGTCTGCCAGCAAAAGCGAGATGGTTGTTCCTATTATTTTGAATGATGGCCGTCTTTTTGGAGTGATCGATATCGACAGCCCGTCCCTAAAAAGGTTTAAAGAGGATGAAGCGATGCTCGTGGAGGAGATTGCCAAACTCATTGTTGCACAAAATCCGGTTTATGGTTATTCTTTAGCTAACGGCAATGACGGAGACGAGTAATATCCCATGCTGCCCCTGAGAGGATATCCTAGGAAGCAAGATGTCCGGAGCTAAGATATGAAAACCACTCCCGAGCTGCAGGGTGGAAAGGAAACGAGTATATCCTGCCGTACAACTGCGTAAGTGTTCAGAGCGTCTTTCCTTTTGGGAAGGAAGCAAGGTGGGACCGCGGAATTGCAAAAGCCTTTGCAGTTTCGTCCTTGCAATAATGCATGGATGAAGCTGGAAAGGCTTTTTCCATTTTAGGAGGAATGTATCATGGCTGATGAAGCGAAGTTGGAGAAAATCAGGCATTCGATGGCTCATGTCATGGCTGAGGCCGTGCTCGAGATTTTCCCTGATGCACAGATTGCGATCGGACCTGCGATCGACAATGGTTTTTATTATGATTTCGATCTTCCGAGAAGCTTGAGTGAGCAGGATTTGGAAGATATCACCGAAAGGATGAAGGCTATAATCAAGAGCAATAAGGAATTCAAGAGATCCGTTGTTACCCGTGATGAGGCTAAAGAGATGTTCAAGGATCAGAAGTATAAGCTTGAACTCATCGATGCCATTGAGGAAGGAAGCGAGATCTCCATATACAACCAGGGCGGATTTACAGATCTTTGCCGCGGACCTCATGTGGAATCTACCAAGGAGCTCAATCCTGAAGCCTTTAAGCTTCTCTCCGTGGCCGGTGCATATTGGCGCGGAAAGGAAACCAATCCGATGCTTCAGAGAATTTACGGGACAGCATGGCTTACTCCTAAGGATCTGAGGCTTTATCTTGATCATCTTGCCGATATCGAAAAAAGGGATCATAGGAAGCTTGGTAAGGAATTGGATCTCTTTTCTCTCCATGAAGAAGCCGGTCCCGGCCTTGTTTACTGGCATCCAAGGGGAGCGCGAATCCGTCAGGCAATAGAGAATTTCTGGCGCGAGGAGCATTACAAGAACGGCTATGAGATGATCTATACCCCACATGTGGGAAAGTCATGGCTTTGGGAGACCAGCGGCCACCTTGGTTTCTATAAGGAATCGATGTATCCGAAAATGGAAATGGACAATATGGATTACTATGTGAAGCCGATGAATTGCCCGTTCCATATCATGATTTATCAGAACAGCAAGAAGAGCTATCGTGATCTTCCCTGCCGCTGGGCCGAGCTTGGCACCGTATATAGGTATGAGAAGGCTGGCGCGCTTCATGGGCTCATGAGGGTGAGAGGATTCACACAGGATGATGCCCATATCTTCTGCACCCCTGATCAGATGGATGCCGAGATCATGGAGGTTCTCAGATTCTCGCTGTACATGCTCCATTCCTTCGGCTTCAATGATATCCATGCCTATATCTCCACCAAGCCCGAAAAGAGCGTTGGAGAGCAGGAGAAGTGGGATGCTGCAACCGAAGCTTTGAAGAGAGCAGTGGAGAAGGAGGGCATCTCGTATGATGTGGATGAAGGCGGCGGCGCTTTCTATGGGCCGAAGATCGATCTGAAGATCAAGGATGCTATCGGACGCGAATGGCAGCTTTCCACAGTGCAGTTCGATTTCAATCTCCCTGAAAGATTCAAGCTCACCTTCGTCGATAAGGATGGCACTGAAAAGAGGCCGTATATGATTCATAGGGCTCTGCTTGGGTCCATCGAGCGTTTCTTTGGTGTTCTCATCGAGCATTATGCAGGGGCGTTCCCGCCATGGCTCAGCCCGGATCAGGTTGCAGTCATTCCGGTTGCAGAAAGCGCAAATGATTATGCCTGCGAGCTTGAAAGAAAACTCCGCCAGGATGGCTTTAGAGCAAAGAGCGATCTTTCCAACGACAGGATGAATGCGAAGATCCGCAAGGCGCAGCAGATGAAGATACCTTATATGCTTATCATCGGAGATAAGGAAAAGGAGAATGGAACTGTATCCGTACGCTACCGCAACGGCAAGCAGGATAACGGGCTTTCCTATGAAGCCTTTGCTTCGGCACTGAAGGCCAAGATAGATTCCAAGGAGCAGCTCTGATGACAAAAAAGGACCTGATTGCACAGCTTTTGGATGAAGATAGGGCACTTCAGGTCCTTTCTTATGCCCTGGCTGTTTTGGAATGGGATCTGGAGACCGAAATGCCATTTGGCGCTTCTGAGGGCAGATCTGAACAGATGGAGGCCCTGGCCGTTCTCATTCATGAAAAATCCGTAGATCCTCGCCTTGTCGAGTTGGTCTCTTTTCTTGAGGAGGATCCTTCATATCCAAATTGGGCTAACGGGCTTATCAGAAATTATAGGAAGAAGGTGGAAAGGGAGGCTAAGATTCCTTCCTCCCTGATCAAAAAGAAGAGCGGCCTGGTTGGGCGTGCCCATAAGAAATGGCTGGAGGCGAAAAGCGCTTCAGATTTTTCCATCTTTGCTCCCTATCTTGCTGATATCGTATCGGTGGAACGGGATATCGCTTATGCATGCGATAATAATAAAAGGCCATATGATGTGCTTTTGGATTCCTATGAGCCTGATATCGGCATTGATGATTTGGATCCTCTTTTTGAGAATTTGGAAAAAAGCATCCATTTGCTCATGGATGAGGTCGCTCCTGGCTTGAAGGCCATTGATGATTCCTTCCTTTTCCAGGCTTATGATAAAAAGGCTCTTGAGGAGTTTTGCACTCAGGTCTCTCTTGCCATGGGCTTTGATACCTCCAGAGGCGGCTTTGGCATTTCCGCGCATCCCTTTACCACCACTCTTGGACCTGATGATGTGCGCATAACAAACCGATTTACCGATGCCGGGCTTTTTGATCCCATCGGAAGCCAGGTGCATGAGACGGGGCATGCCCTTTATGAGCAGAAATCCTCACTTAATCCGGATATAAGGGCTACCAGCCTCTCTGGAGGGGTTTCGATGGGCATCCATGAGAGCCAGTCGAGATTCTGGGAGAATTTCATGGGGCGCAGCCTTGCTTTCTGGAAATACTGGTATCCCCGTTTGCAGCAATATGTGCCGCATCTGATAACGGTGCCATTAAACGATTTTTATCGTGCGATCAATAAGGCTTATCCTTCCGCTATCCGCGTTAATGCTGATGAGCTGACATATTCTTTGCATATAATCCTTCGTTATAGGATAGAGAAAATGCTTATGGATAAAAGCCTTTCAGTTTCCGAGGTTCCCGAAGCATGGAATGATATGAGCAGCAAGATAGTGGGATATACTCCTATCTC
Source organism: uncultured Spirochaetales bacterium (assembly GCA_949300325.1). Classification (GTDB taxonomy): domain Bacteria; phylum Spirochaetota; class Spirochaetia; order Sphaerochaetales; family Sphaerochaetaceae; genus Ornithospirochaeta. Next base: position 46,340 of record CASGDQ010000002.1, read on the forward strand.
TGATTCAGAAGGATGCCTGCAGGATTCGCATTGGGCAGGCGGAATGTTCGGGTATTTCCCCTCGTATGCTCTTGGAAACATATATGCCGCGCAGTTCTATTTCAAGATGCTCGATGATCTTGGAGGAGAAGAAAGGGTGGAAAACCTGCTTGAAAACGGGGATTATGAAGAGATTTTGAAATGGCAGGATGTGAATATATGGCATAAAGGTGGAATATATCTTCCAAAGGATTTATTATTACAAGTGACGGGGAGTACGTTGGATGCCCGGCCTTATACTAGGTATCTGGCAAATAAATTCAAATCCCTGTTGTGATGGAGTTGCTTGATGAACATACCTAACAGATTGACGGTTTTGCGTCTTATTTTGGTTCCTGTATTTTTTATTGCATATTCTTTGACGGGCTGGTTCGGTCCAGGGGTAGCTTACTTGAGCACTGTCTTGATGCTCATCTGTTATGCTACTGCCGAGATAACCGATCTTATCGACGGCAAGATTGCAAGAAAGTATCACTTGGTGACGGACCTGGGAAAGGTTATGGATCCGTTTGCCGATACTTTGAGCCATTTGACCTTCTTCGTTTGTTTCATGGATAAAGGAATTATGCCTGCATGGTGCTTTGTCATTATCATGTGGCGTGAATTCTCGATTCTCTTTTTAAGGATGCTGTTGATAAAGCAGGGTGGAAAGGCGATGCCTGCAAACATCTGGGGAAAAAGCAAGACCTGCCTTTATGCCTTTACCAGCATACTTTCCATATTATTCATCGTTTTGGAGACGTTCATGGATCTATCTTCCGTAATGGATATCTGCCATACGGTGCTTTATGTGTTCTTTGCGCTCAGTGCGGTTGCATCCTTGATGAGCTTTGTGACTTATTTGAACGATATCATCAAAACAAAGGCCCTTAAAGGCATGACGATGTGATCATGGATACAGCTTTTAAGGATATTTGCAGATTTGATCCGTCTTTGAAAGGGCGGATCAAATTCATTATCAGCGATGTGGATGATACGATAACCACCGACGGCCGATTGCTTCCAAAAGCCTTGGATGCTTTATATAAACTCAAGGATGCAGGAAAATACATCATACTTGTTACAGGTGGATCCGCGGGCTGGTCGGATGGTTATATCAGGCAATGGCCTGTCGATTGTGTTGTCTCTGAAAGCGGCGCTCTTCTTTTATATCGCTCTGAAGATAATAGTATCTGTTATGAGACAAATCCTTTGATAAGGGATAGTATTGAAGCGTCTTCCATCAGATCCTCGATTTTGAAAATGACCGAAGAAAAATACGTTTTCTCTTCCGATCAATATGCCAGGATATATGATATCGCCTATGAAAGGAATTGCCTTGATGATTCATCCCTTTCTTCTTTGCTGGATATAATCAGAAATAACGGCTGCAAGGCTTTGATAAGCAGCATACATGTCAATGTCCTTTTAGCAGATTATTCCAAGGCAGACGGTATTAAAACCTTCTTTTCGCGCATTAAGTCGGTTTTGGGCTTTTCAGAGGATTGGTCTGATTTTGTCTCCTCTTCGTTGGCCTTGGGAGATAGCCGGAATGATGAAGCGCTGTTTAGGATGTTCCCGCACTCAATAGGCAACAAAAGGGTCTTTGATGAAAGGTCCTCTTTTTCCGTATTGCCTGAATACTATACGATGGAATATGGAGGAGAATCTTTTGCACACGTGGCCGGATTATTGTGTGCGAAGAATTAATTTTCTATATTACAAGGGAATATTTTTAAAAATATTTTTTTGATAAATTTTTCTTTTTTTTGTTGACAAATTACCGCGTTTTGCGGTAGATTGTCTTAGCGTCGCGAGCAAGCGGCGTATTAAAGATTTTTGACAGATATATCAGAGAAGGGAAGAGAGAAGGAACTCTGAAGATGTCCTTAAGGATGATTGCTTCAGGGTGCAGAAGCGTGGTGCTTCTGTCAATTCACGAACAACAAAGGGTAGATTGAAAAGATTTAGCCAATGTTCGGCGAGGAAAAGGCAGGTCACTTGAAGTTGAAAGTATCCGCGGCTACGGCCGCGGGATTCGATAACGGAGAGTTTGATCCTGGCTCAGAACGAACGCTGGCGGCGCGTTTTAAGCATGCAAGTCGAGCGAATGGCCTGCTTCGGCAGGACGGAAGCGGCGGACGGGTGAGTAACACGTGGGTAATCTGCCCCCCGGACGGGAATAGCACATGGAAACATGTATTAATGCCGGATACGAGGTCCTGCAC
>CASGDQ010000003.1 GCA_949300325.1 uncultured Spirochaetales bacterium
AACAATGGAACTGAAAGAAGTGTTGGCAGAACCGGAATTCCGCCCGAAAAAGACAAAGCCGACAGTCAAGATCAACAGCGCCCTGCACACATATATCATGCTTGAGCTTTCAAAGCGCGGGTTGTCGCAGACCTTGGTAGCCAAGATGTGCGGATGCAGCGTGCAGTTCATCAACCTCATCATAACCGGACGAAGGACATCCGCCGAAATCCAGAACCGCCTTGCAGTCAACGTACTAGGCCATAAGAGTTGGAACCATCTTGTCTGGTGCACGCTGAAGCTTCAGGACACACTTTATAAAAATTTCACCATGAAAGGAGAAGACGATGCAATGTGACAAAAAAAGAGGTAATCCAGCAATGCGAAAAACCACTCACGCCAGCGGACACCTCGTAAGTATCCTACCATCGATCCCGACACTTTGCAATAAGGAGGTTTTCTATGTGGCTTCCTATTAAGGATCTTGCCATGCTTACCGGACTTTCGTCACGCACGATTCAAAAGAGGGTGGCATCCGGTGAGATAGCAGCGAGAAAGAAGGATAAGAAATCATTGGAGGTGGATGTCTCATCCCTGCCCGAAGATCTTAAGAACCTCCTTCCTGAACGAATCCGACGGGAATCAAGTATATTGACTGCAGTAAGCAAAACCGATTCCACCATGCTCTCCCCTGCCCAGTCGGCAGCTCTGGGAAGGACTCTGACAGAAAAGGAAAAGAAGAAGCTTGAAATCGCCAAGTACTACAAGGCACTCAACCCTTTGCAGACGGAAGCGGTAAGGGCGGCCATCACAGCCAACATGTTCTCGGTAAGCGTGGCAACTGTCCGCAGATATGTAAAAGGATTCGAGTCTCATGGAGTTCTTGAAGTAAAGAATGAAAGCAAGAACACTTCTTGGGATCCAGAGGCGATAAGATATCTCCAGGGATATTACCTCTCTTTCTTGCGTGACACTAATATCCAGCAGAAAAAACCGGCGTGGGAAGCCGTAAAGAAGGAAGCGGAGAAGCAAGGTTGGAAGATCGGCTGCAGAGCTTCGGCATACGCGATTCTGAAAGAAATTCCAGAACTTATGATCAAATTTGCTCTTGCCGGAAACAGAAGCCTCGACAATTTCTTCTATATAAAGCGGGACTGGGATTCCCTGCAGCCATCGCAGGTATGGATAGGAGACCAGCACATATGCGACTGGTGGGTGATTGACAAGGACGCGCCCGACAAACCTTATCGGCCGGTCATTTATCTCTGGGAAGACGGCGCTACAAGAATGGTGGCAGGCCTTGCAATAGGACATGGCTCCTATGATAGCGACACAGTCATAGAATCCATTCGCATGGGTATCAAGCGCTTTGGCTTCTTCGAATACACCTACAATGACAACGGAACGGCTGAATGTTCCAAGGCTGCGACCCAGATAATCGATGATCTTCTCATCCTCTCGAACGGCAGAACACAGATGAAGGACATTTCGGATCTGTACCGCACGGAAGATGGAACCTATGTCGTTACCGATCCGGAAACAGAGGAAACGGTATATGTGACGGATTCTGTAGATCAATGGAGGAAGGTGCGTAGGCGCATTTATGCGAATGTAAAAAATGCAAAGGCGAAGCCGATCGAAAGGTTGTTCAGCACGCTGGAGGCAAAACTGATGGCAAAAGGACTGCCTGGACATGTCGTAACTCCCGGGTGCCCTGCGGATCAGGAGGAAAAGGAACAGCGCAATCTGGACAAGTGGATAGAAAAAAGGCAGCTCCTCACCATAGATGAGTTTATTTATCAGTTCGTTTCAGTAATCGATGCTTACGAACACGAGAGGCACAGCAGTCTTGGCATGAGTCCATGGCAGAAATTGCAGGAAAAGATTTCCAAAGGCTGGATGGCCATACGGCCCTCTTCTGATGAGGAACTTGATTTCATTTTTCTGCGCAAGGGGAAAGTAAGGATCAAGAAAGGACGTGTGACGATAAACGGCATTGAATATCGGGGAGAGGATCTGAAAGTGGAAATCGGAAAATACGCGGATGTAGGCCTTGCCCTCCATGAAGGGGAGATGGTGGATGTGAGATATGATCCGAACATGCCTGAAATAGCATATGCAGTCTTCCCCTCCTCTGCTTTGAAGATTCGTAAGCTCATACCCGTAAAGGCAATCAATATGCTTGATGCCTCGGCGATGGAAGATGCAATACGTTGGAAACGGCAGCAGATGAAGGTTACAAGGCAACTCTTTGAATCACTGGTATCGCCGGAAGGGATCACAGTCGAATCAAGGCTTATGGGCAGAATCGAACAGGCAAACAAGGCATTGATTGAACCGCAGGAAGAAGAAAACACACCACCTACGGTTTACAGAAAAGGTCTTGTGATCCCGCTGTTCAAATCGGATTACGAACACTACGAATGGTGCCTTTCACAGCTTGTGGATGGCAATTCACTTACAGACCAGGATTTTGACTTTATTCGGGACTATGAAAACCGTCCGGGGTACGAGGAAGAAAAATCACGCTGGGAAACAATGAAACGTCTAGGAGGATTGAAATGACATTTGCAGAAGTTTTTGAGAAATACAAATCAGAAAAAGGAGATATCAGCCAGGCTGAATTCGCACGCCTTCTGGGGTGGTCGACATCCAAGGTCAGTCTGCTTCTTTCCGACAAGTACGCAGGAGCGGAGGATTGTGCGAAGGAAGCCCTGCGGAAATTCTGGGGCGACGACTATTCCTTGGATTCAGAACACGGGTCATGGAAGCCTATTGTAATCGACAAAGATGTAATAATCAGGACAAAGGACTTCAACGGAGTATTCAGTCTCTGCAATGGTCTTGTGGATCCGAACGCATCACTTACAGCCTCCATAGGACTTGTGACCGGTGAGGCTGGCCGGGGTAAAACAACAGCAGTAAAGCGCTATGCAGCGGAAAACCGTGATGCGGCATATATTCTCTACATGGGATATACGAGATCGGCGTTGTTCAAAGCGATTGCAGACGCGCTTGTAGGACGTTCATACACCAGCTATTTCCATAACCTCCAGCTGATTATGGAATGTACGAAAACATTCCGCAAGCTTATCATCATCGATGAGGCTGACAGGATACCTTTGCCCCTGCTTGAAGATCTCCGGACGCTGAACGAGGCTGGACTTGTTCCTCTTCTGCTCGTTGGAGAACCAAAGCTGGCCTCCATTGTAAGAAAAGCAGACAGAATAGAAAGCAGAATAAGAAAGCCTAGAATCGAATTTTCCCGCCTTGATTATGTTACACTTGCCGCGCTCTATTCAGAAGCATGCAATCTTAATATCGACAAGGAGACAGCCGAGGAGCTGCTCAGGATTTCAGATCGGGATTTCCGCATCGCGGCCAATGATATGCAGGCCGTTGTTAACTTCATGAACGTCAACCACATCTCCACCCTATCTAAGGAGATAGTAAAGGAGTGGAACAGATGAAGCTGACCAAGGAAGATAGGAACAGGTTGTTTGGAACCGATGATATCAAGGAACAGTTTATCTTGTTTCTGTCTGGCAGGATTGGAAAATCCTGCTCTGCAGAAGAACTGCGCGATACTTTCCATGATGTTTCAAAAGGACTTTTCTTTTCAACTCTGATATGGCTGTCGACAAAAAAGATGATCAAGCAAGATGGAGATAATATAGTTCTTCTGAGGTATCCGGAAAAGGACAATCTGAGGGACCAGGTTTGGAATGCCGCCAAGATCTTAAGGCGTTTCAGCGTGGCAGACATCAACAACCTGCTTCCTGATGCAAGAGCTAAGTCGATTTCTAATATTCTGCGTTCTTGGGAGCTTGCGGGAATAATACAGGCTGTAACATCGGATCCAGGAAAGACTAAGATATACATTCTTCCTAAGGATTATTTCTATCGTCCTAAAAAGAAATCCCAACAGAAAGAAAAAGCGATTCCGAAATACATTTCTGAAAAGCTTTGTTCGCTGATTAGAATCGCGTGTATGGAGTCAATGAAGTCTTTTATTGCTAAGGAAGCCTACAGAGCCAACTCAAGCAGGCTCCTCAGACTGATTATTCAGGAGTCGTGAAATGGTTTTCTTTGATTTCATGAATATTTTGGAACAGGCTTCTACCGGACTGAAAACGACTGCTGTCGAAAATGCTATCTCTGACATTCTTGATGATGTTGAAAAGCAGATACGCGCAGAACTTCTGCTCGATCTGATCACCTATTCCCTTCGCAAGAAGGGGCAAGATCCGGAGTTTATTCATAAAGCCTTCGAGTCAGCGTCCCTTAATGCCTCTGAGTTGGCTAAGGAATTCGTGGATGCATATGAGCTTGTTTATGGGAGAGGAGGAAATGGATAGAGACAAGATGATTAAAATCATCCATGTATGGTCAGGCCGACTTCAAATATGCCTGGGATGCAATAAGTTTTTTACCGGGGTAATCTGTACCTGCGGCAATCAATTCTACAGAAAAGCAACAGAGGATGATTATAGGCGTTTCTTGATGCAAATTACTGGAAAATCCAGTTGCGCTCTCATGACAGATCAAGAGTTACAGCTGGTTTTTAAAGAAATGATTGAAATAGGTTGCGACAACCATAAGGAGGATAGGAAGAAAGCTGTAAATGCAAGAAAAAAACTTAGGTACATAATCCGTGTAGAAGCTACCAAGCTCTTTGACGGATATGCACAGGTGCGTGTGGACGGCTTTTGCGAAAAAGTAATCGGAAAGCCGCTCCCCATGCTTAATGACCAGGATCTCAGACGGGTAATCGGATGGTTGCGCCGGACTGAGAAATCAATGAAAAAAAGCCATTATTAATGGTGATAATCTTTAATCAGGAGTCAAGAAATGACAAAAGTAATCGACGGTAAGACTTACTACCTCAAGGATGGATCATATTTTCTGGAAGACAATGTCAAACCCGCAGATAGGCTACGGGATCAGTTTGTCATGGAGGCCGCAGAAAAGCTTCTCTCTCTTCGCCAGGAGATGATTAAGCTTAAGGCTGAAATCACAGATGACATGGAAAGTCTGGTTGATCTCATGGCCGAAAAATACGACGTGAAAATGGGTGGAGAAAAAGGCAACTTGAGTTTCTCATCGTTCGACGGGAACGTCAGGATTGAAAGGAGAATCAATGAACGGATAATCTTTACAGAAACGATTCTTGTTGCAAAGCAGCTCATAGATGATTACCTCGAAGACCTCACGAAAGGATCATCCACGGAACTCAAACAGATTGTTTCCAGCGCTTTTCGACTGAAGCAGGGACAACCGGATGTCAAGGCTGTAATGAAGCTGAAGGAATTGAATATATCGGATGAGCGCTGGGTTAAAGCGATGCAGATCATCGACGACAGCAAACAGCTTGTTTCCTGCAGCCCTTCAATCAATCTGTATGTTCGTTCCAAGCTGACAGACAAGCCGGAACGACAGGTGCTCGATTTTTCAACCCTATAGGATTGGCCATGGACGAGCTCGATCTGTTTTGCGCTACCTCCTTATATGATTTTGACATGTCCCTGCTGGATTATTATGCCCGGCAGGGGCATGTCTTTTTGACTACAAAACAGGTCATGGCCGTAACAAAAAAAACATATGGCCAAATTCGATATGCAATATTCAACTATGAGCTGGATGCTTTTTATATATTTGGGGACTATCGAATCACAATCCAGGCTGTAAGAGACTATTTCAATAAAGATCAAGAAACGTACGAAGCAATATACCACTCTGTCATGAATACGGTGGAACTTGACGGTGTGCATGAATTAGCTCTTGGATCTGGTGTGCAGCAAGCTTATAAATCAGTCATCCAGCACCACTACCCTATTTCAGTTATCGATGATTTGCTTTTAAAGAATAAGGCATACGATTATGAAGCGATGAAAGATGGACATACGGATGTCAGGGACTTCTATGACATACCATCGTTAAACATTCCAGACCGCATGTTAATAGGAGATTTATCATTGCTTTTAAACGTTCCTGCTATTCGTTTAATGGCCATGTTCAATACAAGCAATCCATACCAAGAATTAACCTATCCGGAGATATATGATTTTCTGGTTGAAAAAGAAGTCGTAAACGCAAACGTCCCATTCTGCGTGGGCTGTTCGCAATTATTTATCAAAAATGATGGACAGCCGGAATTGTTTTAGAATGCAAGTTTAAACAGGCTTTTCCAGCCTTCTGCAAGGATAATTTTTATCAAAATCCTTAGAAAATTTTTCAAAATCGTAGAATTCGTTATCAAAAATTTTGGAAAGTACAAAAACACCTGCATTCCATCTTTCCTCACGCTCAACGGCAGATAATGAGGATATCCGTTCCATTCCGGACGGAGTGGAAAAGACATGGAGGTCGACGGATTGGAAAAAGAAAAGAAACCGATGACTATGGAATATCCGGCCATGGACGGCGATCCGCGTTC
>CASGDQ010000004.1 GCA_949300325.1 uncultured Spirochaetales bacterium
GCTGGGACAACGCATGCATGGAGAACTTCTTCGGACACATGAAGTCGGAGACGATATACCAGAGGGGCAGGAACAACAGAGGATACAAGTTCAATGAGATAAGAAAGATTGCCTACGACTATGTTACATGGTATAACGAAGCAAGGATTTCAAAAAAACTACGCTATCAATCTCCGGTGCAATACCGAAAATCGACAGCGTAGATCTTACTTCCTCCAACTTTGTGGGGTTAGTTCAATTAAGGGGCTGTCTCAAATTTTATCCTCTTCCTTTTCTCTTAAACAAAGAACCTATCTGCTTGCACTCATGCATGAGATATCAACTGAAATAAAGATATGAGCAAAGAACCTGTTTTCAGATATGCTAAAAAAAAGGATGTACCTACCATATTGCAGTTCATAAAAGAGCTTGCCGAATACGAGAATCTGCTCAGCGAGGTAGTTGCTGATGAAAAAATTCTGGAAGAATGGATCTTTGACAGACAGAAAGCAGAGGTTATTCTTGTCGCCGTAGACGGCCAAGATATAGGCTTTGCACTCTTCTTTCACAACTTCTCAACATTTCTGGGGCGGGCAGGAATCTATCTTGAGGATCTGTATATCAAGCCGGAGTATCGTAAAAAAGGATATGGTAAAGCACTTTTAAAGAAGCTTGCTTCCATCGCAGTCGAACGCAAATGCGGACGGCTTGAATGGTGGTGCTTAGATTGGAACAGGCCAAGCATCGATTTTTACCTATCGCTGGGGGCGGAACCGATGTCAGACTGGACGGTCTACCGCATTGCCGGCGATAAGCTTATAAATCTGGCCGGCCTCTCATCATCCATCTGACTTTAAAAGAAATCAATACTGGCTTATCACATGTTGCAGCTGATCTTTCACCGCATTGATATCCTGCTCCAAGTAGCTGCAGGAGGAGTTGATATCACCCGCTTTGAGAGCATCTAAAATCAACACATGGTACTTTCCTTCCGACTCGGAACGGTTTTTCAATGCATAGGAATAGTATTGGGCGAAAAATCTTGCAGAAATCCTTAAAAGATGATCAAGGGTCTCATAAACATATTTATTTCCGCTCAAAGAACACAACATCAGATGAAAATTGCGGTTTCTGGTGTAATTGCACAATATCTCATCAGATTCGCAGGTCTTCTTCCATAGTTCCGGGAAATTATCAAAATCAGCAAAGGAATCCAATGTCAGATTGCGATAGGCCCTCTTAAGATTGGAAATCTCCATATCGGCACGGAAATCGATGATTTCCACAATCTCTTCGATGGAACAAACCACAATCTGATAGCCAAAACGCGGAAGGCTCTTAAGGAAGTTGTCCTTGCATAGCTCGATCAACGCTTCCCTGACTGGGGCTTTTGAGACTCCGAATCTCGCAATCAGCGCCCCCTCCGTCAAAATCTGATCGGATTTGTAAACACCATTTATGATATCCGACAACAAGGAATCATAGACCATGCTCTTAAGGGTGCCCTTCCTTTCCATTTTTCCTCCTAGCTGCAGAATTTATCCAATTCAACCAAGGCCTCGACATAAACAAGGAATCCGTTCTCCAGCTTCGACATGTTGATATATTCGTCGGGCTGATGTCCTTTTCCCCTGTCTGGCCCAAACACGCTGCGCTCGTTCGGAAGCCCCGGACCATAGCCTACAGCATTCTTAAGCTTTCTGGCGTAAGTTCCACCACCCATAACAAACGGCTTCATATCCATACCGAAATAACTGTTGCATATTTCAGTCAGTCTGGAGATTATCGGAAGATTCCTATCCACATACATGGGAGCGCTGTTATGAATCCTGGTGAGAGAGAAACCATTTTCTGCCAATGTTTCAGAAATATCCTCCACCATCTTATCATAATCTGCTGTGATGATATACCTAATATTTATATTTTGAACAAACTTCCGCTTTTTGCAATCGATATATGAAAAACCTCCGACATGCGTAAGCTTTCCTGAAATATCATCTGCAAGAGGAACTCCGATCCCCTCTCCATAATAATCATAAAAAAGCTTAAGAATGCTCTTTAACAAACGGACGTCGCACTCTGGAAGCGATGGCAGCTTAAGCAATGCCTCACACATGATGTTCTGCGCACTTTCAGATCCTTCCGGGAATGCAGCATGAGCTGCAATCCCATGTGCAGTTATACGAGTCTTTCCATTCTCATTTTCAATCTCGATGTTTGAGACATCCTTCAAGCATCCATAGGCCTCATCAAAACAAATATCGACAACCGCCTCACAAAGAGCAGGAACGGAATTCGATGCAACGCCGGATTTCCAGCAGACCAAAGCAGACTCGGCTCCCATATCCGCCTCACAGTCCAGCTCCATCACTCCTTTTTCTCCATAACACACGGGAAATGATGAGTCAGGAATCAGAGAAAACAATGGCATGGCATTCCTTTTTGTGAAATACTGGATATCCTGCATTCCGCATTCTTCGTTCACTCCAAAGAAATGCACAATGGAATTTTTCGGCTTCCATCCCTTCTCTTTCAAATATCTCAGGGCATACAGAACAGCAAGCGCCGGCCCCTTGTTATCGCCGGTGCCGCGTCCGATCAGCATATCATCTTCAACAGTCAGCTCATACGGCGGATATTTCCAACCAGGCCCTTCAGGAACCACATCAAGATGGCTGAATATTCCTATTGCAGAATCTTTCTCACCTTTCCAAGTAAGCATCTGGTACTGGTTGTCATCATTAATGGAAGAAAAACCATAACCTTTTATAATCGATGCCATGACATCCAGAACCTTTTTACATTCCTTGCCATAAGGATAATCCTTGCTTTCAGCATCATACTTGCTTACACTCGGTACGGCCACCAGGGAACCAAGATCCTTCAGAAACTCATCTTTATGCTCTTTCCACCAAGAGCGTGCAACATCATCCATTCAGTCCTCCTTTTCATCATACAGATGGCAAGCCACGAAATGCCCTTCCGATATCTTTCTCAGCTGCGGGTAGGATTTTGAGCATTTTTCCGTAGCAAAACGGCAACGCGTGTGGAAATGGCATCCTTCCGGCGGGTTATACGGGCTGGGAACATCACCTTCGAGTATGATCCTGTCCCTCTTCACTTCCGGATCAGGAATCGGGATGGAAGAGATCAGGCATTGGGTGTATGGATGCAGCGTATTATCATACAGCTCATCCTTATCCGCTATTTCCACTATGCGTCCAAGATACATCACCGCTATCCTATCGCACAGATACCTCACAACGCTCAAATCGTGCGATATGAAAAGATATGTAAGATCCAGCGTCTTCTGCAATTCTTTCATCAGGTTGAGGACCTGGGCCCTTACAGAAACATCCAATGCTGAAACCGGCTCGTCGCAACAA
>CASGDQ010000005.1 GCA_949300325.1 uncultured Spirochaetales bacterium
AAAAGAGCCTTGCAGGAGTTGAAGCTAAGCTCTCTAACGAGGCATTTTTGAAGAATGCGAAGGCTGAGGCGGTAGAAAAAGAAAAATCCAAGAAAGCAGAGTTCCTGGAAAAGATTAAAAAGAACAGCGAGCATATCGGCCTTTTGTCCTCTTTCTGATTACTGTTTATTTTGCGGCGCTCTTTGGAGCGCCATATTTTTTGTCAATGAAAAAGGGCCGATTGGCCCTTTGTTCCAGTTTTACCTCATTCGGCTTTCTGTTCCTGGATTTCCTTTCTTCTTTCCTTGCAGAGCTTGCTGATTTCAGCTAAAGCCTTCCTTGCCCTTGCAGCCGAAGCCTTGACTCCTTTTTCCTCAAACTTGGCATTGTCGGCAATATATGCTTCCCACTGTGCAACAAGCTGTTCATGAACTGTCATAGTTATACCTTCCTAAAAGTTTTTTTTCAGTTTATCACGAAGATGCTCAAATGCAAGAAAAATAAGAAATATTGTATGAATTCAAAATTATAAAGATTTAAACGTTCTGTTTTCCTTTAAATGCAACTTTTCCCATTTTTCATATCTGCCGGCCTTTCCATATGAAGCTCTTCCCGCTGATCTTTATCCCGACGCCGTAGAGATACATCATCGCCGTCTGGAAGATTGCAATGGGGCAGGAGAGGGCTACACGGGCTGGAATGCCGCACTCGGTACAGCAGAGGAACCAGGAGAAATAGAAGGCTACCCAGCCGAATGTCAACAGCTCCATCTGCAGGAAATAGGTGCTCCAGAGAGGGTAGCAGAGGGAAAATACCGGAGCGGCTACGATGTGGAAGAAAAACAGCAGGATGACCGCAATTACAGGTATTGCTGCCACCGACATGGGCACTGCGCCATTGACGCTGCGTGCAATCCCCTTGAACGCCTGCTTTCTTTCGTTATACATGTTGCAGCTGACATGATCGGATATAGGGATGAAATGGTATTTCTTCCCGCATTTGACAAAGCGGTTCGCAATCGACATATCATCGCAGGTCTTGTCCTTTATCGATTCGTATCCTCCGACCTCCTCGTAGCTGTCCTTTTTCATCATGATGAACTGCCCGATGGCGACGGCAAAAGCAGGTATGCTGATGAACCGTGCAAGAAAATGCGGGATGCAAGTGAGGGTGAGTATCATGGCAGACATGTTGACAGATCCCATGTAGGATTCGCATTTTTCCTTCGGATATCCGCTTATTATATCCAGATTCCTGTCCTTCATCACGGAATAGGCGAAGGCAACAGCATCCTCTCCGTGCTCTGTGTCCGCATCGGTTGCATAAAGATATTCGCCTTTTGCATGCCCGATCAGCTGGAGAAGCGCGTTCACCTTTCCGTTTCTTGCTCTCTTTATGTTCGGATCGCTTTGGAATATCCTCAGCCTGGAATCCTTTTCAGCATAGCTTTTCATTATTTCCCAGGTCCTATCGCTGGAGGCGTCGTCTATGACGAGGATCTCCAGATTCTTATAGCTCTGCTTGAGCAGGCTGTCTAAAAGCCTGGGAAGATTGTTCTCTTCGTTCCTGGCAGGAATGATGACGGAGACAAGCTCTCCGTTTCTATGCAGCTTTGCTTTCTTTTCTATGTTCCTGAAGTGGATGATGTTCGCAATCGACATGAAAAGCGTGTAGAATCCGAAAGCGCAAAGCACTATCGAAAAAATAGTCAGATAAATGTGCATTACTTCCCCTTTTTGGCAAGATCTTCCAGGTATTCTTCCATGGCGATATCGCTTTCATAGATTTCCATGGCTTTATCGAAATACCTTTTTGAATCGGAATATTTCTTTCTTTCATAACTTGACATGCCGAGCCCTGAATACAGTGAATACCTGTCAAGATCGTTCATTTCTTCTGCTTCTTTTTCTATCTTCTCAAAAAGCTCCAAAGCCCTCTTGGGCGAGCCTCCTGCGATATGGGGTGTGTTAAGAAGCCTGAAAGCCTCGGTAAGCGCTATGTAGTACTCCTGGGGGTAGTCCTTGTAAAGCTGCTTTGTCAGATTCGAAGATCCAAGCCCCTTGTTGAGTTTCTTTTCGACATAGTATTCAGCAGATAGCATGTCCAGCTCTGCTATGTTCTTTTTCATATCGCTTTCGTTTTCATCTATTTCAGAAAAATATTCCTTCTCAAGCTTAAGATGCTCTTCGGCCTTATCCCTGTTGTCATTGTCCATGTAATATCTGACCATATGGTATTCGATGCGGGATTTGTCTGCAAAGCTGAAATCAGCGTCCATGAAGGCCTCATAGTCTCTGAGAACGGTTTTCTCATCCTCATTGTTCTTGATGCTTTCAATCAGGCGGGGATACTCCTCTGTTTCCCATAAATAGGAGTAACTGTCGGAATATGCAAAAGCTATGGATGCTGCGGCGAAAAAAAGCAGCAATGTGATAAGTGTCTTTCTCATCGTACTATCTTGTCCTCGCATTCTCTTCTAATCATATAGCCGTTTTTCAGTTCAAGCGAGGTTTTTATATAGAATGTTTTGCCATGGTCCGCCTGGCTGACCTCATTGAAATCCTCATCCAGCAATATGAACCTGCTGTCAGGAAGGCTGTGTATATCAGGAGCGATGAATTCTATTTCCTGTCCTGCTTTTATCTGGTTTTTGACATCAAGGGCGTAGATGCCGTCTTTGACCTTGTCTCTGATTGTGCCGAGGAACATGAACTTTCTCTCATAACCGTAGCTTGTAGGCATGAAGACATCATCCTTTCCCTCCACTGCAGAGGATGAGAAATAAAAGCCGGTCGTGTACTGCCTGTGCGACACATCCCACAGATCCTTCTTGTATTCGTCCTTGTCAGGAGCATCGTCAATCGCTTTTCTGTAGGCCCTTGTGACCAAAGCCACATAATAGGTGGATTTCATCCTCCCCTCGATCTTTAACGAGCTCAGGCCCGCATCCTCCAATTTCTTTACATGATCTATCATGCAAAGATCCTTTGAGGAAAGGATAGTCGTATATCCGTCCTCTTCTTCGATCGGGAAGAATTTACCTGGACGCTCCTCTTCTTCCAAGGCGTAATGCATCTTATATTTCCACCGGCAGGTATGCGAGCAGTCACCCTGGTTGCCGCTTCTTCCCGCCAGATGCGCCGAGAGCAGGCATCTTCCAGAATAGGCCATGCACATCGCTCCATGCACGAATGCCTCCAGTTCCAATTCTGGAGCCTTGTCCTTGATTCTTTTTATATCATCAAGACTTGCCTCCCGTCCCAAAACGATGCGGGAAAACCCCATGTTATGATACATTTTGGCGCTTTCGCTATTCAGACAGGAGGCCTGGGTGGATAGATGCAGCTGCTTGTCAGGGCAGTATTTCTGGAAAAAAGGAACAAGCCCCATATCAGATATGAGGAAAGCGTCGAAGGGCCAAGCGGCTATTTCATCCTTCATCTTGTAAAGCTGCTCGATCTGGCTTTCCTTGAATAGGATGTTCATCGTACAGTATATCTTCTTGCCGTTTGCCCTTTTCAGTGAGGCCACCTTTTCCATGTCTTCGCTTCTGAAGTTTTCGGCATTCGCACGCAGGGAGAAATTTGTAAGCCCCATATAAACGGCGTCTGCACCGAAGTTGAACGCCGTTTCCATCTTCTCGAGGTTGCCCGCAGGACTCAGGAGTTCGATTGCCATAAGATCATTTCTCCTCTTTGCTGCTGCTTTCCCATTTCTTATGCATCTCAGCAAGCGCTTTTTCATCAAGCCTTGATGTCTTATCGTCAGGGAATGCTATAGAAAGGACTTCCGAAAGGGTCTTTACCGGATAGAACACCACGTCGCCTTTGACTTCTGCATCCAAGAGCTCGAGATCCCTTCTGTTCTTATCAGGGATGATTATCTCTTTTATATGGTTGCGCCTTGCCGCGAGGATCTTCTCCTTAAGCCCTCCAATGGGCATGACCCTTCCTGTGAGGGTAAGTTCTCCAGTCATCGCCAAATCGGGTTTGATCGTCTGTTCGGTAAGCATCGACCAAAGGGCTGTTGCCATTGTTATGCCCGCGCTTGGACCATCCTTCGGAGTAGCTCCTTCTGGCACATGCAGGTGGATTATGTGCTTTTTGAACCATGACGGGTCGATTCCACGCAGCGCGCTTTCTATTTTGACGTTTGAAAGCGCGATGTTGCATGATTCCTTCATCACATCCCCCAGCTGTCCGGTTATTTTGAGATCCTCGTGCCCATATATGGCCTCGGCCTCTATCAAAAGCACGCTTCCACCCAGGCTTGTCCAAGCCAGGCCGATCGCAGTCCCAGGATCATCTGCGCTAATCTTGTCATCCATGTCGAAGACGGGCATGCCGAGATATTTCTCGACCTGCTTCTTCCCGATTTCAAAGATATTCTCCTTTTCATCCTTTTTCTCTATTACCGAAAGAGCAAGTTTGCGGAAGATTTTATCGAGGTTCTTTTCGTAGTTTCTGACTCCGGCCTCCCTGGAGTATTCCTCCGCAATAGAAAGAAGCGCCTCGTCTGAAATCTCGACGTGCTTGTCATCCAGGCCGTTCTTTTTTATCAGCCTGGGAACAAGGTAGTTCTTTGCTATGTTCAGCTTTTCAGTCGGCGTATAGCCGGAAACCTCTATTATCTCCATCCTGTCCAAAAGCGCATCGGGAATGGTCTCCGTAGTGTTTGCAGTGACGATGAACAGTATCCTTGATAAATCGTATGGCAGGTCTAGATAAAGATCTGTGAACCTGCTGTTCTGCTCAGGATCGAGCACTTCCAGAAGAGCTGATGCCGGATCTCCTTTGTAAGATGAGCCGATCTTGTCTATTTCGTCTATCAGAAACAGCGGATCATCCTCCTTGCAGTCAAGCAGCCCATGTATGATCTTTCCAGGCAGAGCGCCCACATAGGTTCTTCTGTGTCCCTTTATCTCCGCTTCGTCCCTCATTCCGCCTACGCTGAAGCGGTAGTATTTCCTGCCCAGCGCTTCTGCTATGGATTTGCCGATGCTGGTCTTTCCGACTCCGGGAGGGCCGACTAAACAGATTATCGCACCCTTGTTGGATTGTGAAAGGGAGCGCGAGGCAAGGAATTCCAGGATCCTGTCCTTCACATCCTTCATCCCCCAATGGTCGCGGTCCAGTATGTTCCTGACGTTGTCCATCCTGTATTTCGGCTTGCCGCCTTTTTTGGGAAGGGGCAGGGAAAGGATAGTATCGAGATATGTTCTTGTAAGAAGGTACTCGGGGCTTGAGGTATCGGTCATCGAAAGCCTTGAGATTTCCTTTTCTATCGTCTCCCTGTATACCTGCGGCAGCTTCTGCTTGACCTTCTCATAACGGTCTGCTATGTCCTGGACATCGCTGTCCTTGATGGCGCTCCTCATCATCCTCGGATCCTGAGCGCCGCTTGAGCCTGTTATCTTGTCAAGCTCTTCCTGCAGCATTCCGATCTGCTGGCGCAGCACGGCTTCCTGGTTTCTTTTTTTTGCAGATTCGAAAAGCTCGTTCCTTATCTGGTTCTGCATGATGATTATCGATTTCTCGTTTTCAAGGAAGACAAGCAGGCGCTCGTATTTCTCCTTGGTGCTGGTCAGCTCAAGAATCCCTTGCAGATAATCCTTCGGGGCCTGGATCGATGATGCGACATAGTTTGCCAGCGCCTCAGGGTCTGTGATGTTTGCGATATTGACATCTGCGGCAAATGCGAAAATCGGGCTCTGCGGGACGAGCTCTGAAAGGGTCTTCCTCAAAAGCCTCACATAAGGCACGAGCATCCTCAGCGATTCCTCGTCCTTCTTCAGATTCTCAACCTCCGCCTCGAGTATCTCATTTTCCGCATTGATGCTTTTGATCTCGAACGCGGCCAATGTCGATACGAAGACATGGAGGCTGCCGTTGGGAAGGCGTACGAATTTGTTTATCTTGCACAGCGTGCCGATTCTATAGATCTCCGGAGCCTTCTCATTCTGCTGGGCTATTATCTGCCCGGCATCGGTACCTGCTGCGGCATCCTTCATCAAGACGATTCCAAACACCGAATCGGTTTTGCTGATCGCCTCTATGAGGTGTATTTCCTCCTCTCGGGAAATGACGAGGGTTGTGACTCCTCCGGGAAAGAGCGGACGCTCTTGGACCAGAAGAAGTCTTATCGTATATGTTTTTGCACTGTTGTTCTCATTCATCGTAATAAAATTTAATAATCCTGCAGGTTGTTGGCAAGTGGTAACACCATGTGTGGGCACATAGATATGCTTTTTTATTTTTGGTGCTTTGTAATCTTTTTACAGCATGGACAACCTGTCCAGAGGATATCATTTCAGGGCTTCCAGCACCTCTTTTCCATGGTTTAAGACATTCACTTTTTTGAATATCTTCTTTATTGCCCCTTTTTCATCGATGACATAGGTCTTGCGCAGGACTCCGATGCTCTTTTTCCCATACATGTTTTTCTCTCCCCAGGCATCATAAAGCTCCATGACTTTATGCTCTGTGTCGCATAAAAGAGTGAAGGGAAGAGCGAACTTGCTGATGAAAACGGAATGTTTTTCCCCCTCATCAGGACTAACTCCAAGGACTATGGCATTGGATTCGATAATCTCATTGTGGCTGTCTCTTAAAGAGCATGCCTCCTTTGTGCATCCCGGGGTGTTGTCCTTGGGATAGAAATACAGGACAACTTTCTTTCCTCTGAATTGTGAAAGGCGAACATCCTCTCCCTTTTCGTTTTTAAGTATGAAATCTGGTGCCATTTGGCCTATTTCCAACATTTTTCCTCCGCTCATGCATATTAATCATGCTTAATTATGGCTGATTTTAGCGTTTTAGCACTATTAATTCAAATGGAAAGGTTTTTCCTTTCTGGTTTTGTCAAAAAAAAAGAGGATCAGACCTGTTTGCAATAATCAATAAGAAAGATATGATGAAACTTGAAATTACCCTTTCTTTGGTATAGATTGTTTTCAATCTATGATTAATTTGCATTGTAAGAAATTAGAAAATGCATGTTAATCGATTCGAGGGGGATGGGATTGAATTCATCATCATTGCAGATGCTCGTTTCCATGATTCTCTATATCTTAGTGGTCATCGGAATCGGCGTATATTTTGCCAAAAGGGCAAATGAAAATTCGGAAAACTATTATCTTGGAGGCCGTTCGCTTGGACCTTGGGTCACAGCATTCAGCGCAGAGGCATCCGACATGAGCGGCTGGCTTCTGATGGGCCTCCCAGGCCTGGCCTATTGGTGCGGGATTGCAGATGCATTCTGGACCGCTTTCGGCCTTGCTGTTGGAACTTACATAAACTGGCTGATTACCGCAAAGAGGCTCAGGCAGTATTCGATCAAGGTTGACAATGCGATCACTATTCCCGATTTCCTCTCCAACAGGTTCCATGAGAAGAAGAAGGTGATCCTGACGCTTTCCTCGCTGTTCATACTGGTCTTTTTCTGCGTGTACGCCGCCAGCTGCTTTGTGACATGCGGCAAGCTCTTTTCTTCCATATTCTCTGCACCGTACGTGCCTATGATGCTCTGCGGCGTGCTGCTTGTTGTGTTCTATACGTTCCTTGGCGGCTTCTTGGCTGAGAGCACCTCTGATTTCATGCAGGCTGTAATAATGATTTTTGCTCTCGTATGCGTGCTTGTCTCGGGAACTATTGCCGCCGGAGGGCTTGGGGAAGTGTTTGCAAATCTGAAGAGCATCCCCGGGTTCCTTGATTTCTTCACTCTTGCAAATCCTGTTACAGATCAAAACGGAGTCCAGCAGGTTGTGCAGGGTATGCCGGTCTTCGGTGAAAGCCAGAACTATGGAATCATCAGGATACTGTCCATGCTGGCATGGGGGCTTGGGTACTTCGGAGTTCCACAGGTGCTTCTGCGTTTCATGGCGATAAGGGATGTCGACGAGCTGACGAAAAGCAGGAGGGTCGCAACCGTGTGGGTTGTCATATCGCTTGCTTCGGCGCTCTTCATCGGTCTTGTCGGAAGGGCTTTCCAGCCTGCGGCGCTGCTCACATCATCGGATGCTGAGAACATCTTTTCACTTTTGGCCTCCATATTGATGCATCCGCTTTTCGCGGGCATAGTAATGGCTGGCATACTTGCCGCCACAATAAGCTCTTCGGATTCGTATCTTCTGATAGCATCTTCTGCCTTTGCTAAGAACCTGTATCAGGGCGTATTGAAGAAGGACGCAAGCGACAAGCAGGTCATGAGGATGAGCAGGATAACCCTTTTGGCCATTGCGGTGCTGGGCGCTGTGATCGCCCTTGACGAGGACAGCGTCATATTCAACATCGTCAGCTTTGCATGGGCTGGCTTTGGCGCCACATTCGGACCTGTGATCATCCTTTCGCTGTTCTGGAAGAAAACAAGCCGCAAGGGCGCAATTGCAGGCATGATTTCCGGTGCGGCCATGGTCTTCATCTGGAAGTTCCTTATCAGTCCGCTTGGAGGTGTTTTCGGAATTTACGAGCTGCTTCCGGCTTTTTTGGTCTCGCTGCTGTTCATAGTCATATTCTCCCGCATCGAGGGAGGCCCAGGAGAGGAGATCGAAAAGGAATTCGACGAGGTTGCCGCAGAGGTCATCAAATAAGTTTTTGCTTTTTCCGCCGTCTTTAAGATGGCGGTTTTTTTTTTCAGCCGTTTTCTTTCTCTCTTATTTTACAGGAGCTATTTTCCCTTTTAATTAGATAAACTGATCCGTACATCGCCGACCAAAGGATAAGGGCGATCAGCAGAAATCCAAGCCTGTACCACGGGCCTGCAAGTTTTTCAAGCATGCTCAGCGGATTTCCTTCGTCCGCGCCGTTCATGAAGAAGAAGTTTGTGCCGAGCATGCTGTTTACAGCAAAAGCCGCAGCAGATCCGAGCAATAGGTAGAGCACTAGGCGCGGCAGGTGCCTGATATCCGGAATGAATCCTCCTGCAAGCAGCAGGCATGGGTATATGACAATCAGAAGGTGTATTGAGAAGCTGTGCATGCACATTATGTTCAAAAACGGCAGACTGGTCCAATTGGGAAAGAGAAGCGCCATCGCCGCCCCGGGAAGGCTGACTGCGAATAAGAATTCCTTTGTCATTGGATTTCCTGTCTTATAGTGCAGAAGAGCTACAAACATCGATACAGAGCACAGATGAAGAGGCAAGTACGCCCAGTTCCACTGTCCTGTGGGGATTGTTACAAACCATTTCAATGCCTCGTCGGCGAACATTGCAATAACGATGGTCCTCAGCATTTTTCTTCTTTTGTCCCAATCGGCTTTTTTGTAATAGCTTATGGCGCCCCAGATGGCCAGTGCTGATAATAGGATCCAGAATATGTGTCCTGCGGAATAGGATCCCATCCCGATTCCAGGAGGGACTGTTTTTTCTGCATAAAGAAAGTTTGGCATGATGTTTTATCTTAAGATTGCGGCGATAAATAAGTCAACATCAGCAGGCTGTCCGCGATTTTGAAAAATATTTATTTTCAAATTAAATAAGTTTTTAATATGCTTTTTTCTTTTATCCGGTTTTCTTTGATAAATAAACTATCCGTGCATGCTCCCGTATTTTTAAGCGGGAGATAGCGGATACCGTGCTTCAGTAATTATCGTATGGAATCGGTGCGTTCTGAAGCTGCAAGGAAAAGAATATGTGAAAGTCTGAAAGCCACCCGTTAACGGAAAAGACGGCAGGAGAAGCGTGTTGTTCTTCTCAAGGTGAACAGATCCACGCTTTCTGGTTCTGATAACAATCGCCTTGGCTGCATATCCGTCGAAGCGAAATGGGTAAAAAAAGCATCATAGCCCTCGAAGATGCGCATTCCTGTAAATACGGCGAGCATAAGACGGTAATCCATTACGGCAAGGATGAGAACCATGCCGCAGGTGATGTTATACGAGGCATATCCAATCTCGCGAGGACGAAGAAAGGCATCGAGGCCGGAAAGCTTCATTTTGTGAGGAGCGTGGATTCAATAGACATCAAGACCGGATTCTTCTGTGGAGTGCTGGAGCGCCGCAGAAAAGGATAAGACCGCCTGATGAAGCGAAGATTATCGGAAACCGCCGCTTCGTAAGCGGGGTAGTTCATGATAAAATATTTGTGTCGGAAAATTATATCTAAGGAGGTGATCTGATGTTCAGCGAGCAGGAAATAGACAGGCTGATAGCCCTTCATGATCAGATCGAGGCCGGAAAAGAGCATCAGTATGCTGCTCCCACCTATAAGGATAGGCCCGCACTCATTGAAATTGAGCAGATCCTGTTTTCCAACAGCGAAGAGACTGCGGATGTGCTTTATGAGAAGATTGCAGTATTGAGATATCTGGCCATGTGCTATGATGAGATGTGCCGCACTGGAGTTGCCATCAAGTTCCATAATAAGCTGATTGAAACCCATGCCAAGCTTTCTTCCTCAATGTCCTATGGGGATGAGGATATGAAGCTTTTGGAGGAGGATTTCTACAATGCCGTAAAGGCCCGCAACCTTTACCATAGGGATGGCTGCCAGGATCTTGGATCGATGCTGGAAGGGACACTATCAAAGGAAAAGATCGACGAGCTTTCAGAATCTGCCATAAAAAGGTGCAGCTTCCTGCCAAAAAACGATCCTGTGGAGCTTTCCGAGAAATATCTATCGGTGATAGATGATGTGGAGGAAAAGATAGAAGAGAACATGAGCATTGGAATATGCCATGAATACTGGCACTTGAAGGCCATGTATCTCGAAGAGCTGGGAATCAAGTGGAGTTCGCCGGCGGTGCTTAATCCTGACGTCATGTTCGATTGAAGACTTCCTTATCAGCTTTGGCCTTTCTTTTGGCAATGCTTTTCATATTTTCAGTTTCATGAGGCTTTCTTCATTCTTAATCTTGACTCTTGTATGAATCCAATGCTCCCTTGTTCTTTTTCTGCCCAGATAAGGAGATTGCCAAGCATCCGTTATCCTTGCAATTTCGATAATATGAATAGCATGGCAGTTTAATGCCTTGTCCTCTGAATTCAGGAAGCACAGATATTGAGAGTTTCGGAGGTATGTGTCTACAGCCTTTGATAAGTCACAGCCATGCTGTGCCTAATGCTTTTTCTTAATCTTCAGCAATGATTCCTATATAAATTAATTTTTGTTATAAAACATTCCGTATAAGGAATAAAAATTTTATATATACTATGTCCATCCTATGTGGTTTACAGTCGGGCGGAATATTCATTGCATGATAGCGGAAGGTACGAAGCAACTCTTCATCGTTTTGTCCGCTTTTTTTGTATTTGATCATGATTCGTCATCTTTTCTTATTATCCAGATGTTCCGGTTCTGGTTTTCCTTGTACTGTTCTGAAGGATATTGCAAGCAGCAATTTTCAAAATATGGAAAATATTATTTCAAATGCCAATCGGATGCGCATCTGGAGTATAATATCATGGAAGGAGGATTTAACCGTGCAAAGAGTATATGATTTTTTGAAAAAGACCGGCACCTATTATTTGGCCACATGTGACGGCGATCAGGCAAGAGTCAGGCCGTTCGGGACAATAGATCTTTTTAAGGGCAAGCTGTATATACAGACCGGAGCAAAGAAAGAGGTTTCCCGCCAGATTAAGAAAAATCCTAAGGTGGAACTGTGCGCTTTTGATGGAGAGTGCTGGCTGAGGCTTTCAGGCACGCTTGAGCTAGATAATGACAGAGAGGCCAGAGTGCATATGCTTGAAAGCTATCCTGAACTTAAAAGAATGTATGACCCTGACGATGGAAACACAGAAGTGTTCTTCTTTAAGAATGGAAAGGCTGTCTTCTCGTCATTCACATCAAAGGATGTAGTAATCGAGTTCTGATAATTTTCATCCGAAAAATATTTGCAGATTGCCAGCATACTACAAGATGATGCGCATTTTTTACTTAAATGAACTGAGTAATCGGTATGTTGGCTGCTGCTTTTTTTTCTTGACTAAACACCTGTCTCATTCAAACAATTTAAGTAGAGGGGTTCAGTATGAATCACCATCCTACATCATTTGTCAGGAGGGGTTAAAGGTGAAGAAAATTTCTTTGATTCTGATTTTGTTGCTTATTGCTTTTCCGGCGGCATTTGCTGCGGCGGACGTGGATCTGGTCGGAGGCATTGGCGGTTCTGCCATCAGCATGGGCTTTGGAACGCAGGGCGGAAACACTGGCGGTGATTTCCAGTTGGTCTTCGATGTCTCGGCGGAAGCGGATGTCATGTTCAATGCCAATCATGGCCTGTATGCCAACCTCGGGGTGAGCGCTATTGCCGCACGCAACGGCTCTGCCTCGCTTGTGATTGCCGCAGGATACATGTTCAGGACGCCTGTCAAGGATTTCGACCTGGTTGTCGGGGTAGGGCCTCATGTCAGCGGTATAGGATCCGACGAAGGACGTTTCGGGGTATCCTCCAGCGTGAATCTGGACTATTACATGACCGAACGGGTGTTCCTGCGTGGTGGAGCAGGAGTGAGGATGGATTTCCTCCGATTCGGCGGAAGAACGAGCACCGGCATGTTCTGGGTGACATTGAACGGACCGTTCTTCTCTCTGGGCTATTCCTTCTAAAAACAGCATCTTTTGTTGCAGAAAGCCATCTTGTTTCAATTATAGCCTGCATGGCAATAAGGCATGCAGGTTTTTGTTTCAGCCGATGTATCTTTGAATAAAGATTCTTGATTCCGGATCATTGCATTACTGCAGGGTGCATTGTGTACGGGTTGCATCCATGGGTCAATGGAAAAGCAATCTCTAACAGGCCTTCCTGCATCAATTCTCTTGCCTTATACTGGAAAAATGGCTAAACCGTACAAACCTTCGGACAAAGACGAATTGATGGAACTCATTGGAAAGGATGTCCCACTGGGATGGATCGACACCTCATTGATCACCGACATGTCGAATCTTTTCGAGTACTCAAAGCGCAAGGATTTTTTCGGGCTGGAGGAATGGGACACATCCCATGTGATCAACATGCATGAGATGTTCCGCATGGCATCGTACTTCAATCATGATATTTCCTGCTGGAACACATCGCAGGTGACTGACATGGGCTCCATGTTCGAGGAGGCCTTTTCATTCGACCAGCCCATAGGTTCCTGGGATACTTCCAAGGTCGTCAATATGAGACGGCTTTTTGCCGATGCAAGAAAGTTCAACCAGCCTTTGGAGGATTGGAATGTGTCCAAGGTCACCAACATGGGCAGGATGTTCCAGCAGACGCTGTTTTTCAACCAGCCTTTTGAAAAATGGGATGTCTCGTCGGTGACCGATATGGACCATATGTTCAACATGGCCCGGGATTTCAAACAGGTAATAGTGCAAACTATGGCGGGATTGCCGGAATAAATTCAGGAAAAATTGTTGAGTCTTCATTTGAAGGTGAAATCAACATCAACTGTTCCGGTAGTAATTTGTGGACTGGTGGTATTGCAGGATATAATTCCGTAGGAATTGTTGAGGCCTGTTGCAACACCGGTGCTATCACAGCAGTAAACAATGTAGATTTCCCTATCGAAATTGGTGGAATAGTTGGCCGTACTACTAATAATGGTGTGGTGGCAGCCTGCTATAACACTGGAAATGTATCCGCAGATGTATATATTCAGGAAAACTCATTGCATGCTACAGCAATGGTTCTGTGTCTTTAAGTAATGGATATGGAGATTGCAAAGGGATTGTCGGCTGTTTTGAGAAAAGCCCATCACTCAATATAAATATAAATTCCTGCTTCTGGAATACCTCGGATGAGGGAAGTCCTCCAGATGGAGGTGGTCCGTCCGGCTCCACGAAAAAAGTCGATGGTACGGAAGTCAATGCCTGGTCTAATGCGAAGTCTGCAATGGATTTCAGATGAAAAAGATTGGTCTGCAATACAGGAAACAATTCAGAAAAACGGTCTGATAGTAAACCTTAGTAAAAGTGTTTTTGATAAGGCATGCTTATTATATATACTTGCATTATATAGATATATATAAATTTTTTACTTGATTATTTTAAAGAAAAACGGTATCATTGACCAAAATAACCGAGGTGATAACATGTACAATTCTGGAGACTATGCCGTAGTATCCGGAAGCGGTGTATGCAGGGTTGATTCCGTAGGGCGCCTTTCAATTCCAGGGGCCGATCCTGATAAGGAATATTATACGCTGAGACCTGTCGATGATAATTGTGTCCTGCATATACCGGCCGACATATCCGATGAACGCATGAGGCCAATCATCACAAGGGAGCAGGCCATATCTCTGATAAAAAGCATACCGAACGTGACAATAAGCAAGAAAAAGGATAACCAGAGATTGGCAAGATATAAAGAGATTCTTGCCGATGGCAAACCGGATGCATTGCTTAATGTAGTGATCGAGATCTACCAGCTCAATGCAGACTCTCTTGAAAAGGGCAAGCCGATAGGCAAGATGACGGAAGCATCCATTTTCAGAGAAGCGGAATTCCTGTTTAATTCAGAAATTTCCAAGGCAATTGGATGTGAGCCTGCAGAGGTACCAGGAGTCATACAAAACATTCTATCTAAAGAATAATCATGAGGACTCCATCCTCTATAGGACAAAGATGAATTGCTGAAACATATTTTTAATATATCACATTATGTTATAATAAATTATAAACGATTTGAAATGTAAAGAGAAGAACATGGCAATCAAGGAATAGGGCAAAAAAACTGTCTCCGCCATGCTTCGATGCGCCCCTTCCGTCATAAAAATCAAACTTGATCTTGAAGCAGGGCTTATAACATCCTGCACCCATGCAACACATGGATACTTCTGCAGAGCAAAAATCAGGCTTCGATTTCCCGTATTAGGGATTGTAGCATTCTGCTATGAAGCCGGAAGCTCCTTCTTCAAGCATCAGCTAAGATGGAGCAGTTCACTCCCTTTTCTCTTGAAATCCCAGCTTGCCGAATGCTTCTGAAAAGGATGCTCTGAGCTTGTCCTTATCGATCAGATCGTCATTTTGCCGGTAAATCAGATAATCGCAATGCTTTAATCCGCCTCTGATAAAAACATCGGATAGGAGCAGGATTGTTCCTGCTGTCAAGTCATTGAAATAATTGTTGCAGATGAAACATAAATCGAAGAGATCCCTCAGCCTGTCCCTAAGCAGATATGTGGAGAGTTTCAGGTTGGCCAGCTCGTTGATCTTATATACAGCAATCCCATCCTTGATGGTCACTACCTCGTCCGGTATGTCCAAAGTCCGGAATGATATCGCAACTTTCAAAGGCTTTTTACTTTCGGGATACCTTATCATGAAGCGCTGGAGGGGATTGTCATCCTCTTCGATGGAGCATTCGAATCCTTTTTCCACACAGAACAGGTTTATGAGTTTTTTCACAGTATCGCAGTCATTGCTGTCCAGATCGATATCTTCCGAGAATCTATCCAGACCATATCCGAACATCAGTCCTGCTCCGCCCTTTAATACATACTGATCGGAATGCCGGTTGATGAACTGCAATAGATCCTTCATAATCTGCTTCTGTTTCTCCTGCTGTTTTGTCATCTGTTCCTCTTATAGTCCAGCCATTGCAGTTCGTATTCCTTCTCGAGAAAACGATCTATTTCCCGTCCTTTTGCCTCATCCGACATCCTTATAAGTTTCTCCGCCTGTTCAAAGATGTCTTTCGTGTATATGTCGTTTGCAATGTAGTCTTCTTTCATTCCGCCTGCCAAGGAAAAAAGGCCGTCCTCCATCAGATCGAGGCACGCGCGGAGGGTATTTGCGACGTTGCACCACTCTCCGCGTTCTCTGACAAACTGTCTTTCTATCCCCCAATCCCCGAGTATGGAGCCGTCGCTCTCGCAAAACGGCACCTTTGTCCAATCATAACACGAATGGTGCCAGTCGCCGGTGGTGTCCAGAGAGCAGGGGAGATTCAAAGCTGGCATTCCTGATATGTACTTCATTTTGCATCAATCGTATCATTTTCTTGCTTGTTATCAAAGAAAAAGCGTAATTATCCAGAGGCAAAAATACCCGGCATCGGGAAAATCGGGCAGAGGATCTGAAGGTTAGGCAGGCAGCAAAAATCCCCTTGGCCTATAAGAGTATTCATGATTTAATGGCTTAAAAACAATGCTGAAGCTGTATAATAGAAACGGGCATAAAAATAATGTCATTGTCATCGATATGGCCGGTATATGATGCTTTCAAGCACCGCTTGATTCTAGAATCAAATCGGCTGAAGGCTTACCATGGCCGTTGGATGAATGTGCCTGCTTCGGGATGCTGCCGTTCTTGCTATCCCGTGAAAAGAAGAGGAGCTAGCATTAAATGATGGAGGTTTATCATGGAGCGCAAAATTGTATTGAAAAATGACATCCTTGAGGCATTATCTGAAGTAGGGGTGGGCAAAGGACAGGATGTCATGGTTCATACATCCTTAAGCAGCCTCGGCTTTGTCTGTGGCGGGGCGCAGGTGGTGATCGAGGCGCTTTTGGAAACAGTGGGAAGCGAAGGGACGATCATGATGCCTGCGCAGTCGTGGAAAAACCTCGATCCCTCCAGCGGCGTCCATTGGAAAGAGCCGGAAAGCTGGTGGAATCTGATTAGGGAAAATTGGCCTGCATATGACAAGGACATCACTCCGACCAATACGATGGGGGCGGTGGCGGAAATGTTCCGCAGATGGCCCGGTACGCTGCGGAGCGATCATCCTGCCCGTTCCGTGGCTGCATGGGGCTGCCACGCAGAATACCTGACAGCCGGCCATGATCTGTCCAACATTTTCGGGGACGGCTCGCCCATAGGGAAACTGTATGATCTGGACGGTCTGGTTTTGCTGATCGGCGTGGGCTATGACAAGAACACGTCGCTGCATCTGGCGGATGCGAGGGCAGAGTATCCGGGAAAGCACAACAGCATCGAACATAGTGCGGTCATTGAGAATGGATGCCGCGTGTGGAAGAGGTACGAAACGCTCTATGTGGACGGAAAGGATTTCAACGAGATCGGAGAGGCTTTTGAAAATACCTGCACCGTTCATAAGACAACGCTCGGCAATGGGACGGTCCGGCTGATGAAACAGAGGGAGCTTGTGGATTTCGCTATCAGATGGATAGAGGAAAACCGCAGATGAGGCGCCGTTTCCATGCGTCAAACCACTTTTATTGTTTAGAATCGGCTCAATGGTATCTGTTGTTTCCAGATGTTTTGCCAGATTATCATCTGCGTCGGCAAACAGGAATTTTTTGAAGGTCATTGGACCGATCTGCATGAAGTTGACCTTCTTAGGAGGAAAAGAAAGACTGTTTTTCCAATCAAGTTCAATGAATCTGCATCAATTTCAATTAAAACCAGGCAGGCACGCTTTTAGATTTATCATGCCTTCATTCTTCTTCCTGTATCTTTTTATACCATTTCTGCATCGAAGGAAGGACCTCGTAGCTTTCCTCTGGATCCACATTGTCCTTCCAATAGCACGAGGACAGGTACGGAAGCACCTCGGGATCGGTTCCGATGAGCGCGAGCCCTTCATACAGGCAGTTGTAAAAGATTTCATCGCCCTCGAAAACATGTACGCCCGGCTCATCCGATCGGTCTATCATCATTCCCAGCCTGTTGTCGAAGGCTTTTCTGAATTCATGTCTTTCTTGAATCTGATTGTCAAAGTATATTCGTATTTTTCAGCAGACATTGTTTTTGAATCTTATCATCCAGAGCTATAGTTGGCAATAAGAATCCTCCACTCTCTGGCCCTCTTCCTAAATTGCAAATATCAGATAAATACTGATAGGATCTCCGAAAGCTCGATTTTGAACTCCGTCGATTCCCTTATCCTTTCCAGCGCGTCGATAAGCGAAAGCAGCGCGGCGATGTCGTCCATGGTCGGGTTGAATGATGTGTTGGTCATCCCCGAGCCTGCTATGACGGCCTGGAAGAGCCTGAGCGCGGTCGCGTCCCCGAGCGTGGGGGCCTTTGAGAGCGCGAGGCTTTCGAGCGCATCGACGAGGCTCTCTATTATCGGGCGGTAGCGCTCTTCGACAGCCGGGGCGAGGTTTGCGAGGACCACGTTGAACACCCCGGCGGTGTAGGTCACCGTCCTTGCCACCTCCTCATCCGCCACAGGCCGGGAGAGGAGGTCGATGAAACGTTCCTTCGAGCTGTGGTTCATCACGGCCGACGTTATGGCTTCGGTAATCTGGCTGGGGTTTCCCGTGGCGATCGTATGTTCCATCGTCGGCCAGAGGGAAAGCTCGAGATTGCCAAACCAGACCTTGTGGCCGTCCGGCACATCGAGAAGGTCCTCCGGGCCGACGGAGAGCGCACTCGCGGCCTCGTCCGCCATTTCCGTGTTGTTGCCGAGCACGTTGTCCTGCATGCCTCCCATTACGTCTGCAAGAGATGAGCGCATGGACGCATCGCATGACGATGAGAGCAGTATGATAACGATCATAGCAATCATCGACGCCTTCCTCAGCCTTGCCATATCCGCCTCCCTTCACATATCTTAACCTGATTAGAACCTGATTTGCCAGCCCTGAGGTTTTGGCAGAGAAGGAAAGGACGATTTAGGCCTGCATTCGAGCTTTATAGTAGATGCTTTGCGTTCTCATAAGCTCATAAGAACCCATGATTCCAGCAATATCCTGATTGTTTAAAGCATAAGGAATACATATTCTTTCCAAGGGAGCAATCGGGTGGGCCTCTTCAAGGAGATATGTGAGGCTTTTGAAAGCACCTGCACCGTTCAAAAGACAACGCTCGGCAACGGGACGATCAGGCTGATGAGACAGTGCGAGCCCGTGGATTTCGCCGTCAGGTGGATTGAGCAGAACCGTGAGATGCCGACACGCTGAAGGGTCTCGGCTTCAAGGCTTCGACGAGAACGCCAAGTCCGACGTTCTCATTTGGTTTCCGGCAAAGCCCCATGTCAGACATAAGAGTGTTTATCCTGAGGGAAAGCTTTTCCGCGATTTCTCAGGACGCTTGATTTACGACTGGATTTCATATGTGTCCTGTCATGGTTGTCCTTATGCCGGACCATGGTCGGGAAAATGTGATTTCTGATTGCTTTGATGCGTGATGTCATATATTAAATTATCATGGGAAAGGTCGTAGAAAGTGAGATCGGCATGATGAAAAACATGATCAGCCGCTATGGTTGAACAAGTAGGAACTTTGGTTGCGATTTTGGGGATCAAATTATATATATACTTATATAGTATAGAGATATATGAATAATTTTCTTGATTTTTCTCAAAATGACGGTATAATGAAATAGATTTATCGAGATGATGAAATGTACAGTTCTGGAGACTATGCAGTGGTGTCCGGGTGGTGTATGCAGGGTTGATTCCGTAGGACGGCTTTCAATCTCCTATGCTGAATTTATATCCGTTTGATATTTCCGAAAAGCATGTGAGCCCCTGATCACAAAGGAACAGGCCTTTTCCTTGATTAGAAACATACCGGATGTCCTTCTACGGTTGCTGACTGGAATCTGCCAACTCAACGCGGATGCCCTCATCAGCGGCAAGCCGATAGGGTATATGACTGAAGCTGTCATTTTCAGGGATGCGTAATTGCTGTTCCAGTCGGAAATCGCCAAGGCAATCGGATGTGAGCCTTCCGAAGTACCGGAGGCGATACAAAACATTCTATTTACTGCCGATCAGGCAGAATGAGGTGATAATATGAAAAGGATCCAGAGCGCGATGCTTCAGCAGACTCTGAAGTTCGTCCTGAGCGACAAGCTCAGTCATTCCGATGCAGTGGAGCTTTCAGCGAAGGAGGCAGATGTGTATCTCCGGAAGCTGGAGGAAAAAGGGGTGAGATACTCGCTGATTTCAAGGACGGTCGACACTGATGGTGCAACCATCATTGAAGTGAAGAAGCAGTACAATGAAGCTCCGACCGGAAGCTATATCTGATCAATCTGAATCTTCTCCGACGGATTTTGACAGCGGGTGCTGCCGTGAATCTGATTTCAGGTGCGCCCGCTTTTCGTCTGCTTGCAATCGGCATGAATCTGACGGGACCGTTTCTCCTTGTGCTGCGGCATGAGACTGTCAGAGGAAAGGCATTTGAAAGAAACTGATGCATTTACTTTCGCACGCTCCTGCTCCTGATACGCTACTCAGCTATTCCTAATTGAGATGGAATTCAGCAAAATCCATTGTATCGTCCTTGTCTTCCCCCTACTGCATGTGCTGAATTTTTTTTGAAATCCTTATACAAATGAATGGGCATGCGGGTCAGCAGATTTCCTTGGCGCTTTACTTTTTCCCTTCTTTTCGATATTCTGTACTGTTGCAATTTCATGTTGAGGAGGAAATTGATATGAAAAAAAACTTGAAAACAGCAGGGGGGGGGGATAAGCATTCAGCATTCTTAGCCTGCCTTTTTGCACTCATGATCCTCGTGGTCTTCACGGGTTGTCCGCAGGCAGCCATACCTGTTGGATCCGTGAGCATCGACCATCCGTCACTTGTACTGGCTATAGGTGAGACAGCGACACTTACGGCAACGGTTCTGCCTGAGAATGCAACGGACCGGACGGTGATATGGACAACGAGCAATGCAGAGGTGGCAGCAGTCGACAATGGAACCGTTAAGGCTGTCAGGGAAGGAACTGCGACAATAACGGCAAAGGCTGGAGAAAAGTCTGCGGCATGCGAAGTCACGGTAGAACCCGCCTTTGTGCCGGTGACGAGCGTGGAGCTTGATACACAACAACTGACGCTTGCTGTAGGGCAGTCGCATGAATTCTCTGTAAAGGTCTTTCCTGAAGATGCAACAGAAAAGAATGTGAAATGGAGCACCACCGACCAAGGTATTGCAACTGTCATTGATGGTAAAGTGACGGCATGTTCTGTCGGTACTGCAGAAATTACGGCCACGAGTGTGGACGGAGAAAAGACGGCTTCTGCTACAATCAGTGTCGTCGATGCCATACTTGGTCCGGATGCTTCGCTGAGCAATTTAGCTGATTTGGAAACACGCACATCTCTGACCCTGGCCGGTGAATTGTCGGATAAGGATTTCCTCACTATCCGCGGTCTGACCAATCTCCAGACTCTTGATATCTCGGAAACGGCTAATACGGTATTGCCGTATACGGCATTCTATGAATCATATTTCAGTGAAATAGATCTTCCTGCCGGCCTGAAGAAAATCGGCGCTTGGGCTTTCGGACATTCATGCATCGAATCGTTGGACATTCCTTATGGTGTTTCGGAAATAGGCGATAGCGCTTTTGCCTATTGCAGCAATCT
This sequence comes from uncultured Spirochaetales bacterium, assembly GCA_949300325.1. Lineage (GTDB taxonomy): Bacteria > Spirochaetota > Spirochaetia > Sphaerochaetales > Sphaerochaetaceae > Ornithospirochaeta. The sequence continues at coordinate 21,195 of CASGDQ010000005.1, forward strand.
CAAGACCCTGACGATACCGGGATCCGTAGAGACTGTCGGAGGATGGATTCTTCAGCATACCGACGACTATGGGACAATCACGACAGAGAACAGGACTGTGGTGACGCTGGAAGAGGGTATCGGAAATCTTTCAACTAGTTCTTTCTGGGGAGCGCCGATTGAATCGATATCCATCCCGGCTTCAGTCAAGACAATTCCGGACTGGTGCTTTTCGAGTTCTTCCTTGAAGACCATAGAACTGCACGATGGCATCACATCCATAGGCGAATGCGCTTTCTATTTGCTTAGCAATCTCACATCCATCGGAGGTGCTCTTCCTTCTTCGTTGACTGAGATCGGGGCGGATGCCTTCTGCATATGTTCATCATTGGAGTTCGATGATGCTGTGCTTGTGATTCCCGCAAGTGTCGATAGCATCGGCAGCAGGGCTTTCTCCAACTGCAGCAAGATTGAAAGGGTAGTATTCGAGCAGGACGAGGATGGAAAAGAAGGAGTCGAGTCAATCGACCCGTCCGCTTTCAATGGTATCGTCCTCGAGGAAATCGTTCTGCCGTCGACTCTGAGTGCGATGGCCGACAGTGCTTTCTCGTATTCTGTTGAAGGAGGATCGATCTACTTCAATTCCGTGGAGCCTCCGAAGCTTGTAATGACAGTGGATACCGCAGGTGCCCCTCTTGCTCCGCTGACCGGAAAAATGAACACATGGAATGTATACGTCCCGTCTGGAAGCGTAGAGGCCTATAAGAATTCCGACTGGTGCTCGAATACAGGTGCCGTCTATGGAAGCACAGGAGGATCGGAGTACTTCAATGAAGACAATGTACAAGCAATTAACTAGATAAATTGGAACATCTTTTGATTTGATGGTTTCATCATGTTCTGAGGCTTGTGTCAACCTGGATGCAGGCCTCTTTTCACTTTTTCTGATGAAGGTGCTAGTGGATCAATAGTGAAGGGGCTTTTTCCCGAAATTGTCTGCCGTATCTGATTTTTATATCCCAACATGTGACAAAACGCCCAAACTTGCAAGAGGCTGTAACTTTTTTTGCAGGAACACGATTTCAGTTGCTCATAGGACGATTTCTGCCTTAATTGAAAATGTGTGAGGTTCCCTAGTATCTTTTTGCCAATTCTATGGTAAAAACAGCATGCTTTTGGCGGAAACAGATAATATGTATAAAAAGGAATCCCTTACAACATAAGGAAATAATTTGGGTATGGAAAGAAAGAGAATCAGTAAGGTTCAGATGGAGATCCTTCACGGGTTCCTGTTCAGTCATCGTTTCTGCCGCCTTTCACTTTTGAAGTTTTTACAAGTACTTTTTCTACGTCTTCTTTGCATTTGCTTTCATGAGATATCTGTGTCGGGCTGGTATTGTATTGTTTTTTTCCTCAAGCATGTCCTGCCCAATGAATGCCAGATCCTGTTGGAACCTTGTGAAATCAGGTTTCCGTATCCATCTTATGCTGTTGAAATCGGCTTCGGAAACCTGTCTCATCGTTTCGGAAATGAGCAACGTGTCAATGCAGGCTTCTTTC
>CASGDQ010000006.1 GCA_949300325.1 uncultured Spirochaetales bacterium
CGTATTAAGGGAATCCAAAATCATGGAGGAAGGATATCTGGAAGAGCTGAGAAGCACTCTGGAAAACCAGAGCGGGGAAATTCCTGTGCATCTGATACTCCAGGAGCAGAAAAAAGACATCAAGCTCGGCTTTGATATGAGAATGAGCTATTCCAGCGACAACATAAAGGAGCTGAAGGAGCTTGGGATTGTCGAAAGTGTGAGAATTTATTAGTTTTATTTTTGGAGTGTATATAAATGGCGACAATCGCACTGTTCATTGCAAGACTGCTTGAAATATATTCGTTCATAATCTGGGTCAGGATAATGCTGAGCTGGATCAATCCGTTCCCGATGCCGGGAAGCTTCACATATTATCTTGCAGCTATCGTCGATCCATACCTTAATATGTTCCGCAGCAGCCGTTTCAGGGCAGGCATGCTCGATTTCTCTCCACTGATCGGCATCGGCCTGCTTACTGTCGTACAGTCGGTTTTCCAGATTTACGGCACATACGGCATGATGACATTAAGCCTGATAGTAATGCTTTTCTTGCAGGCTTTCTGGAGCTATGGAGTACAGATATTCTTCACCATCGGCATCATAATACTGATTCTGAAGACCATCGCTTCCTTTATGAGCGGATCGCAGTTCAGCTATGCCATGAGCAGAGTGCAGGGATTCTTCACCCCTCTGGAAAACAGCATAAGAAGGACCTTCTTCAAAAGGAGCATACCTAAGCAGACCACGATCAACATCATAATGCTAATCTTTGCAATCGTCCTTTATTTCATCGTAAAAACAGCCTTCTCCTATCTGATGATGGCGGCAGCCAGGATACCTCTCTGATGGCAATGACCCGCCTTACGGATATCCCTTCTGTGGGAAAAGCCGCAGAAAAGGATCTGAAGACCCTCGGAGCCTCAACTGCAAGGGAGATACTTGACATAGCGCCGCGCGCCTACGAGGACCGCAGGAGCGAACGCAGGCTTTCAGATGCTTCTGTGGACAATCCTGTGATCTACTGCAAGATCGAAGTGGAAAGAAAATCTTATTTCCCTTCAAAAGCAGGGCGTACGCTGCGTGTGGAATGCAGCGATGACAACGGGGACAGATTGTCCCTTTTATGTTTTTCCAGGGATTATCTGGATAAGACGCTCGTAATCGGAAGCATGTGGTATATCACTGCAAAAGTCCAGAAATATAAAGGAGTTTACAGCAGCGCCTCCTTTGAAATTAAAAAAGATCCGAGAGAGCTTCTTTTCGGCACAATAATCCCCATCTATCCCTTATGCGGGAATCTGAAGCAGAATCAGATGAGGCATATTGTGAAAGCGGTGCTTGATTCTTTTTCTCCCATATCCGACAGGCTTCCTGAAGATATCTATGAGCGCAACGGACTAATGCATCATGATCAGGCCTATCACCTTCTGCATTTTCCATCAGAAATGGAAGATGTAGAAAAAGCGCGCAGGACTCTTGCATTCACAGAGCTTTTCAGGCTTGAATTGGAGATATCCCGTAAAAAGGAGCCAGATAAAGAAAGCAGGCCTGTCATAACAGCAAAGGAGAAGGCGCTGATTGACAGCCTTCCCTTCAGCCTCACCTCCGATCAGCTGAAAGTGCTTCAGGAAATACGCAAGGATCTGGATTCAGCAAAGCCCATGACAAGGCTGCTGCAGGGGGATGTCGGGTCCGGCAAAACCTTGGTTGCCTGGATAAGCGCATTGCATGAGATAGCAAAGGGGGGACAGGTAGCCTTCATGGCTCCGACAGAGCTTCTTGCCAGGCAGCATGCAGACGGAGCTGCAGAGCTCTTGGAAAAACTCGGCATAAGGATCTGTTTCCTTACCGGGGAGGTCAAGAACAAAAGCAGATCCCTTCTAGAAAAAGCCTTGGAGAACGGGGATATCGATCTCGCGATAGGAACCCATGCGCTTTTTTCAGGGAAAATAAGATTCAAAAATCTGAAATATGTGATAATCGACGAGCAGCACAGGTTCGGAGTCGGGCAAAGAGAAGCGCTGAAGCAGAAAGGAAAGGATCCGCATATCCTTATGATGAGCGCCACCCCCATCCCAAGGACTTTGGCCCTGACATATTATGCCGACCAGGAAATCTCTACGATCAAGACCATGCCTCTAGGCAGAATACCGATAAAAACCTATCTGGTTTCTGAAAAGAAAAGAGAGGAGATGTTCAGGGCCATCGATGTCGAATTCAAACGGGGACATCAGGCCTACTTCGTGTATCCTAGGATCGAGGAGGACGGAGAAAGCGATTTGAGACCGGTTACAAAGATGTTCGAGGAACTCAAAACCATTTACCCTTCAATCCCTTCTGCAATGGTCCATTCGAAGCTTGATGAAGAGGAAAAGAACAGGATACTGGACGATTTCAAGAACGGAAGGATAAGATATCTGGTATCCACCAGCGTGGTCGAGGTAGGCATCGATGTTCCGAATGCGACCTGCATGGTAATCGAGCACTCGGAAAGATTCGGGCTTGCCGCACTCCACCAGCTTAGGGGAAGAGTTGGAAGATCAGATATCCCCTCCTATTGCTTCCTTGTCTTTTCCGACAGCCTCACAGAGGAAGGAAAGGAAAGGCTCAGCGTGATGAAACAGACAAACGATGGATTTCTGATTGCGGAAAAGGATATGGCAATAAGAGGTCCCGGAGACATAACCGGCAACAAGCAATCCGGCTTCATGAAGCTAAAGCATGCCTCCCTTGTCTCCGATCAGGATCTCATCCTGCTTGCCAAGAAAGAGGCAGACAGGATCGCACAGGAGGACAGAGGGCTTTTGAAGGCGGAAAATGCAGTGCTCAGGAATAAGGAAGGATGCTTATGAGGATAACAGGCGGCAAATATGTAAGGCGTAACATAGCCTGCCCTCCGGGGGTGATACGCCCTGCGATGGACAGGATGAGGGAATCCCTTTTCTCCATCTTGGGAGACCTTGAGGGATGCTCGTTCCTAGATCTGTTTTCAGGCAGCGGATGCGTTGCGATAGAGGCTGCCAGCAGAGGAGCAGAGCCGATCCACATGGTCGAGATGGACAGGCAGAAAAAAGCCACATTGGAGAAAAACCTTTCGTTTGTAACGGAAGAGAAGAAGCTGTTTCTGATGGATGTGAGAAGATTCATCGCAACCTCCGCACTATCCTATTCCATCGTTTATGCAGATCCGCCCTTCAATATGGAGGGCAAGGTTGATCTGGCTGCAGAAATAGATAAGAACGGTCTTGTGAAGCCGGGAGGGCTTTTCATAATCCATTACCCGGAGGAAGAGAAGAAGCTATGGCCGGATGAAATAGGAAATCTTGTTTTCAAGGACGAAAGAAAATACGGACGCAGCATGCTCCGGTTCTATAGCTGCAAGGAGGAATAAAACTATGCTTAGGATAGAAGAAGATAATACAGGACATGACATGATCGAGGTCAGGGCAAGCGACACGGACAGGTTCTATAAGGCGGGAATACCATTTTTCTTTTCTGTCTGCCAGGAGGTGGGAGGACTGCACGCTGCCCAGCGCGGGTTATCCATAACCGAGATGATGGAAAAGGAAAGGCGCACATGGGTAATCGTAAGAAACAGGATTGTTTTCGATGATATCCCAAGCTGGGGCGACAGCCTTGAGGTCGTCACCTGGCCGCAGGAGGGCTTTCATCTCTACTGCCCGAGAATCATCAAGGCCTATGATAAGGATAAAAGAAGGATATTCAGCTCGATGACGCATTGGGTCGTGATGGATATCGACAGGAAACGTCCAATCAGGCCGAGGGAAATCGAAGCGAAGATCGGCTTGCCTGATAAGGAGAAATTCTACGAGAATCCCGACATAGGCAAAACGATAGGATATGATGATGCAGTCAAAATCGAAACCCTGCCAGTCTCCTACCCCGAGCCTGAATACTACGATATAGATTACAACCGCCATATAAACAACGTCGTGTATATCCGATGGATGATTTCCGGGCTCGGTGAGGATTTTCTCAACACCTATCGCCCGACGATGGTTGATGTCTCTTGGGTGAGCCAGACTTTTGCACATGACAAAGTTTATGTCGAGACTGCATTCACAGAAAAAACAGATGAATCGGCAAGCCTTGTCCATAGGATAATGCGCAAGGAAGAAGATAAGCAGGATACCCTTCTCTTCGAAGGCAATTCAACCTGGAAGAAAAAATGATCAATAATGCGGGGGCCTGCGGTTTGGTCTGTCGCTCCCGCTTTCCTCTATAAGATCCTCGAGCTTCTTCTCAAATATCTCAAGTCTCTTTTCAAGCGTTGCAAGCTCCTTTGCCTGCGATACGACCACTTCGTTCAATTCCGCATTCTGAGCTTCAAGATAGCTGACTTTTATCTCCAGCCTTTCCAATTCTTCGTTCATGCTTCGGATTATCCGACAATACCGGCTGTTTATCAACCATCAGCCATACTGATAAGGCATACTGTTGCAAAACCACCGTCTTAATGCACCGTATGAAACAAATTGCAACAATTTTCTATACGCCTGCAGATTTATCTGTTATTCTTATTTATCAGGAGTAAGCAAATGAAAGGAGAAAGGGTTGCGCAGCTGGAGCTTCTTCTCAGAAGCCATCCCGAAGGACTAAGAAGGGCGGAAATCGCAAGAAGACTCGGTGTCCACAGATCCACAATATCAAGATATGTCGAGGATCTTTCAAAGAAAATAGATCTCTATGAAGACAACAACCTTATAAAGATAAGGGTAAAAGACGATGAGGAAACGGAAGCATTGAGCATATATGAATCACTGGCTTTCAACATGAGCGCGGAAATGCTGGCTTCCTCAATGGATATACAGAATCCCCATCTGGCTTCAGGACTCAGGAAACTCGCAATGAACATGCGCTCCTATGCACCAAAGGTAAGCGAGAACATATTCGACCTTGCAGACAAGATCGATGAGAGGCTGCAGAAAAACAGAAACATGAGCAGCAAATACAACAAGATACTGGAAGTGCTTATAGACTGCTGGGTCAGCGGTCATATCGCAAGGATCACAACCACCGGCAGGAACATGGAGGAGCTGGAAATAGCTCCCTACTTCATCGGATTCAAGGATGAGGCATCGGAAAGAAAGCCCATTACGGTCACTGGCCGGTTGCGGCACACGATGGATATCGTGACAATCGACATTTCTACCATCACAGATGCAATGATGCTTGATGAGACATATACGATTCCCGATAATCTGAAGCCGTTTAAAAAGAATCAGGAAACAGAAAGCTACGATGCAATAGACATGGTTCCTTTAACGCTCAAGCTCAAAGAAAAATCGGCACTCAACAGCTTCTCAACGATAATCCACGGCAAACCGGAGTTCAGCAAAAATGAGAATGGCGAGCTGATATGTTCCTTTGAGGCGGAGAACTCGATAGAACTCATGCTGAGAATCATACAATCCGGCACCAGCGTACAGATCATCAAACCTGAAAGCTATAAGCAGAAAATGCTGAAATATCTGGAATCCATCATAGCACTCTATAGATGAAGCTATATATTGTCAAAAAATTATGATTATGCTCTAAAACCCCAAAATACGTCTTACAGAGGGGTTTTTTCATTTAAATAAACTAATAATAATTTTTTTCAAATAGAAGGTTTTTCTAAGCTATTTAATTATGACAGAAAGATTTTTTTTAACAGTTTGAAAAAAATTATTTGTATTATTCTATAATTACTGATATGCTGTAATTGTGGTTGAAGTTCCAATCACACCCCCTTTGCTGAGCTACCCCCAACAGGTAGCTCTTTTCATTTTGGGAAAATAAGGAAAAGAAAAACCTCTCTGACAAGAAAAAGGACCGTACTTTTGCACAGTCCTCAGAAAGAGACAATCTTAAAAAAGTGGTGTTCTACAGCGCTTCAGGCCATATTCAGCCTCTTGGCGTGTAAAACCATCATACATCAGAAGTGTTATCAATTCCTCATCAGACAGGACTTGTGTGCGCAGATATCGAAATGCGCTTCTTTCGGCCTGTAGATACCAATCTGCGCCACATCCATCTGCTCCATACTCAGCCTGAGCGGGAGTAAAACCATCATAAACCAGCTGCGCAATCAGATTTTTTCGGGAATATGGGGAATGTTTTATATACCTTCCTGCAGCATTCACGGCCAAAGCCTGCCAATCATCCATATCGGCCAATATTTTATCCTCTAGACCGCATCTATCGACCGCATATGCAGCCTGCCCCTTTGTGAAACCGTCATAAATAAGCCGGTCATAAAGTCCTTGAGCAGAATACAAAGAGGTTTTAAGATAGTTTTCAGCCTTCCTTAACGCCTGCCTGTTCCAATCAGCATTGGAATGGTCAACACCAAAAGCAGCCTGTTCCTTGGTATAACCATCATAAATCAATTGGTTTTCAAGGGCTCTTGCCGAAAATGGCATATCAAGAAGATAGGATTGCGCAGCAACCACAGCCTCGTTACGCTTATCGGCAAAAGAGGGAAAAACACATAAGAGAATGACAAATAGGAATAGAGCTATTCTCCGCATCCTGCGCCTTTCCTTTTAGCTACATGTTCAACATGACAGCAAGACCGAACCTTGACTGCTCGAAATCAGGGGATAATGAAAAATCCTTAAATGTCCCTTGTATTGGAACCTCACAGATAGCACCGATACCAACCATCCCTATATTCCCAGTCAATGCAAAACGGTAAAACAGCGGTGAGTTGATAAATCCTTCGGCTTTATCGAAGTATCCATTCAAATACTCATATCGATATTTGATACCGTAGCTGTAGTAATATCTGGTCATGAAATCCATTTTAAACCCCACTCCTGCTGCAATATCCACGTACCCAGCAATGTCGATATTCAAATTCAAGGACGGGGAAAGCTCATATGAATTCATATTCTTCGAAAACTGCATAGTAGCGGGAATATCAAGGGAAATGAAGCTTATGGGATTAAATCTGACATCAAGACCGAATGAATAGTTTCCAATATCCAAAAAATCACTGCCCTCTATCTCAGAAACCCCCTTGTCGAAAAATACGAGCCCTCCTATCTGGAACAGCGGAGTGGCGGCCAAAGGAAAGATTGCGGCACACAGCAAAAGGATCACAATAACTTTTTTCATACAAAACTCCTGATTCGAATAAAAATACCGTACCACCGGTGATGGTGGTACAGAATAAAGAGATAATTAGCGGAAAAGCTTATTTAGAAATCCGCTTATAGCCATATCTCCATACTGCTCCGCTTTTTGCGAAGCCTTTTTAGAGGCAGTCTCAATCTCATCGACATTATTAAGATTTATCCTCGCAAGCACATACGATGTTCCATCAGGAGAAAGACAATAACCACAATCCTCCATTCCTGTAAGTGTAGCGCTGCTGAAAGCCTTGGATTCCGTCGAAGAGGAGGTGCTGTTCATGCCGTTCACGTTTTCTGAAGACCTTGAACTGCCTGCTGCTACGGTTGCATTAAGATAATTTGAAAGTGCCTCGCGGCATACCATTCTAGCCTGTTCAGATGAAGCTAAATAATCGACATTGGACGCCTGGTCCACAACCTTTGCGCTTCCGCTCGTATACAGCCAATTACCTTCCTGAACAACAGAACCAAGAGGTACTTTGGTGCCATTGGGCAATGTGAATGTTCCAGGTATCATTCCACTGCCGTCTCCAGGCAGGGAACATTCAGTGATATAAAGCTTGGCGCTTCCGCTAGTATCGGAGCTGGAACAGCCTACGAATGCAAAAAGAGCCATTACATAACAGATAACAATAAAACAGATTTTCTTCATTCCAGCCTTCCTTCTCATATGAATTTAACACGGCAAAGCACATAACTGGTGCCATCGCCCGCAAGACCGTATCCGCAGTCCTCCATGCCAGAAAGGACAGCTTCACTGTATGTGTTTGAGGAGGTTCTTGAGCTGGTACTGTTTTTGCCATTGATATTCGTGGACTGCCTCGAACTCGATGCACTGACGCTCGCATTCAGATAATTCGAAAGAGCCTCACGGCAAACCATTCTGGCCTGCTCGGAAGAAGCAAGGTAATCGACATTGTAGGCCGCATCCACAACTTTAGCGCTACCTGTCGTATAAAGGTAATCCCCCTCTTCCACCACTGCACCAAGCGGTACTTTTGTTCCATTAGGAAGGGTAAATGTCCCAGGCATCAAGCCACTTCCGTCTCCGGCAAGAGCCACATCCGTAATATACAGCTTTTCGTTCTTACCCACATCTGAAGCCTTTGCCGTATTGCCAGCCTTGGCAACGGTCTTACCATCTCCTGCTGAGACCGTGGAACACCCTGTGAAAACAGAGAGGGCAAACATCACTATAAGAAATAAAACAAGCGGTTTTCTCATTATTTCTTCTCCTTAGGTACATAATTCATCAAGAAGTCTACCCCCCCCCCCTTCTTGTCAAGTGGAAAACCGCTATATAATGTTGAATATTCCAATTTTAGTGGACACAAAAAACCAAGGGTATAATGAAAAAGGAGGCAAAAATGCCAAAGAAGTATTCAAGACAGTTCCGCAAGATGGTGGCGGAATTGATTTGTGTCCAAAAAGAAGGAACCATCAAGAC
>CASGDQ010000007.1 GCA_949300325.1 uncultured Spirochaetales bacterium
CTGGCTCGGGGTCTTGACCTCGATATTCCAGTCGCAAAGCATTTTTGCAAGCTTGACATTGACTCCAGCCTGGCCGATAGCGATTCCAAGCTGATTGTCATCAACTATGGCAACGATGTGCTTGCTTGCAGGATCGATAGTCACGACGCGCTGCACCTGAGCAGGAATGAGGGCATTGGCAACGAAGACAAGAGGATCGGAAGAGTAGCGGACAACATCGATCTTTTCGCCTTCGCACTCCGTCATCACCGTCTGTATGCGCGAGCCCTTGGCTCCTACAACAGCTCCTACAGGATCCACATCGCTCTTATGGGTATCGACTGCGATCTTGGTCCTGACACCAGCCTGCCTTGCTATGCTCTTGATCTCCACATCTCCGGAAGAAATCTCGGGAACCTCGTTCTCAACAAGTGCTTTGACGAAATCCTTGCTGCCTCTTGTCAAATAGATCCTGACTCCCTTGGCGCCTTTTCCCTTCCTCTGGTTGTCATTCTGACTATCTGCCTTGTCAACACGCTCGACAAGGAACTTGTATTTCTGCTGGATCGAATAGGTTTCCCTCGGACTCTGGCTGCGTACGGGGAAAGTAGCCTCGACATCGAGGTTGAGGTTAACGCCGTAATCGCCATTATCCCTTCTTCTTTTTATCTCTCCATAAATGAGCTTGCCTTCCTTCCTCTTGGCATCAGCGTACAGCTTGTCGTTGTAATACTCTTTGACAATCTGCTGGCTGCGCTGCTTTGCGCTCTGGACGCTGGAGGCCTCGAAAGTCTTCGGGTCCATCTCGATCTTGAGCTCGTCGCCGATCTCCACATCATCTACAAGCTCCAAAGCCTCATCAAGAGGAATCTCCATCGATTCGGAATACCAGTTCTCTTCCGCTACGACCTTCTTTATCTGATAGACGCTCATCACCCTATTTGTATCATCAAATTCGATTAAGCAGTTCTCATCAGTGCCGTATTTCCTCTTATAAGCGCTTTTGATCATATCGTTGATCAGTGAAAGCACCTGTTCCTCGCTCATGTTTCGTTCGTTAATCATCGAGTCGATCTCAACTCTCAAATCCAGACTCATCGCTTAGCCTCCCAGTCATATTCAAGTTTCGCCTTGCTTATATCGGCGACAGGGATATCGATACAATCCCCCTTCTCCATCCTATCCTCGATCAGGTAATCGGAAAGGACGACATGCTCAAAATCCGCATCTTTTATCCTTCCTATTATATAAGAAGAATTCTTAACGGAATAAACCCTGACAACAGATCCCGTAAATATCCCGAATTCAAGCACATCTTTAAAGACGCGCTGGATACCGGGAGAGGAAACCTCGAGCTCGAGATCCCTTGAAAGGCTTACCTGATATCTCGGATAGATGATATTGTAAACACTCTCAAGATCGTCCGTCGTAATCTCCTGTCCATCCTTTTTTATCAGGACACGGAGAGAGGCCGTTCCTGAATACTCGGTTTTAGATACTTCTACAAGCCTAAAACCCATTGGGGCTATCAAGGAAGAAATTTCCTTATAAAGCTCCTTGTCCTTAGCATCCTTGGTGAGCATAATCCTCCTGACCAATAATAAAGGGACCTTGGTCAGGTCCCTTAAATCACTTTAATGAAACTAAGAGTAATCTAACAGCATAATTTTTTTCTGTCAAGCGCCAAAATATAAAAACATAGGCTATGGATATTCGTAACGTTTTGGCATATAACCAATAACATGGCCAAAATGGATATGACGAGGGGTAATCCCGCAAAACTTCTTATAAACTATTCGATCCCCCTTGTACTTGGAAATCTTTTCCAACTCTTTTACAATGCAGCCGACAGCATCATCGCAGGACGTTTCATCGGCAAGGACGCTCTAGCTGCAATAGGAATGTCAGCTCCTATAAACAATATCATCATCCTCTCCATATCCGGAATATGCATTGGAGCAGGAGTGCTCATGAGCAGGCAGTTCGGCGCCAACAGATACGAGGATCTGAAAAAAGAGCTCTCCACTACCCTTGCTCTTGGACTCATCGTCTCCTTAATTGTAGTGGTGGTGGGAATAATCATCACACCTTTTCTCTTAAGGCTCTTAAATACTCCCAAAGAGCTTTTTTCCGCAACTCAAAGTTATCTGAGAATTATTTTCATCGGGGTGCCATTCACTTTCGTGTTCAATGCGCTCTCTTCTGGATTGAAAAGCGTCGGAGATTCTAAGACATCTCTAAAATTCCTTATGTTCTCATCCGCGCTCAACCTGATCCTCGATATCGTCTTTATCGGCATTCTCGGATTTAAAATACGCTGTTCTGCAATCACGACAGTAACGGCTGAAGCAGTTAGTGCAATACTATCCGCAATTTATATTAGGAAAAAAATACCAGAGCTTAGGCTAGACAGCCTTAGGCTGAAGATAGATACAGGACTGCTGAAGACAACATTGTCCTATGGAAGTGCAACAGCGTTGCAGCAGACTATACAGCCGATATGCAAGCTTCTTATCCAAAGTGCTGTAAACACTCTGGGTGTCGATGCCATTGCAGCATTCAATGCGGTTTCACGGATAGACGATTTTGCTTTCATCCCAGAGCAGAATATTGCAGTTGGAATCACAACCTACATTGCTCAAAACGACGGAGCGGATAAAAAAGACAGGATAAGAAGCGGAATACGGCAAGGGCTGCTTCTTGAGATTGCATATGGAATATTGATAGGCCTTGCGGTTTTCCTCATGAGGAATATGATCCCCACTCTCTTTGTTTCAGCTGCTGAAACAGAAACAATCCGTGAAGCGGTGAAATATTTGTCCGTTATGGCATTTTTCTATATCCTTCCATCGCTGACAAACGGAATACAAGGAATGTTCCGCGGAATAGGAAGGATGAAAATAACAGTAGCAGCAACAGCAATCCAGGCGGGGCTGAGAGTGGTCTTCACTTATCTTTTGATTTCTAAGCTTCAAATCATAGCTGTCCCATTCGCCTGTGCCTTCGGCTGGATAGCGATGCTCATATTCGAGATTCCGATAGCGATATCACAATTCGGGAAAGCTAATCGATCTCCTTCTTGATTTCCGACAAGAACAGCAAAGCCTCAAGCGGAGAGGAGTTTTCTATATCAAAATCCCGTATCTTTTCCAATATCTCCCCATTGTCTTCTTCCGGCATATTCTCCTCTGTTGTAAAAAGGCTTTGCTGGCTTGACGAGTAATCATCGAAATGCCTTTTTTGGAAAGAGACGGCATTTTTGACGATCTCTTTTGGCACGCCTGCCAATTTTGCCACATGGATGCCATAGCTGGAAGTAGCCACTCCCTTTACGGCCTTCCTCAAAAAAACGATGGAATTCTTTTCTTCTGCAACTTCAAGCGTCAACAGCTGCATGCCATAGGTATCAAAAGATGTCAGCTCATGATAATGGGTTGCAAAAAGCGTGATTGATCCAAGCTGCTTCAGATATTGCATTATTGAATACGCTATGGCCATACCATCCTCGGTTGAGGTGCCGCGGCCTATCTCATCCATGATGACGAGGCTGCGTCTGCTTGCGCTTCTCAAAATCTGTGCGCTTTCAAACATCTCAACCAGAAATGTCGATTCCCCTCTTGCAAGGTTGTCGCTTGCACCCACACGGCAGAAGAGCTTGTCCATAATTGGTATTACAGCCCTTTTGGCCGGGACAAAGGATCCCATATGAGCCAGAATGGAAATCAGAGCAATCTCTCTAAGGTAAGTGGATTTTCCTGCCATGTTCGGTCCAGTGACCAAAGCAAAACGGCCATCAATGGAGCTGAACGAGTTTTCAACATAGCTGTTTTTGTCCATCTGGTCCTCAACGACAGGATGTCTGCCGTCGATGATCTCCATCTCCCCATCTTCCAGCATCACCGGTCTGACATATCCCTTCTCCTGGCTTAAGACAGCAAGAGAAGAATAGAAATCAAGCTTGCTTATGATTTTTCCGATGTTCTCGACATCCATATAAAGCTCTTTAGCCTTTTTCACAAAACGCTTATAAATCCCGATTTCAAGCTTTGCCGCATCCTCTTTAGCGCTATATATCCTCGACTGTATGTCTTCCAGCTCTGCTGTTGTGAACCTTTCCCCACCCACGAGGGTCTGCCGTCTGATAAAATAATCGGGAACACGGGATAGCTGCCCTTTCGGTACCTCAAGGTAATAACCAATTATGCGGTTCTCGCCTGCCTTGAGAATCGTTATTCCCGTTTCACCTTTCACCTTTTCAAGATAATCGTTTAAAACCGACGAGCTATTGGAAATGAGATTGCGCATCTCATCAAGCTTTAAGTCATAGCCATCTTTGATGATGGTCTGCTCGTTTATCAGGTTGGTGCATTCGGGATTGATGCCCTTTTCTATATCGATGGAAAACTCCAGTATCTTATCAAAGGCAATCTGTTCCCCGCTTGCTATCAAAGCAAGATAATCCTTTTTTTCTGCAAGCAGATCCATGATAGAACTTACTGTGGATGAAAGAGCTGCAAGATCCCTTGGAAGAGTCTTTTCCATGCTCATCTTGATTGCTAGCCTGCTAAGATCAGAACTGGCAGAAAGCGCCCTTCTGACGCTTTCAAGCTCACCCTTGTCATTATTGAAGCGCTCTATCCAATCAAAACGCTCATTTATCAATGAAATATCCGACAGAGGATTTAAAAGCTCATCCTTAAGATATCTTGCACCGGAACTTGTCAGCGTCCTATTTATTGTCGAAAAAAGCGTGAGGTCTTTCTTTCCATCCCTTAAGTTTGAAACGAGCTCCAAGCTCTTTATCGTCGCAGCATTCAATACAAGGTGCTTTTCATCGCTAAGCCACTCTATGCTCCTGAATTGAGGCAATTCGGAGTGGCTCATGTCCTGCATGTATTTAAGCAGAGCCCCAACAGGCTTGAGCACTGGATCCTTCTCGTCGATATTGAACATTGACAAGGCACCCTGCCCGAACTGGAGCTCTACAAGGGTACGGGCCGTTTTGATCGAAAAATACCAGGAAGGAAGCTTTGTGACAAAGACCCCGCTGCTGTCAAGAAGCCCCTTGAGCTTGCGATCCTGAAAGTAGATGTCATCGGGAAGGATTATCTCCTTGGGATAGACAGAGTAAAGGACATCCTCAATTTTCTGCAGCATATCCTTTGTCTCGAATCTCCGTATATAGAAAGAGCCTGTGGTGACATCCGCATAAGCAATGCAAAGGCCTTGTTTTCCAATATCTATGCAAAGCAGATATGAAGAATTCTGGCTATCAAGATACTCGTCCTCGATTACAGTTGCAGGAGTATATACCTTGATGACCTCCCTTTTTGCAATCTCTTTCGGACTGTCGCTGAGCTCTAGCTGTTCGCATATGGCAATCTTCTTTCCAAGCTCAAGCAGCCTCTTTATATAGTTTTTTGCAGCATGGTACGGAATGCCGCACATCGGAGATTGGCCCCTATGGGTCAATGTGAGATTAAGAAGATGCGAAACCTCCACAGCATCCTCAAAAAACATTTCATAAAAGTCGCCCAAACGGAAGAAGAGCACCTTGTCCTGGTGCTCTTTCTTTATTTCCATATATTGCCGCATCATGGGCGTCAATTCATCTTTTTTCTGCTTTTCTTCCATAATCACAAGTCATCAATATATCGATGTGCTTATTGCAAGCACAAGCTTGAGTCCTCCAGGAATATAGCCGGAGCTCCATGCGAACTTGCCATCAAGCACAGTGGCATTCTTGACTATGTACAATCCAAGCGGGAAGCCAGGAATCCTCATCTTTATTCCAGCACCTGCTGAGAAATACCAATCGATGTTTGAAAAAGAGGAAAGCTCTCTGAGCGTGGTCGTAACACCGGTAGCGCTTATGAAGGCCTCCGCGTTAAGCACATCCAGAACCAAAGGATAGCTCAGCTCGAGCTGGTTATGCCACAGGAAGGAAAGATCCGTTTCAGGATCGAATCCACGGCCGGTGTTCATGCCGTCTATATACAGCATCTCATAAATTGTCGCACCATACCTGGCATCATACCAGCCCCAGGTGCCGTCCTTCTTCCAGAACTGATCAAGCATGAAGCTGACATTGGAAGAGAAACTCAAAACCAGATGCTTTTCCCTCTCATCCGAATCAAGATGGTGGAAAATTGAATGATATGCAGCTCCGGACAAGCTTATCCTGTTGTAGTTGGACAGGCCGCCCAAGATTCCTCCTGCATATGTGTATCCTGCAGAAAGCACATAGCCCTTTGTCGTGTTGTTTTTCAAATCTCTGCCGTCCCATGTCAGAGAAAGCGAGAATTTGTTGGAGAACTGCCATTTCTCATGATACTTTGTTATCAATTCCTCGTAAGGAACATAATGGGAATCATAAATAGCCCTGTTGACTCCGAGCGATATGCCGCCGCCGACAGTAAGCGAGCCGGCATCGAAGGTGAAAGTATATCCTGTATTATACCCGAGTGCGATACGGTAATAATCGTAGCTCATCAGCTTCGAGGAATCTGGCAGCTCCTGATCAGAGCCATACCAGGACTCAGCAGAGTCATACCCCCATGGATAAGTTACATGGTCTACATCTCTTCCGTCATAATAATCGCTGTCAGGATGCTTCTGCAAAGCCTTGTCCTTCACCGAACGTTCTACTGAAAGCGAAATTCCATTAGACCAGCGCTTTGAGCCTACCCAGTCATCAGAAAGGCTTATGGACACGGATTGCGTATCAGGGCTGAGCGTAGTGCTGAGGGCAAGATCCCTTCCCGTCCCGGCAAGGTTCTTGTCTGACCACTGCAAGAAGCCTGAAATCGGGAATCCATCAACGGTTCCGCCGAAAGTGGCTCCGAACTGAAGCTCCATCTGATTTCCTTCCTCTATCTCAAAGACAACCACAACTCCGTTTTCAGTCTCTCCCTGCAGAAGATTCATCCGGATGTTCTTGACTAAAGAGGTGTTATAGATGTTCTGCTGGCTTCTTATGACTGCATCACGGCTGAAAACATCCCCGACCTTGAATGTAAGCTCACGCTCAAAAACATAGGGTTTTGTCTTTGTAAGCCCTTCAAATCTTATTTCTTCTATAACGGACTGAGTACCCTCTTCGATCGAGATGGAATAATCCACTGTATGAATATCCTCATTGTATGTGGGCACCGGAATGATCTGTGCAGAGATGTAGCCGTTGTTGTAATAAAGCGAAGAGAGGTCGTTGAACATGGTCTGAAGGCTTATGACATCATGCACCCCGCCTTTCGTTGCCGAAAGGATCTCGTCGATCTGCTCGTTTGAAAACACATTGTTGCCAGAATAGGATATATTGCCGAAGAACCACTGGTCACCCTCTGTAACATGGAAAACCACCTCCAGGAATCTGGCTTTGTCCTCATCGGTTGTGACATCGTTGATCTCAGGTGCATCAACCTTGGCATAGATATATCCGTTTTCAAGATAATGCTGCTCAAGAGCTGCTCTGTCGGCATCAATATCCGACTGAACGAAATTACCGCTGTTGAAGAAGCTCTTTTCCCTGCTTGTCAAAAGCTTCTTAAGCTCCTTTGCGCTGAATACGGAAACACCGTCAAAAAGTATGCTCCGGATCTTGTACTGATCCCCTTCCGTTATCTCATAGACAATGGATTCTGTGTTTGCTTGCTGATCGAATGTGCTTACAGGCACGACCACGACATCCTTGTAGCCCTTTGATTTGTAATGATCTGCAATCAGGGATGCATTGGCCTCAAGGTCGTTTGCACTAAGGAAATCTCCCTTTTCATAGTTCTGTGCATCAAGAAGCGTGCGGGAACTTATGTTATTATTGCCTTCAACCGTGACAGAGGAGACCATGGGGTTTTCCAAAAAGGTGAAACGGACTATCAGATCACGGCCTTCGGGCCCTCCTTCGAGAGCCTCCGCAGAAATATATTCAACCCATTCCTGAGCATAGAGATTATTATATATTTCATTGAAAAGGTCGTTTGTGAAATCCTGGCCAACATAGCCGGAAAGGACATCATCGACCGTTTTTACCTTGACATTTTTTAATCCGTCATATTCAAAAGCCGAAATCTGCTTGCCTATCCACCACTGATCATCTGCTGCAAAAACACCAGTCAGGATAAAGCAGAGGATCAAAAAGAATACTGCAGTTTTTTTGAAAATGTTCATTATAGCTCCTTACGCTAGCATAGCAGAATAGAAATTAAAAAACAAACCTTTTACTCAAAGTGAATCCAATGTTATCAAACACCTCATAGAAGTTAAGGTTATCCGGTTGTGTGAAGAAGGTTACCGTGCAAAGAGGATTCTCCCATTCAAGAGAGACCTCAACATCCAATGTAAGATCGTCTGTAAGGAAGCTGTTATCGTCATCAGAATCATTTCGCCGCGCGGCAAAATGAGCCAGAGCTTCCAAATAAAGATCTGGAGTAAGGTACTTTCCGACATAAAGCGTCGTTCCGTCAAGATATCTTGCAAGAGGACTTACATCCGCTCTTGAATTGTTTGAAGAGAACACCACAGCATCGTACACTAGGTTCTCAATTATATTGGTATGGAGGCTGAAAGTATCAAGATTGAGTGAATTTCTTATGGATTTTTGAAGACTGTCGTCACTGGTGGTTATATATCCAATGCGGCTGAGGACATCGACACCTGTGCTGACAAGGGATACGACACTGCCAAGATTCGACTGTCCGTTCTCGCTGCTGATGATCGATTGTCCAAGTATGCTCATTATCTCATTGAGATCCTTTGCCGGAGACGATTCGAAAGACGGGTTGAAATTATCAAGGCGAGCCTCGCGGAGAACAAGATATATGTCCACTTTATCCCCAGATGAGTCAAAATCCCTGAGCTGCGCACGCAGATTGACAGTCGGCTCGAACCCGAAGCCTTCAGTATCCCTGAATGTTATATCCCCTTCCCTGATGAAGAAGGATTTCTGGAAGTAATAGATCTCTCCCGCCCTCAGCTCAAGGCTTCCGGATGCGGAGAACCCGCCGTTATCGGTTGAGTAGAACCGTATCTGCTGGTTTTCAGCAAGATAAGCGGTAAGTATCGGATTCGGACCGAGCGGATATACGACAGAAGCATTTTTCCTCAGATTCAGATTGAAATCAAAGGAAGCGGCAGTCCCTGGCTGCATCCATTCAGGAAGCGGATACATTCCCACGGATAATTGGAGATTATATGCATCAAGCTCTCCATACATATCCGCTTTCTTTCCTTCTCCATAGATGCGGAAATAACCATTTATGTCCCCGAGTATGTCTATGTTCTGCGTCATCATAGGAAGACGGAAAGTCAGCTCGTTGCCCGGCTCCACATACGCATCCACCCTATAATCCTCAAAGCCTAAGGTTGGAGAAAGATTGAATTCGACCTTGACCTTCCCTTCCTTCCTCTTTTGCGTGTCGGTGTTGACAGAGGTTACTGCCGTCATCATGCTCTTGATATTGTTATCCCAGACAGTAAAATAGGCGTTATGCGCAATAAGATGATCCTTCGGCAGCCAGAAAATATCCAAATCAAGCCTGTCAGTCCATAAGGAGCCATAAAGATGCATGTCGCCTATCTCGCCCAAAAGCTTCAAATCCCCTCCTGCAAGAGTATTGCTTCCGAATACGAGGATCGGAGAACCGAAGACAAAATTAATCGAGCTGAAATTAAAGTCCCTTATCAAGATATCCATCTCCAAGCCATCCTTGTAGCGGCCCGAAACTCCAAGGCGTACCAAAGGATCAAGATTGATCAGCAGATCGGAAACTCCGTTGAACAATTCCAATTTTCCAGAGATCAGAGAGCCAGAGAATATCAGAGACCCGTCGTCATAGTAGAAATTCGATGATTTGAATCCCGTATCGAGACTGTTGTCCATAGCCAGACGATTAAGCTTCAGAGACCCTGTCATGTTCTCAAAGCCAGAAAGATACAGATCCCTTAAGAACAGATAAATGTTGTCTCGCTGCTCCGCTTTGATCGAAATAGAAAGGTCAGCATTGAAAGGATAAGGCCTGTCGGCATTCTCGAAAACATATTCAAATGAAAGTGGAAGCTCAAATACACCATCTGTGCTCGAGATGCGGAATGCCGGGATAGAGAGGCTGGTGTTCGGAACCTTATATGCCAGATCGTCTATTTCAAGCTCTTTAGTGTTTATCAAAATAGAGCCGGACATCTCTATCGGATGGTTGATCGCATCAGAGGAGGTTATCTCGAATCCGCCGCTGAATGAAAGATCCTCGATATTGCGTCCCCTGCCAGTTAAAGAAACATCAAGAAGTCCGTATCCAAGATTAAGCCTGGAGAGATTGAAGCCATCAAGCTTCAAAAGTCCGCTGTAGAAATTCTCATAACCTGTGAGGCTCAGCAGCACCTGCTCGCTTGGGCTTTCAAGGGCAAGCGCGAAATCCTTTGTCAAAAGATTTGCAGAAAAACTTCCACTCATCGTCTGGAAAAGCGGGCTTTCAAGCTTGATATCCTCGATTAATATGTTCTCGTTCTCAAGGACGAATCTGAAGCTCAGATCGGGCGCTCCAGGCAGATGCCTCATATTAAATATATTGAGATCCTCCGTCCAGGCATTTATGTTCTGGTTCTCATAATCGAATGTAAAATTGAAAACGCCATCCAAAACACAGGGATTTATCGAAAGAGACGGGGTCGGAAGAGCAAAGCCATCGAATTCAAGCCTTATTTCGAAATCGTCTGTCCAATCGATAATGAGCCCTGCCCTTTCATTGACAACCTTCACTGTCGACGAGATAAAATCGATATCGATATCGAAATCATAATCCGTAGTCCCTGCATCAAGCTCCGCTAAGCTGGTTAGATGCCTTACATCCTCAAAATTGAAATTTCCAAACAGTCTTATTGAAGGAACAGGAGGAATTGCAAGATTAAAGTAATATTCATTCCCATTCTCCAGATTCAGATCGATCAAGACAAGCTTCTTGCCATCCGACGTCTTTTCTACGGAAAGCGTTCCATCCGGAAGGAAGGATGCAAGATCGATATCTCCAATATAACTGAATCTGACCAGATCGGAAGTCAAATTGAATGAAAGCACTTTTAACCTGTCCAGATCCAGCTGGGTACTGGCCGACGAGCCGAAATTGAGATCGAATCCGAGCAGGTTGACATTTCCGAGAGCAAACGCGTAATCGATGTTTCCGGTATATCCCCTGACTGCTTTGTCGTTTTTGATCAGATTTGCAGAGAGGTTTCCATTTAAGAGCGTATCCTCTGAAACATAGGAAACCAAGGAAGGCATATACGAATCGATGAATGGAAGGAAATCAGAAACCTTCAGATCAAAAAGATTTATCGAGATATCGGCCTCTTCGCTTATCTCAGCTTTCAAAGAGAGCATGTCCCCATACCCTGCCTGAAGATAGATCCCCTCTTCACCATAGCTTGCACGAATGATGAAATCCCTGCTCAGGGAAGGCAAAACAACATTAGAAATCTCAAGATCCAGTGAAGAAATCCTTTCAAGATTCCCTTCTGATTTTGCCTCAAGGTCGAATGTCATCCCATCCAGCTGCTCAAAATTGCTTGACAGTCCCACGTCGGATTTTACAGAGATATCAAATCCATCCTTATATCGTCCGGATAAATTAAAATCGCTGATATCCACTTCCTTATAGATATCTTTCGTGTACGTGCCTATTTTGGAGCTTGAAATACTATTCCCATGCAATGCGAATGTGCCGTCGCTTATAGAGGATGATAAGCTGACTGCGGAAAAAGAAGCAATCTGCTGGGTCCTTAGAAAGAGCAGTCCAGAAACAAATTCAAGCCCCATCTCGCTTTCAGAAATGCTGTAGGATGCACTGAGCTCAGAAAGACTTAGAGTATATTCTCTGTATGAGCTTATCATCATTGAAAGGGACAGGGAAAGATTTTCCCCGTCGCTTTCAAAATAAGCGGGATAAAGACGTGTAAAGAATTCATCACCCCAGCCGGCCTCAAGCTGCATGAAAGAAAGGCTGAAAGAAGTTCTTTCGATATTCTCCAAAGAGAAATCCGATAAAGGTGCAAAAAAAGCCAGATCGCTTACATATAACGAATAATCATCCTTTTTGATGCTGAGATCTGAAATGGAAAATCTTGCAAGATAGGATGAGCCATCTGAGCTGAGTTCTGCATTGAGATTTGAGATTGATGCATCTGCACCCTCATATTCAATCGAAAAATCAGGCATTCTGGCTTCAAGCCTGTTCAATCCTTTTAGCGTGGAAAATGAAATGAAGAATTCGACATTCTCAAAGTCTGCAAGGCCTTTGATGCTTGCATTGAAATTGTAAACATGGATGTTCAGATTGTAATCTTCTATCTCATCTCCGCCATTTTCAGCAGAAGAAAGGCCAGCTGTTCCTCCGAATTCTCCAGCAATCTCTTTCAGGACATCGAGATTCGTATCCACTTCAACTCCGGTTATTTCGATATTGAATGAAGAGTTTCCCTTGTAAATTCCGGATATTATGTCCAGCAGCCCTTTTCCCACCTTCAGATTGGCAATATGGACCATCTCCTTTCCGTCTCTTTCAAAAACCAGGTCGTTTACAGATACCGAACCGAGAAGACGCCTATCCAAGGAAGAAAAGGAAACAGAATAGCGGCCGTCCCTCTCAGAAAGCCCCGAAAGCATCTTTTCTACAAATAAAGCCGAAGGGGACGGGATATCGAAGAAAACGACAGTAGATAGTGCAATAAAGGCAAAAATAAAAAAAACTATGAATGAAATCAAAATTATTCTTATCGGTGAATGGTATTTCATTTTTGCCTCGACCCAATTATAATTCAAATGAATCATATTTTCATCAGTTTAAAGAAAAATGGAGCTGCAATGGGACGGATATTGAAAGATTTCATAGTAATCGAGGGGCTAGACGGGGCCGGAACCACAACCCAGCTTAAAATCCTGTCGAAAAAGCTGGCTGAAATGGGAAAAAATGTTTTCAGCACGTTCGAGCCTACTGATGGCGAGATAGGACGCCTTATCAGGAGAGTTCTCCGCCATGAGGTTGAAATCGACAAGAAAAGCCTTGCCATATTGTACTCAGCCGACAGAAACGAACATGTTTTTGGGAAAAATGGAATACTGGAAAAGCTTGAAGAAGGCCAAACCGTCATCAGTGACAGATATTTTTATTCTTCCTACGCCTATCAGCTTCTCGATGCAGACTATGATTTCATCAGAAATCTGAACGACTACCCTAGTCCGGAATACCTTATATTCATCG
This sequence comes from uncultured Spirochaetales bacterium, assembly GCA_949300325.1. GTDB lineage: Bacteria > Spirochaetota > Spirochaetia > Sphaerochaetales > Sphaerochaetaceae > Ornithospirochaeta. Next base: position 13,224 of record CASGDQ010000007.1, read on the forward strand.
ATCCCCCTGTGGACACCTGTCTTGAAAGGATAATTAAGAGAGCAGATGAAGCAGAGCTCTTTGAGAAAAAAGAGCTCTTGATAAAAGTCAGAAAAAACTATCAAAAATGCTTTGAGAGGATGGATAAAAAGACAAAGCTCATCCATATCGAAGGGATATTTGATATCGAGGAAACCTCTCAAAAGATATTCCAGGGCCTCAACCTTTTATGAGCATCGCATCCCCATAGCTGAAAAACCTGTACCTCTCTTCAACCGCATGCTTATAAGCGGCAAAAATATTATCTTTTCCCGCTAATGCCGAAACAAGCATCAAAAGCGTCGATTCGGGGGTATGGAAATTGGTCAGCAGGTCATCTACAAAACGGAATTGATAGCCGGGATGGATGAAAATATCCGTCTCCCCGATCTTCTTTTCCAATAATCCATCCGATCCAGCAGCGCTTTCCAAGGTGCGGACGCTTGTGGTACCGACAGAAAGGATTCTTTTTCCTTCTCTTTTGGCTTTATTCAATGCATCAAAAACCTCATCGGAGATTTCAAAATGCTCTGTATGCATATGGTGGTCTTCAATCCTCTCGCTTCTGACTGGAAGAAAAGTTCCAAGCCCGACATGCAGCGTAACCTCGAAAATATCGATGCCGCGGTTTTTAACAGCCTCCATCAAATCTGGAGTAAAGTGCAGACCGGCTGTCGGAGATGCGACAGAGCCCTCTTTCTTGGCATATACGGTCTGATACCGGCTCTCATCAGAAAACTCATCTTCCCTTTTTATGTAAGGAGGAAGAGGAACATGACCGACAAGAGAAAAGAATTGCTCAGAAATCGGAGTGGAGAAAACAACCCTCTTATTTCCATCCCCCAAATCCTCGGCAATGATGCATGTTGCGATCTCTTTGCCATCCTTGTCATAGAAGGAATACCTCTTGCCGATCTTCTGTCTTTTGGATTTAGAGACAAGAGCCATCCAGCTGTGATCCTCATACTCTTTTAAGAACAAGAACTCGACAAGGCCGCCTGTATCACTTGTGCCAAAACATCTTGCCTTTCTTACCTTGCTGTTGTTTACGACAATAACAGTATTGGGATCTATTAAAGAAGGAAGATCAGAAATCATCTTGTCCTGGTATTTTCCCGTATTCTTATCCAACACCAGGAGTCTGTCATTTCCTCTCTGTGCAGAAGGATATTGAGCTATAAGCTCTTGCGGAAGATCAAAATAATAATCCTTGGTCAGCATTGCTCCCCACCTTGATGTTCAATAATTCATAGGCCTTATTAGTCACGCACCGTCCACGCGGAGTCCTTTTAAGATACCCCTGCTGTATGAGATAAGGCTCATAGTAATCTTCCAGGCTCTCAACCGCTTCTCCGACGGATATGCTGAGCGTATCTGCGCCAACCGGCCCTCCCCCATAAAAATCGATTATCGTCTTAAGTATCTGCCTGTCCATCCTCTCCAGCCCATGGGAATCGATGCCCAGCTTGTCCAAACCGAGACGCACTGTCTTTTCTGTAATCACCCCATCGGACATGAAGTAGGCAAAATCGCGCAGCCTGCGCAGAAGCCTGTTTGCAATTCTAGGAGTCCCTCTTGAGCAGCAGGCAAGGGCATATACGGCCTCATCGTCGATTTTAGTATCAAGTATCTTTGCACTGCGGACAATTATAGAAGAAAGCTCATCCGGATTGTAATAGTCGATATGCAGATTGATGCCAAAACGGGAAGCAAGAGGACTGGATACAGACCCGGCCTTGGTGGTTGCTCCGATGAGAGTGAACTTAGGAAGCGGAATCCTCATGGTCCTTGCAGCAGGGCCCTGCCCGATCACCCAGTCTATTTCATAATCCTCCATGGCAATATAAAGCATCTCTTCTATTGCAGGCTTGAGCCTGTGGATTTCATCAATGAAAAAGACGGTGCCCTCGTTCAAATTGGTAAGTATTCCAGCAAGATCCTTCGGCTTATCCAATGCGGGAGCGCTGGTCATGCGTATTTCAGAATGCATCTCGTTTGCAATGATGCTTGCAAGCGTAGTCTTTCCAAGCCCGGGAGGACCTACTATGAAGGTATGATCCAGCACTTCCTCCCTGGCCCTTGCCGCTTTTATGAATACAGAAAGGTTTTCCTTTATGGTTTTCTGCCCTTGGAAATCCTCGAGCATCTGAGGTCTGAGGAGATTTTCCTGATGATCCTGGGTCTCGGAATACTCCCTCCTCATAAGACCATTGTTCTCAAGCTGTTCAAGCTCCTTGATATCGGATTCGTAATCGACTACCATCAAACCCCCTTGATGAGCGTGGAGAAGAGAAAGGTCTCTTTCTCCTCATGGCTTTTACCATACAAAAGAAGCTGATTATCGGCAAGAAGGCGGTCGATCCTTTCTTTAACGCGCTTTTTATCATGGCCCATTTCAACAAAGGCCTGGATGATATCGGAAAATTCATCTGAAGGATGGATAGAATTCCTTACTTCCGATGATCCTGTATCCTCTTCAATGACAAGCACATTCCTCAGCTGCAAAATAAGCTTCTGCCCTGTTTTTGCGCCTATTCCAGGGATTTTCGACAGTTTCTTGACATCTTGGGAATCCAAAGCCTTTATGAAATCCTCTACTGTAATCGCGCTTAATATTTTTATCGCCTGGCGCGGACCGATTCCGTTTACAGTTATCAATTCAGAAAAACAGGTTCTCTCTTTTTCATCGTAAAAACCGTAGAGGCTGACCGAATCTTCCCTATGGATCAGAACACACAAAATCCTGATTTCCCCATCCTGGCTCTGATTGGAGAGCTTTTTCAGTCCAAGAACTGAATTGGTGCTGCACTCCAGATGGAATTCAACTCCTCCGGATGTGAGCACATCCACATGATTGATTCCAGAAGATACGATTTTTCCTTGTATGGCGTTGATCATTTTTTAATATTCAACCTCTCATCTGTAGAACTGTAATTACAGTAGCATATGCAATCTGCAAGTGCATCGGCTGCATGATCCGGACGAGGTATGCTTTTAAGCCCAAGCTGCAGGCGTACCATTTCCTGCACCTGATGCTTATCCGCTGTTCCTGTACCTGTTACTGCAAGCTTGATCTGGAGCGGGGAAAAATACTCAACCCTGATGCCCATATCCATTAATTTGAAAGTCAACGCCCCTATCACTTTTGCAACAGGAACCGCGCTTGAGATGTTCTTCGCAAAATATATATCCTCCATCGAACAGATCTCGACTTTGTATTTTATAGCGATCGATGCCACATCTTCGGCAAGCGTATGGATCCTGTCAGCAAGCCTATCTTTTGCATTGGTCTTGACAATGCCAAAAGAAATAGGCCGGATGCATCGCGAGGTATACTCGACAACGCCCCAGCCCGTCATTGCAAGCCCTGGATCAATTCCCAGGACAATCATGAATCACTCCTCCTGGAAATCGTCAGGAAGATCAAGGTTGGTTGACACCTGCTGTACGTCGTCAAGATCCTCCAGGCGTTCTACGATCTTCAAAACCTTGTTCGCCTTCTCATTGTCAAGGGTGACTGTCTGGTCTGCAACCTTGTTGATATCGGCGCTGTCCTGCTCGAATCCGGCAGCCTGCATGGCTTCAAGAACCGATGCAAAATCCGCAGCGGTGGTTGTTACCTCGATTATGCCATCTTCTGTGGAAACATCCTCTGCACCATTTTCAAGAGCTGCTTCGAAAATCTGCTCCTCTGTATACTTGGATGCATCATAGGTGATGATACCTTTAGTCTGGAACATGTAGCTGACGCATCCGGTAGCACCTAAGGATCCGCCGAGCTTGGTGAGAGTGCTTCTGACATCTGCAGCAGTCCTGTTCTTATTATCGGTAAGGGTATCGATGATGATTGCAACTCCGCCTGGAGCATATCCCTCGTATGTCAATTCATAAAATGATGTCGCACCTAATTCGCCGCTGCCTTTCTTGATGGCCCTGTCGATATTATCCTTCGGCATGTTCTCAGCCCTTGCTTTGAGGATGGCTGTTCTGAGTCTTGCGTTTGAATCAGGGTCGGGGCCACCCATCTTGGCTGCTACTGAAATTTCCTTGATGAGTTTCGTGAACTTCTGACCGCGCTTTGCGTCCAATGCGCCCTTCTTGTGCTTGATGGTTGCCCATTTGCTGTGGCCTGACATATTTACCTCTTTGCTAATTGAATTTATAACGCTGTAAAATTTATCACATGCCCTCTTTTTCAGTCAATAAGACAGCCAAAAAGCTTTAGCACAATCCTATCTGAAAATAGAAAACCTTCCTTAGTAAGGTGAAATGAGTTTTCATCGCTTTGGAAAAGGCTTTCATCGAGGCTCTTGATGGCAAGGGAGAACTTTTCATCAAAGGAGGAAGAAAATCTTTTCTCATACTCCTTCTTATCTATCCCCCATTTCGTCCTCAAGGCAACCATCAGAAATTCTTCTTCCGTCTGTTTTGAGCTGAGATGCTCATAATCCGGATGCGGAAAGGAAATATAAGAAAAGACATCCTGGTCATAGCGCATGCTTATAGCCTTTTCATAGCCAAAGCTGCTTTCGGCCCCCGGACCGAAGCCGACATACTGCCCTAGATGCCAATAATTAAGATTATGAAGGCAGTATTCCCGGTTTCTTGCAAAATTTGAGATCTCATAATGCTCGTAGCCCAAGCTTTCAAGAAGATTCCATCCAAGACGGAGGCAGGATGTTTCCACCTCCTCGTCAGCTAGATGGCGCTTATTCCACATTTTTGTGCCTTCCTCATAGCTCAGGCAGTAAAAGGAGATGTGGGCGGGATTAAATGATGAGACTATCCTGATATCGGAAAGCGTATTGGCAACAGGAAATCCTGGAACTCCGGTGATAATATCTGCATTAAATGGTATATCCTGGCTGGATAGAATGCTTAAAGCATCCAAATTCTCTTTTTTTGTGCTGTTTCTCCCTAAAAAGGAGAGCATGAAACTGTCCATGCTTTGGATTCCTATGCTTATCCGTGTGACATAAGGCTTAATGAATCCGATTATACTGGGAATCTGTTCCGGATTCACCTCGATGCTGCATTCCCTTCCCCGTCCATAAGAATAAGCGCTTTCAAGAATCTTCAAAAGCCTTTTGGGACCAAGGACTCCAGGATTTCCCCCTCCGATAAAAACCGTATCGAAAGGCTTTTTATAATCCTCAAGAAAGGAGGAAATCTGCTTTGAAACGAGATCGGTATACTTATCCAAAATCTCATCGTCCCAATAATAAGAAGAAACGGAATAGAATGCGCAATAGGAGCATTTACTCATGCAAAACGGAATATGGACATATAATGAGAGGGGTCTGAAAAGATCAATGAATTCAATCATTTTCCTGAAAGGACAGATATATTGTTAAGCGGCCAGAAACGGAAGACAACCTTGCCGTTGATCTTATTTTCACCTACAGGTCCGAAATACCGTCCATCCCTGCTGTTATCCCTGTTGTCCCCAAGAGGAAGAATAGAGCCTTCAGGAACAAAGATACCGTTTTCAGCGGCATTATAGAGGCTTCGGGCCGACATGTCGGTCGGATCAATAAGGCTGATCATCCTTGCCTTTTCCTTTTCCACTGCATACATGTCGAAAACGTTGGTGGATTTGTCCAGGCTCTCATATCTTGAGATGATTTCAGCAGGGGCCTGGGCCATTATTCCATACTGCTGATAAGCCAGAAGATCGGCATAGGCATCAAGCCCGGGATAGAGGGACATGTCAACAGACCTGTGTGGACCTGTTGAAAGGCCGTTTTCAGCCCTGAAATCCTCTTCAGGGATAAAGGACTGCTCGCCTGCCGGTTTTATATACACATTCCCATGCTCGAATCTGACAGTATCTCCAGACATTCCAACGGCTCTTTTGACATAAAGCCGCTCAGCGATGCTTCCATCGGGATTTCTGTCTATATTGACTAAAGAAAGAGTGCCCATGAATACGACCTGGCTTAAAAGGTCAAATACCGGCCCTTTGGATTCATATTCCGGATTATAAAATGTGATGATATCGTCCCTTTCAACCTTTCTTGACGAAGTCGATATCTTCCTTCCTCCAGGATATAGCTCGGTGCCATACGCATTCTTGATTACAGCAACCCGGTCATTGACATTAAGCGTTGAGACCATGCTCGGGGTCGGTATCAGAAAGAACTGGAAAAGGAACTGATTGATTATGATGACCCAGAAAACGGCAAATATAAGGGCATCCACCCACGACCAGATTTCCCAAAGAATCGTCTTGGGTCTGCTTTTGTTATATGCCTTCACCCTTTTTCTGTGTGTCAGATATCTGCCGGCAAGGCTTTCTATCCCGGTCAAAAAAGCGTCCATATAGAGAAATTACACCAACTGATGCAAGTTGACAAGTAAATGGATGAATATTACTTTAGAAACATGATAAAGAAAAACAAGCTTCCGGAAGTGGAACCGGTTGTCATACCAGAGAAGATTTTCGGCATCAGAAGCGGGATCGTCATCCTGACGGGCCTTATCATTGCCATATTGATATTATTCTTTCTTCTTTTCATGCTGCCAGGAATAATCAAGGGCGGAGTATACGTCGGATTTGATAGCGATCTGTCAGATGTTGCAATCTATATGGACGGCAAATATCTAGGATCTACAGAAGGAACTAGATATTTCATCGAAAGCGGGGAGCATGAATTCGTTTATGCTAAATCGGGCATCGAGCTTTATAGTGAAAAAATCAAGATTGCCCATCCAATCTTCTTTACCATGATTTTCCACAGGTCGGAGGATATACATATCAAAGCCACCGCTTCCATAGACCTTGAAAACAGGATTAAGGAGAATTTCATATCCTCAGCAGCATCCTGGTCCAAGAATACGGATTACGATGGAATATATTCCTTTCCTCCCCTCTTTTCCTCATTTGCAAAGGATATCAATGCGCTTGAAATGAATGATTATTCCAGCGAGTTGTTTTATGCCACAGCTCATATCAGTTCCCAAGCAATGCTTGATGATTATATGAAGGCTAAGGAGATTTTACAAAAAGAGGGAAAAGAGCCAGGTTTTGATGATTCATTCTTAAATAATCTGACTTTCACCTCAGACCCGGTTTCTTTCACATATGATTCAAAAGCCGAAACCAAGGCATCAGCTTATGATGATGGATATTTCACATACGAAGGGGGCATAGTGACCATGGGCTCCTATCAGGGATCGACCTACCCCTTGACAAACGAAAAGGAAATCAAGGTCCAGGTTCCATCGTTTGCAATAATGCAATATCCAGTAAGCGAATATGAATATGCTCTTTTCATAAGCGAAAATCCATATTGGTCCAAAAACAATCTATCAAACCTTATTGCAGACGGGATGGTGGATGAAAACTATCTTTCTTCGATAATCCTCTCTACATCATTTAAATCAACACGTCCGATAAGGAACATAAGCTATCATGCGGCAGAGGCCTATGCGGCATGGCTTTCCGAAAAGACAGGAAAAACTTACGCTCTTCCCTCTGAAGCGATGTGGACCTATGCCTCCCTTTCTGCATTGGATAAGAAATACTCATCCAGCCTTAGCATCATGTCCGATAGCGGCCTTTCACCTGAAATGATGTTCGGCGGCCTTTGGGAAATGACATGCTCAGAATATATTCCTCTGGCAAGACTGACAGACTATCAGAGCTTGCAGAATCTTGCTCAAGACTTAAACGATGATATAATCATCAAGGGCGGCAGCTATATATCCGATCCTTCGGCGATAACCCCCGATACGGTCGGGATAATGAAAAAGGATGCTACAAGCCCGTATGCCGGCTTCCGCCTTGTGGAAATACTATGAAAGAAGAATTCAAGCTTATACAGAAAAACAAAAAAGCCTATTTCAATTATGAGATCATAGAGGAATTGGAATGCGGAATAGAACTTGTCGGGACTGAAGTCAAAAGCGTCCGTGAAGGCCGCTGCTCTTTTTCCGACAGCTATGTGCAAGCCAAAGACATGCAGCTTATGCTGATCGGATTTCTTATCCAGCCATACAGCCATGGAAACATATTCAACCATCAAAGCGACCGTCCCAGAAGACTTTTAGCCCACAAGATGGAAATCAAGAAATTCCAAAGAAAAGTGAATGAAAAAGGCTTTACCATCGTTCCGACGGAAATATATATAAAAGGCAATCTTGTGAAAATGAAAATTGCCCTTGCTAGAGGAAAAAATGTCAGGGACAAGAAAGAGGCGATCAAGGAAAGAGATCTGAACAGGGATGCAAGAAGGCAGCTGAGAGAGCTCAACTATTAGAAGCTACGGGCAGAAATGCGCTCTGTCCGTTTATTATCACCATATCCAAGAAATTAGCAACTTCCTCAATAGGTTCCTCACAGCCCTTCAGGACCCACTGCTCTATTATGCTGATCGCGCCGCCGACGATGAAAGCATAAACGCGTGCTGCTGTTTTCTGATCCAGATTGAAAAAATCCTTCCACATTCCGGTCGCAGAGGGAAGAATATGCTCTATTATCCTGTTCAAGAATTCCTTATCACCGTTCTTAGAGAAAAGAAGAACGCACATCTCAGAATTCTCTCTGACAAGAAAAAGCAGCTTCACAAGAAGATCCTTGACGCTTCTGGAAACCTCGATCGAGAAGGATTTGTTGATCTCTTCAAAAAGCTCCGTAAGGAATTCATCCTCGATTTCCCTCATAAGCTGTCCAATGGACTGATAATGGGAATAAAAAGTATTCCGGTTTATACCGGCGGTAGAACAAATAAGTGAAATGGAAATCCCATCCATGGGCCTTTCCTTTAAAAGAAGCAACAAGCCGGCTTTCAGCTTTTCCTTGGTGAGAACAACCCTTTTATCCATATCAATCCTAAAAAACAGGAGGACACAACGTGTCCCCCCTTTTGGAGGTGGGGAGATTCGAACTCCCGTCCTGACAATCCATCCGAAAACGTCTACGGACATAGCCGTCTTTTTAGTCTCTCATCCAGCTAGGCAAAACGGCAGGCATTGCAGGATGACAGGACCCTTAAAGTCCCAAAGTGCCGGATCCGAACACTTCAGCAAGTCCCTGTTTTTGATGGATCGGCCGTCCTAGGAACAGCGTACGGCTTCTCCATGCCGCTTTAATTAAGCAGCAAATGCAAGAGTTTCGACGACTTCGTCTTCTTTCTTCTTTGCAGTTATTTTTTTGTGCCGGTTTTACAAGTCAGCTCTTGGCCCGCAGTCTCCGACCTGGCAGAGCCAGTCGAAACCGGAACACCCCC
>CASGDQ010000008.1 GCA_949300325.1 uncultured Spirochaetales bacterium
AGCCTTACATCTGGAATCTCTTTTCCCACCCTATCCTCGAATGTCTCATACAGCGGCAATGCATCCATATGGTCTTTAAAGAAAAACAAAACATCCTCTTGCATAGCATGAATGATATCACATGATTGGAAAACATATTCAGGTTATCTTAAATCAATATAAGATGATGGATGAGAAATCCAGACACGCAGCAAATAAGTCATAAAAATATAAAGCACTTTCATTGAGCCAACGCTCAGATCTCCGCTGGCTTAACAGGCAGCTCCGAAATCCGGAGCTGCCAAAAACAAAAGAAGCCAGGCTATTTTAATATCGCATACCCGTTTGCTTTTAACGAGACAGAGCAGGTATCATTGTTTTCCAAAATATCATGCATAGTATTCGGAAGTTTTACTATCGTTTCGTCTTCGGAGAAATTAATCAGGAAAAGATAGGGACCGCGCTTAACCGCCGATACACTCTTCGGGGTTTCCATAACAGGAACAAGTTCCGCTTCCTTCACCACCATGTCAAGAATATGATCCACACCCCCGTCATCCGGTTTCGTGCCTATATAGATGCACTTGCCTTTTCCATAATAGTTTTCTGTCAGGCAAGGAGAATCTTTGTAATAATCACTCCCATAATAAGCCAATGGCTTTGCACTTTCCAACCGAAGAACATCACACATCCATCCAGATTCGCAAACATAACCATCCGTGAACCTTATTGTGTTTTTCTCTTTTGCTGAAAGCGCATCAAGCTCTTCAACCCATAATCCTGCAATCTGCCGCAATGGGCCGGGTTGTCCTCCCAGATACATGTAATCGCACTCATCGGTATATCCCGAGTAATATGTGAGAACAAGACAGCCTCCGTTACTGACAAAAGAATCAAAAGACTCGGCATATTCTTTTTTCAACATACAGACAACAGGAGCGATTATGACAGAATATCTGGAAAAATCCTGATCAAGCGATATTACATCAATGTTGATATTCTTTTCATTAAAATATCGATAATAGTGTTTTACTTCACGGGTATAATCGATATTCTTCTGAACGGAACAAGGTATTTCTACCCCGAGTTTCTCATCCCAATCATGTATGATTGCCACCCGAGCATCCAAGCCGTATTTCTGCATATCCAACGGCAGCTTCCTTAAATCAGAGGAAAGTTGCTGCAATTCCTTTGCTATACGGGTATCCAAATGACCGGAATGTGAAATCATGGCCCCATGGAATTTCTCAAATCCTGCAGGAGTTCTGCGAATCTGGAAATAAAGCGCGCTGTTAGCTCCATGGGCAATATTGTTAATGGCTATACGAGCAACTTCACCGGGACGTTTGGTGTGGCAGACAGGAGCCCAGCTTGCATGGTTCGGAGTCATTTCCATAATGATAAATGGGTTATCTTGCTCTTTAAAGTTCCTTGCAATATCCAGGTTGAAACATGCCTCATAAGGTGGATCATTCCTGTTCGGATATATATCCAATGATATGACATCCAAAGCTCTCGCTATCGTATGGTAGTTGAACCTGTCCCTGAATTGATAGTTATTCGTACAAATAGCATCAGGGATATACCTTCTTATGCACTCCGATTCTATTGCAAATAGATTTTCACAACAGTCGGACATGAAGCGAGCATACTCTATCGCTTCAGTTGGAAGGCTGTCCAGATCAAAGCCAGCTCCATCAACATCCACATACAGTTCATTGAGCTCAGTTGGTGCGACTATATCATCAAAAGAGGTATAGCACCTCCCCCACATGGCAGTACACCACCTGCGGTTCAAAGTATCTATATTTTTATACTTCGCCTCAAGCCATTTCCTGAATTCCTTTTCGCAATGCTCGCAATAACAGAACCCGGAAAGCTCATTGTTCAGGTGCCAAAGCAAAATGGATTTTTCTCCGGCATAATGTTCAGCTAATTTTGAAACAAGCCTTTTAACAGCATCGATATAGGTCACAGAAGTGGGACAGAATCTCTCACGAACCCCGTATTTGAACTTGCGCCCCTTGATATCGGTCTTAAGGATATCATTATCCTTATTATAAAGCCAGCTTGGAGGAGCTGTGGTGCCGGTTGCCATGATGATGCCGATTCCAGATTTTTTCAATTTTGCAATGATGCCGTCCAGCCAGGAAAAATCAAAAACACCATCGCTTGGCTCGTCAAATATCCATGAGTGCACATTGAGCGTAACAGCATTAACCCCCAGATCCTGCATCAACTCAATATCCTTGTCCCACACATCAGGGGACCATTGCTCGGGGGAATAATCCCCCCCGAACAGAAATTTATCCAAATTCAAACTTTTCGGCATAAGCAACCCTATTACTTAGTTTTTGAATACTCTATGAAGATATTCTCAAGCTTCTCCAAAAGCTGTGTCCTATCCAAACGGCCTGCAGCATATTCTATCATTGCATCACCGCATGCAAACTGTGCACCTGATGGATATTTCGGCCATTCCCATCCAAGAGCTCTGCCTTGGATAACAGCATCACTGACAGCCTTTGAAAGCGGATCGGCATCCTCAGCTATCTCTATCGACGTCAAGCCGGGGACAAAACCGAACACATCGGTCAGATAGTATCTGCCGCGGTCGCTGGTTACGAGCCATTCCAAGAAATCCTTCGCCTCTTCTTTTACAGGAGAATTCTTATTCACAACCCAGTATGTAGAGGGCCCGGCATACAGCACATCATTGAATTCAGGATCATCGTTTATAGGCACAACCAGATAACCGGCATCGATATCCTCATTCATTCCAATAAACGACAGCCAGGATCCGTTATTGGCAAGCGTCATGGCTACTTCTCCCAAAGCGAAGGTGCTCATCTGGCCGGAGAAAACAAGTTCAAGCGGATTGCCTAAGCAATGGCGCAGGCACAGATCAAGCAAATCCACCCAGCCCTGCATTATTTCGTTGTTCACAAAATCAGCACGGCCGGCGCATGCATCGGCAATAAAACCGTCGACATCAGGCTGATGGGCTATGGCAACGTTGAATTGGAATGTGCCAGGATTGTAATTGCCTCCGAAAGGAAGGCCGAATGGAACAAACCCTGCCTCCTCAAGCTTGATGCATACCTCTTCCAGCTCGCTTAAGGTCTTTGGCAGCTCAGTTATGCCTGCCTTCTCAAACATATCCTTGTTGTAGCAGAAGCCATACCCCTCGAGATAAAGCGGAAGCGCATAGATTTTCCCGCCGATAGAAGCCCCTCCTACTGTAGATGGAGCCATATCCTTCACCCAGCTCTCTCCAGAAAGGTCTTCAAGATATTCGACCCATTCCGACAACTGGTTATACCCTTCATTGTTGAAAATGTCAGGAAGTTCCCCCGCAGCCTGCTTAGATCTTAAAACAGTCTGGTAGTTAGATGATGACAGCGATTCAACTTCAACCTTTATTCCTGTCAATTCCTCATATTCCTCTGCAAGCTTTAGCAGATCATCAGCAATTTCCACTTTAAACTGGCAAACCCTGATAACCTTCTGGTCCCCGCTCTCTTTCGCACCGTTTGCAAAAGACGCAGATAAAACGAAAAGCACCAACAAGACGATAGTAAAAACTTTTTTCATATCGCTCCTCCTTATTTTTATTCTTTAACCGCACCGGCAACTAAACCGGAAACGATATTTTTCTGTAAAACTAAAAATGTTATTGCAGCTGGAAGTATAGCCATAGTCAACGCAGGAAGCGCGAGATCCCACTGCAGGAAGTACTGCCCCATGAATGAGCTGATTGCAATCGGCAAAGTCCTTAATGCAGGTCTGGATATGACCAATACCGGAAGCAGATAATCATTCCAAAACCAGAAGGTATCGAGTATTATCAATGTGAATATAATCGATTTCAAAAGCGGAAACACAACTTTAAAGAAAATCTGCAATTGTGAACATCCTTCAATCATGGCAGCTTCTTCCAATGTCTTGGGAACCGATTTTATGAAACCGGAAAACATGAATACACCCATGGCCACGCCCAATCCCAAATTCGCATATATCAAACCATAGAGGGTATTGATCAGAGATAAGTTTTTTAGAACAACCACCAGCGGAATCATTATCACCTGGAACGGGATTATCATTTCTGCCAGGCAGCAGATAAAAATTATATTATTAAATTTTGAAGGATGCCTTGTAATCCTATATGCGGCCATGCTCGAAAAGAGCACGACTCCCGCCAAGCTGAAAACAGTCACAAACAATGAATTTCCAAATGCATTGGGAAAATCAGATCTATCCCAGGCCCGAACAAAATTATTGAATACCCATTTTTCAGGTAGGCCTGCAACATTCTTCGTTATTCCAGCCAAATCCTTAAAAGAATTGATCACTAAGAAATAAAATGGCACAAGAAAAATAACCATGAAAAAAACGATTGCAACCGTAGATAAAAACTTAAGCATCTGTTGTCGCAATTTGTAATATTTCATTGTTCCACTTCCTTGGATTTTGTAAAACGTACCTGCAGAACAGATATGATCAATATAAAAATGAAGAATATTATGGCTTTTGCCGAACCAAGCCCATAATTATTGTTTCTGAATGCTTCCTCATACAAATTCATTGAAACGGTGGCTGTACTCTTGAACGGTCCACCCTCGGTAAGAGAAGAGACAAGATCATACATTGTGAAAGTCTTGACCATGACCCAGAAGATGCAGATGGTTATCGAATGCATTATCAAAGGTAGCTTTATATTGAAGAATCTGCGTATACCAGAACAGCCATCAATAAGTGAAGCTTCAATAATATCGTTATTGATCCCGACAAGTCCAGCAATATAAATTATCATGGTATACCCGCTATACTGCCAGCAGGAAACTATCACGATGGACCAGAATGCATATACCGGATCCCCTAGCCAGCTATGATCAAGAAAGCCAAGCAAGGGGAGATTTGATAAAGCAGGAAAACCTTTCTGGAATATGAATTTCCAAATAAAACCCATTATTATTCCGCCCATTATGTTAGGCAGCAAAAGGATGGTCCTACATATCCCCTGCATTTTCTTATAGACAGAACATATTAAAACTGCAAAACACAATCCCATAACATTGGCAATGATCGTGACAGCAACCGTCGATTTGATTGAAAACAATAATGAACGCCAAAAATCATGGTCATCAAATACAATATTACGATAGTTCAGAAATCCTATGAAAGACTTAACGGAAGAAATACCATTCCATCTCATGAAGCTCATGATAATTGCATAGATAAATGGAATTATCACAATAGGAATGAAACACAGCAAGAGCGGACCAATAAATATCGCCTGATCCAACCTATTGGTTTTTATTTTATCCATCGGGTTCCTCCAACAATTAAAATCGTAGAACAAATCAAAATGATTAGAACTTTGGATTTTTACCTAAAAGTAGATTTTTTTTACCTTGGAATTTATAATTATTTGCATGAAGAAACAAACAGAGATGAGCCTGAGTAAAAAACTTGTCACATTTTTTGTCTCATTAGTTGCTGTCTTGATGCTCATAATGTCCATCTCTAACTACATGGTTTCCTTAAGGCAGCAGCAAACAGAATATATTGAATCCAATAAGAATATACTCAAGCTTTCATCGATAAACATATCTTCTCAGATCAAGCAAGTTATTGATCTGACCTTATCGCCGTATAAGGACGAAACGCTTTTCCTGATCCTCAGCGGCAAGGGCTCAGGCAACGAAAGCCAAAGCATAAAAAATAGTTTGTTATCCATTTTCAATTCAAATGGACATATAGCACAAGTGGACCTATATTCCGGCTATAATCAAACGTATTATTCGGTAAGCAGCAAAGCAATTTCCCAACATCCTGCAGTATCCGACCCTTCATCTTTGAACAGCTCGGACATCGTTTTAAGCACAGAAGAAAATACTGAAAGCACACTAAAAGTGACACGGAAATTATACAATCTCCCAGGAAGCAATTTCATAGGAATAATAAGCATAGACATGGAAATGGATTATTTCATCAGCTCTAATGAAGCTATAATGACCAATCCAGAGGAGACGATTGCAGTCGTCACTGAAACAGGAGAAATACTCTATTGCAATTTTGGAGAGGATAAATTAGAGAAAGTCCTTTCACTGCATTCTCTTCAAAGAGGTTTTGGAAGTGTTACTGTTTGGGATGGCTGCGATTATCTGCTTCTTTATAACGAAATAGATTCAGGACCTGGAGTCCCATCACTTTACATAGTAAAAATGATTAAGGAATCCATCGTAACCAGAAATGCCGCAATCCTGGCAGCAAGTTCCCTTCTAATCGGTTGTGTGATGACCATTCTTTCTTCGGTACTGATTATCCTTCTGGCTTCAAAGAATTTCACAAAACCATTCGGGTATATCGAAAAACAATTGGAAAAGATTGCAAAAGGAGACCTGGATGTCCATCTTGATATCCACGGGTCGGAGGAATTCTCAAGATTCGCCAGCCAATTCAATACAATGATAAGCAATATAAATAATTTTATCATAATGAATTATAGGCTGGAAATAGAAAATAAGAACAATCAGCTCAAGGCTCTTCAGGCCCAATTAGATCCCCATTTCATAAACAATACGTTGCAAACAATCGGCAATGATGCTTTAAAGCAAGGCAATCTGGAACTATACACGGCCATAGTGCAATTCGGCGGGATGATGCGCTATACGATGAATTTCTGCGATATGAGCGTACCGTTCAAAGATGAGCTTGAATACACCGAAAGCTATCTCAAATTCCAGCAGAAGAGATTTCCTGGAAGATTCACTTATGAGCTGGACATATCGGAAACCTCTCTTTCCGTAATCATACCAAAACTAACCTTGCAACCGCTGGTGGAAAACTCAATAAAACATGGTCTTGGAGGGAAAAACCCGGTAATGCAGATAAGCATAAGCACCAAGACGGATGGGCAGTATTTCCACATGGAGTGCCGTAATTCAGGCAAGGGCTTGGACCAAAACAGCTTGGAGCAATTGAAAAAAAGCATCGAAGCCGCACGTGTAAACGGAGAGGAGGCCGCAAATGTGGGCCTGAGGAATCTGGCGCGGAGATTATTTCTCCTCTATGGAGAAAAAGCCGCAATGGATATAGGATCTGAAAACAATTTGGGATTTCATGTCGCTTTGAGGATCCCCGTAGGAAAAACAAATGATCAATGTACTGATTGTCGATGATGAAGAAAATGTGCGCATGGCCATACGCTATCTGGCTGATTTCGGATCATATGGGATTAGCCAAATATTTGAAGCATCAAACGGTGTGGAAGCAAGGATGGTAATGAATAATAACAAGGTGGATATATTGTTCACCGACATATGCATGCCTGAAAGCGACGGCGTTTTCCTGATGAATTGGGTCCGCGGGCGATATCCGGATATGATCATCATAGTGATCAGCGGCTATCAGAATTTCGATTATATACTTCAGGCCATGAGAAACGGAGCCATAGACTATCTTCTAAAGCCAATCGATCCAGAAAAATTGAAGCAAGTGATACAAAAGGCAATAGGATTGATCAACGATGCAAATCCAAACGGACAAATCGATGATTTAGAGACATTCGACCAAATAAAGGCATATTTGGATAAAAACTACACAACAGACATATCGCTAGAAAGTGTGGCTCAAAAATTTGGTTTCAATGCCTCATACCTGTCGCGGCGGTTCAAGCAGAAATACGGGTTAGGGATGATCGACTATGTAACAAAACTGAGAATGCAAAAAGCGAAAGAGATGCTGATAACGACCAATCTCAATATCTACAATGTATCTGCACAGCTCGGATACAAAGATGAAAAATACTTCTCAAGGGTATTTGCAAAAGAAACAGGCCTCAGCCCAAAGCAATACAGAAAAAATAAAAAACCAGAGTAATCAAAAGCCTGCTCCGATAAAGAGCAGGCCTGCATATCTTTTACATCAGCTTTCTGAACATTGCCTTGAAATCATCGATATCCGCATCTTTCGGGTTGCCGGGAGCACAGGCATCGGCCTTTGCGCTTTCGGCAAGGAAATCAAGATCCTCTTCCTTGATTGCAGAGAGCTTGGAAGGAATGCCGACATCCTCGCTGAGTTTTCTCACAGCATCGATTGCCGCCTTTCTGTATTCATCCTGGCTCATGTCATCCACTCCCTTGACTCCCATTGCTCTTGCAATCTCACGGTATTTCTCGCCGGTCATATCCTGGTTATATTCCATGACAATTGGAAGCATCATTGCGCAGGCAACACCATGAGGTGTATCATAAACTGCACCGAGAGTATGCGCCATAGAATGCGCTATTCCAAGACCTACGTTGGAAAATCCCATTCCTGCGATATACTGTCCAAGAGCCATTCCTTCGCGCCCTTGCTTTTCATTTGCCACCGCACCGCGGAGGTTCTTGCTGATGATCTCAATAGCCTTCAGGTGGAACATGTCGCTCATCTCCCAAGCGCCTTTGGTGGTATAACCTTCTATTGCATGTGTAAGCGCATCCATACCTGTTGAAGCAGTAAGCCCCTTGGGCATCGAGCTCATCATATCAGGATCTACAACAGCAACAATAGGCATGTCATGCGGATCGACGCATACGAACTTTCTCTTTTTCTCGACATCTGTGATTACATAATTTATCGTAACCTCAGCAGCAGTGCCTGCAGTGGTCGGAACAGCGATGATCGGCGCGCACGGCTTCTTTGTAGGAGCTGTGCCTTCAAGCGAGCGCACATCTGCAAATTCCGGGTTGGTCGCTATGATTCCAATTGCTTTTGCAGTATCCATGGAAGACCCGCCGCCGATGGCGATGATGTAATCAGCACCGCTCTTTTTAAACGCCTCCACACCATGAGTGACATTCTCAATAGTCGGGTTGGCCTTGATATCCGTATAAAGCTCATATTCAAGCCCCGCATCCTTTAAAACAGAAAGAACCTTTTCCGTAACACCGAATTTCACAAGATCCGGATCTGAACATACCAGAGCCTTCTTGAAAGCCCTTGCCTTAGCCTCGGTAGCAATTTCCTTAATCGCACCTGAGCCATGATAACTTGTCTCATTGAGCATGAATCTGTATGCCATGATAATTTTCTCCTTCCCTTTTAAAATAACTCAACAAACGGTTTTCCGGCAATTCAAATATGCCTGATAAGACACTCAAATGACAATATCGCATATGGAACATGAAAAAAACTCCCTATGCATAGGGTAAGAAAGCATAGGGAGCAAGAAAAGAAAATCAGTACTTCAACCCGAAACCTAGCTCGTAATAGTTTCCCTGGCTGTCGCGGTATGCATATGCCTTTCCATTTTCATCCTTCAGGAAATCCGGCATATACAGATCCTTATCATAACCGGGCACGTCGTTCGGACTTACGCATACCCCGTCCGAGCCGACAGCAAGAACCTCATCGTTTCTAGGAAGCGTCAAAGGAAGTTTTCCAACCGGGGCAAAGCGTCCGAACACCACATCAAGAACAGCAGAGACATATGTGTCGAATCCTGCAGCAAATGCATCGACATAGGGCTCCACGGAACCAACTTGCCAGGCAAGCGTCACATTCACATTTGCAAACACCTTGCCTCCTCTGGCTCTTACAGCTTTCGATATATCCTGGATCTTAGCAACTCCTGAGAGAGTGGTCTCCTCATGCCTTTTATCCAGAGGACGGCCCTCATCATCGACATCGGACACCATTTTTCCTTCGCACAGATCAAGCTCAAGGTACCCAGGGGTTGCACTGAAGTATGCACCCGAAGAAGGATTAAGAAGCAAAACCGCATAATCGGCGTCATTATAATCCTCTGCAAGCTCCACAGAACCCTTCAACATGCTTCTAAGGCTTTCGGTAGCCTTCTGGGCTTTATCGGCATCCTTGTTGAAGCATTCGGCATAGACCTTCTTGCCTGAAAGCTTTTCCTCTGTCAAAGGAAGCATCCCGTCGTTTTTGAGAAGCACCACCGATTTCCTATGGACATCCATAGCCTTGTCCCAATCTGAAGATGTCGCGACCTCCTTGACAGCTTCATCAACCTGGCGGAAAGGATTGTCGAACATTCCTAGGGCGAACAATTCTGTCAAAGTCCTTGTCACAGCCCTGTTTAGAGCCTCATCCGTCAAAACCAGCTGCTCCTTGGTAAAGCCAGCAGGAACCTTATGAGAATCATAATAGCCGTTTACTGCCCTCTCATAAGCTTCCATACCTTCCTTGTTGTCGAAAAGTCCTGAAATAAGATCCACTCCAGCATGGTTTACTGCAAAACCGATCCTTTCGGGAATATCCAGCATCTCGACACCCCAGCTCATATTATGGACTATCCCGGTATCGGAATTGATATACCCCTTGAAGCCCATCTGCTCGCGCAGAAGCTTCTGTATGAACGGCCTGTTGTATGCAAAACCATACGGCAGCATCTCCATCGCATCCCCGTTCAGATCGGTCTGCTCCGCACTCTTGCTCTTTGCCGGCTTAGCATAATACGGCATTATGGAAGAGGCATTGAACTCGACAGCAGGAAGGAACGTGGGTATATGGTATTTTTCCAAAGAACCTTTTGTCTGATATACGTTCCACTGCCCCATCTTATAATGAGGATCAAAGCCGTTTTCTCTTGCACCTCCTCCAGGGAAATGCTTTACTGTCATCGCAACACCATCTGATGTAACGCCATCATCGCTTCCCTGGATACGCGGGATGATATGGGTGAATATCTTCTTTACAAGTTCCGGATCTTCCCCGAAGGTGCCATAGGTCCTCTGCCATCTCGGATCTGATACGACATCAGCCATGTACATGTATCCTTTGCGCAGGCCGCAGGCATTCCATTCCCTGCGGATCGTATCGGCAAAATCATCGGCTATCGAGATATCATCCCCTAATACCGCCGCAGCAATCCCAAGCGTTCCCGGATAGGTAGCGAACACCCCTCCTGCATCGTTCATACCGAAGACGATCTCGCCATTTTCGTTACGGGAGTTTGAAGCGACCTCCACAGGTATGAAATGCTCACACTCCTCCGCAACCGCCTGAAGCTGATTAAGCCAGTCCGTCAGATCTTCCACTGTAGGATTAGCGCGGATGATCAGATGCCTGTTGAACCATTCTTTCAAAAGCGTCGAAGTGCCGGGAAGATGCTGCTCGCCGAAAATCGTCCTTCCTTTGAAATCGGCTTCATCAAGGATTCCCGACTCATCCATCCTGCCCTTATGATCTTTAAACCCCTGAAGATATTTGCCGACCCTCCAGTCGGAAATGAAAAGCTGGGCGATCTTTTCCTTAACAGATAGGACCTTTACATATTCGGCTGCCCTTTTTGCAGGAGAAAGCCTCCAGTCATCAAATGGCTTGAACTCTCCGCTTCCATCAATATCCTTAAAGTACAGTCCATCCTTTTCAATGATCTTTCTTGAAACCGTGGTTATCACGGCCCCGCCCTTGTTCTTAAAGGTCTTGATATTCTCGCTCGCTTTCTTTGCCATCAATGCTTCTCCCTTCTCTCTTTGAGGATCGCAGCATTGGAATCCACTTTCTTCTTGCTAAGAGGATATACGAAGAACAATGCGAAAGCGACAAGTCCCATACCTATTGCAGGAATAAGGCAGGAGAGGTTGAAAATTCCGGAAAGGACTTCAGGATACATTGCTGGGTTCTGCGCTACTGCGCCGGTATATCCGATCAAAGAGAGGAAGGCTCCGATCATGCCGGAGGAAAGCGCCTGACCGATCTTTCTGGCGAAAGAGTAAACGGAGTAGATCGTTCCATCCTCACGCACATTGTGCTTGACCTCTGCATCATCGATGACATCTGTTATCATCGCCCAGACGATGTAATTGAAAAATCCCAAAGCAGTATAGGCTGCCGTATAGTATGCCACATACACATATGCGTTGCTTGGCCGTGTGATGAGGCACAAAATCCAGATTGCAGCCGAGACAAGGCTTCCGATGAAAGCAACTTCCTTCTTTCCGATCTTCTTTGCAAAACGTGCGGCCAGCGGCGCGCAGATAAGCATGGATACCAGGCTGGAAAGGAAAGAAGATGCCGATTGGGCACCCGCATTGCCATAATATGTCGGGAACACGTACGGAGCCATGCCGCTCATACCGAGCATGCCGAGAAGAAGCATTATTGCAGCCAATATGATTCCCAAAAGCGCCCTGTTGGTGACGAGGCTCTTGAGCATCTTTCCAACCTGGAGCTTAGAGGTGTTCTGAGGGATTTCAACCCGTTCAGTACAAAGCTTGAAGCAAAGGAGATGGCAGATACATCCGCAGATAGCAAAGATGCCTGCTATCACGGTCATCCTTGTTCCATCAAGCTGTGTCGTACCATCGACCACGACATATGCGATCATCGGAGTACCGGTTCCGATCACAAGGCTTGCAAGGCTGGCGCCGATGCTTCTGAATGTGGAGAGCTGGGCTCTCTCATCGGGATCGGAAGTGATTGCAGAGGCCATGGATCCATAAGGAATATTGACCGAGGTATAGAAGATCGATCCCCAGAGAAGATAGGTAAAGAACATCCAGAAAATCTTGAAGGCCATTGCGGCACCGGCAAAAGCTGATTGGAAAATCAGGAATGCGGATATCGCCAAAGGTCCGCACATCCTCCTGATCCAGGGTTTGAACTTGCCATCCTTGGTGGGTTTGGACCTGTCGACAATCTGCCCCATCGTAACATCGGTGACGGCATCCACAAATCGGGCCATCATCATCAAAAGTCCAACGATTCCAGGAGCGACACCCATCACATCGGTATAGAACTTCATCATGAACATGGATGAAAGCATGAATGTGAAGTCGTTGCCGAAATCACCGAACATGTATCCGATCTTGTCGGACATGCCGAAAGGTTTCTTCAATAAAGCCTTTTCACTCATCAGAATTTCTCCTTCTTTGATTCATATGATACACGAATGCCGAAGCAGGTAAATTCCATTCCATAAAGAAATCCACAAAAAATAACAGTGGCAAAATCAAATGTAATCCGCCATTTTCATAAAAACGGACTAAATCCAAACCCGCAAGGGGAAAATGCCGCCATACACTTTATCGTTTCAAGAACCGACCTGCTCAAAACAATCCGCTACTTTTGTTAATCTACCGCAATCCCAATTGAATGTGAATTCTAAAAAAGTTATCATTAATAAAAAAAGTGAATTAATAATCCGGGGAATGCTTATGAATACCGTACAGATCGAATGCTTTCTCACCGTTGCAAACTATCTGAACTTCGCAAGGGCTTCCGAGCATCTGAACTTGTCTCAGCCGGCAGTCACCCATCAGATACAGAGCCTTGAGGCGGAATTGGGCGTAAAGCTGTTCAACCGTTCGACACGCACGGTGGAGCTGACCATGGAAGGACAAGCATTTCTTGATGATGCAAGAAGCATTTTCCGGATATCAGAGCGGGCAAAGGCGAAATTCGCGGATCCTGATACGGTAGAAATGCTCACATTCAACATCGGATGCAACGATCTGGCCCAGACAATACTTCTTGAACCGGTGTTAAGCGGGATGAGGATGCTTTTCCCAAACATACATCCTTCCATGCGCCAGATGCCTAGGGGAATGGTTTTTCCAAAGCTTGAGGACGGAGCAATCGATATTGCGTTGGGATTAAGGGAAGTTTTGGCTCAAAGGAAGCTTATCGCCTATCACGAGCTGATACGGACAGAGCTTTGCTGCATATGCACAAACGATCATCCTTTGGCAAAACATGAGGCAATCTCTGCAGAAGAGATGGATCCTTACAAACTAGTCCTATACAACCCTACCGTGCTTTCTTCGGAAATGGCGGTCGCCCAGGTCCAATTGTCCGAGGACCGTCCGATTTCAGATTTGTATTATTGCGACCATGTCGCAGATGCCCTTGTTTTGGTAAAAGCAGGATTTGGCATTTCAATCCAGCCAAGGATATTCATCCCAAAATCGTTTGGGCTTTCGGTTATACCGATACGGGACATGAAGGAGCTGTCCTTCGGCGTTTATACAAAGAAAGCCGCCGGCAATAGGATATTGCAGGCCTTTATAAGACTTGCTTTGGCAGAATTTTCTAAAGGGAAATAAAATTTTTCAGTCTTCAGCTATGCAAAAAAGCAAAACTGGAGATAAGAAGACGACAGTTTAATGCGCATCAACAGGTTTTGCTTTTTTAAAATGGAGAATGCCTTCAAAGCGTCCAAGGCACAGGGTCTTCCTGACGCGGGATCTTATCTCACTCGCATTCTCCACCCTTTCGGGCTCTACATCCCCCGGACCATAAAAAACCTTTTCGATATTATCTGCTATATCGAAAATAGGGATCTCAGGCATAATGGTCATAAGCCGGTTCAAGAAATTCCTCGGAGTCTCATCTGCTCTTTTATGCCATCTGCTTCTATATAGCGCCATGCAAAACCAGAAATAAAGGCCGACAGAATTATTGCGATTCACAAAAACATACTTGCGGATTCGGAAAAAGGAGCATATGGAGGAAAAAGCCATGAGAAGCCCTTTATAGATTGAAGTGGAAAAAACCTTTTCTCTTTTTTTAGGAGCTGTATGAAAAACCAAGCGGGTCTTCCGTATTTTGAAAATAAGCAGCACAGCCAGGGCTATTGTGATCAGGATAACCAGAACGATGAAAAAAACGATCCCTCCTCCTGTCTGTTCTCCTCGTAGTCCTTCGGTTTCATGAATAAACTCATAGGAAGGTTGGAAAATCTCGCCCATAGGTTCAGCCTTAGCCTTTGGAAGCAGGCTGAAAAGCCATACCAAAAACGAATATATGGAGAAGATGGCATGCTTTAACCCATTCCATATGGCAATCAGGGATCCACCTGCCAAGCCCGCATATCCGCTCAAAAGCCCTATAAGCAATGCTACAATGGCGACAGAAAGGATTGTCGATGCCCATCCAGAAAGGCTGTCACCATCATGCCGCATGACAAGGATGGCGCAAATAGAAGCTAAGAGCGACAAAAGCGATGTATTGATTATGGAAACAGGCTCGGTGTGCCCTTCTGCATAAATCATGACCACAAGAAACATCACCAGGCTGAAATCGAAAAAGCGGATAAATGTTCCATACGAGACATCGTTTTCAGCAAGCTTCAAAGAATAGACATCATACGCGATGAAGAAAGGAATGCAAATGAGCCGGTATAAAATCATGGATGAGGTGGAGAAAAAGCAAACCAAAGCAGAAAAAGCCGCCAATGCCGCCACATTGATGATTATTATGATGGATCTGGACCTAGCACCTTCAAAAAGCAATACATTAACAAAGGCTGACAATGGAGCATAAAGGATCAATATGGTAGGAAATAAAGATAAGCTTCCTTCATTAAAGAACATGCCCCAGAAAGTACATAAGATTGCGGATGAAATGATTTGCGAGGCTGCTGCACGCAGGGCTTTTTTTAAGATCATCTTCCACCTCGTTTTATAAGATCTGATAAAAACAGATGTCCCCAATCTCCTGATATGGGAATATTCATAAAGGAAACAATAGTAACCTTCTCCCCGTCTATCAGATCCAAAGCGCCGGTTTGGGGCATGTTTTCCGCATCATATGTGAAATAGAAGAAATGACCAGCCTTGCTGCTGGATACGGAAAGGCTGTAAAGATCAAATGAGGATATGCTCGGGACCATCTCCCCTTTTTCCTGATCAAACTCATCTCCTACCGGCTCATATGATGCCATGCTAAAGAGCGCCTCCTGGATATCATCATCGACTGTCGAGGCTCCGCCGCCCTTTCCTAAAGGAAGGGACAGTATGCATCTCATTTCGTGTTCTTTCAAAACAAGAAGCTCGGATGCGATCACGCTCAGCGCAGTCTCCAGCTCCTCAGGATGCTTGGCAAAGCTTTCTCCATCGAAAATCAGATGGATGCTTTTAGGTAGTATATCCTCATAAATATTGACAGTAAGAGGAAGAGCCCTTGCAAGAAGCCGCCAATTGATGTTTTTTATCCCATCGCCCGCCTGATAGTCCCGTGTTGACCTGATTACGGTCATGTCCTCCATCACGCCCTTTGCCCCGGTCGACGAATTCCAAAGATTTTTTAAAAATGGGCGGCAATCCACATCGACGATCTTAGGATAAACTGCAACAGCAATGCCTTTCTCAAGCTTGATATCGGAATCGGAAAGCCCCAGCCCATCCCCGGTAAAAAGCCTCCAGGAATCAAAACGGCACACCCCTCTCCTGTTGGCATCCATATGTATAAAAAAGACGGATTCCTCATACCAAAGCATCCTTCCAAGCCTTTTGGATCCGACGATATCCTCAGATGCGCCCAAATCGGAAAGCCCGGCTTTTTCCCAACTGTCCGGGATCCTGTTTTCTGAAGGCACAAGCGCTTCGCTCTTTGGAACCGGCATATACAAATCAAGCCATGCTATCGGAAGGAACTTGTTGTTTTTCACCCTGAGCTCCACCTCCATGCTTTCTTGCGGGAAAACTCCATAGGCAGATACGCCTATATGCGCATCCACCTTCGAAGCAGAAAGAGCGGCCCAGCATCTGGAGATGAAAGAAAAGAGGAAAATAATCATCAGATAGAACGAAAAGGTCTTCTTTCCGTAAAACGCAGTCAAAAGACAAAGCAGGCCGGAAAACACAATCACCGGCAATGAAACAAGGAGGCTCGACCGCTCAGATGAGTGCCTACCTGCCATTTGAGAAATCCCTTACATCGACGGAGGCCTCAACCTTGCATAACATGTCGTCCATAACCTTTTTGACGGTAAGGCCTGAATATCTTGATCCGCTTTCAAGAATCAGGCGGTGGTCAAGCACGCTGTGGATAAGCGTTTTCACATCATCAGGCGTCACGAAAGACCTTCCGCTTATCGCCGCATATGCCTTTGAGGCCTGATAGAGGGATCTTGAACCTCTCGGGCTTGCTCCCATCCTGATGCGGGAATCCGAGCGGGTGGCATTGACGAGCGATACGATATACTTGTTTACAGCATCGCTTACATGCACATTCCTGCACTCTTGCTGCACATTAAGGATGACAGAAGGGTCTGCAACCGCGCACACCTTGTCAAATGGTATTCCATCCCCGACGAGGCAGAGCATCCGCATCTCCTCATCCGATGACGGATATCCCATCGAAAGGGAAAGCAGGAACCTGTCCATCTGGGCTGCAGGAAGATGAAATGTGCTTTCGCTTTCCACAGGATTTTCGGTAGCGATCACGATAAACGGCCTGGGAAGAGGTATCATCTGCCCGTCTATTGTGACCTGATGCTCCTCCATCGCCTCAAGCAGTGCGGACTGTGTTCTTGGAATGGCCCTGTTGATCTCATCGGCCAAAAGAAGGTTGGTCATCACCGGGCCTTGGCGGAGCTCGAACTCTCCTGTCTTCTGATTGAAGATTTTCATGCCTGTAATATCGCTGGGCAGCAGATCCGGTACAAACTGTATGCGGTTATAATCCAGGCCGAGCGCAATGGAAAGCGTCTTTGCCAGCGTAGTCTTCCCCACTCCCGGCAAATCATTCAGAAGGACGTTTCCCCCAGCAAAAACAGCTGTAATGACAAGCTTGATGACATCGTCCTTCCCTACTATCACCTTTTTGCATTCATTAAGAATATTTTCAGCAAGACTCTTTATATCCATCGGCAACCTCGATAAAACGATTATACAGCAAAAAAAACTTTATTATAGGTTTATAATAAAAAAAATGGGACCGCGCAAACGATCCCATGCATATCAAGACAACTCCGTTACTCCCATTCTTTGATTCCCTTCAGTATCTTTTCCTTCTTTCTCCGTTTAGGATCTATGGAATGCTCGATCCAAGCGACGGCCTTCGTAAGGATGGCGGAAATCACAAAATACATTATTGCAGTGACAATCAGAGGGAAGAACGCCTCATAGGTCCTGCTTCTGACAAGATCGCTTATCTTCGTGAGATCCAATACGGCGATATAGCCGACAACGGAGGTTTCCTTGATCAATGTAACGACATCATTGCGGTATATCGGCAAAAAGTGCTGAGCCGCCTGCGGAAGGATGATCTTAAAGAAGCTCTGGCCGTCGGAGTATCCAAGCGCGGTGGATGCCTCGAACTGTCCACGTCCGATGGCATGGCAGCCTACGCGGAGCATATCGATCATGGAACAGGCGAACATTAATGAAAAGCCTACCACTGAAACCCAGGTGCCGCTCAGCTTTGAAGATCCGAAAACGATATAGTAAAGGATCATCAAAAGCAGTACTGTAGGCATGCCGTGGATAAGCCACAAAAAGAAATTCGTACCGGAATTCATTATCCGGCCGCCCTTGCGGCAAAGCAGGAATACACAGAAGCCTAAAATTGTCCCTGCTATGATCGAGGTGATGGTGATCAGCACGGTTACCCCAGCACCTTGGACAAACAGCTTCCAACGGGATTCCCTTATGAACGTCTTTTCAAAGCTTTGCGCAAGCTTCTCAAAAAAGCCCAATGCAGAATCATCCTCACCTAAGACCACGAGCCTTATGGGAGTCGAATAATAAACATCGGAAAGCGTTCCCGTCTCATTTCTTTCCTCGCTGACGACTATATTCATCCCGATATCGTATTTTCCACTCTCTACACCAGGTGCGATCGCCTCGAACGGGACCTCGTAGAACATCGGCTGATAACCGTATTCACGTGCAAAACGGCAGATGAAATCCACATCGAATCCGGATATGTTTCCGTTGCTTATGAAAGAAAACGGCTCATACCCGCCTTCTACTGCAACAGCTATCGTGCCGTTCTCACCGGTAAAGCCCGTAATGTCGCATGTATCGTTGACAGGGTCGAAATCGGCGATCCAGTAATCATAAAGCTCATCAAGAAGCCCGTTCTCATGGCTTTCTTTTATGAAGGCGTTCAGCTCCCCGAGAAGCCTGTCCTGCCTTTCGTTGTTGCCAATGATGCAAGTTGCATTGATATACCCGGCAGGCTCTTGCAAAACCGTAAGATCCGGATGGTTTTTCTTCTGGACGCCATAGCTGACCTCTTCTATCAGATAGGCATCGATCTTGCCGGATTTAAGTGCGAGAATCATGTCGTTCGGCATCGTATAATACTGTATCGTGCTGTCAGGAACCCTATCCTGGATAAGCTCCTCATATAAAACGGCGGTCTGAACACCGATATTCCTGCCATTAAGATCTTCAATTGTCTCAAATCCAGCCTTCGATGCAAGCAAAGAGGATGCGACAAAGACGATGGAAGCAAAAAGAACAAGAATCTTCTTCATACTCACTCCTCCACCCATCTGAACCGGATTGAAATCAGATGCTCGTATCCCATAGGATCATCGGTTATGTCATCCTGCCGCACTTCTGTCGTGGGCTCAGCAAGCAGACTCAAGAACAGCTTGCTTGCTGAGGTGTATACATCGAATTTCTCGCCCTTGTAGCAGATAAGCATCGTAAGGATATCCAGCTTCTCTGAATACTCCACCTTCACAAGGATATCAGGCACTTCGGAATCTGCGGCGATATTGTTGATGCAGATTTCTTCGAGAGCCAAGGTAAGCTTGCTCAGGCGCTCGGCTTCGATCAAAAGCTTTTCGCCATATGCAAGCAGCTCTTCATTCATGGCCTCCATATCAAAATCGGTGGAATCGATCTTATATGTGAGAGACGAAAGCCTCTGTATGAATTTCTTTGTCAACTCATGCTTCGGATGCTCGAATATCTGCTTAGGTGTGCCGTCCTCATAAATAAGGCCGTCATACATGAAGAGAATGCGGTTCGAGATTTTTCTGGCAAAATCCATCTCATGGGTGACGATCATCATGGTCCTGCCGCTTTTTGCAAGCATCTTTATTACAGACTGGACCTCTCCTATCATCGATGGATCTAAAGCGGATGTAGGCTCGTCAAAAAGGATGATATCCGGATCCATAGCAAGGGTGCGCGCTATTGCGATCCTCTGCTGCTGCCCGCCGGAAAGCTCATCCGGATAAGAAAAGACCTTGGAGGCAAGACCGACCTGCTGCAGAAGGTACATGGCCTTGTCATAAGCTTCCTGCCGGCTCCTGCCTAAAAGGGTGATCTGCGGATTCATGATGTTTTCGATTATCGTGAGGTGTCCGAACAGATTGAAGGATTGGAACACCATCCCCATCTTTTTTCTGATCTCGTTAAGATTGCATCCTTTCTGGGTGATATCCTGCCCTTCTACGATTATGCTGCCCGAAGTCGGCTCAGTAAGCATGTTCATACATCTTAGCAGGGTTGATTTTCCAGTGCCGGAAGGTCCGATTATCGATATCACATCGCCTTTGTTGATTGTGACGTTTATGTCTTTCAAAGGGATGGTATCAGCATCAAATTCTTTCCTTAAGTGCTTAATCTCTATCATTGCACTCCCCTCTTTAAAGAAACAATGGAAATTATTACAGATCAAGAATTTTAATACCGTAACCACG
>CASGDQ010000009.1 GCA_949300325.1 uncultured Spirochaetales bacterium
AGATAAGAAAGATTGCCTACGACTATGTTACATGGTATAACGAAGTAAGGATTTCAAAAAAACTACGCTATCAATCTCCGGTGCAATACCGAAAATCGACAGCGTAGATCTTACTTCCTCCAACTTTGTGGGGTTAGTTCAGGAGCCCGGAGCATACATCAAAATTCATTAGATCCCAGTATTTCGGATATCCTGTTCGCCGCTGTCTTTATCTTTTTTACAGTGAGATCGAAATCATCTCTGTTGAATCTGAACACCGGCCAGGATACGCTGATCGCCGCCACTGTCTTTTCCGTATGGTCCTTGATGGGGCAGGCGATGCACATCACCTGTGCTTCGTGCTCCTCATCATCAACTGAATAACCGCGGTGGCGGATTCTCTCAAGCTCTTCCTTTAGAGCTTCCTTTGTCCTTATGGATTTTACCGTGAATGGCTTGAGCGGAACACGTTCAAGATAACTGTCGAGCTCCGCCTCATCCATCTGGGAAAGGAAAATCTTGCCGATTGCCGTACAATAAAGGGGAATCATCTTTCCCACCCGGGAATACATCCTGAGCGTGTATGAGGATTCCTCCTTAAGCACATATACTGCAGAATCATCCTGCAGGATGCCCATGTGCACCGTCTCTCCCAGGCTCTTGCAGAGCTCCTGGGCAAACGGACGTGCAGTGCTGATGAGATCCATATACTTGAGGCTGCGAGAGCCGATCGAAAACATCTTGAGTGTAAGATGATATCTGTCGGCATCGTCCCGCCATACATAGCCAAGGTTTGAAAGGCTTGAAAGGAAACGCAGCAGCGTCGCCTTTGGCAATTCGGTTTCCTTGGCCAGATTCTCAAGATTGCTGGATTCGCATTTCGAGAGCGTCTCGAGGATGTTTATGGTGCGCAGCACCGCACTCATCTGCTTCTCATCATCCTTCTCTCTGGTCATGCTGGCAACCTATCAACCTTCGAAATACTTCCGGGCATTGTTGAAGGAGATATCCTCAACAATCCTTCCAAGGTATTCCTCGTCATAGGGAACTTCACCGTTCTCGGCCCAGGTTCCGATGACGTTGCAGAGGATTCTTCTGAAATACTCATGCCTCGGGTAGGACAAGAAGCTTCTGCTGTCGGTAAGCATTCCGACGAATTTCGGAAGAGTTCCGAGGTCTGCAAATGTCTTGATCTGCTGTTCCATACCGTCCTTGTGATCGCAGAACCACCATGCAGACCCGAGCTGGATCTTTCCTTGGACTCCTCCGCCCTGGTAGCATCCCATGAGCGTGAGCAGGCTGTAATAGTCCTTGGGATTGAGGGAATAAAGGATTGACTTCGGTACCTCGTCGGTTTCTGTGAGCTTGCTGAAGAAAATTGAAACACCTTCTGCAAGCTCCCTGTCGTAGACTGCATCGAATCCTGTATCGGGACCGAGCTTTGCAAACATGTTCTTGTTGTTGTCCCTTATTGCCGCAAAATGGAGCTGCATCGCAATGCCTCTTGCGTGGTATGCCTTTGCAAGATTGTAGAGGATGTATGTGCGATATGCGTCGATTTCGGTTTCGTTTATTGTTTCCCCGTGCATCTTCTTCTTGAAGACGTAATTGACATTCTCTTCCTTCCAGAAGGTATGCGGGCAGGTCATGAGGGCATGGTCGGTAGCCTTGCATCCCATCTCCACGAAGAAGTCAAGCCTCTTGATAAGGGCTTCAACGATATCGCCAACGCTTGTGATCCTTACT
Source organism: uncultured Spirochaetales bacterium (assembly GCA_949300325.1). GTDB lineage: Bacteria > Spirochaetota > Spirochaetia > Sphaerochaetales > Sphaerochaetaceae > Ornithospirochaeta. The sequence continues at coordinate 1,726 of CASGDQ010000009.1, forward strand.
CCCGATACTTCAGCAAGCTTGTTGATATACTCCGGATAATCCGCCTTGTCGATATTGATCGCTTTATCTGGACGATAGGAGGGGATCACCTTTGCAGGGCATTTGCCCTCATCCTTTATTATCTTGTGCTGGGCAAGGTCATCTGCCGGGTCATCCGTCGTTCCTACTGCATAGACATTGAATTTCTTCATGATGCCGAATACGGAAAGCTCGGGGTTGGATGCAAACTGCTCGTTTGCCTCATCGTAAATCTTCTTTGCGGTTTTTCTGCTGAGCACGTCTTTGATGCCGAAATATCTCTGCAGTTCGAGATGTGTCCAGTGATAAAGCGGATTTCCGATAAGATTTTCCATGGTCTCCGCCCATGCAAGGAATTTATCATAGGGATCCGCATTGCCTGTAATCAGGTTTTCATCAAAGCCCATCCACCTCATCTGCCTCCACTTGTAGTGGTCTCCTCCGAGCCATGCATCGGTGATGGTGGTGAATCTCTTGTCCTCTGCGATCTGACTTGGGATCAGATGGCAATGGTAATCGAAAATCGGCATTTTTGCCGCATAGTCGTGGAACAGCTTCTCAGCCATTTTGTTTTCGAGAATAAAATTCTCATCCATGAATTTTTTCATAGTATTACACCGTCCTTGAATAGGGAGATTTCCATATAACCGTTCTCTTCATTTTTCGTTCTTTTCTCGCCGTTGGCGATTTCGATGACGAAATTTATGAAGCGATCGGTTACTTTTGCCGGATCTTCTATAAGCATATCACCTGCATTGAAATCTATCCAATTGGATTTTTTCTCTGCAAGCATGCTGTTGGTTGCGATTTTCACCGTCGGAACAGGTGCCCCAAGGGGTGTGCCCCGTCCCGTAGTGAAAAGAATCATATGCGCTCCTGCTGCAGTCTGCACTGTCGTGCTTACGATGTCGTTGCCTGGACCGGTCATGAGATTCATGCCGTTCTTTGATACCCTCTGGCCGTATTTGAGCACAGCAGACACAGGCGCGATGCCGCCTTTTTGAACGCATCCGAGGCTCTTATCCTCGAGAGTTGTTATTCCACCTGCTTTATTGCCAGGGCTGGGATTTTCGTAAACCACCTGCCCATGCGATGTGAAATAATGCTTGAAGCCGTTGATCATGCTGACGATATCGTCGAAAACCTCGCGGCTTTCGGCTCTGTTCATCAAAATCTGCTCGGCACCAAACATTTCCGGAACTTCTGTGAGTATCGCCGTTCCGCCCATCGCGACAAGCTCGTTTGTGAATCTTCCAACAAGAGGATTTGCTGTTATGCCTGAAAATCCATCGCTTCCGCCGCATTTCATGCCGACAATTAGCCTGCTCATTGGAACGGAGGTCCTCTTATCCGCCGCCATCTGCTCTGCAATCTCGCTTAAAAGCTTTTTCCCTTCGGCTATTTCGTCCTCATAATCCTGGCATACCATGAATTTCACGCGGCTTTCATCGACATCTCCAACCAGCTCTTTGAATGCGGGCATGGTATTGTTTTCACAGCCGAGTCCGATTACGAGCACGCCTCCTGCATTCGGATGATGCACAAGATCTGCAAGGATGATCCTTGTCTTCTCGTGATCCTCTCCCATCTGGGAGCATCCAAATGGATGGATCCAGGCATGAACGCCATCTGGAACCTGCAGATTCTCGTTGCCCCAGGATTCAAGCTTTTTTGAAATCTGGTTGACGCAGCCTACTGTTGGTACGATCCAGAGCGCATTCCTTATTCCGATTTGCCCATCTTTTCTTTCATAAGCATTTATCCTGGGAATGTTCTGATCGTTGTAATGCGCTGCGTGAGCCTTGTTTTCCAACAGGCACTCTTTTGCCGTCTCTTCATCGTAGGTGTATGCCGCATCTTCGCTGAGCAGGGTCTTCACATTGAATGTGTGGACAGCGGATCCCTGTTCTATATCCTCTTTTGCTGCGCCGATAGGGTAGCCGTATTTGATTATCTTCTCTCCCTGCTTTATCGGCATGAGCGCGACCTTGTGCCCGGCGGGCACATCGGTCGTTATTGTAAGGGTTATGTCGTCGATGTTGAGAACATCTCCCTTAACCAGGGGCGAAATCGCAACTGCAACATTATCGCGGCTTGTGATTCTTATCAGTTTTTTTGCCATCGGCATTACCTCAGAACAGTTTCGATCGCTTTTGTCATGCCATCGTTCCAGATCATTTCAAGATCTTTTGCGACCATATTCTCGAAACCTTCTATAGCTGTAAGGTCCTGACCCCACCAAGCAGAAAGGGAAAGGATCTCGTGGGCAATCTTTGACGCCTTTTCCTTGTTGTCTGCGTATTCTGCTTTATAGAGCTCCTGGAACTTGTCGAGCACTTCTGGATTGTCCTTTATGAGATAAGTCTCTCCGTTTCTTGTGCCCTTGAGAGCATCCGCTTCCCTTTCCGTTCCTTCATAGAAGCTTATGAGCGAAGCAAGGCTGAAGGTGAGAACAGCAGGCAGCTTATGGAATTTCTCGACATAGCCAAGGATTGAAGGAAGATCCCTAGTCTTGAATTTGGATGTGGAGTTGAGGCTTATTGAAAGCAGCAGGTGCACGATATACGGATTCTTGAATCTTTCAAGAACATCGCCTGCATAGCTTGTCAGAAGATCCTTATCCCCATCCATCGAGGGGATGATCTCCTCGAAAAGCCCCTTATGCATGAATGTGGAGATAAGATCTGAATGCATGCACTGCTCTACGGTGTCGAGACCTGTCTGGTATGCAGCCAGCACGCTCATTGTATGAGCGCCGTTGAGGATCCTTACTTTCCTTGTCCTGTAGAATGTCATGTCATCCGTCCAAACCACGTTAAGTCCTGCTTTCGAGGTCGGCAGCTCATCCTCATGGCTTCTGTCGGAGTATTCGATCGCCCAGAAAAGGAAGCTTTCCGCTGCATCGAGCAGGTTATCCGCATAGCCGAGCTTCTGCTGGATCTTTTCCGCTTCTGCCCTTGGGTATCCGGGAACGATCCTGTCTACGAGGCTGTTGCAGAAGGAACATGCATTCTCAATCCAGCTGATGAAAGCATCTTCCAGCTTCCAATCTTTTGCATGGGCAAGCACATACTTTTTCAAAGTCGCGCCGTTCTTGTCGATCAGCTCGCAAGGAATGAAGATCAATCCTTTTGTCTTATCGCCTTTGAATGCCTGATACCTCTTATAAAGGAAAGCTGTCACTTTTCCGGGGAAGGATTTCTGCGGCTTATCTTCGAGCTTTACCTCCGGGTCGTAGGCGATTCCGGCTTCTGTCGTGTTTGAAAATACAAATCTGAGATCCGGATTTTCCGCTTGTGCTATGTATTTATCAAAATCGGTGTACGGATTGAGGCATCCGCGTACGCATGTGATTTTTCTGAAGTTCTCGACTTCCTTTCCGTTCTCGATACCTCTTAGTACTGTTGTGTAAAGACCATTCTGGGCATTGATCATGTCTCCCATACCCCTTTCAAGAGGCTGTACCATGATCACATCTCCGTTGAATCCCGCTTTTTCGTTGAGGAGGTCGATCTGATAATCGATGAAAGCTCTGAGGAAGTTGCCTTCTCCGAACTGGATCGCTTTGATCGGCCTTTCCTTTTTTACGATGGTTTCTGTGATTGATTGCATTTTTTTTCTCCTTCCGTACATCCGAAATGATATTTGACTTTTTAATATTCCATTTTGTGGAACATAGTTTCATTTTATTCCTGCCGGTCTGCTGCTGTCAATTAAAATATGGTTATGGACCGACTGTTTTTTGTCTTATCCCGTCTCCTGTTGGAAAAAAATTCCATTGGATGTAGATTCATTTGTATGTACATTGATAAGGATAAGAAAAAAGCTGTAAATGCATTGGTTTCGGACGATGGCCTTTCCCATGTCGATATGGTGCATATCTTGGAGCATGAGGATTGTGCTTTATTGCATCTTTCTGATGCGGGAGTTGTCCTCAGGCATTGCAGCGGAACGGTATTTGCCGCATCTTTCTCCTCTGATGCGGATACTGTAGCTGATGCCATCCCAATGGATGCGCGCCTTGTGGATGTCCATGACGAAAGGCTTTTCAGGATATTAGCATCAAGAGGATATTCATTCGAGGAACCTTGTTATCTATTTAGCTATCATGGAAGCCGAAAAGATGAAGGAAAGTACGCTTTCAGAGAGTTTTCTCAAAAAGATTTTCCAATATATGCCGAACATTATAAATCTGGAGATGAAGAGGAGCTCATGAAAGATGTCCTGGATAAAAGGGTGATCGGGATATACGATGACAAGATCCTTATGGGGTTTGCAGGCTTTCATAAGGAAGGCTCCATGGGAATGCTTGAGGTTTTTCCTGCCTTCAGGAGAAAGAAAGTGGGGACATGTCTTTTGTCGCATTTGATCAACTTGAAGCTTGACGCGGGGTTGATCCCTTTTTGCAATGTATATGTTTCAAATGTACCGAGCATCCGTCTTCAGGCTATGCTTGGAATGAGCAGAGCTGAAGGCCTTTCTTTTTGGTTATGGAGATGAAAAGAACCCTTTGCTTCATTTTTTTGTTGCGTTTTTTACGTTATATGGCATGATGTGGACGTTTTTTTAGCAAAACTGTTTGAAAAATGTTGCATAATGTTGTTTTTTGAAAAAATTTTGTTGTATTTTTTCATTTACTAATTTTTTACAATCTTAGGAATTAGCATTATCTTATGTCTTCTTTGCCTGCATTTGTTTTATTTGACAGGTATTTCCCATGCCTGTTAGAATAAAAACATCCAATACTCTTAAGGAGAGATACGATGAAAAAAACATTGGCAGTATTATTGATGTTCGTTGTCTGCTTCTCTGTTTTTGCACAGGGTACAAAGGAGGCATCCGCTGCTACAGAAGCTTTAAAACTTGGTATGGTTACCGATTCTGGAACCATCGACGACCGCTCTTTCAATCAGGGAACCTGGGAGGGAATCAAGAGAGCCGCTGATGAAAAAGGCCTTGAATGTACATATCTCAGACCGGTTGGAACGACCACAGCTGATTATGTGACCGCTATCACCGATCTTTATGATGCCGGTTACCGCTTCATCGGTTGCCCGGGATATCTTTTCGCAGATGCTGTTGCTGAGGTCCAGGGAATGTTTGATGATCTTATGCTCATCATCCTTGACTCCGAGCCTACTGGCGGTTCAGGTCCAAATACAGTATCCATCTATTTCAATGAGCATGAGTCCGGATTCCTTGCCGGTGTTGCAACTGCTTTGCAGCTCAAGGAAGGAGCAGTAGGATTCGTAGGTGGAATCGAGATCCCGTCCGTACAGAAGTTCAGCTGGGGCTTCCAGCAGGGAATCGCATACGCGAATGCAACCTATGGAACAAAGATGACGATGTCTGCTAACAACTTCGTCTACTCAGGTTCTTTTGCAGACCTTGCTCTTGGACAGCAGCTTGCTACAACGATGTATAACAACGGCGTAAAGGCTATCTTTGCTGCTGCAGGCGGTACCGGTGTCGGCGTTATCAACGAAGCAAAGGCCAGAAGGCTTGCCGGTGAGGACGTATGGGCTATCGGAGTCGATGTAGACCAGTATCTCGTAGGTGATATGGGAAACGGCGAATCCGCAATCCTTACTTCTGCAATGAAGAATGTCGACATTGCTGCTTACAATGAAGCTATTGCAGCTGTCAACGGAACTTTTGAAGGTGGAAAGGTCATCACTCTTGGCGCTCAGGACAGCGCTGTAGGCATTCCTGCCGATAACCCGAACCTCGATGATTCCGTTGAGGCCGAGGTTGCAAAGGTTGCCGAGCTCTTGAAGAACGGAAGCCTCAAAGTCAACTCGACCGCCGATGGACTTATTCCATAAGGTTCAACCCTAACTTCCAGAGGCCGCCTTCCTGGCGGCCTTTTTGGGATTAAAACAAGACACTACAGCTGACAGGCTGTCCTCATGGAGACGTTTAATGAGTCACGTAATCGAAATGTTGGGAATCCGCAAGGAGTTCCCTGGCATCGTAGCCAATGATGACATCACATTGCAGGTGGAAGAGGGGGAGATCCACGCCATCCTTGGTGAGAACGGTGCAGGAAAATCGACTTTGATGAGCATTCTTTTCGGGCTTTATCATGCCGATAAGGGGATTATCAAGGTCAGAGGGAAGGAAGTGCATATCGAGAATCCGAACGACGCCTTCGATCTCGGAATAGGAATGGTGCATCAGCACTTCCAGCTGGTACATAATTTTACAGTAGCAGAGAATATCATTTTAGGAAAAGAAGGCGGATTTGTTTACGATATAAAGACCGCCAGCAAGAAAATCAAGGAAATATCGGACCGTTATGGACTTTCGATAGATCCGGACATGGTCATAGAAGATATTACGGTAGGCATGCAGCAGAGGGTTGAAATACTTAAGATGCTGTATCGTAATGCCGATATACTCATATTCGACGAGCCGACTGCGGTTCTCACTCCGCAGGAGATAGACGATCTGATGCAGATCATGAAGAATCTCGCAGCCGAAGGAAAGTCGATAATCCTCATCACCCATAAGCTGGATGAGATCAAGGCTGTCGCAAAGCGTTGTACGATCATACGCCGCGGCAAATTCATAAAGGTTGTCGATGTTGCCGACACCTCCGTTTCCGAAATGGCTGCCCTGATGGTCGGCAGGCCTGTTTCTTTCAAAGTCGAAAAGAAGGATCCGGTTCTTGGCGAAAACATCCTCGAAATCAAGGACCTTTGCGTTATGAATGCAAAAAAGATCTTAGGGGTAAAGCATTTTTCCCTTAATGTCAGAGCAGGGGAGATCGTAGGTATTGCAGGTGTCGATGGGAACGGGCAGAGCGAGCTTGTGGAAGCGATCACCGGTTTGAGAAAGGTGGAATCCGGAACAATAAGCTTCATGGGTAAGGATATAACCTTCTCTTCGATCAAGGAAAGGAACGAAATGGGGCTAGGGCACATCCCTGAGGATAGGCAGAAAAGGGGGCTTATCCTTTCTTCTCCTTTGACAATCAATATGGTGATCAAGGAATTTTATAAGCCTGCATTCAGCAATCATGGCATTCTTGATTTCCAATCTATTGAAAAATATTCGAAGGACATTGTAGACACGTTCGATGTCAGAAGCGGTGAAGGGATATTCTCCCTTGCCGGAAAGCTTTCCGGCGGCAACCAGCAGAAGGCCATTGTCGGCCGCGAGGTCACTAGCGATCCGATGCTTTTGATTGCCGTACAGCCGACCAGAGGCTTGGATGTAGGGGCGATAGAATTCATCCATAAGGAGCTCGTGGCGCAGCGGGATAAGGGCAAGGCCGTATTGCTTGTATCCTTTGAGCTTGATGAGATATTCAACCTCTCTGACAGGATTGCGGTTATGAATGCCGGCGAACTCATAGATATTGTGAATACCAAAGAAACCGACGAGCATGAGGTTGGTCTCATGATGGCCGGCATCAGGAAGGAGGCGTGATATGTCGGATAAGAAGAAAAAAATCAAGCCTGCCAGAAATATGGATGAAGCCAGGAAGGCCGGCCCTGTCCTGATTTCCCTTTCTGCGGTATTTCTGGGCATCGTTGCAGGATGCCTGCTTATATTGCTTATCGGAAAAAATCCTTTTGTAGGATTTGAGAGGATTCTATTCGGAGCGCTTTCCAACATGAGGAGGATCGGGAATACCATCGCCAATTCGACCCAGCTGATCCTTGTCGGACTTTCGGTCGCATTTGCTTTCAAGACCGGCCTTTTCAATATCGGAGGCTCCGGGCAGATGCTTGTCGGCGGTCTTATTGCCAGCATTTTTGCCCATAAGGTCACATTTCTTCCTGCTCCGATCTATTATATCTGCCTCATCCTGATAGCCGCCATATGCGGAGGCTTCTGGGGCTTTATTGCAGGCTTTTTGAAGGCTAAGTTCAATGTTCATGAGGTTGTAGGCACCATCATGCTCAACTGGATTGCATACTGGCTGGTCTATGATTGGGTTCCAAGATTTATCGTGGATCCCGCAATCAAGGTGAAAAGCTCTCCGCTAGGCGTGGATCAGACGCTCAGGGCTACCTGGCTTTCTAAGCTTACCGGCAACAGCTATCTCAATTACGGCATATTGATAGCCTTAGCGGCAGTTGTGATCATATGGTTCATCTTGGAAAAGACAAATCTTGGTTTTTCTCTCAAAGCTGTGGGCTCGAACAGGTTCTGTGCAGAGTATGCAGGCATAAAGGTGAATAGGAATATCATGTCCAGCATGGCCATCGCCGGCACATTGGCCGGATTGGCCGGGCTCACATACTATCTCGGATATTCGAACATCATGGAGATCGCAAAGAGCCCAAGTGAAGGCTTTGACGGCATTGCCGTGGCTCTTCTTGGCAATTCCAATCCTTTTGGAGTCCTCTTTGCCGCATTGTTCTTCGGCATCCTGAAGATGGGCAAGGGCTCTCTTGCCGCAACCGGGATCCCGACAGAGATTGCGGATACAATAATCGCGACGATCATCTATTTTACCGCAACCTCTGTGATTTTGAGCCAATTCTGGAACGGCGTGTTCAAGAGGCGGCATGAGAAGAGGATTCAGACGGCGGAAAAAGAGAAGAAGGAGGAGAAGTGAGATGTGGAACATAATTGAAATAATAATCCCCAGCGCCATCGCATATACGATACCCCTTCTTATGGGAGCTCTAGGCGGGCTTTACTCGGAGCGTTCCGGTGTCACCAACCTCTGTATAGAGGGACTTATGCTTTTCGGGTGTTTTTCCGCAGCGGCCTCCATTGTAAGGCTGCAGCCCATCATAGGTTTCAATGCGGGCATCGTCGTCGGTATTTTAGTTGCAATCGTAGCATCCACGCTGTTAAGCGTCCTGCATGCGTTTGCTTCCATCAACCTTAAGGCCAATCAGGTGATTTCAGGAACGGCTATAAACATGCTTTCCTCCGCTTTGTCCCTATATCTGGCACAGACGATCACCGGCAGCGGCAACATCACAATCACCAGAAGCATCGTCAGGATAAGCGTTCCCATCCTCTCGAAGATTCCTGTGATCGGACCTTTGTTCTTCCAGCAGGTGTATTGGACGACATTCCTGTGCCTGGCCATATGGGGCGCTTCCTGGTTCCTGCTTTACAAGACCAGCTTCGGTCTGCGCTTGAGAGCATGCGGCGAGCATCCGTCTGCTGTCGCATCTGCAGGAGTGCATGTGCATAAGATGAGATATGTGGGCGTTCTCCTTTCCGGAGCTTTAAGCGGCCTTGGAGGAGCTTGCATCCTCGTCACGTATGCCGGCGAGTACAACTCGGGAAGCGGAATAAACGGACTTGGGTTCCTTGCTATCGCAGCTCTCATATTCGGACAGTGGAAACCCCTTGGAATCCTTGGCTCGACATTCTTCTTCGGATTGTGCATGACGATAGCGAATGTATCCAAGGTCCTTCCTGGACTTTCTTCGATACCCACAGGCTATCTTGGCATGTTTCCTTATGCAGCAACGCTGGTTGCCCTGGTCCTGTCAAGCAAGAAAAGCGCGGCGCCGCTTGCTTCAGGTGAGCCTTTTTAAAATCAGGAAGCTGTTTTATGAGCGGGAGCATGAATGTTCCCGCTTTCATATTCTGTGGCCTGATGATGTTTTTTTGTGTAAAATCGAAAGAGACGATAGATCGTCGATAATTGTTACGAGGTGTAATTTATGGAAATGCTTGATAATTTGCAGGAAAGCGCCGCTTATATCTCAAATAAGATAGGCGGAATGAAAATCGACATCGCACTTGTTCTGGGTTCCGGTTTAGGAGATCTGGCTGATCAGCTTAGCAATCCGGTCATCATAGATTACCATGACATACCGCATTTCCCGGTTTCAACCGTGCCCGGGCATAAGGGCAGGCTTGTGATAGGGCAGCTTGAAGGCAAGGGCGTGCTTTGCATGCAGGGCCGCTTCCATTACTACGAAGGATGGAGCATGGAGCAGGTTGTATATCCTATCAGGACTTTTAAGCTCATGGGAATAAATAATCTGTTCCTTACGAATGCCGCAGGATGTGTAAATAAGGATTGGAAGCCGGGTGATCTCATGATAATCAACGACCATATCAAGCTGATCGAGGACAGTCCCAACAGGGGAGCCAATATCGACGAGCTTGGCCCCAGGTTCTTTGACATGTGCTCGGCATATGATAAGGATCTTATTGCTTTGGCAAAAGAATGTGCAAAAGATAAGGGTATCGACGTGAGGGAAGGGGTATACATGCTGTTTACTGGCCCGTCGTTCGAAACTCCGGCAGAGGTGAGATTCGCACGTATTGCAGGAGCCGATGCTGTCGGCATGTCTACCGTTCCTGAGGCTATTGCCGCCTCGCATATGAAAATGAGGACGATAGGCATCAGCTGCCTTACAAATATGGCAGCCGGCATCCTTGCCCAGAGCCTGAATCATGAAGAGGTGCTCGAGACCGGAGAAAGGGTCAAGCACACTTTCCAAACCCTTGTCAAGGAGATCATCCGCAGATGGTAGGCGATGAAAAGGAGATAATAAGAAAATACGGCCTTGCCCCTTTGCAGGGGGAAGGCGGATATTTCCGTTTCATTTCCACATTCGGGGAAAACAGCGGCTGCATCTATTACCTGATCACGTCCTCAAGCCAATCTAGGGCGCATATCCTCGATAATGATGAGGCTTGGTTCTTCTTGGAAGGAGGACGTGCCATGCAGATTGTCTGCGATCCGGACACCGGAGCTATGGAAGAGAGGATTTTGGATGAAGAGCACAGGTTCTCCCTTGTGAATAAGAAGATGGTGCAGACCACGTTCCTCATCTCCGGCAGCTATGCCCTCTTTTCCACTGTCATGAGTCCAAGATACAGAAGCGAGGATTATCATGAGGTCTCAGATGCTGTCATCGAACGTTTTCCCATTTTGAAGGAGCATGTGTGATGTACGCGCTTGTCACCGGAGCCCTGAGCACATTGGGCTATGCAATTTCGGAAAAGCTTTATAACAATGGCTATACTGTCTATGGGACGGCAAGGGATCCTTTGAAAAAGGATTTCCCATTTGGCAGGCTTTTCCGCTTCGATTTCAAAGAGGGCGATTATTCTTTTCTTTCCCAAATCGATGAATTGGATCTTTTGGTGAACAATGCAGGGATATTCACCGAAGGAAGCCAGGAAACTCTTTGCGATGAGGATTTTCAGGCTGTGATCGATGTCAATGTCACCGGATTGTTTAAAATGACCAAGGCTGCTCTTTTTCTGTTGAAGAAAAGCTCTGGTGCTGTTGTGAACATCTCGAGCATCAATGCCCTTCATCCAGGTTTTGGCTCGACAGCCCATTACGACGGCTCCAAAGGCTTTGTCAGCGCTTATACAAGGAGCCTTGCCATGGAGACGGGCTTGAGGGTCAATGCCGTCGCTCCAGGCCTGATAAAAGCCGACAGGCTTTCTTCGACCCCTCTTGAGGCCATGTATTCACAACATTCGGTCTTTAGTGGTATGGTGGAAGCGGAAGATGTCGCCTCCGCTGTGCTTTTTCTTGCCTCAAGCAAGGGCATTTACGGACAGACTCTGGTTGTGGACAACGGGTATTTGCTGAAATGAAGATCCTATGTATTTCTGATGCGACCGATACATTGATCTATTCCTTGCAGGCGCCGCTGCGCTATAAGGATGTGGATCTGGTCATATCCGCAGGAGATCTTCCCCTCCGTTATTATGATTACATCGAGACCATATTGAAAAAAGACGTCTATTATGTCTATGGAAACCATAATCTGGATAACTTTGCGAGGAACGTCCAAAAAAAGACCGACATCTATTCCCTGTCCCTCCCGTTAGGCGGGGGTACCCTTTTGGAGAACAGGGTCATGAACCTGAAACGCCATAACCTGCTTATCGCAGGCCTTGGAGGGTCCATGCTCTACAATTACGGGGACAGCCAATACACGGAGAGCCAGATGAGAAGGAGGATCCGGAAGCTGGTTCCTTTCCTTCTCTATAATAAGAAAAAATACGGCAGATATCTCGATATACTTGTAACCCATGCCCCTCCGCGGGGATTGGGAGATGGAGAGGATCTCTGCCACAGGGGATTCGAATGCTTTTTATCATTCATGGACAAGTACAAGCCAAGGTATCTTCTGCATGGGCATGTGCATCTTGATGATATGAATGCACCGCGTGAAATCCTATATAACGAGACAAAAGTTGTGAATGTATATAAGAACCATATTATCGAGGACGAGTTTTTGGGAGGCGGATTATGAGTGCCATGGATTCAACAGCTGAGGATTTTTCCAAAGCCAAATCGAGGGCGAGGATACAGAGCCTCATGGCTCATCTTACCTGGAAGAACTCCGACCTTCTTTCCTTTTATGAAGTGACGAGCATAATCAAGCCGAAAAGCGAGACGTATAAAGGGATGCAATGCATTCCTGTCAACAGGATAATCGGCTCAGAGGGGCGTTACCATGATTTTTCATCTGCCTTCTATCCAAAGAGGGAGATGCTGAGAAACCGCTGGGAAAGCGTTGACAGAGCGCTTGTCAACGATATAATCCTTCCCCCGATTTCCGTATTCTCTTTGGGAGGCTGGTATTTTGTCAGAGATGGCAACCATCGTGTTTCGGTTGCAAAGTCGCAAGGTGTCGAATTCATAGACGCGGAGGTTGTCGAGCTTGATAGCCAGATACCTTTGGAGGAAGGCATGACTATGAAGACCCTCAAGCGCCGGGTTGTGAATTATGAGCGCAACCAGTTCATTCAGCAATATAAGCCTTCCTATCTTCCGATGGGCGAGATCGTATTCACCGCTCCCGGCTCTTATCCGGAAATGGTGAACCATATCCTTGTGCATAAGTATTACATCAATCAGGGGAAAAAAGAGGAGATTCCTTTTGAGGATGCGGCCGTATCCTGGTATAAGAACGTGTATCGTCCGATTGTGGATGCAATAAGGGCTGAACACATACTCTTCCAGTTCCCGGGACAGACAGAGGGCGACCTTTACATGTGGCTTGTACGTTATTGGGATGATATGAAAAGGAATCTGAAAAATAACGATCTATCTGTAAAAGATGCCGCAACGGCTATGAAAAAGGAAAGCCGCCGCAGCATGATAAGAAGATATTTTCAGTTCATCTGGGGAAAATTCTCAAAGAAGTGATTTTACCAGCGAGGCGAAACGCTCCGCCTCCTTTTCCATCTCTTCCCCAGGCCTTCTCGGCATCATATCCCCATCTTTATGGGTATAGGGAGGAAAGTCTATGCATTCAAGGCCCATGAGCCCGGCCCAGTTCTCAACCGCCTCTATCGCATCCAATGCATCCTTATAGCTGACTGTGGAGGTGGAGAAGGGATAGAATTTCTTGCCTTTCAGGCTGGATGACTGGAAAAGAGGCCATGTCTTGTCTAAAAATTCCTTCATCTCCCCTGTGGGCATTCCGAAACGGCTTGGTATGCCGAGCATGATCAAATCCGCGCTCAAAAGCTTCTCGTTTGTCGCTTTCGGCAGCTCCATTATCTCTTCGTAATATTCATTCACGTCGTTCCTTTCGTTGGCAAGCACGTGAAGATCTGGATCCTCTATCTTATAGATACGCGCATCGATTCCGTTTTTTGTAAGCTTTTCCTTGAAGGTTTCCGCTATGATGTAAAGATTGCCGGAAATGGAGTGGAAAATAATATTGGCTCTCATCCAATCCTCCTTTTGGATATTATATTATCAAAACCATGTGTTTTGAATATTTTTTGTACGTAAATATCAGCACCAGGCAGTATATATTCCGTCGTTTACAGACAAGAAAACCTTGCGCCCGTAAAGCCTGCTGAGATTGGCTTCTGTCAGCACTTCCTCTTTTTTTCCGTCCATTACGATCTTTGAATCCTTCATGAGTATGACACGGTTTATTTCCGGGATGATCTCGCTCAGCTCATGCGTCACCATGACTATCGTCCTGTCTTTTGCATACGAGCTGATAAGCTCCCTTAAATCCGCTCTTGAAGGGAAATCGAGTGCAGATGAGGCCTCGTCAAGAAGCAGAACAGGAGGATCCGTCATATTTGTCCTTGCCAGCAGCGCTCTCCGCTTCTCGCCTGACGAAAGCACTTTCATCGGCATGTCGGCTTTAGCCTGCAGGCCGACTTTCTTGATCTGCTCATCCGCCTTTTTCCAATCCGCATCATCCACCTTGTGATGGAAATCGAAACCGAGAGAAGAGTAGAGCGCCGAGCATACGATTTCACGCACCGTATAAGGAGTGTCAAGAAAATTCGCATTCCTCTCGCTGACGACTCCGATAAGCTTTTTCAATTCGGAGGCGATCCATTTCCTCTCCCCGAATGCCTCATTGACATATTCATCAAGCGCAAGCGGATATATGTTGCGTGAAAGCACATCGATCAGTGTGGATTTTCCGGCTCCGTTCGGCCCGATGATCGCAACGTGTCCGCCTTTTTCTATTTTGAGGCTTGCATCGGTGAGGATGTATTTCCCATCCCGTCTTACAAAGGCATGTTCAATAGAGAGGATGGTTTTCATCTGGCAGGTCCATTTTATTGAATTCGTTATTGAGCTTTGTGGTGCTCGTCAGTGTCAATGCTACGACGAGATCCGTATTCCCGCTGTCTATCGAGTCTGTGAGATATCGGTAGTCGTTTGTCTTTCTTTTTAATTCCGGAACGCTTTCATCGATCTTCATCAGGATAAATAGAAGATGGGGCTCCATGTTCTTTATGATCGTATTGAGGATGATATTGTTGTTTGATTGCATTATCAGGCTATGGAATTCGTAGTCGATGCGCTTGAATTCATTGCAGTCATCCTGGGAAAAGTCCTTTTCCATCTGGCTGACAAGCTGCTCCATCTTCTCGATTTTCTGGTAAAGATGCTTCACTGTGATGTGCCGCTTGTCATCTCTGGAAAGGTTTCTTGCCGCAGATACCTCCAGGTTCGTCCTGACTTCCAAAAGATCCTGCAGCAGCTTCTTGCTCAGCTTGTATTGGCTGAACATGGAGGCCGAAAGGTTTTCCACTATCGCATTCAGGTTATCGGAATTGACGATGGCTTTCCTTCCCTGGCTGACACCTATTAAGCCTTTTGTCTCCAGGGTCTTGAATGCTTCCCTTATGCATCTTGGGGATACGTTGTATTCTTCTGCAAGCGCATGCTGGCTAGGCAACAGCTCTCCGATTCCATATTCATGGTCAAGTATCTTCTGCTCGAGGCTGTTGGATACCTGTATGGTCTTGTTCTTTGGCTTTTTCCCCAGCACGGGTTGCGTCTTTACATCCATGGCTATACTTTATAACACTTTGAAAGTATTTACTACGGCCGGAGGGGCCGAATCAAAGGCTTTCACGATTTTGTTTCTGCGCTTAAAACTTTTTTCTAACATCCTATCCTTTGTGGTAGAATCATACATATGAAATACTTTGACAGATTAACAGGTTTCTTTATTGCTGATCCTTCAAAAGATCCGCTGAAAGGGTGTGCAGCAACCGATGAGGATGTGCGCAGCACGATTCAAAAGTATATACTTTCCGCTTCCGGCTGGAGAGCCGTATTCGCAAAAAGCATGAACGAGGAGGATTCTTCAAAAGAGGTTTCGGATGCTGATCTGGTTATAGCCTCCACCGTTGCCAGAACCTTCATAGAGTATCTCGGCCGGCCTAGGCCCAGGATCCTCGTCGGAATCGACGCACGGCCTACAGGAGAGGTTCTCTGTGATGTAGTGGTCAGGACGCTGATTGCTCTGAATGCAGAGGTGACCCATCTTTTCTTTGCTTCCGCTCCTGAGATCATGGCGTATTCGAATGCCGGCTACGATGGCTTTTTTTATATTTCCGCATCTCATAACCCGATCGGGCACAACGGTTTCAAATTCGGCGCCAACGGAGGAGTCTACAACAAGGAGATCATCGATAAGATAATCCCTGTGTTCAAAAAGAAGATAGAATCTGCAGGTGTTGTGAAAACAGCAGTGGAGCTTTCCGGCAAGTGCGATGAGGATCTGTATTCTGAAACGCTCATGAAGCATGATGATGACAAGCTGAGGGCTTTTGACTATTACAGGCAGTTTGTGCTGAGGATCGCAACAGCACATAAGCTTTTCCGCATTCCGTTCGGCATAGTTGCCGAAATGAACGGCTCTGCACGCAGCGCATCGATCGATATCCCGTATCTGAACAAGATGGGCGCAAAGGTGTGGGCGGTCAATGCCCAGCCGCGCCAGATAGCCCATGCCATCGTTCCGGAAGGGGAGAATCTCGAGCTTTGCAGAAAAACCCTTGAGGAGGTGCATAAGAAGGATCCCAGCTATATCCTCGGCTATGTTCCAGATAATGACGGGGATAGGGGCAATTTCGTTTATTTGGAGAAGAAAACAGGAAAAGCGCATATCCTGAATGCCCAGAAGGTCTTTGCATTGGTTGCCACGATTGATATTGCGCATCAGGTGATGGCGGGTGACAAGCGTCCGGCCATAGCAGTAAACGGTCCCACCAGCTCGATGATCGATGAGGTGGCAGGAAAATTCAATGTGAAGGTGTTCCGTTCCGATGTGGGGGAGGCGAACGTCGTTACCCTTGCGCAGAAGCTTCGCGATGAGGAAGGCTACCAGGTACATATCTGCGGAGAGGGCAGCAACGGGGGAAACATCACCCATCCGGCAAAGGTCCGCGATCCGATGAATTCGATCATGAGCATCGCAAAGCTTTATTCCATCCCCGGGCTATATGATTTCCTTTTATCCAAGCTGGGAATAGAGCATACGGACGAGGTCTCGCTTGAAACCCTGATCGATGCCTTGCCTAAATACACTACGACACCTGCTTTCAGCAAGGATGCGGTGCTGAGAATCAAAAGCAAGGATTTTGATGCGCTCAAGCTTGCATATGAAAGCATTTTGGAAAAGGAAGTGGAAGGATATCTTACCGGTAAGATCGCATCCTGGCAGGTAAGGCAGATAGAGGGCATCGAGGAGCAGATAGGCTTCGGGCCTGCTTTCAGGAGCAATCCTTCCACCGGCGGCTACAAGGTGGTCTTCTATGATAAGAACGGCGATTTTGTCGCCTATATATGGCTGAGCAAATCCAGGACTGAACCTGTCATGCGCGTAATGGCGGATGTGAAAGGGGATGACGAAGCCCTTCACGATAAGCTCCTTGCTTGGCAGCGGTCAATGGTCCTGCGTGCCGATCAGATGATTTGTTCCTGATTATATTTAGTCTAAGCCGGGAGCTGGTTCTCCCGGCTTTTGGGCCATTCCTGGAATAGTGGACAAAAAAGACTAAGGGGTCATGGAAAAACATCTCCTTTAATTTTCAATTCAAAAGCCGAAGGAGTCAAACCCCTTAATGCGGTATGAGGGCGGGAAATGTTGTAATACCCCTCGATCCA
>CASGDQ010000010.1 GCA_949300325.1 uncultured Spirochaetales bacterium
GCGGCAAAGGTATGGAATGCCGCCTTGTTCGAAAGGCGTGAGTTCCGGTTTGGAGAGGGAAAGGCTGTTCCCAATCTTCATTCTCAAAAAAGCGGTTTGGAGGATAATGTTTTCTTCAAACAGCTGGGGCCTTCCGTTGCAGGGGAGGTGCTGAAGAAGGTGGACTGGGCCTGGAAAAGCTATTGGGCCCGAAAGGAAAGCAATGTGGAGAATGTGCAGATGCCGAATTACCATGGTGATAAATTCATCTGTGTCTTTCCGAAGAATTCCTTTTATAAGAGAAATGATAAGGTGATAATACCTTTAAGCTCCACCTTGACCGGATATCTGAAAACAAAATTCGGCATCGGGATATTCAGCCTTGTTTTGCAGAACAACATTTTCTCTGAATTTGATGAAATAGCGCATCTGGAGCTATTTCCTCCATGTGATGGAATCATGAGGGTGAATCTGCTCTATAGGGTTGCAGAAGAGAATGGTCTTGATGACAACGGCAGGTATCTTTCCATAGACCTTGGAATCAAAAATCCTGTCACACTGTGCTGTCCTTCCACCAAGGAGGTCCTGATTCTTGGGCGGGAGTGGCTTGAGTGCTCGCAGTATTTTGCAAAGCAGATAGCAAGATATCAGATTCTGGATAAAAACAAGGATGACGGTAGACGGTTCAATTCCAAAAAGGTTGCATGGCTTTATGAAAAGAGGAACAACAAGATAAAAGAGATACTTCATATTGTTACGCGTTACATTGCTTCGTATGCCCTTGATAATTCGATAAATACCGTGATTGTCGGGAACCTCAACGGTATAAGAATAAACAACGACAAGGGAAAGAGGATGAATCAGATGCTCCATTCTTTTCCATACGACCGTTTTTATAAGATGCTCGGATACAAGCTCAAGATGATGGGTGTGCAGCTTGTGATGATTGATGAATCCTTCACCAGCCAGTGCTCCCCGTGTTCCAAGGCGATAGATAAGGAGCATGCGGAAAAGGAAAGGCGAATCAAGAGAGGGCTGTATCTGGATTCTTCCGGAGTGAACTTCAATGCAGATGCGGTAGGGGCGTGGAATATATATCGGAAGTATGTTTTGCAGAAAGGAGGTATTGTCGATTATCAGGATCTGGGCATGCTTTCCCATCCCAAGGTGATACATTTTCCTGTAATTCCAGGAAAAAGCGGAAGGTAACTGCTATCAGCAGTAGAGGCCGGAGCGGCTGGCCATATACCGACGGTATAAAAGCCGGTCATTACATTCCTTGTCCATGCTAGCTGTAGACTAAGGATTGTGATGGCATTAGCGTGGCCGCTAATGCCATTCAGTTACACTGAATCGGCATAGCTGCAATGTTTTTGATTGGCCCGCACAATTTCATGGGCTAAGATTGTTGTATGAACATTCTGCGCAATTGTTTTTACAGAAATACAGATGTTTTTCCGTTCTCGATAGGAGAATACATCTTATTGAAATCCTTTTTTTTCGAAAAGATTTATGCCGATATGAAGAAATCCATAGAGAATCTGGTATTGTCGCTCAGATTGGATGGGGATATCACATTCTGTTTGGATGACAGTCCAAAGGCATACGGATCCGTTGCTGTTTGCTGCGATGGAAGGATGATCGGTCGAATGAGCAGGAAAGATGCGGAAAAACATGTCCTGCATTGTAGGAAAAATGATAGGTACCGTTATGTCGCACGTCTTTCACGTGTCGACATGAATAAAAACATATTGGTCAGAATAGGAATATATGAGAAGGTCGATTGGTCTGAATATATGTTTGCAGGAAAATTCCCCTTGTGCAATGTTTGCCTATCGCGTGATGAGTATGAACACATAAAAAAGGACAACGTGCTGTCCGTGATTGAAGACTGTCATCAATGTGATTACGAAAACGAAGAGATGGAAACCTGTCTCAATGTATTTGATGATCAAAACAGATATCTGGGTACGATTACGGCAAAACAGTATGTCCCTGATGACGAGCTTGATGGTCATCATATGCTGGCAAAACCTGTGTCCTGGAATCCGCATGGAGAAAAAATCATTGTTGGTGTTTATATCGAGAGACGGCACCGCCGGCATGATCAGATACAATAAAATAGGGGTGAAGCCATGATTAGAAGTTTGACGACGGTTTTCACGGATTTTCCTGTTTATGCTGAATCTTTTGTAAAGACTGCGGTTTTTGAAGACGAGGAGATTTGTCCATTTGTGGAAAGAACCGGGTACATAGACCTGTCTTTATTGTTATCTGAAACAGAAATAACATTCAGTCGGGAAAAGGATAATCCCGCCGATGACCTTGCCGTCATGGTCTTGGCCGACGGTGTGTTCATCGGGTATCTTTACAGGCTCAGCAGGATAAGACCATATCTGCTTGCAGGTAAAAAGGGTGGTTGTGCTCGATATATCGCCCGTATTGCATCTATTGATATCCATAAGCGTCGGATCAGGTTATCAATTGCATTTTATGTCAAAATGAAGGTTTTTGAAGAAGAAAGACTTGGGACATGGCTTGTAAAAAGGTCAACGGAAAGCGATTGCGTTCCTGTCAAGAATAAGCTGCTTAACCATTTTTGTTCTCTCCGTTTTTCCGATTCAGGGGATGATGTTTCAGTCATCTCTTCATTAGGGAAGGTCGGAAGGCTTCCCCGAAAGGCTGTTGCGGCAACGAGGGCTTGCAAGAATGACGATCCCGTTGCCAAAATCATTAAGATAGCCAAGGATAAGCAAGGAAGGAGCACATATGCTGTTGCCATATATGGGAATTCTTCTCCGATGATGCTTCATTCCATCGATTGATCATCCCAATACGGTTATTTTCCCCTTAGCATTCCCATCATCCATTATGATATCTCCCACGGAAGGGACTGTTATTGTTCCCGACGTGGGATTTTTGATGCTGATGACATGAGTCTTTATTGTTGCTTCCACCTCTGATTTCTCGAAACAGAGATCGGTATCGATCATTTCGCAGTCGATCAGCCTGAGCCCCTTGCAGTAGCAGAACGGCTGTGTTCCTGTAATCCTGCAGTTTATAAGCGTAAGGTTCTCCGAGTACCAGGCGAGATATTCGCCGTTTATGGTGCAGTCTTTCAGCACCGCATTCTTGGTATGCCAGAATGCATCCTTTGTATCGAGAGTGGAGCTTTCCATCTTGAGATTTTCCGTGTACTGGAAGGAATATTTTCCTTTGAAGCTGATGTTTTCAAGATGGAGGTTTTCTCCACGCATCAAAAAGTATTCGCTTTCCGCTGTACTATCCTTCATCCCGAGATTCTTTACCGACCAGCCGAATTCGGGAGAGATGATGTCGCAGTCTTTTATCAGGATGTCGCTACATTCCCTCAGAGCCTTGATGCTATGAAGATGGGATGATGATATTTCTATGTTGTCGGAGTACCATATCGCCGCCCTGCACAGTTCGGTCATTGTGCAGCCTGAAATTTTTAGGCCATGGTCATGCCAGAAAGGGTAGCGGAGATTGCAGAATGTGTTTTCGACAATAATGTTGCTGCATTCCTTCAATGCGCTTTCTCCGTCCGCGGGGCCGTCGAACGCACAGTTTTTCAGTATAAGATTCTTTTGCCCGTATAATGAACGCTCCATGTCATATGTTATGTTTTCTATGGTTGTCATCAGGTAATCTCCAATTGGTGGTTGATTTATCAGCAAAAAGGCATTGTATCATTTTCCGTTTCTTATAACAAATACTTATTATGAATGGGTTCTGATGCTTATTTATTATAATTTCCTTAACCATGGATTTTGTCTTCAGCGTCAAAGACTACTTTTTATGATTGTGTTTCAACGGTTTCCATTCTCATTGCCAAACACGCAGGATATCAGGACTGCCTTTGTCGATTATTCTGTTAATTGCTTCTGAATGGGCTGATAAGACATCGGTTCTATATAACAATTATAAAGACAGCCTTATCGTTATGCCGCTCTTGTCCAAAATCCTGCGTATCTCCGAGATTGACATATCAATATGTCCCAGTTTTGTGTACGACCAGTTGTTGGAGCCATAGAACAGGACTATGTATTTATTGTTGTACAGCATGATGTCGCCACATGAAGCGGAAAGATGCCTATCTTCATCAGGCAGGCTTCTTGGAAGGGAGCCTACCTGTTCAAAACCTCCGTATTCTGAAGCTGTGACGGTTATCTCTCCCTCCAACAGCAGATTCCGAAGTGCCTGTGTTGCCTTATTGTTTTCCCAGATCACATCTATTTTTTGTCCGTCCACACTGAGTGTGGCATCAAGAAGTTGGTTGGCACTTATGGTACAGGAAGCAAGCAAAACGAGCATCAATGATATGAGTCTCATACATTCTTCTCCATATTGGTTCTCATAAAATCCTCAATTCTGCCAAATGGGATCACCTCCATATTGTCATATAAATCCGTATGGACAGCCCC
>CASGDQ010000011.1 GCA_949300325.1 uncultured Spirochaetales bacterium
AAGCATTGCCAGGATGAATGTCCCTACAGAGACGATGACTGAATACGGCACTCTCTTTGAGACATATATTGCAATGGAACTTGCCGCATACCTCGACTACTCAGGACATCATGATACTGCTCTCACTTATTATCGCACCAGTGATGGAAAGCGTGAGGTTGATTTCATCATCGGGGATGAAATTGCAATCGAGGTAAAGAGTGCAAAATCTATTACGGATAAACATCTTGCAAATCTGAGAGAACTCAAAGAAGAAAATATCTTTTCAAAGTACATTGTTGTATCAAGGGAAGAGAGTCCAAGGATGCTTGACGATGGTATCCTCATCCTTCCATGGAAAGATTTCCTAGAGAAGCTCTGGAATGGAGATATCTTCACAAAACGATAATCATTTTGCTGATGCCCCGGATTATTAAGAGATAAACATGACAGTAAGCTTAGAAAACTAATTCAGGAATTCTCAAACTGCGACATGTGGCAGGAGAGGAACGGTCAATACGGTGAAATAGCCTCTTATAGTTTAAGGAGTTTTTTTTGCCAACGCAATTCGTTTTCTGAGCACATGGCTAATTAGCAATGAAAATCCCTACCCTAATATGCACAAAAACTGCAATCATCTATAAAAGATTACATACAAACATGTTACAAGAATAATTCAGAATTACTGCACACAGCTGGAGCACCTGAAAAAAAAGAGTTGACAGGCTATTGAAGCATGGTATACTTAACTTACCGTGTGCGAACACGGAAGAAAAAGGAGCACTATGAAAAACATTGTTTTATTTATGGCGGACCAACTTAGAAAGGACTGCTTAGGCTGTTATGGCAACAGATATGCAAACACGCCGAACATCGACAAGCTGGCA
This sequence comes from uncultured Spirochaetales bacterium, assembly GCA_949300325.1. GTDB lineage: Bacteria > Spirochaetota > Spirochaetia > Sphaerochaetales > Sphaerochaetaceae > Ornithospirochaeta. The sequence continues at coordinate 867 of CASGDQ010000011.1, forward strand.
ACAAAAAGCATGGTTTTCGACCGCTCATATGTTGCAAACCCGATATGCTCCCCAAATAGGATGACTATATTTACTGGGCGCTACCCCTCAAACCATGGGCTTTGGACAAACGGAATCCTGGCAAAAAAGAATTCAGTGACAATCACTGAACAACTGAGTACCAATGGCTGGCAGACGGCAAGCATCGGAAAGATCCACTTCAACCCATATAGCACGGAATCGAAGGATTACAGCTTGGAAAGCGTATCCAATTGGGACGGAATCCCGGAAAGCTTATCCTACGACAAAGGCTATTTCGGATTCCAGCACGTTGAACTGACGCTGGGGCATACCCTCGCAAAATCACATTATTTGAAATGGTTCAAAGAAAAGGGAGGAAATGAAAAGGACCTTGGAATCACCGCATTGGGAAAAATCGTTTCCGAAGATTCCGTCGCAGGCGTCCGCAACATCCCCTCCTCCCTCTCATCCTCCGCCTTTGTCGGAGAAAGGGCAGTGGAATATCTTAGAAACGGCAGGTGCAAGAATAAGCCATTTTTCTTATCGGTCAGTTTTCCCGATCCGCATCATCCATTTGTCGCATGCAAGGACAGCTACGAGAGATGGAAGGAAGCCCCATTCAAAAAGCCCTGCGGAAGCGGCGATGATCTGAAAACACGTCCTGAGCATTATAGGAAACACTTTATGGGCATGTGGACAAGAAATGGCTTAGTTGCCAAGAAGTTCGACAACGGAGTACCTGAAGAGGAAAGCAAACTGAGGATCAGAAATACCTATGCGATGATCGAAGAAATAGACAGAAACGTGGGGCTTGTTCTAAACGAGCTTGAAAGCCAGGGCCTGATGGATGACACGATGATCATCTTCACCAGCGACCATGGGGAACTTCTGGGGGATCATGGCCTATGGCTTAAAGGACCGTTTTTCTATGAAGGCCTCATAAGCACACCGCTGATCATCTTTTCTAAGGATATCGCACCTGGAAGATGCAGCTCTCTCTTTTCTTCAGTGGATGTCGCTCCTACCCTATTCGACATTCTCGCTTTGGATTGTCCAGCAGGCATCGACGGAATCTCGCAGAAGGCTGTTCTTGAGGGAAAAGCAAAGGATTTAAGGACGAAATGCATCATCGAGTACAGGAACGGATACAACTGCGACTGTAATGTGAACGCTCTTGTGACCAGCACTTACAAATTCGTCCAGTATGAAAACGGAGATCAGGAATATACGGATCTGGCATCCGATCCGCAAGAGAAGACAAACCAGATTGGAAATGCCAGTTACAAAGAAAAGATACACGAAGCGGAAAAAACTCTCTTGATCGAGAAGTTAAAAAATAAAAACAAAGGTGACAAACAATACGGTCACGCATAAAAAGGAGAAAAAAAATGAAAAGGAAAAGCATCATGCTGCTGGTTCTGGGATTGCTCTTGGCTGCTCTCGCAGTAGGCTGCAACAAAGCAAGCACCACAGAAAAAACATCATCTTCGGCATCGGCTTCGAAAGAATGGCCGACTGGAACCGTATCTATTTTTGTTCCGGGCCAGGCAGGTGCCAATCTGGATATCAAGGCACGCCTTGTTGCAAAGTATCTAACACCGGAACTCGGAAAAACAGTCGTCGTCGAGAACAGGCCTGGTGCGGGCGGAATAACCGCATGCACGCAGTTTTTGGCGGAGGAGCCAAACTCCAATTCCATACAGTATGTCGCCGCATCTAACTTTGCTGTCGCTCCAATATACAACGATGTGGAATACCAACCGGACGATTTCATCACCGTCACAGGTTTTGATGAGGTTGAGAACGGATTCTTCGTTTCTTCAAAGCTTGGTATAACAACGCTTGATGAATTGAAGGAGTACGGGAAGGATAAAATAGTCAAATTCGCAAGTGCCGGAGTCGGCAACGACTCATTCCTGGTATCCAAGATCCTCATGAATGAATTGGGCTTGCAGTCTGACAGCATCAATGGAGACGGATTTACAGATGCCGTCGTCAACGTGCTTTCGGGCAATGCGGAAGTATGCTATTGCGCACTGAACACCGGTTACCAATATGTACAGGATGGTTCCCTTATTCCTCTTGCAGTCTACAGCGCCGATGATTATACAGGATATGCGGACATCGGATACCCAAGCGTACCTGCGCTCAAGACTCTCGGATATGATATAGAGTATTCCACAATAACATGGTTCGCGCTCAGAAAAGGAACGGATCAGGCAGCCGTTGAGAAACTAAACAACGCATTAGCAAAAGTATATGCAAATCCTGACTTCCAAGCAGAATTCGCAGCAGCCGGGTTCGTCATGATGGATGACACATCAACAGAAGCTGTATCAAAAAGAGTTGAGAATATGATCGAGGACTGCAAGAGCTTTGCAGACAGGATCTGATTAAAACCATTAAAGGGTGCATGATCGAATCAGATGGTGGGAGGTTTTCCTCCCACTTAAAAAAGGAATCATGAATGAAATCAATAACAATTAAAAAGAATTTATTATCGGGGATAATAGCCATAATTTCAGGGATAGTCCTGATAATAATGATGCCATATGCCATAAAATCGAAAGTGAACACAGTCACTTCAGCAATCGGCCCCACATACATGCCCACTCTGATAGCGGTAGTGATGATAATATGTGGGATCGGACTTGTGGTTCAAAGCCTTTTTTTCAAGAAAGAGGAAACGATTACAATTGAGTTGAACAGGGATGTATATGTCCTGCTTTATGCCGCATTGCTAGTCATCGCCTATGCGATACTGATGCCTCTTATAGGATTTTTCATAACATCGGCCGCTTTTTCAATCTGCTCGCTTCTGATCATGGAAGATAAGAACAAGGTGCATTTCCTTTTTGCAATCGCTCTTGTTGCGCTCATCTTCTTCGGTTTCAAATACGGCCTGTCCGTCAGGCTTCCATCACTCTTTTTATAGGAGGAAATCATGCTTGACCTGATAGGAAACGGACTTATTGATGTAATGACGGTTTGGAACATCGTATTGATGTTTGCGGGAGTGTTCATAGGTATAGTGTTCGGCGCCATCCCTGGATTATCCACAGATCTCGCAGTCATCTTGTTTCTGCCGCTGACATTTAATTTGGATATTCTTCCAGGAATACTTCTTTTGCTGGGCGTCTACTGCGGAGGCACTTATGGAGGTTCGATCACAGCCATTCTGATAGGAACCCCTGGAACGAACGTGGCCATGGCGACGGTTTTCGACGGATACCCTCTGGCACAGAAAGGCAAGGCGCAAAAAGCTTTGAGCATGGCTCTTTTCGCTTCCACGATCGGAGGGCTGATCAGCTCGCTGCTGCTTTTGTTTGTAGCGCCGTACATCTCAACTTTCGTAATGCGTGTTGGACCGCCAGAATACTTCTGTCTGGCAATTTTCGGACTATCCATCATAGCAGGCGTAAGCGGAAACAGCCTTCTAAAAGGGATAATAATGGGATGCTTCGGATTTTTCGTATCATGCATCGGGGTTGATTCAGCATCAGGAGCAACGAGGTTCACATTCAACAACGTGTTCATGATGAAAGGGCTTGGCATGCTGCCAATAATGCTCGGCGTATTCGCCCTTCCGAACATATTCAACCAGATCTACAGCAAGGGCTATAAGAAAGTCTTCTCAAGCCAGAACCTCCTTGACAGCAAAGTCGATCTTACGAAAGAGGAAAAGAAGGAATGCATGCCTACAATAATGAAATCGACTGTAATCGGGTCCATAATCGGAGCCATTCCCGGTGCAGGAGCAGGCATTGCCGCATTCATGGCATACAACGAAGCAAGGCGCACGTCAAAAAAGCAGAATGAATTCGGTACAGGCATTCTTGAAGGAGTGGCAGCCCCCGAGGCGGCAAATAATGCCGTAACAGGGTGCTCGTTGATCCCCCTTTTCACCCTAGGCATCCCTGGAAGCGTTGTTGCAGCCCTTTTGATAGGAGCATTCACCATGCAAGGGCTTACTCCAGGCCCGATGCTCTTCAAGACACAGGCTCCGCTGATGTATGCGATAATGGTCGGCATGGTGATATGCAATATCTTCATGTTCGTTCAGGGAAAATATCTTTCGAGGTTCTTCGCAAAGATATCTGTTGTCCCCCAGCCTCTCCTGTTTACAGGACTCTCGCTTTTCTGCGTCGCCGGCGCATTCTCATTCTCAAACCATATATTCAATGTATACGTGCTTCTGGTTTTCGGAGTGATAATGTTCCTGCTTCAGAGGATCGGTTTCCCGGGAGCGCCTTTTGTCCTCGGCATAGTCCTAGGGCCTTTGGCGGAAAGCAATCTCAAGAATTCCCTCGTTATGAGCAACGGATCCTGGCTGATTTTCTTGCAAAGACCGGTTTCAATTGTGATATTATTGATTACAATCTTTTTCACCGCATATTCTGTCATGAAGACAAGACAGATCAAAAAGGTCGGTGCTGCGGAAGGATTGGATGAATCGGATTTGGAAGACTGAGGGAAAAAAATGAGGGTGACGATAAAGGATATAGCCAGCAAAGCCAATGTCTCCGTGGGTACTGTAGATAGGGTTCTGCACAACCGAGGGGAAGTGAATGAGTCTACCAAAACAAAGGTCTTGGACATAGCCAAGGAAATGGGTTATGTGTTCAATCTGAGCGGAAAAGGACTGGCATATCAACGTTACCCGAAGACATTCGGAGTGGTTGCACTGGATGCAAATTACAACCTGTTCGCCGCCGAGGTATTGCGGGGTATACGCGATGCATCGCAGAAAATCTCCGATTACGGCGTAAGCATAAAGTACTATATCATGGACGGAATAGAACCTGACAGCCAGGAGAAGCTGCTCGAGCAAGCTCTTAATGATAATCTTGCAGGGATTCTGATCAAACCAGTGGACTTTCCCGCTATCAAGGACCTCATAGACAGATTCATCGACAAAGGAATTCCTGTTGTTACTTTTTCTTCCGATATAACCGGCTCGAAACGCATATCATTCGTCGGGCACAACCACAGAAAGGAAGGAAGGATCATGGGACGCTGTCTATCGATAATCCTGCCTGCGGATTCGGCTCTCGCGGTCATTGCCAGCTCATCGGTACTGCTTGGGCATAAAGAAAAATTCGAGGGCTTAGCCGAAGTGCTGAAGAGCAGGCGTCCAGATATACGGATCTCAAGCTGGTACAGCAAAAGGCAGAATCTGCCAGAGGTCATCAGCCAATTGAAAAGGCAGAATGAGGAGAATCCTTTTTCAGCAATTTGCGCGTATGGCTTCGGATCTGACTATCTGAAATCCATATTCTCAGAGTTCGCAGCAAATAAAAATATCATCTTTGCTTCCATGGGAGAAAGGAAAGACCTTATTGACCTGTTCAAGCAGAACCTTCTGACACTGGCGATGGAAGAAAACCCATATGAGCAGGGCTATGTGGGGCTTGATACTCTTTTCAATATTGTGTTTGCAGCGGGACATGATACAAAAGAGTATGTGGAAGTGCCTTCAAACATAGTGCTGGATGAGTGCTTTATTTCCGATAAGAACATATGAATCCCGCCATTTCATAAAAACATCACCTCCCCGATTTGGATATCGGCAAAAAAAGGAAGGAAATACATGAATATTCTTTTTTACTTTTCCGATCAGCAAAGAGCTGATACGCTCGGCTGCTATGGGCAGAAGCTTGATATTTCACCGAATATCGACCGTATGGCCCAGGAAGGAACCCTTTTTGAAAATGCTTTTTCTCCGCAGCCTGTCTGCGGACCATGCAGGGCTATTTTCCAAACTGGAAGATATGCAACGGATACAAACTGCTTCAGAAACAACAAGATGCTGCCTCTGAATGTGAAAACCCTGGCAAATTATGTTGAAGGATGCGGGTATGAAACCGCTTATATCGGCAAATGGCATCTTGCAAGCGAAGGAGAACTTGAGAAACCGCCCGTAACGGATTATCAGACAAAAGCCGTTCCTCCGGTGCTGAGAGGCGGATATACCGGGTATTGGAGAGCAAGCGATGTCCTGGAGTTCACAAGCGATGCATACGGCGGGTACGTATTCGATGAGAACATGAACAAGATTGAATTCTCAAAATACAGATGCGATGCAATTACAGATATGGCCTTGGAATATCTGGATAAATACAGCAAGGAGAAGAACAAACCGTTTTTCATGACAGTAAGCCATATTGAACCCCACCATCAGAACAATGCCAAGCACTATCAGGGTCCTTTAGGAAGCAAAGAGAAATTCAAAAACTACGAGGTCCCGGGCGATCTTGCTTCTTTTCCTGAGGGCGATTGGAAAGAGGAATACCCAGACTATCTCGGGGCATGCGAAAGCATCGATTACAATCTTGGACGGATAATCAAAAAGCTGAAGGAGAAAGGTCTTTATGATGATACGGTGATCATCTTCACATCCGATCACGGATCCCATTTCAAGACAAGGAACAGGGATAAGAACCTCAATGGATACGATGATTATAAACGGACATGCCACGATGCCGCCCTGCATGTTCCTCTGGTAATCACAGGCGGACCGTTTAAGCAGAACGGAAAAAGAGTGAAAGAGCTGGTATCGACAGGATCGATTCCTAAGACGATCGCTACGCTTGCCGGATGCCCGGCCGATCCGTTCATGATCGGGGAAAGGCTGCAGGACATAGCCTGCGGAAAGATTTCTGAAGACAGGGAAAATGCAATATATGCCCAGATCAGCGAGAGCAGGCTTGGCAGATGCATCAGAACGGAAAGATGGAAATATTCGATAGTTGCACCGAATGTCAACGGGGGTGAAAAGGCCTCCAGCAGCGTGTACATCGACGATTTCTTATACGATCTGGATAAAGACCCATATGAGTTGAAAAATCTTGCAGAAGATGAGGAATTCAAAGGTGTGAAGGAAGAACTCCGGAAGAAATTGAAACGCTGGATAAAAGAAGCTGAATCCCTGGATGTCACGATAACAGACAGATAGTATCTTTATCAGTTTCATTCTTTTATAGTCCATGCGGAAGCCCGCATGGATTTTTATTTTAAGAACTTCACTCAGGTTTGATCTTTGTCAGCTTTAGACGAATCACCTTCGTCTTTGATCTTGGTAGGTATGAAATTCTCGGCAAAGCTCTTCTTACCCTTTTCCCGTCCCCTTACATAGAAGAATCCGAAAATGCTGAAACAGACTGCACCGATGAAATTTACAAGCATATCCTTCATGGTGTCTATCAGACCTATGTCAAGATAGCCGTTGACCCCGAGATCCATACCGTTGACAGAAGTCGAGGTGATGTTCTTGATATGCACAACCTTGTTGCTCATAGTCGGATCAAGGGTCACTGAATTTATGCTTGCTATCACATAATCCTTCTGCATATCAGTAAGGAACACCTGATCCATGAAGAACTCGAAGAACTCCCATACACAGGCAACCGTCATGGAAAAGCAGAAGGCGACAAATGCAAGATACAAAGGAGAAAGCTCCAGCTTGTCGCTGGTCCTGTTAAGCAGGTCAACCAATGAAAAGCCAACGGCTGCGGCAAGAAATCCAGTGATCGTATGAAGTGCCGTATCCCATCCAGGATACAGAACGTAATAGCTTCTTATCTCGCCAAGTATCTCGGCTGCGAAGATGAATACCAGAATGATGATCTCAAGCACATTCGGGATATCTATCTTCAGCTTTCTTTCAATCAAGGAAGGGACTGTGAAAAGAACAAGCGTAAGCACGCAGAGAAATACATTGTAGTATTCCCCGTTCAAAAACTGCAGCACAAGCGCAAGTATGACAAGAGCACGCAGAATAACATATACGAAAAACAGCAGCGGCTCCTTTTTGATCTGTTCCTTCAAAGGCTCCCTCTTCCTATCACGGCCTTTTTTTTCATCCAGTTTGTCCATACGAATCAGGATATGCCATTTTCAATGGTTTTTCCATGAAAAAAAATCAGCACAATAGGGCAATGGCGGTCTTGTGCATCCATAGAAACCGATATGGCATAAATTTTCCTTTTCCCAGGCTTAAAACGATGCAAGAATATTAGCATGAATAATTTCTTCTCCCCTATTCCTAAGAATGTGGATTTCCACTTTCTCAAAGGATCTATAGAAATAAAGAAAAAAGGGGCGTCGCTTTGTAGCGTATCTTCATGCAAGCAGGAAGCGATGCTCTTTTTAAAAGAGACCGGCATTGAACAAAAGCTAGATGGGATCATCATAAAGACGCTGCTTGATGCAGGATATGGTGACGAGGAATATGCCATAAAGGCAGACGGAGCGGAAATAACGATCACCTCAAAAGACAAAAAAGGGGCTCATCTTGCATTTGAATGCCTTAGAGAGATGTTCATCGTTTATGACGGCTGCATCCCATGCTTCAGCCTTTCGGACAAACCATATTTTTCCCACAGGGGACTTCTTATCGATGTCGCACGTCACTTCCTGCCGCCAGATTATTTAATGAAGGTCATAGATGCTATGAGCTTGATGCGCATGAACGTGCTGCATCTGCATTTAACTGACGACCAGGGCTGGAGGCTGGAGATACCGTCGCATCCTGAAATCGCAGAAAAAGGAGGAGCAAGGAAAAGCCCGGTATATGGAAGGCCGGATACAAAAAGCCTCTTTTACAGCGAAGAAGAGATGAAAGCCTTGATTGGATATGCCTCTGAACGGCATATCGAGGTGATCCCTGAAATAGACATGCCCGGGCACATGCTCTCGCTGCTTGCATCCCATCCTGAGATCGGATGCAAAGAAAAGAGATATGAAGTGGAAACCAGATGGGGCATCTTCGAAGATGTACTATGTCCTGCAAAAGAAGCCACCTACTCTCTTTTAGAAGAGATAATCGAATACATCTCTCAGCTTTTTCCCTCCAGAAGAATGCACATCGGAGGAGATGAATGTCCAACGGAAGCATGGAAGATCTGCCCGGATTGTCAAAAGATGATGAAGGACCTTGGGCTTGAAAACGAAAGAGAGCTTCAGGGCATCTTTTCCACCAGAATAACAAAGATAATGGAAAAATATGGGCTCAGTCCGATTGCATGGCAAGAGGCCGCTGATGGAAATCCTGAAAAGAAACCGCTTCTTTCAATCTGGCTTTCAGGAAGCCGGATAGCCGAATACAGCAGAGAGGGCTATGACATGCTTCTCAGTATCCATGACGATGGCGCATATCTCAACTACTCCCCTGATTCTGAAATAGATTCAGGCCCGCTTTATGGAAGCAACACATTAAACAGGTGCTATTTCATGCATACGGATTACGATATTCCCGGCCCAGGACGCATCCTCGGCGGGGAGGCCGCGCTATGGAGTGAATACATAATGTTCCCGTTCGAGGCCGACCACTTCTTATTCCCGCGTCTTGCCGCAGTTGCTGAGGCATTATGGATTGGAAACGGCAATAGGGATTATGCAGGTTTTCTGCAAAACGCAAAAATGCTGGAAAAGCTTCTTGAAAAAACCGGCATATACGTGAAAATAATCCTGGAATAAGCCGGGTGGAAACAGGACTTCATGCCTGGCTACCTATCGGGATCATCAAACGGCTCATCCTCCTCGTCGTACTGATAGAACTCATTGTTCGGAACTATGTCTTCAAGTGAAATATCGCCGCTTTTCATCAAGCTGTAGAGATAGGAGCATTCCTCATCCAAATCCTTCAGCTTCTCAAGACTATCCAAAGCAGCAGATGTGTCTTTTTCAAGGTAATCGCCGACAATCTGCATCTTGCATATTCCCCTGAGTCCGGCAATCAGGCCCAGATCTGCCGCCTCCTTATACAATATGTAGGCTTTCTTGAAATAATCCTCATCAGTTTCGCACTCTTTTATCTCAACCTGTTTGAAATACAGAATCTCTGCAAGAAAAGGCGATGCCTCTGCATTGCCTAGGCAATATGATCTGGAGAGGAATTCATATGCAGCATCAGGATCAGTCTCCCCATAGGCTCCGTAATAGCAATTAAGCCCCAGAGCAAACATGGCTTTTGGATCGTTTTGAGCTGCAAGCTCCCTCAAAACAGATTCTGAAAAAGAAAAATAATCCACTCCTTTTATATGTATCTCCTTTTACCTATCATAACCGCTTCAAATCCTTTTTTTGCTGCCATTTAAATCACTTTTTTCAGAAACAGCATCTATCAATTTTTAACGGCATTTCATCCTCAATTTACATCATGATAGCACATAGCGCTGCTTCAGGCATAAGCAATAGGATCTAGAAATTTTTATGAAACAAAACCTTTTTCGCCCGCTATCTTAAAAAACGATTGAAAATACTGGAAAGAACATGAATTCGGGAGTAAAGTTCTTTCAAAGCAGAGGCCTCTTTTCAATATGACCAGGAATTACGAAATAGACATGTGTACGGGTCCGCTCGTACCGAAGTTGCTGAGGTTTTCCGTTCCTCTGATGCTTTCAGGGATATTACAGCTTTTTTTCAATGCTGCAGACATAATTGTTGTGGGCCAGTTCACAGGCAGCCAGGCAATGGCCGCTGTCGGCTCAACAGGGTCCCTGAATAACCTGATCGTAAACATATTCTTAGGATTATCCATCGGCAGCAGCGTCATGATGGCACGTTATTATGGAGCAAAAGATCAAAAAAGCATGCATGAGGTTGTACACACATCGATAGCCGTCTCAATATCATGCGGCCTGATACTCGTCATTGCCGGTCTGCTTCTTGCCCGCCCTCTGCTGTCTCTGATGGGCACTCCAGATGATATTATCGGCCAATCCGTTCTATATATGCGCATAATCTTTTTGGGGATGCCGGCAATGCTCACCTATGATTTTGGAGCAGGAATATTACGAGCCATCGGTGATACCAGACGCCCCCTGGCATTTCTGTTCACATCTGGAATAATCAACGTATGTCTGAACCTGGTATTTGTGATAGGATTCAAGCTTGGCGTAAAGGGGGTTGCTCTTGCCACAATCATCTCCCAATATACCTCCGCTTTTCTTGTGCTCAGATGCATGGTAAAAACAAATTCCGTCTATAAGCTTGATATCAGGAACATCAGAATAAATAGCCAGAAGCTCAAACAGATTGTACGCATAGGCCTTCCTGCAGGAGTGCAAGGTGCCGTATTCAACATCTCGAACGTTTTGATCCAATCCTCGATAAATTCCTTCGGCTCCATTGCTATAGCCGGCAATACAGCAGCCAGCAACATCGAAGGCTTCGTATATACTGCCATGAATTCCGTATACCAGGCTTCTACAAGCTTCACCAGCCAGAACGTGGGAGCGGGAAAAAGAGAACGCATAGTACCCATCCTTATATCCTGTCTTGTTATAGTCGCCATCGTAGGCTCCGTTTTGAGCGGAATCGTTCTTTTCTTCGGAGAAAGGCTGCTAGGAATATATTCAAACAGCATGGAGGTAATCACCTACGGCCTCAGCCGGCTTCATGTCGTATGTCTGACTTATTTCCTTTGCGGACTCATGGATACAGCCTGCGGTTCTATACGGGGCATGGGCTATGCGGCAGCACCTACTATAGTATCGCTTACAGGAGCTTGCGGACTACGCATCATATGGATCCTCACAATATTCAAAGCGCACCATAGCCTGTTCAATCTATATCTCTCCTACCCCGTTTCCTGGATAGTCACATTCTTTGCCCATATTGTGTGCTTCATTGTTTTTTATAATAAAGACAAAAGAAAATTCCTTACTCCTTCCTGACTTGCAGATGAGGATCATCCACTCGCTTTATAAATAGATAAAAAGATATTGATAAGAAGTGCAAAATTATTGTATCCTCCCTGTTATTAGGAATAATTATTATGAAGAAAGAAAATTTTTGCATCTTGAAATTACTTATTTTAGTATTTCTTTTCTCCATGCTTCTTTTTTCCTGTGCTCCCGGGATAAAAGAAAAACCAGCAGACAAAACAGAACAAGAACAGGGAGCAACAAGCGCAGCCTTTTGCAGCAGCCTTGCCAGATCTATTGAAGAGCTTGAAAGCGAACCGGTGAATGTCAAAAAACTCTCCATCCAAACTGGTGGGGATGAAGACGGGATAACTGCCTTTGGAAAGCTCATCTTCCATCAAAACGGGAAAAGAAGCTGGCTAATATCGAGCGGAAGCCATATTCAAGACGGTACTGCCACATTCTTTTCCGGTTACTCGATTGCAGGCGGCAATACATTCCTCTTTGTCTCAGGCAAGACAAAACCGGATAAGAGCTTGGAAGATATGATCAAAGCTGAAATCATAAATTATGTGGATTCCCAAAACGACAGCTCTTCAACAAAGGGATATCTTTTTACAGACAATGGGACCAAAGACTATTTTGGGGCCGCAGCTCTCTCTTTGGAGGATTACTCATACGCAAACCTCTCCTACACATTCTTTCAAAAAGATAAAGATTTAATATGTGCTCTAAATGCAAGCGAAGAATATTCATGGATGGGAGACAAAAACTATTTTTATTCATTTTACGCCAATTCCGAGGACGGAATTCTTAAAAAGTTTGAGAAGGCCTCTGGAAATGGATACGATGAGGTTGGAAAGAAAATGATTTCCCGTACTGAATTCATAAACCACCAAGAAGAAGGCAAGCGTATACTGCAGAGCATCTTCACTTCAAATTTCGGCTCATTTCCTGACCTGAGAAAAACAACGCTTACGCATTATCATAGGGAACTTGCAAGGAATGAACTGGACACATTCGTATCCCTTGACGATGCTGATTTATATGATGCAGTCTTCGACATATACGCCCTATCTGACGGAGGATGCTTTTATATGCTTAACATCATAAAAAAGGATTCAGGCTTTGCTTGCTATGGTGCAGTTGGCTATGAAAAGGATGGAAAAAGCTATATGGCTGCATATAATGACAATGGAGGAAGCATATTCAAAAAAGATGCCCTCAATCTTGAGTCGTTTAAAAAACATAATCTGCTTGAAAAAGGAAAACTGCATAATGCAAGCTGCAAAGCAGATGAGAACAGCTTCCTGGCAAGCTGGGATGGCAATTTATGTCTATTAGCTCACTCGTCAAACCACAGCAGAGAATTCCTTTATCTCGACGGATTTGCATATAGCTATGCAAAAGATGAGAGTAAAAGCATGAAGACAATACCAGAGAAGGCAAAGACTGTACTGTTTGATCTGATTTCGAATTAAAACAAAATAGCATTTCAATCTTAAAGCCTGGATGGAAGCCATCAACTATACTTTCAGACAGGCTTTTTCATTTTTATTTGCAGCCCGGCACTATAAAAATGTGAGTTTGTCACACAAATCTTGCCGCCTACAAGCTATATTAGAGATATGAAATATATTTTTTTAGCAGCTCTGATCCTTATTCTGGCACCAATATACCTTTTTGCCTCAGGAAACCAAAAGACAAACTCATATAAGAAGATAAGCCAGGCAGAAGCTTATGAGATGATGCAGGAAAACAGCAATATTATGATACTCGATGTGAGAACACCTGAGGAATTTGCATCAGGCCACATAAAAAATGCGATAAACATTCCAAACGAATCAATAGGAAACAGCATTGTTAATGAACTTACGGACAAGAATGCGGCAATCCTTATTTATTGCAGAAGCGGGAACCGCAGCAAGCAAGCCGCATCCAAGCTTGAAAAGCTCGGATACGGCAACATATACGAATTCGGAGGAATCAATACCTGGAAATACGGTATTGTGAAGTAACAGCCTGGGGTAATCGCTCAGATGCTGTATGTCGAAGCGGATGTCATCCCCCCTTCTCCTGTCCAGTTGGTGTGGAAAAACTCACCCCGTTCTTTATCTGTGCGTTCATATGTATGCGCACCGAAATAATCCCGCTGAGCCTGCAATAAATTAGCAGGAAGCCTTTCTGATGTATAGCCATCGAAATAGCTCAAGGCGGATGCGAATGCAGGAACAGGAACCGCACATAGCGCTGCTGTGGAAACAACTTTTCTCCAAGAGTCGAGCAGATCCTGCATCATGCCCTTGAAATAAGGATCAAGAAGCAGGTTCGCCAGATGGCGGTTCCTGTCATAAGCTTCTTTTATCTTACCAAGAAAAGTGGATCTTATGATGCAGCCTCCTCTCCACATCAATGCAATCTCGCCGTAATCCAAATTCCAGCCATATGTCTTTGCAGCAGAGCGCATTAATGCAAACCCCTGGGCATACGAAATAATCTTCGAAGCAAGCAATGCTTTGCGTATATCCTCTACCATCTCTTTTCTGGAACCTTGGAATTTTTTTCTTGCAACCCCATATTCCTTGGAAGCCTCGATTCTCTCATCCTTCATGGAAGAAAGACATCTGGCGTAGACGGCCTCCGCAATCAAAGTCAGAGGAACCCCTTCCTCCAAAGATGCTATGCCTGTCCATTTTCCAGTTCCCTTCTGCCCTGCTGAATCCAATATCTTGTCAAGCAAGGGGCTTCCGTCGGAATCCTTCTTTTCAAAGATGTCCGCAGTTATCTCTATTAGATAGCTGTCAAGCTCACTCTTGTTCCATTCTTTAAAAATATCATGCATCTCATTCGAAGAGAGGGAAAGCAGATTCTTCATCAGATGATATGCCTCGCAAATAAGCTGCATATCCCCATACTCGATTCCGTTATGCACCATCTTCACAAAATGTCCGGCACCATCACCGCCAACCCAGTTGCAGCAAGGGCTATTGCCATCCACCTTGGCACATATCTTCTGGAAAATATCTTTCACAAGAGGCCAAGCAGCGGCAGATCCGCCTGGCATCATGCTGGGCCCGTTCAAAGCCCCTTCCTCACCGCCGGAAATACCTGTGCCTACAAAAAGCAGGCCTTTGCTCTCGATATATCTGGTTCGTCTGATCGTATCAAGATAATTGCTGTTGCCGCTGTCAATGATCACATCCCCAGGTTCCAGGATATTCACCAGCTGCTCTATATAGTCATCAACCGGTTTTCCGGCCTTTACTAGGATAATGACCTTCCTAGGTCGAATTAAAGAATCACATAGTTCATTTAAACTATGAGCTCCAATTATATTCTTGCCTATAGCACGTCCATTCAGAAATCTATCGACCTTTTCCACGGTCCTGTTGAAAACAGCAACACGAAATCCCTTTGATTCCATATTCATTACAAGGTTTTCACCCATCACCGCGAGACCGATCAATCCAATATCAGCTTTTTTTTCCATAATTCATCCAAAATGCTTAAAAATGCAGGGCCCTCCCGTGCTTTGAGGCAGGGCCTGCGTTTAAAAGATCAATTGTAGACAGAAGCGTACAGCTCGTTCCATTTT
This sequence comes from uncultured Spirochaetales bacterium, assembly GCA_949300325.1. Classification (GTDB taxonomy): domain Bacteria; phylum Spirochaetota; class Spirochaetia; order Sphaerochaetales; family Sphaerochaetaceae; genus Ornithospirochaeta. The sequence goes on from CASGDQ010000011.1 coordinate 16,110, forward strand.
TTTAGAAGCGCATCCTTTTTCTCCGTCAACTCTTCGACAGGCCTGTCTACCCATTTGATATCCTTTGTCTTGCCGAGCTGGAAAGACGCGGGCTCATCGACAAGTGCATTGGTGAAACGGACGCCGCCGTACATCGCATACATCTTTTCTGTACCTTCCTTAGAAGTCATTGCCTCAACGAAAGCCTTTGCAGCCTCGGGATGCCTGCAACCTTCGATTATCGCGAAGCAGGAATCCTTGCCGGAGGTTCCGTTTGCAGGATATCTCATCTCATAATCCGGAGCACCAAGCACAGTCACCGCGCCGTTGTCATATGTAAGTCCGACAACATATTCGCCATTGGCAACATCCTTGAAGCATTTTGAGGAGGAGGATCCGACAACCATGCCGTTTCGCATCAATTTTTCAATGATAGCCCAGGACTCAGGGGTATCCACGCCGTAGACGGAGAAGATATTGCACAGATTGTTCCAGGCCGCAGAAGAGCTGTTCGGATCTGAAAAGATTATCTTGCCTTTGAGCTTCGGATCCAGAAGATCCTCGTAGCTTCTGATATCAAGGCCAAGCTCCTTTTCAAGCCTTGTATTGACTGCAAAGCATACTGTGGACATTCCCATATACGCTGTAATAACCGTTCTTTGCCGGCGTAATCTGCTCATCATTATGGCTTGAAGTATATTTCATGAAATATTGTTCATACTTGTTTCCATCGGTTGAGGAAAGCCCTCCAAGCATTATATCAGCGACCGGAGCATCCTTTTCCGCCTGCAGGCGGGCAAAAAGCTCGCCAAAACTTCCGTTGACTATCTCGATGTCAACATCCGGATAAAGATCTTGGAAAGGGGCAAGCATCGCCGCAATCTCAGCTTCTGTATTTGAAGTATAGATTACGAGGGAATTGCCTATTCCCGAACCGGAAGCCGCAGACTCTTTTTCTCCTTTTGCGAATGCAGGGAAAAAAACCAAACAGGAAATCAGCACCAAAATGGCGATCTTTTTCATTTTTTTTCTCCTTTGTTTTCCAATATTGTTCAGTATTTTCAAAGCCTGATATCTTCAGACTTGCTTACCTTGAGATAAATCAGCAGGGATATGATGGTCATGACCGTCAATATTGCGGCAAAAGCCGCAGCCATGCCATCGTTGCCTCTTGATATCGCGACATACGCAGAAATGGTCATCGTGATGCTTCTGTTGTTATACAGGATTATTGCACTCGAAACCTCGGTCAATATAGCAACCCAGCTCAGGATCGCCCCTGAAAGGATCCCGCTGCTCATCATCGGGATGGTTATCCGGCTTAATGTCCTGAACTTAGATGCCCCCAAGCTGAGTGCAGCCTCCTCTATGCTGAGGGGAATCTGCGAAAGCGTTGCAGTAGCGGAACGTATCGTATATGGCAGTCTCCTTATCACCACGGCAAGAAGCATTATCGTAAATGTTCCTGTAAGTTTCAGCGGCTTATGTCCAAATGCTGTAAGCAGTGCAATGCCGATGACAACCCCAGGCATAATGTAGGGAATCATTGAGAACGTATCTATTGCATCATTCAGTAAGCTTTTTCGTCTAACCGTCAGATACGCTATCATGATTGCTATGAATATTATCAGGGCAAGAGCGAACACGCCCAGCTTCACAGTATTTGTAATGGATCTCACCAGCAGCCTGTTCATTGCAGCTTGATAGCTTCCCAATGAGAATCCGTCCAAGAAGATTGTTCCAGCGGCATTTGTTTTCCTGAAAGACAGATAGATGATGAAAACCTGCGGCAGGAAAGCAATAAGGCAGACGGCATAACAATAAAGATGGATGAGCACGCCGAATATTCCGCGGGCTTCCTTCTTTTCAACCGGGTGAAGGGAATTCATGGAAAAACTGAATTTCCTTGATGCCCATTTCTGCAGGAAAAAGACCAAAGCTGTCACTATTATCGCGATTACAGATATTGCCGAGGCAAAACCGAAATCAGCACCATTTTCATTAACGAACTCCCTATAAATCAAAACAGGGAACGTCATATAGCCTTCACCTATGATGACCGGAGTACCGAAATCGGCAAACGCCCTCATGAAAACAAGAAGAGAAGCGGCAAGGACAGTAGGCATCACCAGCCCAAGCACAACGGAAAACAATCTCCGAATGCCTGTACACCCCATGTTGGCGGAAGCTTCCATAAGCGAATTGTCTATATTTTTGAAGGCGCCGTTCATATAAATGAACACCAATGGAAAGAATTTGAGTGTCTGGACAAGCAGGATTCCTCCAAAACCATATATGTTTCCAATCTCAAATCCAAAATTATTCCTGAAAAAGGTGGTAACCACACCGCTTCTTCCTAAAAGCAATATCCAGGAATATGCACCCAAAAACGGCGCGCTCATACAGCAAAGAATGCTGATTGTAAAAATCAATTTGGAAAGTTTCAGCTTATAAAACGAATAAAAATAAGACATCGAGATTCCGACAACCAACGAAAAAAAAGTTACAGCCAGGGTCACCTTTATGCTGTTGGAAATCGTATTCGTGTAATATTTCTGACTGAAAAATTTCACAAATTGCCCAAGACCTACATGACCGTCCTCATTTATCACTGACTGTTTCATGATACCGACAAGCGGATAAATCAAAAAGAGCAGGAAAAGGAGAAATAGAACGATGGAAACGACGATCCAGGCATCAAAATGCTTTTTATTCGAATACATTCAGTCCTCCTTCAACCCATTGTCATTGATGACGCCGGAAAGGATATTAGCATTTCCATCAGCTGTAAACAGATTCACCTTATCCGTATTAATGGTCAGCTTGATATCTGTACCAGGCTCGATGATTGAATCGATTGAGGATTCCTGGATTATCTCTACATCCTCGCCTGTTTTTAATGTAACGAAGTAATGGGTGTTCAATCCAAGGAAAACGCAATCCTTGACCTTGCCTTCAATCCCTTCTTCCTGAAAGGATGACAGCTTGAACTCCTCGGGCCTGACAGAGAGCATGATATCCTGACTCTTCATATAATCGGGCAAGACACCGTTGATTGCCGCTTTATAGCCGCCATTTGTCACCAGATAAGCCTGATCATCGATGACTTCAAGCCTGCCTTTCATGATATTTGTCCTGCCGATAAACGTTGCAACAAAAAGGTTAGCAGGCCTCTGATATATGTTCTTAGGAGTTCCGATATGCTGAATGACACCCCCGTTCATGACAGCGATTCTGTCGGAGACAGCCATCGCCTCCTCCTGGTCGTGGGTGACATAAACCGTCGTAATCCCGACCTTTTTCTGAATCTCCTTTATTACGGTCCTCATCTCCACTCTAAGCTTCGCATCAAGATTGGACAAAGGTTCATCCATAAGAAGTACATCAGGAGTTATTGCAAGCGCTCGAGCTAATGCGACGCGTTGCTGCTGCCCGCCTGAAAGCCGCTCTGGCAGGCGGTCTGCATATTCATCAACATGCATCAGGCGCATGAATTTCTCGCTTTCAGATTTGATAACATCTTTCGGAAGCTTTCTGCTTTTAAGCCCAAATTCCACATTGCGCCTCACGGTAAGATTCGGGAAAATCGCATAGTTCTGGAAAACCATGCCTATATTCCTTTTTGCAGGGTCTATATCGTTAATTCTTGTGTCATTGAAGTAAAAATCACCGCCTTCGATGCTGTTGAAGCCCGCAATCATCCTCAAAAGCGTCGTCTTTCCACAACCGGAAGGTCCTAAAAGCGTAAAAAACTCACCTTCCTTCACAAAAAGATTCAAATCAGGGATTATCACATTCTCCCCATATCTTTTTACAGCATGGTTGATTCTAATGTTCTTTCTCATGCGTCCTCCTGCTACCGTATAAATACTAGTAACATCAAGAACACATATTGTCAAACTTTTTATTACTTTTAGCACAAAATACTGCTAAAATGTTCTAAATCTAATCAAAAATAGGCTTTTCGACTTGTAGAATCTCTATATTCAGATTTCTGAATATGTCCAAATAATACTCAGGAGCTGCACTATCAGTGATAATCACATCAATGGCAGACAACTTGCCTACAACAGCAGGTTTAACCTGACCGAACTTTGAGCTGTCAGCCAACAATACGACTTTCTTCGACTGCTTCATGATTTTCGAACAGAGAGATGCAGTTTTATGATAAAAATTTGTCAATCCGAACTCATCAGAGATTCCGGCAACACCTATGAAAGCTATATCGGCGCAGTATTTTGCAATCTCATCTTCTGTCCCGCTGCCAAGAAAAGCATGATTATCCCTGCGCAATTCACCACCTGGAGAATACACGGTTATATCCGGATATTTTTCAAGCTCACATATGACAGGGATGGAACAAGAAATCACAGAAAGGTTTTTTTTACCATCCAGATGTTTTGAAACCTGAAGAACGGTCGTTCCCAAATCAAGGATTATGGTATCGCCATCTTTAATCAATTCCACAGCTTTTTTTGCTATAAGATCTTTTGTAAGGCTATTGATTGCAGCTCTGGGAAAATATGGTTTGTTCAGTTCCTCCTCGTTCAGAACAGCACCACCATACACCCTTTTAATATACTTTTTTTCTTCCAAATCAGCCAAATCCCGCCGTATCGTCATCACTGACACGTCAAACAGCCTGGTCAAATCAGTAATCTGAACGCTCTTATTCCGCGATACCAATTCCATTATCTGCTGTTTTCTTTCATTATTTGTCATATCAAACACCCCCATTATTGAAAAAATATCCGTTTAATGATTTTTGCCACCCCGTCATCCTCATTGGAGGATGTGACATGTTTTGCAATCTTTTTCAATTCATCCATCGCATTGCCCATGGCAACAGGAACACCGGCAACAGCAAACATTTCCATATCGTTAAAATCATCGCCTATTGCCATGATCTGAGAATAATCAATACCGTAATGGGAACTTAAATCCTTGATTCCTGTACCTTTATTGATATTGCCAGGCATAATCTCCAAAAAGTCCGCACCAGGATAGAATGTGACAATCCCCGGCTGACCAAGATGACAAGCAATTTCATGTTCAAGTTCAGATAATATGTTTTTATCCTTGGACATTATCAGGAGCTTGTTCATCTCCTTTTCTCTGAAAACGGAGTCAAAAGAACATAAGATGCTGTCTGTACCATAAATCCTGATCTTGTTCTCATAAAGATATCCGGCCTTCCGTTCTGTAAACCACGTGTTCCCTTCGATGGACAGCATGTCGACATCAAACCGCCGTACGACGGATAATATCTCATTGCTGATGCTTTTAGCCAGCCTATGATCGCACAATGGATTATCATTCTCGTCATAAAGCATACATCCATTAAGACAAGACGATGGGCCTTGCACACCAAGCAAACGGAAATATTGTCTGATGGAAATATTCATCCGCCCCGTAACAATAGCAAAACGGATGCCAAGTTCCTTATTGACACGTCTTATCCACTTGATATTCTCACTGCTCAAAGATTTGTCATCTCTAACCAAAGTACCATCTATATCGCAGCAAATCAATCTAATATCCGCCATATGAGATAATCTTCAAGGAAAAGAAGGATTATAGCAAGAGAAAAACAGCAGCTTATTTCCAAATATGACACACATGAAGCTGCCGTATCCGACAGCTTCAGTCAAGGAAAAAATTAGAAAGTAAATACTCCTTTTTCCATTATCACAGTCTTTCTTCCATCAAAGCTCTCAGCAGTGATTGTCATATCATCGGATCCGACCATGAAATCCACATGCACAAGAGAGGAATTGAGGCCTAGCTTTTCAAGCGTCTTCTCATCGGCCACTCCTCCTCCTTTAAGCACATCAGGATAGCTTGCGCCTAAAGCGATATGACAGGATGCATTTTCGTCCACAAGGATTGAACCGAACACAAGACCTGAGCGGCAGATAGGTGAATTCTGATCAACGAAAGCGGTCTCTCCCAACCTTCTTGCCCCCTCATCGGTATTAAGAAGACTCTCCAAGGCCTCTGAACCTTTTTTTGCACTGAAAGAAACAACTCTTCCTTTTTCAAAATTGAAAACGATATCCTCGCACATCGTGCCAAGAACATCCACAGGACGTGTGGTCTTGATATGCCCCTCGGCTGTATTCATATCAGGGCAGGTGAAAATCTCTTCAGTAGGAAGATTGGGAAAATACACCCGGCCATCGGAAATCGTCCTAGCGCCTCCCTGGAATGTCCGTTTTCTATTATATGAAACATAAAAATCGGTAACAGAAGACTTATAGTGGAGAGTCTTGATGTCCAGCGAATCAAGTATGCGGCATCTTTCCTTATTACGCATATCGAGCTCGTCCCAATACCTGAGATAATCACCGTCAAAGCCCATTATTTTAGACAATACTTCAGCCAGATCCTCTTCGGTGCTTCCTTTTCCCAGAATCTGTTCCGCCCATCTTGGACCAGGGCATACTGCAACATTCCATGCAATATCATGGCGCATGGATTTATAGGAATAAACCTTATTGGCTTCAGATCTCGCTTTTGAAATGAGAGCGATATTATCCCCGTTGCTGTCGTAGTTGTCGATCCTTGCCTCTCCGCTGTCAAGGCGGACGCGGGCCCAATCCTCATCCACCATCTCAGAAGGGAGCGCTTTCAAAAAAGACGGGATAAACGCAAGATCCTCCTTTTCCTGCACAAGGGACCGCTTTGCATCAAGGCGGTGATCAGAGATATCGATATAGACAAACTTTGCACCCATTTCGTACGCTCTTTCTGCAAGGACCCTGGCATACTCATAGCTTTCTGGAGCGGTCACGACCTGTAGGCACTGCCCTTTTTTGAAAGCAAGACCCTTTATCAAAACAAGATTGGCAAGTTTATCAGCATATTCTTTTACCATGATTCCTCCAATGGAAAATTATTAATTATCAATGATAAGATTTTCATAAAGGGCTTTCAATAAAAGATTTCTCCAAATGAAAAGGAATATCGAAAGGCCATTGACAGAAAATTATTATTCCTTTATATGTTTTCTAGCCGAAAACAGGCAAAGGAAAACATATGCAATACAAGGTACCGGAACACCCTTCAAAAAACCGGATCGGGGATTTCAGCCCATTAGTGGTCGTCTCCGCGGTCCTGGTGATGCTTTACACTACGGCGAACATCATGGCCGTCAAAGTCATTTCTATCGCAGGAATCTCACTTTTCGATGCAGGAACAATCACTTTCCCCTTAGCATACATGTTCGGAGATGTGCTGGCTGAGATATGGGGATATAAGATTGCTAAAAAGGTGATAATACTGACCTTTTTCTGTAATCTGCTGATGATAATCTTCTTATCAATAGGAATATATCTGCCCTATCCGGAATACATGCAACCCACGCAGGAAGCTTATGCGGCCATCTTCACATACGTTCCAAGAATCGTATTCTCATCGCTTCTTGCTTTCTTATCCGGCGAACTTGTCAATGCAAAGGTTCTTGTCAAAATCAAAGAAAGGCAGAAGGATGGAAGATATCTCTGGGTAAGGACGATATTCTCCTCGGTAGTCGGATATCTTTTCGACACTGTCCTGTTTGTGATTCTCGCATTCTGGGGTACTGTGCCGGCAAAAGACATCCTTTCAATGATAGCTGTCCAATATGTTGCAAAAACAGTGATCGAGGCGTGCCTGGGCACTCCGCTCGCCTACTCGCTCATATATTATTTGAGGAAGAAATATGCAGGATCTGATCAGATACAGTAAAATAGAAAAAGGCATGAAGCGGGAATTTTTGCTTTTGAGAGGCCTTGGCTGCAAATGGAGAAAATGCACGTTCTGCGACTATTATGAAGACAGGAGCGACGATCCGTTTCCATTGAATAAAAGCATCCTTGACAGGGTAACAGGGGAATTTGGAGTTCTTGACATAATCGATTCCGGCTCCTGCTTCGAACTGGATGAAGATACCATAGCCTACATCAGAAAGATTATAGAAGAAAAAAACATACACACCCTATGGCTTGAAACCCATTACATGTATAGGTCGCGTCTTAAAGAATTTGCAGCACTTTTTCCCTGCAAAGTCAAATACAGAGTGGGAATTGAAACATTCAATCCTAGGCTGAGAAATAGCTGGAACAAAGGCATACCGGACGAAGTGACAGCAGAAATGATAAGCAAGGATTTTCAGGGAATCTGTCTTCTTGTCGGCATCAAGGGGCAAAGCAAAGAAGACATCCTTGGCGACCTTGAGCTGGCTGAAAAATATTTCGAATACTATTCCGTGAATCTCTTCTGTCCCAATTCAACAGCAACAAAAAGAGATGAGGAGCTTGCCGCTTTCGTATGCACAAGAGTCAAAGAAATTCTGAAAGACCGTCCTAAAGCGGAACTGCTTATTGAAAATACGGATTTAGGGGTTGGCTGAATTTCTTGCTCTGCTCTTATATGATTGCCGAAGGAAGCCTTCGGCATGAAAGATTTCAAATAGCATCCATTTAAAACTATTTGATTGAGACGGATGCAGTTTTAATAATATCCCAGCCCATCATTCTGAAAGCTTGGCCTTGAATGCATCTAGCTCTTTTCGGCTCATTCCGCTGTTAAGCAGATAGTTTTCTGCGCAAGCCTCAAGATCAGCAGATTTTATATCGTCATCCTGAGCTATGGCCTCGAGCATGCCGTCAATATTGTTTTTTACAATGATTTCGTATTTCTCAGGATCGCTTTCTTTATCAACTTTATAATAGTTGGCATAGGAGAGCATATAGTCTTCGACAACCTCCTCATAACTTGCACCCATCAGGCAGGAAATAAGGGCGGATGCAAAACCAGCCCGGTCTTTTCCTTCGGTGCAATGAATAAGATAAGGGGGATCCAGGTATGACAATTTTTTAAATCCAGCAGTCAGTGTCTTTGCAAAATCACTTGATGAATAATCGACAGGCATGCCAAGAGCAATAACTTTGCCTTCTTCATAGAGCTTGCCATAATAATCACTTGAGAAACCTTCTGCTTTTATGCGCTGCTCAACCTCTTCCGGGTTGTCTGCAAGGTTGAGAACAGCATTCACCCCAGCCTCCTTTATCAAGGCATTGGCATAGATGGAACGATTGCGGCTGTCATCCACAGGAGAAGCTGACCTATATAATCTTTTTGGCCTTATCGATCCTGAGGCAACCATCCTGAAATTTGCAAACACGGCATCGCTTTCATAATCCGAACGCTCATTTGTATATACCAATGAGTTCAACTCCTGGTCCGCCAATCGGGAAGCCTTGCTGTGCAGCCATATTTCCACACTGTCTCCTACATCTACCCCGGCAGTCTCGTTCATCTTTCCATAATTTATGCATACGGCTATGAATTCATCGCCAGGATAAGCGCGTATCATTGGTTCCCCGGTATTAACATAATATCCGTTGAAATATGGGATATCCTCAACAATATACCCGGAAGAAAACAGCACATCCACGGTATCTCCAAGTTCATATCCCAACCTGGCAAATTCCTCTATGGATATATCAAGCACGACATGCCCGTATTTTTCTACTTCTGTAATGGTTCCATGCACAACCGGATCCTCGGATGAAGCCGTCTTAGTGGAAGAACAGGAGAAAAGTAAGGCAAAACCAATGGTGAAAACTAAAAATGAACTTATCTTTTTCATTCTTATCCTCCTTCAGTCTCGTTAACAAAACAATCTAAAAAAGATTACAAAGATAAAAAAAAGAGTGTCTGAAAAAGAAGCTTGCCAAATCTTTTTTTATTATGCGGCTACTTTGAAAAAATCATAGCGAATAATGATTTATCTCGGAAAAATGAAAAAAATACGGAGTAAAAAAACTTGACAAAACAAATAAAACGACTTAATTGAATTTTGGAGGAAAAAAATGAAACAAATTAAAAAATTTTCCATTTTATTGCTTACAGCATTATTGATCCTCACGCTTTTCGGATGCGCATCTACTGCCACATCCTCCAATGCGGTTTCAGGAGTCAAGCTCCTTACGCTGAACACCCACAGCATCGTAGAACCGAATTATGAAGAGAAGCTTGAGAAATTCGTTGACTACATCGCAGAAAATGATTTTGATGTGATTGCACTCCAGGAAGTCAACCAGACCAATGCTGCGCCGGCTGCAGATGAGTCCAGGCTTGTAGGATTCGTTTCCGACGGAAATACGGTTATCAAAGAGGACAACCATATCATGAGAATTGCGGAAATGCTCAGGCAAAGAGGGGTGGACTACTATTGGACATGGACTCCGATCAAGCTTGGATATGACAAGTATGACGAAGGAGTCGGAATACTCTGCAAGGAAAAACCGCTTGATGTCGAATCCTTCTACATTTCCCACAACAGCGACTTCAGCAACTGGCAGGCAAGAAAAGTCATCGGAGTAACACTCAATATCAACGGCGAGAAGGTAAGATTCTATTCAACTCATTTCGGATGGTGGAGCGATCCTGAAGAGGATTTCCAGTATCAGTATGCACAATTCCTTGAAAGGACTAAAGATTTCGATGGCAGGATGTTCCTTATGGGAGATTTCAACAACCCTGCAGAAATGGATGCGCAAGGCTATGACATGGTGCTCGACAGCGGATGGAAAGATACTTACGTGATGGCTTCTGAAAAAGATGAAGGATTGACCGTAGTCGGAGAAATCGACGGATGGAGGGATGATCCCAGCCTTACATCGATGCGCATAGATTTCATCATGACCAATATGGAGTGTCCAGTGAAATCTTCTTATGTTGTATTCAATGGAGATAACGGACCTGTTGTTTCCGACCATTTCGGTGTTGAAGTGGAACTTTGAACAACCCATCAGGGCATGCACGCGGTGCATGCCTTTTCTTTTGTCTGGCAATTGGCGGAAAACTCAAGAGAAAATATGCCGCCTTGGTTTTCATGATGAATAAAAAATAGCCATAGCAGCCATCATGATCCAGCTCTGGCGCAGGCTATATCGGAAATTGGCTATAGAACAGGAAATGATGACTTGGCAGACTAAGATAACAAATCGCTCAAGCATCTGAGAAAAGAGGATCATCATAATATTTCCTCCTTTATGGACATCTCATAGACGACCATATCCTTATCCCGAGCATAATTTATGATCCCGCCATACTTTTCTATCAGGCCATTCATGTCTGCTAAACCCACAGGAAAAAGGCACAGCATTACAACGCCGTTCTGACTGATCAGGCTCAGAGAAACCGATTTCCTATCCTTTTTATAACATAATATATTGTTTATGAAGAAAGGATCACCGCCAGCCTTACTGGAAATTTCAGAATCATCGATAAAGCTCTGCGCTGCATTAAGAAATAAAAACAGCACAAAAGAAGAGATTATGGCAAAAAAATCCAGATTTATAGCAAACAGAATGAAATATAGAATAAGGCAAAGCAATAGACGTAAAAATAAAAGGATATAAGAAGCATATAAAAAAGAAGACTTTTCCTTTCTTTGAAGCCGAATACATCATTTAATACGATTGAAAAAGGAATCACATAGATGAGTTTTCCAATCACATTAAGATAATTGAGCATCAGTCCATACCTTTCAGCGTCTTATCCAAAACAAACCTTTCATAACATCTGACAATATATCCTGCATCCCGCTGGCGGATTGGGACACGCACG
>CASGDQ010000012.1 GCA_949300325.1 uncultured Spirochaetales bacterium
AGATGACATCCTGTGGGCGTTTCACCAGGATCTCCATATCGAGCTTGTTTGCAAGATGATAGGCGTATGCGCTTTTCCCTGTACCACTTGCTCCTGCAATAAGGAGTTTCCATGGTGAATGGCTCATATGCGCCTTCATTGCCATCCTGTCGAGCAGCTCGGGGCTGATGTCGGAGTTTATGACCCGTATGTCATATTCGTCTGATCTGGTCTGCTGCCTTTTCTTTGAATCTTCAGTATTCGATATCTTCCATGCATCCATCAGGAATCTTGAAAGAGCTTCCCAATCCTTTTTCTTTACAATCTCACGTATGAGAGTTTTTGAGTTGAAGAGGGTTGCAACATTCACTTTCGCATTTGTGATGATCCTCAGGAAGTCCGGATCGTCGGAGAAGTACTTTGCCGCTTTTACTCTCAGTTCATCTCCTGCAAGCGGTGCAGGCTCCATGCGTATGATGGGGACGGTTTGGATTTCGGGGAGCAAGCTGATGTCCAGTTCCTCCATCAGCTTTTTCGTATCCTCCTCCACGTCCAGAGCACCGAATCTGAAGCCGAAGATCTGTGCCATCCTGACGAACCTGTCCAAATGAGCCGGCCTGTTTCCAGGAAACAGCACGATCTTTCCAAGTTTCATGGCCGCTATGGCCTGTACGGCATATGCGTCAGCATCGTCGCTGTCAAGCTTCGCTGCGATTTTGCACCGGATCCCTTCTTTATTCAGCAGATTCATGACTATTTCCAGACTCATGTTCTTGAGAAAATCGCAGACCATGAAAGCGAGAGGAGAGCCAGATGATATTGCGTGCCTGATGATGGATACCGTGTTCCTGTCGAGCTTGTAGAACAGTGATGTATCTACATATTCTGTTTCAACGCGACCGTCTTCCGGGGGGACATTCTCGAAAAGGCACTCGACCCAGCGGGCTGAAAGATTGGCGAACCTGATCCGGCCGTCTGCGATCAGGTCGAATATTCTCGTCATTTCCTTTTCGCATCTTTGCGTCCAGTCTGTTTTGAACTGTTCGACGAGAATGTCCTTCACACGTTTTTTCGTGCAGATGATGCTGTGGTTGCAGAGCGTCCTGATGATTACGATCGTAAGTGCTTCGATCCAGCCGATGGGGAAGGTATCCATCAGCATCCACGCTTGCCTTTCTGTGTCGTTTGTGATTATGCCGAGAGATGGTGTGTTGTCGTTTCCAGACTTTTTTGTAATAAAGGTTTTGTTTTTCATACACCCTTTTCAAATGAGCGCAGGATGCGCTTTTATCCGAAAGGCGAAATAATAGGATAATGTTCATTTGCTTCATGGAATAAAAAACTGTAGCAATAGAAAATTTTGAATTACATTTTGAGAAAAGCTTTTTATGGTTTAAAAAAAACAGCAATACTGTATTAGTCTAAAAAGATCGATGTGCACGATAATTTGCAGATTGTTTGATAAATGAATTAAACTACAGGTAGGATATTAAGAGGATGTGGCGTTCTATGAAAATAATTGGAATCGATTAAGATTTAATAGAAAAAGTAACGGGGTATAATG
>CASGDQ010000013.1 GCA_949300325.1 uncultured Spirochaetales bacterium
GAAACAGATATCAAGCGCCCATCACTTCTTTTCGAAGGATTGCGTTAATCTTTGTCTGATACCCCTTTCCCTCAGCTTTGAGAGCTGCAAGAACATCATTGTCAATCATGATAGTTATTTTGCTTTTTGTAGGTTTATACCATTCTGGATGGACTTCATAACCTCTCTTCGCTTCCTTCAATTGTTCTGCCGTAAGGCGCGGACAATCTGAGAAATCAGTATCAACGTGGTTTTCCAGCTCACGCTTTTCTTCTTCACTCATCGGCGGTATCTTTCTAGCTTCTTCCATAGTAACCCTTTTTACAGCCATCGATTTCCTCCTGAACTGCCTTTCTTGCAGATATTATTCTTAATCACATCCTCAGCTCTCTCCGTATAAACGACAAAAAGAACAGAATCAACAAAACCTATTGCATTCCATCTATCTTCATGTTCATAGGGATCAGGGATTTCAAGATGCATTGGATCTAAGAAAACCTGGAGAGCTTTTCGAAACCTACTTTATGCTTCTCAATATTCTTCCGGTTCTTATTTTCATCCCATTCAAAATGCATCATGCACATCCTCATAACAATATTAAAATATATGTATAATTTTTGCAAGAAAAACACCCTAGACTCAGGATGTTCAGCGATATATCGCACTAATCTACATATAAACAATATCACATCCGAAAACCATGTCCAACACTATGGAACATCGGAAAAGGAATGTTATATTGAAAAATCATTTCTCAGTCATCCCGAGCAGCTTCTTTATTTTCATATATTCTCGATTCGCTGATTAGTCTTATTTTCTTCTTTAAGGTTTTCTCTCAACAAGGTATAAACGACTTTATGGCTGAGATGAGGCAGTGGTAGAAAAAAATACAAGGACAAGGATAATATCACAATTGGCCTCATGCTAAAGACTCGCGATAAAGTTTCGGTCTCTTACATAAAACGGGATAATATATGATATGGAATATCAAATTATTAACAGGCAATAAATTAGACCGTGTGTTAATTGAAATTACATAGTTGATATCCTTAACTATACCGCTCAAAAAGAATACTCATATCTCTTTATATTTAAAGAAATTATTTTTGATTCACGCTAATTCATAGTTTATATTTAGGAATTCAAGTTAGAAAAGGGAATGCATGTACCACATATACTACCAGAAGTGTTCAAGCTTTTTGAAAGCAAAAAGAAAAGGCATCTAATTACTTATACAGTAAGAAGATGCCTTAATGGGCGATGGCAGGATCGAACTGCCGACTTCCACGATGTCAACGTGACACTCTCCCGCTGAGTTAACCGCCCGTTTTTGTACTCCACTAATATGCCAAAAACTGAAGATTATTTCAATAGGTTTTAGCAAAAATAATAATTTTGCAATCTTAGCCTTCCTCTGCAGCAAAAATGACGATTGACAAAACAAATCATAAGTATTCTTATAATAAGGATTCTAATAATTTGAGGAGATTATATGGAAAGCCTGCACAGGATGCTTATGAGAACGGATTACGCCATCATGAAGCACATTCATTCGAAAGCTTTTGCCATCGGACTTACCCCTGGACAACCCAAAATACTCGAATTCCTTTACCCTGACCTTGAAACGGATCAAAAGACGATTGCCGCCAACTGCCTCATCGAACAAGCTACAGTAGGCAGCATTCTTTTAAATATGGAGAAGAAAGGGCTTATCGAAAGGTTCAGGAAAAATGGAAACAGGAGATCCCTTTATGTGAAACTGACAAAAGAAGGGAAAGGCAAAGCAGAGGAAATGCTTGAAGTTTTTTCGGCAATAGATGAGGAAGCAACAAAACTTCTTACCATCGAAGAGAAAAAGGAAGTCTTGGTTTTGCTGAAAAAAATATGCGAGGCGGTCAATGGCAGATGCTGAGGCTGTTTTTCCAAAAAAAGGTCATCTGGCGTCAAGAGTACTGATCTTATGCATCGGCCTCAGCATAATGGCCTTCGGTGTTGCTTTTTCAATCAAATCCGATCTCGGCACCTCCCCTATATCGACACTTCCGTATGTCACAAGCCTTGTTTTTGGCTTGAGCGTCGGAAGCACAACCATAATCATGAATATCTTTTTTGTTTTGCTGCAGATACTGATCTTAAGGAAAAACTATGATTGGATTCAGCTGCTGCAGATTCCGGCGGCAATGCTGTTCGGCGCGATGATAGATCTTGCAGGATTTGCTATAAGATCTTTTTCTTGTACCTCCTATGCATCGGCATGTGCCTACTGTCTGATAGGCATCATACTTATAGCGCTTGGCATAAGGCTTGAAGTCGAAGCTGGGCTGATAACCACGGCAGGAGAAGGCATCGTGCTGGCGATATGCAAGCTGAAGAGCAAACTAAAATTCGGAAATGTCAAAATCTGCTTTGACCTTACCTTGGTCCTGACATCTTTAATAGTATCCATACTTTTTCTCTCTTCAATCCAAGGTATACGCGAAGGGACTGCCGCAGCTGCGGTATTCGTCGGCCTATTTACTAAGATTTTGAAAGATCCTGTAAAAAAGACGGTATCTGTCTTTTTACAATAGTTTTACATTAAACACATATGAAGTTCACAAATGCCGGCTATGCTATGGCTGTGAAATGAAAAAGGCCTCCAATGGATAAAGGCCGCAGCAAAGAGGGCAGCTGGATGCGAGCCCCTTTTTTATTCGTCCCTTCCCTTCTTCCTCATTTCACTCGGACTTTCGCCGAAGAATGAGGAAAAAGCCGATGAGAAAGTGGATATGTCCTTGTACCCGACATCTGCAGAAATCTCGTTGACCGATTTTGTGCTGTTTATCAAAAGCAGCCGTGCATAATCCATTTTCAGCTCCTTGACTTTCTGGCCGGGAGAACTGTTGTAAAGGGCGTTGCAAATCCTTGTAAGCTGGCTGCGGCTGTAATTCAGGTAATTGCACAAATCATCTACAGTCCATGGGAGATATATGGTTTTTGACACATCGCTCCAGAGTCTGGCGAATCTCTCGCGGTAATAAAGAAGATCGCTTTCGCCTATCGATGAAAGTATTCTTTCAAGGTTTAATATGAACACATGCTCGCAATGATCTATTATCTCCTCGCTGAATGGATCATGGTACATATCCTCATCAATGATATCTACCATGGAACTTTTTAAATAGCGTCCATTGGTGAACGGCACCACGCGGTAGTCGAAATCCTTGTTCGGAAAACGCGGTGCATCATGGTAAAAGGTCATCCAGATGTGCTCCCAAGGCTTATTTCCTACAGTTTCTTCCCTATGGCCCTGCCCTGTGGGACTTGAGATGAAAGCCTCTCCGGATGAGACGGTAAATACCGTACCATCCTCCATCAGAAACCTTCCATTTCCGGAAAGCGTCAGCACAACGACATAAAAACCTTTAGCGGCTATCCTCTCCACCCAGAAATCCGAGTCGTGTATTCCATATCCACCCTCCTTCACCCGGGCCGCTTTAAAGCATGCCGAACCGATGAGTTTTGACGACAAATGGTATTGCTCGAAATATCTTGGGGAATGGACGATTTCACGCACGTACTTCATTCTTTTATGATAAAGTATTGCAACCAAATTCTCAACCATGCAACAAATTCAAAAATATTTACAACAAAAAAGACAACATAAACCGTAAAAAAACTGATAGTCTGTACCTAGGAGAAATCCCAAATACAACAATTATCAATTTTTTTCAGGAGGAAGAAAAAAATGGGTGAATTCCCTTATGATCCATGGCAGAAATGCAAGACACGTTCCGGTCTTGCTGCAGATCTTGTGATTTCCGCACTTCAGAAGGAAATCAGAAGGAACCATCCGGAAAATGCGGCAACCCTTGCCTATGAGATGCTCATCACCAGCGAGGACATGGAGGAATACCTCTGGTTCCGCCTTAAAACGATAAGCGTAGAGGATATCGGATTTGCCGAACCAAACGCACCTATCCTCATCGGAGTTTTGGACCAGATGAGAAAGACTGTCAAGCAGTCCGGAGACAGAGGCCTTCTTGCCATCCATGCAGTCAGATATCTCTGCCAGTGCAAGAAAGACAGATCCAGCGATGAGATGTACAACTGGATAATGAAGGAATACAAGGCCGGCAACCTCAAGCCGATCATTCCTGATTATGCGGTTGACAAGCATACCCTTCAGGGCCAGCTTGACGGAAGAAACGAAGATGATTTCTATGCCGAAGGCTCCAAAGTCGTACCTGAATGGGAAGGAAGAGACAAGACTTATAGGGAAAGGATCCTGAAGATCCTTGAGGACAATAAGAAACAGGGAAAATAATCCGAGGAGGAGAAAATGAAAAAAATCCTGACTGTAACAGCCATGCTGCTCTGCTGCGCCGCATTCTGTTTTGCAATGGGTGGTTCTGAAACGGCAGCCACCGAGACCCAGAGGGTCGTCACCACTGTCAACAGCGCCACCTACACCAACGAGGAATGGTTCAACAAGATGAACGAGGATTTCGAAAAGGAAACAGGAATCCATGTTCATGTAGATCCGGTTCCCGGCGATGAGATGGAGTATGTCAACAAAATCAATATCGATCTTCTTGCAGGAAGCGATGTCGACATCATCGAGACGCTTGGACCGAAGAACTACAGCAGAAGAATCGAGGCTGGATTCTTCGCACCGCTTGACGATCTTGTAAATAAGGATGATGCTGTCAAGCTCTATGGCGTGAACCTTCCTGTTGAAGATGATGGATTCTTCTATGCACTGCCCTTCAAGCAGGAGATGTACTGCGTATTCTACAACAAGAACCTTTTTGACGAGGCTGGAGTTGCATATCCGGAAGGACCTTGGACCTGGGACGAGTATGTAGAGACTGCTCAGAAGATCTCCAATCCTAAAAAAGGCATATACGGCTCATTCATGAACGCAGACCTTCCTTGGCTCTACATGCCTGCTCAGCAGCTTGAAGTATCCTTCTACAAGGAAGACGGAACCTGTAATTTCGATGCACCGGAATTCAGGGAAGCTGCAGAATGGTTCAAATATGTAAGCAACGAGCTTCAGATCCAGCCTACAGTGGAGACTCTTGAAGGAGAGAACGCAAACTGGAACTACTACGCTCTTGAAGGCTACCGCCTTGCGATGTTCCCTCAGGGCAACTGGTTCACCAGGCTTTTGAACAGTGAAGTCG
This sequence comes from uncultured Spirochaetales bacterium, assembly GCA_949300325.1. Classification (GTDB taxonomy): domain Bacteria; phylum Spirochaetota; class Spirochaetia; order Sphaerochaetales; family Sphaerochaetaceae; genus Ornithospirochaeta. Next base: position 5,148 of record CASGDQ010000013.1, read on the forward strand.
ATTATCCTAAAGATTGGAAATACGGCATCGCACCGCTTCCGTCCGCAGGAGAAAACGGCAACAACAACCTCGTATCCCTCGGCTATGTCTCAATGAACAAGAATGCCGCACACCCTGAAGAAGCTCTCATCTATCTTGAATGGATTGCTGAAAACCAGTGGAAATACGAGGGAGGAATCCCTGCTTTCGCCACAATGACCGAAGAACAGCAGGATCTTGCTTTCGGAGCTATTGCTGAAGCATCCAACGGGCAGATCACAGTAGAGGATCTTTATGAAAACCTCATCAATACTGGAATGGGCACCGCCAGCAGCGATATCGTCGGAACAGCAAGTGCCGAGTACTATAATATCGTCAAGGAAGAGCTCATCGCTTTCAACATGGACATCCAGTCCATCGATCAGACGATTGCTAATATTGTTTCAAGGGTTAACGAGGCAATAGCAAACGCCGAGTGAATCCGGGAGAGGTAACAGAAATGAAAAACCAGTCCCTTGCAAAGGATAGGACGGAAAAAGCGGCATGGCTCTTCATAGCCCCGTTCGTCTTGATGTTCATAATTTTCAAGCTGTACCCGATGATATACGGGGTGGTGGTAAGCTTTTGGGGCAGAAACTCCGAGTCAAAACTCACCGATACAACGTTCGTATGGTTTGAGAATTACCAGAAGGTGCTCACAAGCTCTTCCTTCTACCAGGCTTTCGGACATTCGATCATCTTTTCGATCGTATATACCGTGATCATAATGGCTTTTGGTTTCCTTATTGCCATTCTTCTGAACAAACCGTTTAAGGGAAGAACGGCGATAAGAACCTGCTTCTACATCCCGTATGTAACCAACATGATCGCAGTCGGAGTCGTGTTCAAATATCTGTTCAATCCCACAAGGGGACCGGTCAACGCCATATTCAGGCTATTCGATGTTGCTGGACCAAAATGGTTCAACAGCACCACGCTTGCTCTGCCGCTTACTGCAATAGTGGCGGCATGGGCAGCCATGGCGTTCAATATCATCACCTGCCTCGCAGGACTGCAGGATATTCCTGAGGATATGTACGAGGTCGGTGAAATAGAAGGCATAACCTTCTGGCAGAAGATAAAATACATAATTCTTCCCCAGATGGCCCCGACATTGTTCATGCTCTTGACCATCACGCTCATAAACTCGTTCAAGAACTATGCAACGATTGTCGGCCTTACCGGAGGCGGACCTGCAGGAGCGACAAAGGTCGTTTCGCTTCTGATTTATGATGATGCGTTCAAGTACATGAAATTCAGCATTGCTAGCGCAGAGGGCGTGATATTCACGATCTTCATCATCCTCGTCAACAGAATAGTGACAAAAGTGAGGTCGGTATGGGAAAGCAGATAAGAAAAACAGATGTGAAGAAAACGGTATCCATCCTGATCCTTTTCATCCTGGCATTGATGATGGTCTATCCGTTCATAATGATGATCGCAATTTCTTTCCGGCCTGCCGGGCAGGCTTATGAGCCATTGTTTGCAAAAGTCAATCTGACGATGAGGAATTACAGCCAGGTGCTTTCGCATAAGAACTTCCCAAACTGGTATATGAATACCATCGTCACGGTTGTGATAACGATAATCCTCCGTCTGATTGTGACCCTTCCTGCCGCCTACGGCTTTGCAAGGCTCAACATAAAAGGCGGGAAGCTCGTGTTCGCATGCCTTGTGGCGACGATGATGGTTCCTGGGGAAACCACCATGGTTCCAAGATATCTTTATTTCCAGAGTCTGCATCTGCTTGACTCCATCTGGGTAATAGTCCTTCCTGAATGCAGCGAGGTGTTCTATCTGGTGCTGATGACCGAATTCTTCCGTTCGATCCCGAACGATTTCACGGAAGCGGCAAAAATAGATGGAGCCGGACATCTGTTGATACTTTCGAGGATATTCATCCCGCTTTCGGGTCCTTCGATTGCTACAACGGTCCTGTTCAGCTTCATAAACATCTGGAACAACTATCTTGATCCCTACCTCTTCATAAAGTCTGTGAGCAGGCAGCTCATAACCCCTGCCCTGCAGCTTTTCCAAGAGCAGGGAGGTGCGAACGTTCCGGTGCAGCTTGCAGGATCGGCCATAGCCTTGATACCGGTCATAATACTCTTCATCTTTACTCAGAAATACTTCATCGCAGGTGTTTCATCTTCAGGAATCAAAGGCTGAGACCAACGGGGCTGCAAAAAAAGCAGCCCTGTATTTTTTTTCTCTTTCCAACCAAGAAAAGCACAATCCTGATTCAGGCTTTCTAATTTGACCTTTATCCGTTTTGCTGTTATCTCTAGTATTAAAAAGAATCAATAGGAAGGTTAATATGGGCTACTCCATTGTTTTTTCCTCAAAAACGGGGAATACCGCTTCTTTAGCAGACCGCATAGAAAGCACACTGGGTAAAGATAACTGCATATATAAGGGGGCTCCCGATGAAAGGGCTTATGCGGCAGATACTCTTTACATCGGTTTTTGGACATGCATGGGCTCCTGCGACAAGGATATTGAGAAATTCATCTCATCGCTGAAGGATAAGAACATATTCCTTTTCGGTACGGCAGGCTTTGGTGGAAGCAAAGATTATTTTTCAAAAATACTTGAAAACGTCGAAAAAAACATCGACCCTTCATGCAAACTCATAGGATCTTACATGTGCCAGGGCAGGATGCCTATGTCGGTAAGGGAAAAATATCTTAAGATGGACGAGCAAAAAGCAAAGCCGATGATCGAGAATTTCGACCGCGCCCTGAATCATCCAGATGAGAACGATCTAAGCAGTCTAGAGAAGGCTCTCAGATCATAAACAAGGATCATCATCCACTTTTTTTGCAAGCACTTCCTGCATTATTGCCATGACAATAAGAAGCAGAAGGATGTAAATGGGAAAAAGATGTATCGAAACATGGTTTGCAATCAAGCCGAAAAGAGGCGGCATGAGGCATGTTCCGACATAGGCGCTGGCCATTTCCACACCCATTACCGCTTGGGAAGAAGAGACTCCGAAATTTGATGGCGTCGAATGTATCACCGATGGATATATAGGCGCACACCCGAGCCCCAATAAGAAAAAAGCGGCCAAGATGAAGATAAGTGATGCATCTGAAAAGAAAAATACAAGGCCTAAGGCTATTACAGCCTCCCCCAGCCTTATCATGCCCCTGTCCGAGATGGCCATTGTCAAAAATCCGCTTAGGGCGCGGCCTGATGTTATTCCCAAGAAAAAGAGGCCTGCATACCTTGCGGCAGAAGATCCGTCCAAGCCTCGGGCAATTACAAGATAGCTGGATGCCCAAAGCATTGCCGTCTGCTCGATTGCACAATAGCAGAAGAAAGCAAGCATCACGGCTTTGACTCCCCTTATCGAGATTACATCCATGATTGAAAGCCTCTTCTCGCCTTTATCTTTATTCCGGGCTTGTTTTCTCCAAAACCGAAGGGTTGAAAACAGGATTGCTGCAAGAAAAAACTGAAGAATTGCAATGATGCCATACCCATTGTTCCAGCAAAGCCCTTCAGCAAGGACTGCGCCCATTATGTACGGTCCTGATGCAGCCCCGATCCCCCACATGCAGTGAAGCCAGCTCATATGCCTGCTCTTATAATGAAGTGCAACGTAGTTATTAAGAGATGAATCCACGCTTCCGGCACCCAATCCGTAAGGGATTGCCAGAAATACCAATAAAAGGAAATTGTGGCTGAAATAAAATCCGGCCAGAGCCAGGCATGTCAGGGCAACACTGAAAGCGGTCACCTTCCCTGTCCCGAATCTTCTTGTCATGCGGTCGCTTGATAGGCTGGAGATTATAGTACAGATTGCAATTGTTGCGGAAATGATGCCGGCATATGAAACGGGTACCCCGAATTCAGGATACATCTTTGGCCAGGCCGAGCCCAATAGAGCATCAGGCAGGCCTAGGCTGATGAAAGACAGATAGATTATAACAAGCAGCAGATCCACAAAAAGCCTCCGATATCCGCCTGCAGATTCTACTCGTTATCAAAACTAATTAATAGAGAAAAAGGAAGAAATGATCATCAATCCAATCTTTTGCAGCATTCAAGGAACTCCTCTTCATCGAGCATCAGCTCCTCAGATCCGAGAAGCTTCGAGAGCTCTGCGGCCTGAGGCATCTTCAGCCCGGCCTGCTGCAATGCATTCTCATCTGAAAAAACCTCTTCAGGAGTCCCATCGGCTACAACATGCCCACCAGCCATGACCACAACCCTTGAAAAGCATCTTGCAACCAGATCCATATCATGGAGTATTGAAATCACCAGACATCCTTTTTTCGCAAGCCTTTCGATTATTGCTGCTATGATTCTTTTTCCCATATCGTCCTGCGCTATGGTCGGCTCATCGAATATAACAACCTTTGTATCCATGACAAGCACTGAAGCAAGGGCAACCATCTTCCTTTCATGCAGATCGAGATCATACGGGTTTTCGTCTATCTTGTCCAAAAGGCCGATGAACGACAACTCCTCTTTTATCCTCTCCTCCGCTTTCTTCCTATCCATGCCGATATTCATCGGACCGAAAAGCATCTCGTCATGCACAGTATGCTTGAATATCTGATCATCAGGATTCTGAAAAACATAACCGACTGTGGATGCAAGATTCGCAACAGTTTTTGCGCTTGTATCCTCCCCGAGAATAGAAATCCTCCCCTTTCCCGGCTTCAGAAGCCCTTTGATTAACTTAGCAAGCGTGGTCTTCCCTGCTCCATTCTGACCGATTATCGCAGTTGGACGGCTATCAAAAGAAAGGCTTACATTCTTTATGACATCGGTTTTGCCGGTATAGCTGAAAGAAAGATCCTCAACCTCCAGCATCACGTCGGAAAAAGAGGAAGGATTTTTTCTCTTGCTGTCAAAGCGCACCTTATTCTGCATCAATGAAACAGCGTCCTCGAGCCTGACAGGATAGCCATAAGACGATTTGAAACCCATCTGTTCTGCAATGCGGGTGAAAACGGGGGCCATGACCCCGCACTTCTCCATTTCAAAAGATGAGAGGACCTTCTCTGGAGTGTCGAATGCCATGACACGTCCTTTATCGAGCAAAATGATCTTATCAGAGTAGCGGGCCAGGTATTCCACCTTCTGCTCGACCATCACTACAGTAATTCCAGATTTTGCGAGGTCCTCCACAGCTTTGAACACCTCAGAACTTCCCTCTGGATCGAGCTGGCTGGTCGGTTCATCAAGAACTAAGACATCAGGCTTCATCACAAGTATGCTGGCTATTGCGACCCTCTGCATCTGCCCTCCGGAAAGATCGAAGGGATTGCGGCTGCTATATTCGTAGATACCCATCAGGCTCAATGCCTCATCGGCACGCCTTTTCATCTCAGCGCTATCAAGCCCTAGATTCTGCATGCCGAAGCATACTTCCTCATAGACATTGTCTTTCGCTCCGGAAAGCTGATTGAATGGATTCTGGAACACCAAGCCGACCTTGCAGCACATCTTCTCGACAGGGGTCTTGCCTGCTTCAAGGCCATCTATTTTCACACGCCCGCCGTATGCGCCCTTGTAAAACTGCGGGACCAGCCCGATCAGGGCCTGGGCGAAAGTGCTTTTTCCTGCCCCATTGGCCCCAATGATTCCGATGAAGCTGCCTTTCTCAATCTCCAGGCTGATATCATCAAGGGCCAAAAAGGATGTATGCGGATACCTGTATTTCAGGTGTTCTATTTCTATATAAGCCATGCGGCGATTCTCCAGATTATTGATGCAAGAAGCATAGCGGACAAAACCAAATTCATAGCCTTGTCCCCCTTATGCACAGGACGATCGGAAAGATATGTCTTCTTTCCCTTCTTCCCGAAAGCCCTGACCTCCAGCGCTATCGCACGCTCTCTGGTGTTTATGAGGCTTCCAGTCACAACAGGGGATACAAGCGGGATAAAGGCCTTTGCCCTGACTCTAAGGCTGCCCTCAGTTTCCATTCCTCTGCTCCGCTGGGCATCTGTTATCGTGTTCATCATGCCCATCATCTGCGGAATTATCTGGAACACGGAATTGATGATATAGCAGAACCTGGGGGAAAAACCCTTTTTCTCCATCTCATCCACAAGATCGGACGGCTTTGTGGTCAGAACAAGAATTGCAAAGCTCAAAAGCATGTTCAGAATGTTGAAGCTTATCTTGAGAGCATAGTAAAGCCCTTCTCTATAAAAACTTATCGGGCCTATTGAAAAGAGCACATTCTCATTAGCCTGATTGAACAGGCCATGGATGAGGAATATCGTTACAAGTATGGTAAAGGAAAAAGCGATGAGAGGAACCGCACGCTTTAAAACCTTGCCCGATAAAAGGATGAACAAGGACAAAAGCATGAAAACAGGAAAGACCGCAAGGCTTCCGCTTATCAGAGGGACAGCTATTGCGGTCAAAATATACATCAGCTTTGTAAAGGGATGGACACGGCACAGCCATGTGCCGTTATCCACATAAAGGCTGATGCTCTTCATCAGTCCAAGCTCTCCACTTCATCATTGTTCTCATAAAGGGTTGTAAGCTTAGCCGGCAATCCTTTCAGGATGAAGAAAACTATCACAAGGGTTATGATCTTGTCTGGAACATCCACAACGACCTCATCGAGGAAGGAGCCTAAGAACACCGGCATGTTTGCAGCCTGCGTAGCGGCGAAAAGCGCATCACCCCATACGTTTCCTGTGGTTCCGCCCCAGAATATCACATTCAGCGGAGTTGAGATGACAACAGCAACAAGACCGGCGACAACGGAAGTAAGCAAGGCCTTGCCAAAGCTCTTCATATACCCCAGCCTGGCCATTATTCCGACAGCGATTCCTATGCCGAGGCTTGTAAGGGCATATATCAGGGTGATGTTATCACCGGTGGTAAGACCATAGATGATGTTATTGGCTGCTCCGCAGAGACCGCCGATGATCGGACCTCCGAGGCATCCTCCAATGCAGGTTCCGATGGAATCAAGCCAAAGCGGCAGCTTCAAAAAAGAAGCAAAAAGCTTTCCGATGTAATTGATTCCGATACATGCCGGAATAAGCACGATCGTCGCAACGTCGAATTTTGTCTTGAATACGTTGGCCATTTATATCCTCCTTAGGATGACATGCTATAGATTCTCAACGCCTCGAGAGAGGCTTCTATCTCCCGCATCTCGCCCTTCATCATCATCTCTTCCCCAGAAGAGTATTTTGCAACGCTTCCATTCACATCTCCCTTATAGGGGGAAACAATATTCAAAATGGAGGCTGCCTTTACTTTCCTGAAGCTGGAAACGGTCAAAATTGCGGCGCTTTCCATATCCGAAGCGATAACAGGGGTTTTGGACCACTTCTCATAAAGGGCGGGATTATCAGGTCCGTACATCGTATCATGGCTTCTTGCGATGCCTATATGATAAGGGAATCCCAGCTCCTCCACCGCTTTTTTGCAGCAAGAAAGCAGAGAAAAATCCGATACAGCGGGAAAGGACAGATCAATATACGCCCTGCTTGCCCCGTCATCGCGGACAGCGGCGCTGACAAGCACCAGATCCCCGATCTCCATTCCGCTTTCAAGCGCACCGGCGCTACCTATCCTTACTACAGCTTCAACTCCTATTCGGGCAAGCTCCTCAACAGCAATTGCGGCAGACGGGCCTCCCATGCCGGTCGACATCAAAAGAATAGGCAATCCTTTATAAATTCCTCTTATCGACCTGAATTCACGGCTCATGCCATAATCTTGCACATCAGAAAGGAACGATGAAGCCCGCTCAACCCGTTTCGGGTCGCCAGGAAGAACCGCAAATCTCGTTGCTATCGTATCATCCAGCTGTATATGAGGCATTTTTTCCGGCATGGTCTTCTCCAACTGTTATATTAGCACCCAGACTTTCATTTTCAAAGTGCAATTTAACATTTATAATATCTGCATGAAGGAAAAAGATCTCGTTTTGGTCATAGACATGCAGAATGCATATGCGCCAGGCGGCGCATGGGAATGTGCAAACATACAAAGAGCAAAAGAGAGGATTCTCGAGATTCTCGAAAAAAAGAAGGATGCGGATGTTGTTTTCACCAGATTCCTATACAATCCCGAAGCTTCAGGGGTATGGCAGGAATACAACCGGCAGTACGAAAAGATAAACAGCGACGCATATGCCAATTCCATGATGCCTGCATTTTCCAAGTATCTTAATAAGCTTCCGCTATATTCGAAATCTCAATATTCCTGTCTTTCAAACGATGCTGTGAGAGAAAAATGCAGGAATTCAAAAAGAGTCATACTTTGCGGGGTTGTCGCAGAATGCTGCGTCCTCTCAACGCTTTTTGCCTTAGTCGATGAAGGCATAAGGGCAATCTATTTGGAAGATGCAATCTCGGGGCTCACAAAAGAGACGGAAAGAAGCGCATTGGAAATAGCAAAAACGCTCTCCCCTCTCCATATCAGCATCATGACGGCAGAGGAATATCTTCAGGAGGAATGAGATATGGATTACGAAAAATACATCAAAGATGAAGTTCATCACTGCTATTATGATCTTAACATCAATTGCGCCAGAACAAGCATGAGAATCTATTGCACTCTCTTTTCTCAGAAGCTGCCGGAAGAGCTTGTAAAAGCCGCCGTAGGCATGCACGGAGCAGGTCGCTTCGGCGCCCAATGCGGTCTTATCGAGGGGACGCTGATGTTCATCGGATACCACTTCCTCTGCCTGAAGATCGAGGAAAGCGAAGCGGTGGCAGCCTGCCACGACATAGCTGTGGAAATAACCGATAGATTCGGCTCCCTCGATTGCAGGGATCTCAGAAAAGGAGGGTTCAATCCAGATGATCCACCCCATTTATGCGAAGGCCTCAGCGTGAATGTGATAGCTTTCTCGTACTCGTGGATAAAAAACCGTCTTGAAAAAATAGAAGCTGGAATCCGTTTTTCCAGCCAGAGTCTTTCAACATGAAGGAAAAAACCTTAATATCATAAAAAATGCTGAAACTCACAGTTGGAAAAAACGGAAATGAAAATTATAGCAGGATTCAGGAAGCTTTAGAGGCTGTCCCGTATGGGGAAAAGGCCGAAATAATCGTCTCTGAAGGCTACTATAGGGAAAAACTCTATTCGGACAAGAAAGATCTCACGATCAGAGGAATAGGCAAGGTCGAGATCGATTATGCCGATCATGCAAGAGAAATTCTTGAGGATGGGAAAAAAAGAGGAACCTTCAGGACATATACGGCTTTCTTCTCAGGAGGGCGCCTTCTGCTTGAGAACCTCACAATAATAAACTCTTCAGGAAGAGCAGAGACTGCAGGACAGGCCCTTGCCTTATATCTGGACTGTGAGAAATCAAGGCTTGAAAACGTCCGGCTTCTTGGCAACCAGGATACGCTCTTCATCTCTCCCCTTCCGCAGAAAGAGCGGGAAGCAAGGGGTTTCTACGGCCCCCGATGCTTCTGTCAAAGAAAAATGAGCGAAGCAGTATTCCACTCCTGCCATATAGAAGGATCGGTGGATTTCATCTTCGGCTCCGGCAATGCGCTATTCGAATACTGCACGATAAACAGCATAGAAAAGGGATTTGTTGCAGCTCCATCCGGAGAAAAGGACGGGATCGGCTTCATTTTCAAGGACTGCGTATTCACTTCCTCATCCTGCAAGGAGGAAAGCGTTTATCTAATGAGGCCATGGCGCAAAAATGGCAAGGCCTGCTTCCTGAACTGCAGTTTCGGGCCCCATATCAACCGCAAGGGATACACTTATTTCAGAGATGAAAAGGAAGATATGGAAAACTCGACCTTTCTTTTATCCGGCTGCACATTCTCCTGCCAGTGCGAGATTGCAAAAGAGCATTTTACCGTCCCTGAGCATTTTGATGCCTGCCTTGAGCATTTCAGGAAGCTTTGAAATGTACAGCGATTATGAAACCCTGAAAAGGAAGCTGGCTTCCTCCCCTTTCAGATCCTCCTTCCATCTGGATGAAAAAAGCCGGGAATATGTTCAGAAAAAGGGAGAAGAGACCATAGCCCGCCATGCAATTGATTTCATAACTAAGCGTCTTGCGCCAAAAGAGATCCTCAATGACGGGAAGCAGACTCCTATGAAAGGACATCCTGTATTCATAGCCCAGCATGCAACCGCCACCTGCTGCCGCTCCTGCCTGGAAAAATGGCATAAAATAAAAAAAGGGCATGATCTTGATGAAGATGAGATCAAATATATTGTATCTGTCATAATGTCCTTCATCAAAGACGAGATGGGCAGCTTATGATAAATTCATCGTGCCTTTTTCGGAGAGAATCCAGCAATCTTCTTGAACACCCTATTAAAATAAGCCTGATCCTGGAATCCTGTGCGGTATGCAACCTCGTTCATGCTCATCCCCGTCTCCCTTATAAGCCTTGAAGCCATATCGATGCGGCAGCGCATAAGATAATCCCAAGGAGATACCCCGAGCTCCTTTTTGAACATCCTGGCAAGATAATCCTCATTTACATTGATCTCATTTGCCATCTGCCATCTTGCAATATGTCCGGAAGCATGCCGGTTTATGTAGCAGACCGCCTTCTTGACAAGCGCTCCTGTAAAAGGAGGAAGGACTTCCTCCCCACCCATGAGGCGGATGAGCTTGGATATGAATTCCCTGCTTTGGAAAATGAATGGATTGACAAGAAGTATGCGGGCCATGTCCGAAGTCTTTTCAACCTGGGCCTTATCGACAGTTTTGGAAACTATTATTATCGGAGCTCCTGCAAGGCTTCTTATTTCCTTGAGGCGCATCAATGCGGCATCGGATGAGATTAGGATAAGAGAAAGCTTATCCTTTCCTGCATAAGAAAAGAAGTCATCAACATCGCCTAGGACGATGTTTTTTTCATCCAGCTCTAAAGAAGAGACCAGAGAAGCAGGTGCGCCCATCAAGAATATGTTCGTCTTTCCTTCAACGTTTCTTGTCTTTTCTACCAGATCGCAAAGCAAAGAGCAGCCGCACGGCCCGATTCCGTAGGCAAGAACCGGGATGCGGTTTATGACAGGATCTTTTGCATAGGAAGAGAGGACTGCCAGATCCTTTGCATCCAAAGAAGCAAAATCGATGATGAAAAGCCCAGCTTCCGAGAGCATCCTTCTTTTCGAGCCGATCTTCCGTAAGAAAGCAATCTTCAGATCCTCTTTCATATTGGTGTATGAAACAGATTCTTTTGATCCACAAAGAAAGAGCGGCTGCAGATCATCCCTGCCGCTTTCCCTTCTTTCTCCTCCGAGGCTTGGAAAAGCAAATCTCAGAACGATTTCGTTATCATCAAGATAAAGCCTTCCGTCATTTAAAAGCATCAGTTTCTCAGATGCAAGGAACAATGCATCCTTGGAGCATAGATGAGGATCCCAGTTTGCATTCTCGGAAAAAAAGCGCAACTCAAAAAAGCACTTTCCTCTTGCAAAACAAAAATGCACGCTTCCTTCTGAAGACATGAGCTCCACGAGATTTGAAAACACATCCCTTGCTCCCTGCAGATCGATTTGAACAAGGAAATCCTCATCCGATATGCCTCCATCCCTTTCAGCTCCGGAAGAAATTACTGCGGCAATTAAGTCAGAAAGCCTCTCGAGCTTCTTCTCTGCACCGCTCTCGCCGGCCTGGGCCAGAGCCAGGTCCAAAAGATGCTCCGCCTTGCGCACGGCCTTCAGCACCTCAAGATCTGTGGATTTTTCAGCAATGAATTCCAAAGGCGGTTTCAAGTCCTCGCTGACATTTGCAAAAAACTCGCTCTTCAATCTCTCTGCGTTCTCTGCCGCTTCTTTCGCCCTGTTTTCCGCCTCCATAAGATAGGCGCCCTTCATCGCATAGCATATCGTGCTGCGTATATCCTCAACGAGCGTGCCATCCCTTCCAGAGGTACCAAGGACCATGTATCCTAGTGGCTGATTCTCGACAAAAAGCGGCTCGACGATGTACAATCCCGGCTCAAAGGCATCCATGATGCGGTCAGGAAGAATTAGAGAAGAAGCGAAATCTTCCATGGAAAAAGTCTGATCCTGGTAAAATCCTCCAGCAAGGGAGGAGACCCCCTCATCCCCATAAACCACGACGAAGCAGGAATGCATGCCTAAAGAAGGAAGATGCTTTTGGAGATAAAAGCCGATCCCGTTTACTCTGGTAAGCCCCATCAGATCATATTTGAAATTGTCCATGCGCTTATGCTGGACGTTTCTTTCATATACCTTGAGATTATTTATCCTGTTCTGAGCGCGAGAGATGTCCGGCAGAATCGATTGGAAGACAAAATCACGGGCCTTCTGGGAAAGAGGCAGGAAGGCAACCAGCCAACGCAGCGCCTCTAAAAAGAGATTGAGATCCAGCGAGGCAGAGAAAAAATCATCGCATAGGGCGGATACGGCAATACGGCATTTTTTCAACTCCTCTTCAGAACATCCATCCTGCAGCAAAACAATCATATCCACAATCGGGATGACTCTTCTTTCCATTATTTCATCTGACAGATGGAAAGCTCTGGAAACCCACTCGAGATAGCTTTTCTTATCCTTGATTACCTCTCCTGCCCGCTTTAGCCCTGAAAACGAATCCTCACAGCCGCAGGAACGCCTTAAAAGCATCTCGGCAGGAAGCATGACATCCGGCTCCAGAGACCTGTCCTCATCACTGTCGGATAAAAGATGGTCCAATGCCTCATAAGCCATCGATGCAACCTGGGAATATGGCATTCCGACAGTGGACATGCCGACGGAAAGCAATTGGCTTTCATAGCTGTTGTTGAATCCGCCTATCATCAGATCCCCGGGAAATCTGAGACCTCTTTTCTCGAGCACCCTGGCGGCTGCATACATCATCATGTCGCTTGCGGCCAACATCGAATCGTAATCCCTTCCAGGAACAAGACCTCTTCTATCAAGTTCTTCAAGCGCCTTGGCCCCGGAGGACCATGGAGTCGGGCTGGATATCAGATTCCAATCAATTTCGATATGGCAATCCCTGAGGGCATCCACGTAAGCCCTGTAGCGGTCCTCAGCAGAAAGATGATTTTCCGGCCCGCGTAAAAAAGCAATCCTTTTTGCTCCATGATGGCGTATGAAATGCATGACAAGCGCCTTAAAGCCATGATACGCATCAAAACTTATATCGGGATGCGCCTCTCTTTTAAGGCCTATTGTGACATATGGGATGTTTTCAAATCTTTCGTGGAATGATGATAATTCGTCTATGGAAATGAAACCGCCCAGGCTTGAAGACCAGACAATGAGCCCCGAAAGGTTATCCTTGTTCACCAGATCGTATATGCCTGAACGGAGGTACTCGAAATCATCCGTGCATTTCAGCCTTCCTCCGGGGAAGATGAAAAGAGTATCCCCTTTTCTAACAGCTATGTCGGCGATCATGCGCCACATGTTGTTAGAAGAGCCGGTATGTATGGAAGCCAGTGCAAGCCCTATCCGCCTTTTTCCAGTATTGCCAATCTCCACGTGATTATACACTCCCGGATTATTATAACATCATACCGCCTATAAAAGGTAACATCAGATTTTTTTTGGCATAGCTGACAAAAAGGGAGGCAACCGCCTCGGCCCCATTCAAGCTGAGATGGGTATCGTCTTCGATGCCTTGCGGATAATTATGGCTTTCTCCTGGATTCAAGTGCATGAAACATGCTTTTGAACGCTCTTCTCCAAGGCGTGAGAAAAAGGATTCTGTAATCTTTTCCATATCAACAAAGAAAAGAGAGAAACCCGAAGCAACACGTCTTATGACATCAGGATACTCTCCGTGCGTATTTATTATTTTTCCGTCAGAGGAAAACTTTCTTCTGACTATCGGAGTCATGAGCAAGACAGAGCAGCCTTTTTCTTTCAAAGCGCATGCCATGTTTACCAGATTTGAATAAAATCCGTCCAAGCTGCTGTATCTCTGCTCATCCGCCTTATACTCGTTATGACCGAACTCGATCATGCACCAGGAGCCCGGATCCACCATTTTAAGCCCTTTTTCAAACAATCCAGTATCGATGCACTTTTTGCTGCTCATCCCATTTACAGCAAGATTGATTAAAGAATAATTCGGGCTTAAGTATTTTTCCAAACATTCGGCCCATCCTGTCTCAGGCCTGGCGCAAACATCCTTCTTAGCCGCGGTCGAATCCCCGAAGAATATAAGCTTAGAGCTCAAGGTCGACCCCCTTTTCAACATAAAACGGCTCAGCAACCCCGCTTATGTCCACATTCTTGACCGAAACAGAACAGAAGCACAGGCGGAAGGATCTCTCTGAAATCTCTTTCAGCCCGCGTGTCATCTCCGATTCCATGACAGGAATGTCGGGATTGTCAGAAAGAGCAAACGAGCTGTCCCTTATCTCTATGCCAGTAACAGGCATTTCAGGAAGTCCTGCAATGAATCCGACTGAGCTTCTGCAGCCCTTGGCGATTATTTTGGAAAAACATATGTTTTTTATAACAGGCGTATCAGGGCGGACAGCCAACGGGGAGAGAGAGAAAAGATTCTCATCGTCGCAGCCGCATCTGTAGAACATGTTTATAGCAATTGGGCAGAAAGTGCCGTCAATTGTAATGTCACTGAATCGGAGGTTTTCGACAACTCCGCCGCGGCCACGCCTCGTTTTTATCCTTATGCCCCTGTCCGTTCCTATGAAAGAACAGGATTTGACAAATACCCCGTCGATGCCTGCTGCAGTCTCGCTGCCGATCGAGATGCCGCCATGAGCCGAATAAACACGGCAGTTCTCAATATGTATGTTCTTAGAAGGCCTTGCAACAGAAATCCCGCTTGCACCGCTCCCGCTTTTTATCGCAATTCCATCATCTCCGACATCCACCTGCGTATCGATGATTTTCACATTGACCGAGGAATCGACATCGATGCCGTCTGTATTGGGGCTGTCTGCCGGATTCTTTATGGATACTCCCCGTATCTCGACATCCTTGCTGTATAGCACATGCAGAGTCCAGAACGGGCTGTCCACAAGCTTTACATCCCTTATATAAACATTGGCAGAATCCTTTATGGACAAGAGTGTCGGACGGAGGAACTGGCTGGATCGGCCTCCCCCTCCTCCAGGCTGATCCTGATATCCAGGATTGAGGGCTGCAAGTTCCTTTTCCAAATCCGTCTCTGGTCCTTTGTTATCTTTTCTCTTTTCTTTTGCTGCTTTCCACCAGGAAAGTCCAGCGCCGTCGATCGTGCCTTCGCCGCATATGTAGGAGGATTTGGCATTCTCCATCAAGATGCAAGGATGCATGGCATAGCAATCAACCCCTTCCCAACGAGTGTATACCGGCCTGTAAAGGGAGAAATCCGGTATGAAAGACAACACGGCACCCCGGTCGAGCATTATTCCAGTGTTGCTTTTTATCGTAAGCGGACCGGTATTCCATACACCGCTTTCTATTCTCAGGCAGCCTCCTCCGCTTGACGAGATTATATCAAGCGCCCTGGCAAGCGATATGCCTTTCTGAATGCATTCCTTCGCTGAAAAATCCACTGGAAACCTCCCGATGTTTACAATTTTCTCAACTGCGACTAAAATCCAAGTTATGTTCAAACTCGGATTCAGAGCCCATGACTTCGGGCGTTTTTCCTCTTTTGAGGAATTAGGCGGAGCAATAAGAGGCTATTCTCGGCAAAGCCTCATACAGCTTGCTTTAAAAAAATCGGTGCCTTCCTTCAAGGATATCTCCATTATGAATGAAGAAGATGCCCTGAACATACGCGGCAGCCTGCTTGCAAACGGGGTATCCATAGCGGTGATCGGATGCTATATCAACCCCGTCCATCCCGATCCGGACGAAAGGAAGAAGCATATCGCAAGATTTGTAAAGCTTCTTGAGCTTTCCTCCGCATTGGGCTGCAGAATAGTCGCGACGGAAACAGGATCGGCAAATCCTGACTGCTCCTACAACGAGGAAACAAAGAGCGAAAAGTATTTCTCCATTCTGTGCAGCACAGTAGAGACGCTTTTAAAAAAAGCTGAAGAAAACGACGCCATAGTCGCTCTCGAACCGGTAGCGCGGCAGCATACAATCGACAGCAGCGAAAAGATGCGCCGCGTTCTCGACATTTTCCAGAGCAAATTTCTCAAGGTCGTACTCGATCCGGTAAATCTTGTCCCTTGGACAGGAATCCCGGCAAAAAGCCCAACTCTTCAAAAGGATGACATCTCTACCTTCATCGATGACATAACATCCCCGATAAAGGATAATGTAGTCGCCATCCATGCTAAGAACTATGTTCTCATAGACAACTGGAAAAAAGGCGATCTTCCGCTTTTGGAGGGTATTTTCGACTGGAGCGTTGCAATCCCATGCTTGAAAAAGGCAGGAATCGATGATATCCCGTTCCTTCTTGAAAACATGAAGCCTTCAACGCTCAAAGAGACGATGGACTACCTGACTCCCCTTCTATGAGGGCCATCAGGAAAGGTCCCACTCCCTTGAAATCATCTTTTACGACCTTTTCAGAAATATAGTACTCGAATGAGCCGTCGCGGTATGGGTTTCCGCCCAATCCTGCGACAGAGCATATTCCTCCGAGATGGAAATATCCGTCCTCATCCCTTTCAAGATACCTCTTTTTGATGCCTTCCACAGCTTTCGATGCAGATTTGACCCCTTCTTCCTTTTCTATGACGCCTAGCCTGGAAGCCTTGAAAAGGGTGTAGGCGAACATGCTGCTGGCGCTGGTTTCCAAATAGTTTCCAGGCCTGTTGCCGCAGTCGATGACCTGATACCACATCCCATCCTCACTCTGGAACCGCAAGAGGCTTTCCAGCACGGCACTTGTAATCGTATCCAGCCGTTCTGCAATGGATGGCCTTGTGCCCCTTATCATTTCTGATATATCGATAAGCGCCATAAGATACCAGCCCAGGGCACGTGCCCAGACATGCATGCTAGCTCCTGTGGATACGTTCGACCACCGCATACCTCTGGATTCGTCATAAGCATGGAAAAGAAGCCCGGTACGGGAATCTTTTAAAATACCGTAAGTCTTCTCCAGCTGTGATGCAGCATCCTCTATCGCATCCTCATCACCGAAGCTTAAAGCGTACATGACCCTGAAAGGCTGGGCCATATACAACCCATCAAGCCAGATCTGCCAAGGATAGATTTCCTTGTGCCAGAAAACACCGGACTTTGTCCTTGGCTGCGAGGCAAGCTGCTGATGAACAAGGGAGGCGGCAATCTTGAAGCGCTCCTCCCCTGTCTTCTCATAAAGGGGTATGAGAACTTTTGCAGGATTAACCTGGTCCAGATTGTATTCTCCCATCCTGTAAAGCTTTATAGATCCATCTTGGCCGATTAAAGGAGAATACATGCCATAAGCCCAATCAAAAAGGTCTTGGCGGCCGAGGATTTCTGAAAGCTTCAAAACAGACAATACGACCAGCCCATCCTCATAATGCCATTTCATCATTCCGCTTTTGAAATAGCTCATGATCGACTCGGCCATTTCAAGCGAGAGCATTTTTTTCATCTCATACTCCAAACAAGGCGAAGGGCAAAAGCCCTCCACCTTTTTTTACTCAGATCAACAATCCGTTCGCTTCTGCATATTCGATACCGGAAGCTTCCCAAGCAGCTCCTCCGATCTGATCGAACTGTGCAATCCAGGCATCCCAATTCTCTTTTGTAAGGGCTCTTCTTCCTGTGAGGAATTCAAGGACGCCCTGCTCATAGAATCTCTTGACATCCGCATTAGGAGCAGGAAGGGTATCGCAACCGATGCTTGCTGTCCACTTCTTTGTTTCCATCTCCCTGAGAGTTGTCAATGCGCTCATGGTCTTGCCGGATACATCGCAGACATATTCAGGATATCTTGCCGCAAGCTCGACATCAGAATTGTAATAAACCATGTTCCTAAGCTGGGTGATAGGAACGATTTCAGCCTCATCAAAGCCTTTTGACGGATCAGCAAGCCCTTCAGTTGTCGGGATTCCATCCTTGTCAAGGACATAGTTGACGCCTTCTACTCCCCAACCGAGCAGATAATAGCCTTCATCGCTGCTCATCCATTCAAGAAGCCTTGCAATAGCCTCTTTCTTTCCAGCATTTGCAGCTTTCTGGCTTACTGCGTAAATTCTGTAGCTCTGGGTATACGGGCCGACGGAGCTCTTGCCTTCCGGTCCCACAGGAGGATCTATGACAATCCATTCGCCATCTGGGAAATTGGCATCGAACGGCGCATAGTTGCTCTTAGAGGCATAAGCTGCGTTCTGCTCTCTCATGATGCCGAACTTGCCCTGCTTCCATGCAGCGCGGAAATCATCTTTCTTGTAAGCCATCCAGTTCGGATCAATGACACCCTCATCCTGCATCTGCTTTATGAAGCACATCGCATCATACATCTCAGGCTTCTTGAGATTGAGTCCTGCTGTAGATGCATTCAGATCCCATGTGCCTTCCACACCGAAAGCTCCGTAGAACGGCTGGAACCTTCTACCAAGGCCTTCCTCGTAATTGTTTATCTCGATGAATGCGCCATAGCCGTATGTATCGTTTTTGCCGTTTCCATCGGGATCGTCAAAAGTGAAAGCTCTCATCACTTCCATGTAATCATCAAGGGTTACAGGCACATCAAGGCCGAGATTGTCGAGCCAGTCCTTGCGGATCAGCACTCCTTCGTTCTTGATGATCGAACCAGGAGATGCAAGGCCATAGGATTTGCCCTTGTAAGTGGTGAATTTGATGCTGTCTGCATCATACTGCACCGCAGTTCTTGTGGGCATGAGCTCATACATGTCATCCACGGATGCAACAAGTCCCTGCTGCACAAGGCGAAGCCATGCATCACGCCGGACCATGAAAAGGTCGGGAAGATTGTTTGCCGCTCCCGCAGCCTGGATCTTCACATCCTGGTCGCTCTCGTTTGAAGGAAGCGCGGTCAGGCGGAGATCGATATTCAGCTTTTCACGGATTATATCGAATCCTACCCAATCTGCCGGCGGCGGTCCTGCCTCGGTAACAGCAGCTCCGTACCACAAATCGATGACGACGGGTCCGCTTTCTGCCGCTGCGGTCTTTGTCTCGCCTGCACCATTTGCAAAAACAGGGAAGGAAAGAAGCATCAACAGTACAGCCAATACAGCCAAAAGTTTTCTACTCATGATCAAACCTCCTTTGATTATGTAATCAACCTTTATTAAAAGCCCCTAGGGCTTATTTCGCTAATCAACCCTTCACACTTCCAAGCAAAGTACCCTTTGTGAAGTATTTTTGGATGAAGGGATATGCAATCACCATCGG
Organism: uncultured Spirochaetales bacterium; assembly: GCA_949300325.1. Lineage (GTDB taxonomy): Bacteria > Spirochaetota > Spirochaetia > Sphaerochaetales > Sphaerochaetaceae > Ornithospirochaeta. The sequence continues at coordinate 24,396 of CASGDQ010000013.1, forward strand.
TATTGCGCTTAAGAATACCGAAGCGGCCTTTATGGCGGCAATCGGCGCCTCTCCGAAGGCATTCACCTCGACATACTCGTTCATGCCGCTGGCCATGAGTATGTTCCTCAGGAGAATCGGAAGCGGCTGCAACGCATTGGAGTTGAGGTAGAGCATCGCATGGAAGAAATCATTCCAGAATGAAACACCATAGAACAGGCCTACTGTAAGAATGATCGCTTTGGAAAGCGGGAGCATGATCTTCAATAATATCGTCATCTCCCCCGCTCCGTCTATTTTCGCCGATTCCTTCAGCTCGTTCGGGATTCCTTCGAAAAAGCTTCTCATGATTATGCAGTTATAGGTGCTTATCGCTCCGGGAACGAATACAGCAGCCAGATGGTCGATGAGCCCTATATGCGTAACAAGGAGATAGGACGGAATCATTCCTACATTGAAAACATACGGGATGATGATCAGTATGTTCAAAAACTTTCTTCCCGGAAGCGTCTTTACAGACAGCACATATGCCAGAGGAATCGTAAGAAGCAGGGATGTCGCAACGCCCATCACCAGGATCTTCAGGCTGTTGGAGAAAGCGATCAGAAACCCGTTGTTCCCCAAAAGCGCCTTATAAGCCGCGGTAGACCATTTCCACGGAACAAGGAACATGCCTTCTATATTTGTGCCAAGGAAGGTATTCGGCCTGAATGAAAGCGTGATTGTGCTCCAAAGAGGAATTGCGATTATGATGAGCATGAAAACCATGAACACATCCACAATGGTATAGAACACCTTGTCGGCTCCGGTCAGCCTTACTGCTGTACCCTGAATCTTGTTCTTATCTTTTTTCATATACCCATCCCCCTTAGAACAACGACGAATTGGAGACCTTTCTCGTCAGCCTGTTGGCAAAGAAGATCAAAAGCATTCCGATGACTCCCTTAAAGAGTCCGACAGCAGTTGCAAGGCCGAACTGGAATTCAAGAAGTCCCTGCCTGTATACCCAGGTATCGATGATGTCGCCTACCGAATAGACTGCAGGAGAATACAGCATGAATATCTGGTTGAAGCCCGCATCGAGGATTGTGCCTATCTTTAAAAGAAGCACTGTTACAATGACAGGAGCAATCGAGGGGAGCGTGATGTATCTGACCCTCTGCCATGCGGATGCACCCTCCACCATGGCCGCTTCAAAAAGCGACATGTCAATGCCCATCAAAGCTGCAATGAAAATGATCGCCGACCACCCCATCTCCTTCCATGCATCGGAGAAGATCACTATCCACGGGAAGGCTTTGGTGTTGGTAAGGAAATCTATCGGAGTTCCTCCGCACATCTTTATCAGATCGTTTACAATTCCATCTCCAGGGGCAAGAAGCGAAAGGAGAATACCGTACATTATAACCCAGGAAAGGAAGTGCGGCAGATACGTCAGCGTCTGCACGACCTTTCTCAGCTTCGCTCTTCTGCATTCGTAAATGGCAACCGCAAGCACGATCGAAAGAGGAAGGGAGAATATTATTTTCCCGAAACTGTACATCAATGTGTTTCTAAGCAGTTCCCAAAAATAAAACGAATTGAAAAACGCCTTGAAATTATCCAAGCCGATCCACTTGCTTCCCGTTACCCCATCAAGGGCCATGTAATCGCGGAAAGCTATCTGGCTGTTCCAAATAGGTACATACTTAAAGAGTATATAGTATGCCAGTGGGATGAGGAGGATCATGTACACAGCCTTGTGCCTGACCACCTCCTTAAAAAAACTTTTCTTTACCGCGTAAGTGTCCTTGTTACTCACTTTCCTATGCCTCACAATTCTAGACTAAAGCCCGTTTGGGAGAAAATACAGAAAGCAATTTGGACTATTCCGACTTTTTAAATTCGATTTGCACCATTCTATCAGATCTTGCCATATTTCATAGAATAGGAAGCTGCAATCTTTTCAGCGCAAGAGCAAGCTCAAGGCGCCAGAACGGCCATTCATGCCCATAGTCCCTTTCCCCGTCAAAAAACGCATCAAGAAAAAGAGAGGAAAACTTCTCCTTGAGTTTCAGATACTGGTCATAGAGCGGATCGGCTTTGCCGCAGCAGATATACATATCCAGAGGAAACTCATCTTTTTTTAAAGCGTATTCTTCAGCAAGATAAAACACATCGTTCTCACTGCCGTAAAACCCATCGATGCCGCCAAACACATTGTCGATGTTGCTTTCAAAATCCGGAACAGTGAACATGCCTCGACCTGATTCCAATGACGAATAAGCGTCCAAAGCGGCGGACATGGAAACAACACCTTTATATATTTCAGGATATTTCAACGAGAGCTTCAATGCGCCGTAGCCTCCCATTGAAAGGCCCGCGATGAATGTATCCTCTCTTTTGCTGGATGCGTGGAACATGTTCTTTATCAGGATTGGAAGCTCTTTCACAATGTAATCCTCATAAAAATGCCCATGCCTGCAATTCGTGTAAAAGGATCTATGCACAGAAGGCATGACGACAATAAGATCATATCTGCTTGCTATCTCTTCAACTCCGCCCTTTCTTACCCAAGCGCTCTCATCATCCGAATGACCATGCAGCAGATAAAGCACCGGATGATTTCTTTCAGCAGCACAAGGCTGGATACCTCTTTTCTCCGGATAAAGGACACTAATCCGGCTGTCCATGCCTAAATAATATGAATAAAAATCGATATTAACCAGCGCCATAGGAATAATCCTCCATTTAGGCTCATCTTATCCCGAGAGCTTGGACAACACAATTTATTCTTGCAAACAAACCCAATTATAGTTATTTATAAAAATTTTTCATTCTTAATTCGGAATAATATTTTTTTAATAATATAAGTTAAGATTTCATTTGACAGAGATGGAAAGAAAATATAATGTATCATTGATATATCAATAATTGATAAAGCAAGGATAATTATATGACAATGATGCTGCACACCCTCCTTTTCAGGGCCTATCATGCGCAAACAAGGATGCTTTCCCCCTTATTGGAAGAGCTGGGACTGGGAAGGGGCCAGCCGAAAATACTCAACTACCTCATAAACAACGGAGAATGCACGCAGAACGAGGTCGCTTCATATTTCAAGCTTGATCCCGCCTCGATATCAAGAATGGTCGAGACAATGAGCAAAAACGGCTTCATTTCAGTTGAGATGGACAGCCAATGCAGAAGAAGGAACATACTTAAGATAACGGAAAAAGGGGCCGAGGCCATAAGAAGATGGCAGGACGGATGCAGAAAAACAGAAGAGAAAATGCTCAACGGCTTTACATCTGAAGAAAGGAATATGCTGGTTGAACTCTTGCAAAAAGCGTATTTCAACATGGAAGGAGGAAGCGTGGATGGGCAGCATTAAAAAGCTTTTTTTTTACATGGGGCCATATAAGAAGGATCTGTTCATCGCAGCCTTTCTGGTTTTTATTGAAACAACATTTGAGCTGCTTATTCCCAAGATGATGGCAGACCTTATCGATTTCGGAGTAAGCCTCGGAGATCTTTCATACATGAAATACAAAGGGCTGCAGATGGGGCTATGTGCAATACTTGCACTTATCACTGGCTTGGCATATGCACGCTTTGCCGCACGTGCCGCATATGGCTGGGGCGCCCGGCTCAGGGATGCGGAATATTCCCACCTCCAGGATTTCTCATTCAAAAACATAGATTACTTTGAATCATCGAGTCTTGTGACAAGAATGACAAGCGACGTGACTGTAATGCAGAATGCAATAAACGGAGGCCTGCGTCCGCTCGTCAGAAGCCCGCTGCTTCTTTTGCTTGGAATCGGCTTCTCCTTCTCGATGAGCCCAAGCCTGTCGCTTGTCTTCATAATCCTCACTCCGCTTCTTGCCTTGATGCTGTTTACTATAATCTCCCGCGTCGCACCGATGTATTCCACATTGCAAAGGGCGGTAGATAAAGTCAACATGTGCGTCGAAGAAAACCTCAGGGCGATCAGGACAGTCAAGGCTTATGTGAGAGGGGATCATGAGAACAAAAAATTCGAGGAATCGAATTTCAACCTGGCGCAGACGGCCGAAAGCACAAACAGGAAAGCGGTGCTCAACCTTCCTGTTTCGCAGCTGATGCTCTACACATCGATAGTACTGATAATGTTTTTCGGGGGAAGAATGATTTTAGCTGGCAGCCTGCTTGTAGGAGAGCTGACAGGTTTTTTGAGCTATGTAATGCAGGTCCTCAATTCGATGATGATGATCAGCAATGTTTTCCTCCTTCTCACAAGAAGCCTGGCAAGCGCGGAAAGAATCTGCCAGGTATTGGAGGAAGAACCGTCCATAAAAGAAGCAGAAGCCCCTGTAAAGAGCATTCCAAACGGTTCGGTTGAATTCAAGCATGTATATTTCAAATACTCTGAAAATGCCGATGAATATACACTTTTTGATATCAACCTGAAAATTGAAAGCGGGCAAACCATCGGGATACTTGGAGCAACCGGCAGTGGAAAATCCACGCTTGTCCAGCTTATTTCACGCCTGTATGAGCCTACATCAGGCTTTGTTATGGTAGCTAATAAAGATATACGCGAGTATGGAATAAAAGAATTGAGAGACAGCGTAGGCATGGTACTGCAAAAAAACCTGCTTTTTTCAGGCACTTTAAGAGAAAACCTCCAGTGGGGGGATGAAAATGCTTCTGACGAACAGATATGGGAAGCGTTGAAAACAGCATGTGCATACGATTTTGTGAATAATATGCCGATGAAGCTGGATGCAAGGGTTTCGCAGGCCGGAGAAAACTTTTCCGGAGGACAGAAGCAGAGGCTGTGCATAGCAAGAACTCTTTTGAAGAAGCCTAAAATAATAATCTTCGACGATTCTATGAGCGCAGTCGACAGCGCTACGGAATCAGCAATCAGAAAGGGTCTTGGGGACATCAAAGGATTAACAAAAATATTCATCGCACAAAGAATAAGCACCGTCAAGAATGCGGATAAGATCGTGATTCTTGACGAGGGGCGTATAGCCGATGTCGGAAAGCATGACGAGCTGATGGAAAGAAGCCCGATTTACAGGGAGATATATTCCAGCCAGATGAAAGGAGGGAGCGAGAATGCCAACTAGGACACCGAGCACAAAAAAGCCAAAAGATCTCAAAGCAACGATGAAGACGCTCGTTTCCTATATGGGAAGGCATAAATACATCCTCCTGGCCGTTGCGATAATGGTCGCACTGAGCGTTATAGCAAACCTTATGGGAACATATATGATCAAGCCCGTGATAAACTCCTTGACAGGGCCGCAGCCATATCAGAATCTGATCCGCGGAGTCATATTCACTGCAGCAATATATATTGTCGGGGTTCTTGCTGCATTAGGTTACACGCAGATGATGGCCAAAAGCGCACAGGAAATCGTATATGACATAAGAAAGGATCTTTTTGTACACATCCAGAGCCTCCCCCTATCCTTCTTCGACCAGAGAAAGAGCGGGGATATAATGAGCTATTTCACAAACGATGTCGATACCATCTCTGATGCGCTGAACAACAGCTTTGCTTCCGTCGTGAAGAACTTCATGCAGATCACAGGAACCATGTTCATGCTTCTCATCCTCAACTGGAGGCTTTCCTTGATTGTCGCCGTAGCTTATGTGATGATGTTCCTTTATATACGCCTGGCTGCAAAAAAGAGCAAAATGTATTATACAAAGCAGCAAAAGAGCCTTGGAGAGCTCGACGGATACATCCAGGAGATGGTAAGCGGACAGAAGGTGGTCAAAACCTTTAACCACGAAGAGAAAAACCTTGAGGGCTTCAGGCAAAGGAATGCAATGCTGCGTGATGCGGGGACAGGAGCGCAGGCGTATGCTGCGACAATGATTCCGAGCGTTGTCACAATCTCCTACCTCAATTACGCATTAGTCGCCTTCATTGGAGGCCTGATGGTGCTCCGAGGCTGGACGGACATAGGCTCGCTGGCAAGCTATCTTGTATTTGTAAGGCAGGCTGCAGCCCCAATAAACCAGTTTACACAGCAGACAAACTTCCTCCTTTCTTCGCTTGCAGGCGCAGAGAGGATCTTTGAAGTTCTCAAAATAAAACCAGAAGAGGACTTCGGCGATGTAACGCTTGTAAATGTCATGAAGGATGAAAATGGAAAGCTGAAGGAAACAAGCCAGCGCACAGGATTTTGGGCATGGAAGGAAAAAGATGGCAATCTCATAGCCCAGAAAGGCGAAGTCGTCCTCAGGGATGTCGATTTCGGCTATGCCAAAGACAAGCAGGTGCTGAAAAAAGTGTCCCTATACGCAAAAAGCGGCCAGACAATAGCATTCGTAGGCTCCACAGGGGCTGGAAAAACAACCATCACAAACCTTATCAACAGGTTCTATGATATAGACAGAGGAAACATCTTTTATGACGGCATAGACATAATGCGGATAAAAAAGGATTCGCTCCGTTCAAGCCTTGGCATGGTTTTGCAGGATACGCACCTATTTACCGCAACAATAAGGGAAAACATCCGGTACGGCAGACTGGACGCAACGGATGAGGAAGTGGAGAAAGCAGCAATCAGCGCCAATGCGGATTCCTTCATCAGAAGGCTCCCCCAAGGCTATGACACGATGGTGACAAATGACGGGGCAAACCTTTCGCAAGGACAGAGGCAGCTTCTTGCAATAGCACGTGCTGCAGTGGCCGATCCTCCTGTCTTGATCCTCGACGAGGCGACAAGCAACATCGACACGAGAACCGAGGATCTTATTGAAAAAGGAATGGATGCGCTTATGGAGAACCGCACAGTGTTCGTGATCGCGCATCGCCTTTCAACCGTAAGGAATGCCGATGCGATCATGGTGCTTGAAAACGGAGAGATAATCGAACGAGGAAACCATGACGATCTGATGAAGAAAAATGGAATCTACCATAAGCTTTATACAGGGCTGTTCGAACTCTCCTGAAAAGGAAAATGCCATCAGCCATATGAACAAGCTGTAATGGATCCTCTGGATGGTGTATGATCTAAGCATGGATATCAAAGCCGCATTTTTCGACATAGACGGGACGCTCTTGGCCCATCCTGAAAAAAAGATTCCGCCAAGCGCTATAAGCAGTTTGGACAAGCTTAAAAAAAAGGGAATACTTGTGATTGCAAGCACTGGACGCCATATAAGCGAAATGAGAAGGCTGCCGCTTCAAGACATATCATTCGACTACATGGTGACTCTCAACGGACAGCTTGTCCTGGATAAAGATGGCAAGATCATTATCTCCCACCCTGTCAGACAAGAAGCAAAACCGATAATCAAAGACCTCTTTGATGCCAAAACGCTTCCGATAATGATTGTCGAGGAAGAAAGGATATACATCAACTGCAACAATAAGGACGTGGAAGAATGCCATAAGGCAATATCCACCCCGCTCCCGATTATTGGAAGCTATGAAGGTGGGGATGTATACCAATTGATGAGCTACGGCAATAGAAAAGAAATGCTCGAGCTAGAGAAAAGCATTCCAGGAGTGAAGGCCGTCTGGTGGAATCCCTATGCTATCGACCTGATTCCAATCGGGGGCGGGAAAGAGAAAGGGATCTCTGCGCTTCTTTCCAGGCTCAGCATCAGAAAGGAAGAAACAATCTCCTTTGGAGACGGAGAGAACGACATAGGCATGCTTGAAAGCACAGGAATAGGAGTTGCAATGGGCAATGCCTCAGAAGAAGTCAAAGCCGCCGCCGGATATGTGACAAGGGACATACGCGACGACGGAATAGAGCATGCTCTGAAGCATTTCGGCCTCATAAGCTGAAAAAAGCCTTGAACAGCGACAACAGATAGCTCACATCCTTCACTCCCGCTGTCTCGTAAGGCGAATGCATCGCCAGCTGGGCAAGGCCTACATCCGCAGTCCTGATGCTGATTTTCTGTGTAGAAAGATTGCCGAGGGTGGATCCTCCGACCATATCCGAGTTGTTCACAAAAACCTGATAAGGGATATTATTGTCCTTCATGAGCTTTTTCACAAAAGCTCCGCTCTCGGCGTCCGTGGTGTATTTCTGATTGGCCGAATACTTTATAAGAACTCCCCCGTTCACAACAGGCTTATTCACGATGTCTGAAACCTCTGGATAATTCGGATGAAGCGCATGTCCGTTGTCGGCGCTCAACATGAAAGAAGAGGCCTCAAGCATGGCCTTTTCCTCCTCATCTATTTTTAAAGAAGCAAAGACCCTGTCGAGAGTTGTCTTCAAAAAATCAGATAGCGCTCCCTGCTTGGATCCGCTTCCAACCTCTTCGTTGTCAAAAAGTGCTGCTGCAATCATCGTTGATCCGCTGCATGGCGTTTCGATCAATGCCCTATATGCGCTATGCGCACACTCCAGATCGTCGATCTTCCCGATGCTGAAGAACGCCTTATCAAGTCCCCAGAAAGATGATGGGGTGCGGGAATAGAGGAAAAGATCGTAATCGAGAATATCCTTTTTCTCCACATCAAGATGTTTTGAAAGAAGGGATATGAATGAACCTTTTTCCGCTTTGTCTGCAAAAATCGGCAAAAGCTCCTTCTGCACCTTGTAGCAGATGCCTTCATTGGCCTTCCTGTTCTGATGAATAGCCAGATTGACGATGCTGACAAGATCCTCATCGAAATTGACAAGGCGGCACTCCACTCCATCTGCTGTATCTACAAAAACCCTTCCGGCAATAGAAAGAGGACGATCGAACCACGGAGCCATGAGCATTCCCCCATAGCCTTCAACATTAAGCGTCGTATAGCAGGAAGAGGAAACGACCTCCGGATCAGGCTTGATCTTGAAAGAAGGGCTGTCTGTATGCGCGCTTATGATATGAATGCGCTTTAACGGCTTTTCAGGAATTTTGAAAGCGATCACAGCTGAACCGTTCCTTGTCACAAAGTAGGATTTGCCTTTCTCAAGCAAAAACCTTCTCTTTTCTTCAAGCTCGATAAAATTGGCATTTTCAAACCCTTTTCTCATATTGGCAACCACATGATAAGGGCTCGGAGAAGATGAAATAAAATCCGTAAGGACCTTGGCATTTTCCAAAAAACTTTTTTCCATGTGAAAAATATAGAACTAAAATTCCTATTGTGCAATCCAACAGTACAGCAGCATGGCAGGCTCAAAAAGATTGCAACAGCTTGGAAATTGCATTAAAGTGTTCATGCTGCAGATTCTGCAGCCATATGCGGAGAGCAGGTATGTGGATCGTTTATGCTTCAGCTTCGGCCATTTTTGCAGGGATAACCGCAATACTGTCAAAATGCGGAATTAAAAACACTGATTCCACAGTAGCTACAGCAATACGCACGGTGGTCGTATTGATCTTTTCATATCTTATGGCGATCATCTCATCACCTGTTTTGCAGATCGGAGCAATCAGCTTGAAAACCTGGGTTTTCCTTATCCTCTCCGGTCTGGCCACAGGAGCTTCCTGGCTGTGCTACTTCCATGCGCTGCAAAAAGGCGATGTCAATAAAGTTGTTCCCATAGATAAATCGAGCACGATATTGACAATGGTTCTTGCCATTATCTTTCTTAAAGAAACAATTACCGCATCTAAGATTGCAGCAATGGTTCTGATAGGAATCGGAACAATCATGATGGTCGAGAAGAAAGAGGCATCCATAACCGCTGAAAAGGGCTCATGGTTGGTCTATGCTCTCCTTTCGGCCGTTTTTGCCAGCCTCACATCGATTTTAGGAAAAATCGGAATCGAAGGAATCGATTCCAATCTAGGAACTGCGATACGCACTTCTGTTGTCCTGGTCATGGCTTGGATGATGGTCTTTATAACAGGAAAGAAGGACCGGGTCAAAGGAATTGGAAAGAACGAGCTTTTTTTCATAATACTTTCAGGATTTGCTACCGGTGCATCCTGGCTATTCTACTATAAGGCCCTGCAGGACGGACCTGCAAGCGTCGTGGTGCCCATAGACAAGCTGAGCATCCTTGTTACAATCATTTTCTCAAGAATCGTCTTTAAGGAGCATCTGACAAGAAAATCGCTTTTCGGGCTAATCATGATCGTATCAGGCACGATGGTTCTTGCTTTGCAATCTTTTATCGGATGAAACTATTCTCCAACAGAAAGGGTTGCTATCACGTCACCTGGGCCAAGAAGCGATTTCAATTCCTTTTGCGATATGCCCTCAATCTTTCCCATAGGTGTAAGACTCCAAGAGTTCCTATCATAATAGATTGCCAGGCTTTTTCCCAAATAAAGGATCACATCGCCGGATCCGGCATCAAGCATCCTGTCGTTTCTAGGAAGACTTACTTCAAGGTCCCCTACCTTCTCCATATGCGCATAGTCCTCCATCTCAAGGACTATAGGTCCCTTTTTTAACATTTCAAAAAGGGCATCTACGGAAGAATTGTCTTCCATCCTTGCAGTAAGGGTATGTCCATTCACTGTAATGTTCATCACTTTTTTCATCCCATCACCTCCATCTGTATTAGAGAATGCGGAAACTGGTTCAGATACCAAAATCATCAGAAGGAAAAGAATAATCTTCATGAAAGCCTGTCATACTCCTCATCTGAAACAGCTTCAAGCCATTCGTTATGAACGTCCTCTCCTGGGACCTCAACCGCCACATGCGAAAACCAGCTCTCCTTCGCGGCTCCATGCCAGTGCTTGATACCGCTTGGTATGGTTATGACATCACCGGGATGCAAGGCTATAGCTTTTTTACCCCATTCCTGATACCAGCCACAGCCAGAAGTGCAGAGCAATATCTGCCCACCACCCTTTTTCGCATGATGTATATGCCAATTGTTACGGCAGCCTGGCTCGAACGTGACATTGGCCATGAACACAGTCTCTTCGGAATCCGAAAGAGGTTTCAAATATGATTTTCCGGAAAAATACCGCCGGTAAGCGTCATTAGGCCCACCAAGTCCGAAGAGTCCTCCATCTGCACCCTCATCATCCTTATAGGCTGCAATTGCAACGCGGAACGCCGCCCATGCATTCGGCCATCCAGCATAAAATGCAAGATGTGTGAGTATTTCCGCCATCTCTGTCTTCGTCACTCCGTTCTTTTTCGCCGTCTGCATATGATACTCGAATGAACTATCGATTAGACCCTTCGATACCAGAGCCGAAATAGTTAATATCGACCTCATCTTCAATGAAAGCCTGTCTTTTCTCGACCATACCTCGCCAAAGAGTATGTCATCATTGAGATGTGCAAATTCATCCGCAAATCCTGAAAGCGCATCGCGCCCCGCTGTTTGTCTCATCATTCTTGCTCCTACAAGAACAAATTTATATTCATCTCATTAGTATGTCTAATACTTATTTTTTATATCTAAAAATGCTTTTAAGTAATTATTAAGCGAGATATAATCAAACCATGGAATTAAGGGTCTTAAGATACTTTTTAACGATTGCAGAGGAAGAGAATATAACAAGGGCCGCAGATATCCTCCATGTGACCCAGCCCACTCTTTCACGCCAGATCATGCAGCTTGAGGATGAATTGGGAGCAAAGCTTTTCAAGCGTGGCAAATACCGGATGCAGCTCACGGACGACGGACTTTTTCTTAAGCGCAGAGCAGAGGAGATGCTTGCTCTTGCAGAGAGCACCGCAAATGCATTTGAAAATAAAGATAAGGATATTTCCGGCGAGATAACGATCGGTTGCACGGAAACAGACAGTATGATTTACCTTGCAAAAAAAATGGCAGAATTCAGAACCGTCCATCCGGATGTGTCCTATAAAATCCACACTGCAAACGTGGACGGAATAAAGGAGATTATGGAAAAAGGTCTTTCAGAGCTCGGACTAATCACGGAACCGGTTGATGCTTCGAGATTTGAAACCCTGCATCTTCCTGTAAAAGACAGATGGGGTGCCCTTGTTAGAAGGGATTCTGTTTTGGCGGAAAAAGAGGTTATCAGCCCCGAGGACATCATCGATCTGCCATTGATTCTTCCCGTACGCTCCGAAGTAAGGTACACCCTGGAGGGTTGGTTTAACAAATCATTCCAGGATTTGAACATAGCTGCAAGATATAACTTGGGAAGAAACATAGCTGTCATGGTTGAACAGGGGCTTGGAACCGGAATATGCTTCAACCTGTTCTCAAGCTTCGAAAACCTCAGATTCATTCCATTTGAGCCGATTCTCGAGACAGGAAGTGCCATTTGCTGGAAGAAGAACCGGATATTCTCGACAGCGGCAGGAAGATTCATCGATTTCCTTAAAAAGGAATGAAACCCTTTTATGACCGTCTGACGGCCGATACCTTGCACCCGACGTGGAAAACGCCGTTTTCATCGGTTTTTCCATTGCACCACTCAAAACCATTTTCCATGATTTTTGAAAACACCCATTGCCGGCCTGTCATATGCTCCGTGCATACGATCCTATCATCCATCTTACGGGCTGTCAGTCTGGAAGTGTAATGCTGGCAGACATAGGTCATCTCGTAATTACGGCTTTTCCTGTCATACATGCGGATTGTGATTCCATACTCCCCATCCTCCTGAGGATTGGAAAGTCTTTCCTTACGAGAAGGACAGATGAAGACATCCGCAATCGCCATACCGTCCAGGGCCCTTGAAAAATGCCACTCGCCTCTTATTCCGGACCTGGAATCGTCACTGTACTCAATATCCCATGAGCCGAGAAGCGGCGCAAAATAGTCGTCCTCCTCTGGAATCAGGGGATTTTTCCCATTACTCGTAAACACCAAGTCAAACAGCCTGTTAATGTCAAAACCTCCATCCATCCCAAAGCACCCGATACAAAGCTGAAAAAACAACAAGAAATACAACGGGATTTGAGAGCGTTTATTTTATCTTATCATGCTCTGCAACCTTCAAACAATCTTAATTTCCAATGCATAAATGAAAAGTGCTAAGGCATCTGGTTTAATGCAAAATCCCAAACAATCCGATATAAACAAACAAAAGATAAAATATTATCCACTTCCTGCGCCAATCCTTGTTTTATTAACAAAAAAATGTTCCATTTTCCTTAGATTCTGTCCTAGCGTACTGAAAAAAACGACCTCAAGATAAAATCAAAATAATTGATTCAATCATCAAGGAGGAAATCTTTATGAAAAAAACGGCCATGATTCTCATTGGTCTTATCCTGATTCCGGCTATCCTGCTTTCAAGTTGTGGACGTAGTGAATCAGGCAGCACTACTGCCGCATCTTCTTCTACATCAACGGCATCTTCAAAACCCGCTGCAACCGTAGTAAAGGTGTGGACGGAGGACAGGCATGATCTGGAATATGTTCAGCAAATGATTTCAAAGTATAATGCGGAAAACACTGATAACATACAGATCGAACTGACAGTTGTTTCAGAAAACTACAAAAACATGATCCAGCTGGCTTACCAAAGCGGCGATGCTCCCGATGTGGTTGGCGCAAACAATCTTCCACTCAACCTCTATGCGGATACAGGAATCCTTTATCCTCTGAACGAGTTCATCGAAAGCTCACCTGAGTACGCCCTTGTCAATGAACCTGAAACTCATATGTATGAAGGCCTCAACACTTCCAACGGCAACATCTATTGGCTTCCTTCCGGCATGCGTTCCGGTGTGCGCGTAATATACAATAAAGATCTTGTTGAAGCGGCCGGTTATACCGAAATACCTTCAAGCCTCGAGGAATACATCGATATGGCAAAGGCAATCACGGAACAAGGTAACGGCAAATACTACGGTATTGGATTCACCTCCTCTTCTCCGTTTGAACGTCTTCTTGAAATGTCCGCGCAGGTTTCCGGAGTATTCTATTATGATTACGTAAACGGAAAATTCGATTTCTCCGGATATCGCCCGTTCCTCGAACTCGGACGGAGATTCATTGAAGAGAACATCGCATATCCTGACCAGCAGCAGGTTGACATGATGAGAGCCCAGTTCTCCGTTGGCTCCTTCGCGCTTTGGTCGAACGCTTCCCAGGAAGCCGCTGTCTTCACAAGCCAGATTCCGGTTGAAGGCTTTGAGTGGGCTGTAGCCGAGGTTCCTTCCCTCACAGGAGAAATTAAAGGAGCACTCCAGGTGACGGCATCAAAGGGATATGGAATCATCTCATCCTCAAAAGTCAAGGATGCAGCATGGAAAGTGATCTGCTATTTCCAGAGCGAAGAATTCCTTAAGGGATATCTGGAGGCAGGATACAATCTTCCGATCACGACATACATGGACGGTATCATCGATAAATCCAAGATCGGACGTCTTGCGGATTTCTCCCTCTTAAGTTATGAATCTGTCTATCCACAGCCGCCATCAGTCAACATCACAGGAGATGATTACAGGACAACTCTTTGGAACTGCATCATGGGTTATGTCTCCATTGATGATGCGATCAATGACCTCAACACCAGATACAACACAGCCTTGGACCGCGATGTCAAAAACGGTACTGTAAAACGTCTTGTTATAAAGGATTACGATCCTTTGCATCCAAATGACGGCACATTCGAGTATCTCTCCAATTGACAGCCGGGCTTCCATTCGGGTTTCTAAAGGAAAGGCTTGATGCCTTTCCTTTTCTTAGGAGGAGTTTATGAGAAAAAAACAAACTGCCGGCATAACAGTAAAACACGACATGATGAGCAATAAGGACAAAATTAGTGCAGCCTTGATGCTGGCTCCTGTCGTCATACTGCTGTTGGTATGTTCAATATATCCATTCTTTTGGATGTTCAGATACATCTGTTACGATTACAACGGCTTTACTGCCCACTTCACCGGTTTGGAAAACTTCCAGAGGATGATGTCCGACTCCAACTTCTGGAGTTCCGTGGGCCATACTTTTGAATACGCGGCCTACAAGATAATATTCATCATTCCTTTGGCACTTGTTCTTGCTGTTCTGCTTAACCAGCGCGTCCCCGGATCAACGGTATTCAGATTGGTATTCTTTCTGCCGACCGTCATAAGCTCATCAATTTCGGGCATGATTTTTAGTTTTATCTTCGCAACCAGCAACGGATTACTTAACGGACTTCTTGGAAGTCACATACCATGGCTGACAAACACCAAGTACGTCATGATCGCAGTTACCACACTTGCTGTTTGGGGTGGATTTGGAAACTATATGCTCTACTTCCTTACGGGTATGAACGGCATCTCGGAGGACGTTTACGAAGCTGCAAAGATCGACGGAGCAAACGGACTGCAAACCTTTTTCAAGGTGACACTCCCCATGCTCAGCCCGGTGCTCAAGGTCGTATTGATGCTTGCGATAACCAGTGCATTCAAGGATTACGAAGCCATCATGGTACTCTCCGGTGGTGGTCCTGGAAACAGATCGATGGTCATGTTCCTGTACATATACACATTAATTTTCGGATCTTCGAACAATGTCACACAGGCACAGATAGGCTATGGTGCCCTTCTATCCTGTGTTGCCGCAGTAATCGTCGGATGCGTAACAATCATCTACCTCAAGCTCTCCAAGAAGCTTGACAACGTAGTATAAGGAGGAAGATATGGAAAAGAGTCATGCAGTATTGTCAACACAAGGTAAAATAATCCAAGCGATCATCATTGTCCTCTTGGCCATACTCGCAATAATAGTCGTATTCCCTGTCATCTACATCGCATTCGGCTCACTTAAAAGCAGAACGGAACTTCTAGTTGGAGGAGCAAATATCTTCCCGACGAAAATCCACTGGGAAAATTATCTGAACGCATGGAAGCAGGCGAATTTTGCAGTTTACACAAAAAATAGCATATTCATTTCTTTAGGAGTGATGGCCTTTTCTCTGATCTTTTCAACCATGGCAGGTTATGTTTTTTCAAGAACAAACTTCAAAATCAAGAACATCATCTACGGAATATTCATAATGTTCATGTTCATCAACGTTGGATCTGTTTCATTAAGGCCGCTTTTTGAGCTGGCAACCTCGATGCATATGAACAAAAGCCTTTTGTCCGTAATACTGTTTTCCGTTGGAACAGGACAGGCCACTTACATTTTTTTGGCCCGCGGCTATGTGGATTCAGTACCAAAGGAATTGGATGAGGCTGCAAAGATTGACGGCTGCTCCTTCTTCATGACATTCGTCAAAGTAATCGCGCCGGTTCTTCAACCGGTGATTGCGACAATCGCTCTCCTTTCCTTCAGACAGGGTTGGAACGAATACATACTACCACTTGTATTCACAATGACCAACGACAGCATGAGACCGCTTACCGTAGGAGTTAACATGCTTAAAAACTCCGGTGACGGTTCTGCGGCCTGGGAAATCATGTTCGCAGGTGCAACAATTGCGGTATTGCCCATGATCATTGTCTACTGCTCTTTTAGCAAGTATTTCATGGGTGGCTCCACAGCAGGTGCTGTAAAAGGTTGATCAAACAAAAAAACAGGCGACCCTGAAAACAGGGTTGCCTTCTACTTTTTTAATGACATGAATGTAAAGCTCACAAAAAACGGTTTTATCCATATATGGCAAGTAACCGATACCAAGGTAAATGAATATCATTCGGATTTACGAAGCAAAGACCAGCTGCAACTGGAAAAAGAAATGAGGCAAGACATCGTTTCCACGAAAGCGGAGCATCTTGACGGGGATTTTATACAATCCAAAATATGGAAACCCTATTATTTCTATTGCAACATATTCGTGGATTCTTCCGCATTCCACTCCAATCCCATAATCGTCAAATTCAATGCCAAGACAGAACTTGAATGCGAAAGTACTGTAAAAGCCCTCTTCACACTCTGGAGTTATATGTCCATTGGACTTTATGTCAATGGGGAGCTGGTAATTTCCATGGCACCTCCATGCTATAAGCCAATCAAGAAAAAATCGGCACAGGTCGTTTTAAAAGAGGGCTTGAACACCATAATTGTCTGTGCAGAAAACCTGGGAGTTAGGGACTCAAACAATGTTTTTGCGCTACAAATCTCAGAAGGTGCGGACAAGATAAGTATAAAAATCGATGAAGAGACAGAAAAAACACTCTCATTTCTTGATAACATCACCCTAGAAAAAGACAAGGTGTGCTTTCCTTTCACCGCCCCTGAAGAAACCATCATCACCTACCCCGACGACAGCGTGCAGTGGCAGCCTGAACACAAAGAGTCCTGCTTCAATGTCTCTGGACAGATCTCACATATCGTCAAGCCTGGTGTGAAAAGGGTATGCATAAGCATCAAAGGTTTGAAAAGGACTTTGGAGCTAACCGATAGGATAAAACCCATCAGATATGAAATAAAGGAAAATGGGAAGCGTTTCAGATATGCACTTTCAAACATTGCAAATGTGAAGACCTTGAACAGAGGTGACCATGGATTCTCCATTTTCAATATTCTTGCCCGAAAGGCCATCGGCAAGGAGTCACCTGATGATGCAGAGCTTCTTTGCAAGGATATGGAGCTTATAAAAAAGCGTGTGGATTGTTCGGATTTCATCCTTTCTGGACTAATCAGGTATGTTAAGAACTATTCTTTGGATGAAGCAAATCAAGAATACTTTAAGGATACAATTCTAAATTACCGATACTGGATGGATATGGAAGGACAGGATGGTATGTGTTTTTGGAGTGAAAACCACTCCTTGATGTTCTACACCTGCGGCTACCTCATAGGCCGGATGTATCCAGAAGAATATTTTCCAAGGGCGGACATGAATGGCAGCATGCTGGCTTCCGTTTCGAGGAATAAACTAATGCAGTGGCTCGATGATGTGCTTAAAGAAGGATTCGAAGAGTTTCAGAGCGCGGTATACATGTGCGTCACATTTGCCGCATTGCTCAATGTATATGATTATGCGGAAAGGGAGCTGGCACAAAAGGCTGAAAAGATTTTGGATAAGCTTCTATCTTTTCTGGCCATACATGTCTTTGACGGGGCTGTAATATCTCCTATGGGGCGCGTTTACAGGGGATGTATTTATCCATTCCAAGGTGCGGCCAACTCCATTCTTGCACTGCAGATTCCAAATCTTTGCTATGATTATGCGGAGGGCTGGGTTGCTTTCTTTGCAACTTCATCCTATAAAATCGACGAAGGGCTGGCACAACTTTCCGATAAAGATCAAAACTGCCGTTACTCAACTGGAAATGCCGAAATAAATCTGATGAAAACAAAGGATTATCTGCTTACATCCTTATCTTCCCCCCGAAAAGACGGACATAAGAGATGGATTAATACGATTCTTTCAAAAGAGGCAGACATCAGCAGTCATTCATATACAAAATCGATGAACGAATGCTTTCATGGTACAAGCTGCATACAGCCTGGAGTATATGGCTATCAACAACACCTTTGGTATGCCGCACTTTCAAATGAAGCCGTAATATTCATCAATAATCCCGGCACCAGCTGCGAAACAACTTCTTTGCGCCCGGGATATTGGTATGGAAACGGGGTTTTCCCAGCTCTGAAGCAGGAAGAAAAAAGCCTTTACGGAATCCACGTCCTTTCAGATTCCCTGCCGATTCCATTTGTCCATTCCTACATACCACGCCAAAGATTCGATGAAATACAGGAAAAGGATAATTGGCTATTCCTTAGAAAGGGGGATGGGTACATGGCACTTTGGACTTCGGCAAAAGGAGAAGAGCATGATGATCTTTTAAAAGGATGCGAGCTTAGATACGAAGGACCGTTCTTCGCCTTTTGTGTGTTTATGGGAAGCCGGGATGAGGATTCTTCCTTCAAGGGATTCATAGATGAGATGATGGGACGGAAAATCGTATTCGAATACCCCTGCCTATATGTTTCAGGAAAAAGAAAGCTGACTTTCAAAGCATGCTTTGACGAAAGCCAGATCGTAGATTAAGGAGAAAAAAAATGCAATTGGTCAAGGATGAAGCCACATTTAAGGACAACGGAATCATTTTCAAGGGGGATTATCTTGAATCCATTCCTTTCGACAAATACATATACAAGATGCCAAAGCCGACGGAAAATGTCTATGACATCAGAAACTATGGTGCCATCGCGGACAGCGGATATCTTGCAACTGAAGCATTTAACAGGGCAGCTGAAGACGCAGGAAAGACAAAAGGAACCGTACTAGTGGCAGGCGGAGCATATACGGTCGGCAGCATAAAGCTTTACTCAGGGACGACATTATTTGTTGATTACGGTTCAGCACTGGTCGCATCAAAGGACCTGAGCAAATATGAAGATGCCCTTTTAAGCGTCAAAGATGTAAAGGATGTCACCATAACAGGAGGAGGGAAACTACATGGCAACGGCGAATACTTTGTCAACCTGCCTAAAGAAAAACCGCTGCTTACCCCGCTTGGTTATACAAAGCTGCCTCCTCGCCTTCTTGATCCGCTCGGATATCCTGAGGATACGATACGCTTTGCCTACAGAAAGCGGATAAGATACGCAGACGACAGGTGGAACACAGGAGCACCCAACATTCCCCGTCCAATGTATACCCTTTGGGTGAGAGGAGCAAAAAACATCAGGATTGAGAATTTCATAATAGAGGATTCTCTGGACTGGACGCTAGATATAGATTACTCGGAAAACATAAGTGTCACAAACGTCGTCATAAACAACAATCGCCATGTCGCAAACAGCGATGGCATAGATGTGATGTGCAGCAAAAATGTAGAAGTCAAACATGTCTTCATTTCGACAGCTGATGACGGGCTTTGCGTGAAAGCGCCTTTGAAACAAGGACATGACGGCCTGAATGTCGCAGATGAGCATATGGCAATGGGGCCAGCGAAGAACATCCACTTTTCAGACTGTGTAGTATGTTCTGTAATGAATGCTTTCAAAATCGGTACGGAGACTTATTTCGATATCGAGGATGTTACGGTTGAAGACTGCACATTCATAATGCCGGATATATACCCGGGGGGAGTCAGTGGTATTTCGATTGAATCGGCCGACAGCTCCAAAATCAAAAACATCAGAGTGAAGAATATCAAGATGAGCAACATCGTCTGTCCCATATTCATCGGACTGAACAGACGCAATAAATTCGGATACGAAAGCAAAGAGGAAGAGGAAAAGAGGAAATACGGTGGAATCATCGAAAGCGTTGAAATCGAGAATATAGAATGCTCCAACACTGAGATTCCAAGTCTGATAACAGGATATTATGACGGAGAACATACGGGACGGGTAAAGGACATCACAATAAAAGATTTTTCCGCAAAATATCTGGATAATGAAGAAAAATTGGATATCATATACCCTCTTTATGAAAACATAACAGATTATCCGGAGAGTAACGCATTCGGCGATCTTCCTGCTTATGGATTCTTCATCCGTCATGCCGACAACGTGGTACTTGACAACATCACTGTCACTCCAAGAACTAAAAACACCCGTAAAATGCTCGTCAGTGAGGATTCATCCATATCCATCAGCTGAAAAAAGACAAACTGTCTAAGACCTCCCAGGCTTTTGCTTTGGAGGTCTTTTTTGCAGACGCCGCAAAAGGCAGGAAAAATGCAAGATAGCGGCAATTCTGCTGGTTTTATGAAAAACTATGAAAAGTTAAAACAAATTCGCCACCGGTAAAAAAAACCGATGACGATCAAATTAGTGCAATATAACAGGATAACCATTATCCTTAAGCACGGTCAAATGCCCATCAAGCCTTCTATCTCAGTCTTCAACCTGCTCTCGATTTCCACAGCTTCCTTTTTAGTTGGCGCTGAAACCGAAAGATACAGCTTGAGCTTAGGCTCGGTCCCCGATGGACGGACGACAAATGAGATATCCCCTTCAAGAATAAACTTCAGAACATCACTTGAAGGAAGACCTGTCGGTATATCTGTACAAGCTCTGGTATGGATGAGTCCGAGTTTATAATCTCCGATCGAATCTATGTGCCTATCAAGGATTGAATCTATTTTAAGGTTTCTGAGCCTCTTCATAACCGACTGCATTGTATCAAAGCCTTTGATTCCTTCAAAACCATAATTATGCAGCGTATTGAGGCAGTAACCGAACTCTGAATATATCATTTCAAGCCGTTGAAGCAGAGACAGCCCCTTCGATCGGAAATATACAAACATGTCCGCAATCATCAGAGCTCCGTTTACAGCATCCTTGTCACGGACATAAGTGCCGGAAAGATAGCCATAACTCTCTTCAAATCCAAGGATATAACGTTCAGGATGCCCCTCTTTCTCCAGAAGTCCTATCTGCTCACCGATGAACTTGAACCCAGTAAGGACTTCTCTTGTTTCAACACCATAAGAGGCGGCGATTCTTTTTGCGAGATCGATGGTGACTATTGTTTTCACCATCACCGGATTTTTCGGCATCATATTGATTTCCCGCCGTCTTTCTGCAATATAAACCAACAAAAGCATGCCGACCTCGTTTCCAGTAAGAAGTTCGTACTCTCCTCGCCCGTTCCTTACAGCTATGCCAACCCTATCGCTATCAGGATCCGTTGCAATCAAAAGGTCGCTTCCTGTTTCACGGCATTTTTCAAGACCGAGTTCCAAAGCCTCACGGATTTCTGGATTTGGATAAGGACAAGTCGGGAAATTCCCATCAGGTACGGCCTGCTTTTCAACCACCTTTATATCAGTATATCCGTTTTCCTTTAGGCAGCGAGTAACACATTCCAAGCCTGCCCCATGCAGCGGCGTATAAACGATCGACACGCTTTTATCGAATCCTCCGTTTTTGATCAAAGACTCATTCGATACCGCTTCAATAAAAGCATCCGTAGTGGATGATGGAATGTATTCAATGGATTTATTTCTGATACCCTCATCAAAATCCATCGTCTTGACCCCGTTGAAAATATCAATTTCATTAATGCATTTTAAAATTTCCTTAGCGCCTTCTGTTGTAATCTGACACCCATCTGGCCCATATACCTTATAGCCATTGTATTTTGCAGGATTATGGCTAGCTGTCACAACTATGCCACCGCTTGTTCCATGATGCCTTACAGCAAAAGACAAAGAGGGGGTCGGCATCAGCTTGGGATAAATCAGAACCTTAATACCGTTTGCGGCAAACACCCCGGCCGCTGTTTTGCTGAAAAGATCCGATTTGATCCTTGAATCGTAGGCTATGGCCACCGAGGGGGATTTGAAATTGGCATTAAGATAATTGCTATATCCTTGGGAAGCCTTCCTAACTGTATAAATGTTCATCCTGTTGGTACCGGCACCAATCACTCCACGGAGTCCTCCAGTGCCAAATTCAAGATCCTTATAGAATGCATCTTCCATGGCTTTTTCATCATCTTTCATCCGCTCAAGCTCTTTTACCAGATCATCATCTTCTACTGCTTTTGCGCACCATAATCCATATTTTTCCAAAACTGTCATCATTTACCTCGCTTTTGATGAAACTTACCGGCCAAGGCCGGCAAGCTCCATAATTAAAATCCACAACACTAATCCAATTTTTTGGCAATCGTAATCAATTCGAAAGGATGGTATTCCAATTCCGTAATCGTGCCTAAATCATCCTCAAGCATGTTCATTAATTCATATTCACCATCAAGCCTTATCTTTCCACGCAAACCATTCTGCTCGCTCAATCTGAACACAAGGCTCTTTTCATCCTCAGAAAGCTTCACAGCCTGAAGATACAGACCGGGGAAAGACCAGGGAAGGGAACAGGGCTCTTTTACATTCAGCAGAGGAACATTGAAATCAAAGGCCTGCTCATTCACCTTGGCTTCCAAAAAGGATCCGCGATGGGGATAAATCGCATATACGATATCATGTTGTCCGATATCAGACATTATATCCGGTCGTATATTGCTTCTTAACAGACTCAAAGAGAAACCGTCCTCTTCGACCCCAACTCCATATTTACCTTCATTTATTACAGCCACTCCGCCGCCGACTTCCTCAAAATCACACCATTTGTGGGAACAGACCTCGAACCTGGCCTTCTGCCAACTTGTGTTTTTATGCGTCTCACGCTTGATATAACCGGCGCTTGTATCGCAGATAAGTTCACGGGAAACCGCATTGACACTGAAAGATGCTTTTGCCAGACGGTGCTTCTCATTCCAGCATACGATGTGTTCCACCTCTATCAACGGGCAATGATGGAAAACCCTCACCTGTTCCCGCCAGAGGCTCCTTGCTCCCGGAGTTTTGAATTCGGCCTCGAACAAGGCGCACTCCCCGTCGGCTGTTACAAAATGAAGCGGTGTCGATACTTCAAGCACATACTCGACATCCTTGTAGTTTGGAAGGATATCCCAGGAATCGTACATACCCGGAGTATCCTGATATAGATGAAGCCTGTTGAGTCCACCCTCACCGGCATATTCACGTCCCGATTCGATATCCTGAAGCGATGTAATGGTTCCGTCGATTGCAAATACGATCCTATGGTAAGCGGTCGACAGCGTCACTCCATCGAAGCTGAACCATGTGGTATCACCATCAGGCTCATCCGGAATCTCCACGCTGCTGAGCGCGTCGACGGCAACCACCCGGTAGTCTCCCCTCACACCTTTTCTTATGAAACCGCCATTTTTATTTTTGATGAATACAGGCTCAAGCCTATGATGGTCGAGCGTATTGAAGAGATATCCACCCTCTTCAGGCAGCAGCTCATCAAGCCCTGCATCCACTTCTTCATAGTCTGCGATCGCATCCTGATATACGGGATTGATATGGCTGCCGGGAATGATATCATGGAACTGATTCAACAGAAGCTTCTTATATAAACTCCTCAATTTGCTTGCAGGATAAGGCTTTCCCTTTTTCATCATCAGAACGGAATACAGCTCTGCATCACGGAATTTGAACTCCAACATCCTGTTCATACGTTTGAGCACGCTTTTTGTAGTGAAGGTGCCACGATGCATCTCAAGATACAGCTCGCCATCCCATACTTCAAGATTCTCATTATCCTTAAGGTTCTTATGCAAAAATTCGTCAGCCCTCATATGCTCCGTTTGCGCCATCATGGACAGCTTGTCAAACCGGTGCATAAGCTCGATCATCTCTTCGGTCGCCCCGCTTCCACCATCACCATAGCCGAACATGGAAAGGGTCTGTCCACCCGTCTCCTTGTCTATATAGGCATCCCAGTTTTCCTGTACCTGGCTGGGCATGTTCCATGTTATGAAATGCGTAGGAGGTACACATGCTGCGATCTTCGTGCCATCAATGCCTTTCCATATGAAATTATTATGCGGGAACCGGTTCGTGTCATTCCACGTGGACATCTTATTGGAGACAAAGTAGTCCACCTTGGATTTTTTTAGGATCTGCGGAAGTATCCAGCTGTTACCGAACACATCCGGCAGCCATGCCGAATCGACAGTGATTCCAAAAGCCTTCCTGTAGTAGTGCTGGCCATACAGGCACTGCCGGATCAGCGATTCAGCAGACGGCACGTTGCAATCAGGCTCTACATACATCGCGCCAACAGGCTCGAAATTTCCTGAAGCAACCTTCTTTTTCAATTCCTCGAAAAGCTCGGGATAATATTCTTCCAAGGTTTCATAGAGATATGGCTGAGTGTGGCAATATCTGAAATCCTTGTATTTATCCATCAACCGCATCTGTATGAGTATGGTCCTGGCATTTTTTTGGACAGTGTGGATCCTTCTCCAATAATAAGCGATATCAAGATGAGAATGCCCGACTAAGGCAACACTTCCACTGGCACGGAAATCCTTGTTTGAAAACACGTTTCTATCCAGATAATCACGTGCGTTTTTCACCCCTTCAAAGGTATCGAAATCAACAAGATTAAGAGCTTTATCCAGTTCAATTTTCAACCATGCCCTGCAATCCTCATCGAAATGCGGACTCTTTTCTATATCGATCAGCGCAGTAAGATCGTAAAAAAGTGCCAAAGCATCATCATTCAATGTAACAAGATAGGCACCGTTGAAAATCTGGCGGCATCCCCTGTCTGCCATGGCATCCGGGTTTCTCTCGTCATCCGGCTTACTCCTGTTGTAGCCTTCGATCCATATGGATACCTTGCCATCCTTCTTTACAAACGGATTAAGCAGGACACGGTCCCTGTTCGGATCTATCCCGCCTGCATATGAGCCGTTGACCTTTACTATCATTTCTGCTGCCGTATGAAGATGAAGATATACATCCTTGCCGGCAAAGCGCTCAGGAATATGAGTTTCCGCCTCGATTACGACGTTGCCATCAGGAGTAAAATACAAATCCCCTTTCTTCAAGCTTCTGAATTCCGAAATATCCTGATACGAAGCTTCTTTAGTCTGGATCCTGTCTTTAATCCTGATATCGGTTATTTCCTCCCTATCCTTTATTATCCCTCTTTTCAGATAGCCAAATCTCAAATCAGTCCACTCCTCAGGGCGCAGACTCCTCCTTATCACTTCAACAAATGCCATGACTTCCTCCTAATCCACATCCCAGAAAAACGGTTTGATCCTCTTGGCCTTGATATGGATGTCCTGTTTCAGATCCTTCTTGACCTCTTCCTCTATCCAAGCACAGCACCTATCCAAAACAACACATTTGGAACATTCGCCACGGAATATCAGGGTCAGGTCTCCTTTTTCGAAAGATGAAAACTCCACCCATCCACCATCTCCCTTTATCCTTGGAGCGATCTTGGTCTCGATATAAGATTTCATTACATTTCTCCTTATGGGAGATTTTCAGCCAAGACAAAGGAATTAGACAGGACAGTTTTTTTTGACTATGTATCTTTTTCCATTACCTGATTAGGAATCTTCGGTACGATTATCGTAAAGGTGTTTCTGAAATAAGGGATGGAGGACATATTGATCTCAGCCTTATCTTTCCCGTAATAGGTCATAATGCGGGAATAGGTGTTACGCAAGCCTATATGGCCCTCCTCTTCTCCAGCGCAGTTGGTCATCAGCTCATAGACATAATCGGGATCGAAACCGGAACCGTTATCGCTGATTTCAATGACAATCATATTTTCCCTATCGCTGAAGCATATCTCAATTGAAGGATTCACGTTCACTTCGCTTTCCTTATCTATGTTGAAGCCATGTTTTATCGAATTCTCAACTATCGGCTGGAGCATAGCTTTGAGAACCAATTCGTTTTCAAGCCCCTCATCACCCCGGATAAGCAATGAAATGGACTGGGCGAAACGGCTTTCCATGATTTTGACATAGCTTATTATCTGTTTTATTTCATTGCTTATCGGTACGATATCCCTGCCGCCCGCCAACGTTGCACGCAAATACTGGGATATGGATGTGATCAGCACTTCAGCATCTTCCGGGGCTCCGGAAACGATCGAATGGCGTATGCATTCAAGACTGTTATAAATGAAATGAGGATTGAGCTGCTCGGTAAAAAGCCTTAATTCCGTTCTGTACTGGGCCTGATCCTTAAGGCGTATTTCCTCCATCTGTTCCAAAATCCTTCCCTGCATCTGGTTGAAACTGTCTGCAAGCATTCCAAGCTCATCTGCGCCGAAATAAGGCTGTACCCGGTGGGAGTAATCACCATCCTTGATTTTTTCTACGGCGTTTGTAAGATCATTAATCGGCTTACAGACGTTTTGATCCACAAACCGACGGGATACGATTATTATTATGAGTATGGAAAGTATGGCACCAAAACTGACAAGGAGAGCATCGTTCAAGGATGAACGGAGCAACGCTCTCTTATCCAGGCAATCAACTATCAGTATGCCTCTCGTCTCGTTTGCAGTCCCATACATGACCCTGAGGTTGTCCTCGTATCCACCACGTAGATTTTTTGCTAGATCCAGCACTTCATCATCATCGCCATCAGGCCCGAATCCTATAATCGGATTACCATTAAGATCGAAGATGAATATGCTGTGCCCGGCCATGCCGCTGGAATTGAAGAACATGCTCTCCCGTAAGACGGCAACCAGAAATGCATCCGGCTTTTTCTCCTCATTCGATATTTCCACAAAATAATCGACACGTAACGGAAAAATGAGGAATAAGCTGCCTCCGGAAACAGGAAAGGCATAAGAGTCATCAAAAAGCCATGTTATTCCGTTGATATCTTCCGATTTAAGCTTTTGATAAAATGAATCCGTAAGCTTATTCACATCCTTATAACGCTGATAAATCTCACCTGTAGATGCATTTACAAGAAATGCAGTATCAACGTACAGGCTGCTGGCGGAAAAAGAATCAAGTTCACTCTGTACCCTGTACCTTATATCACCCGCGCTTGAGGAATCCGTCTTTATCGCTTTAAGATCCTCCAAAAAAGCATCACTACTGAATGTTGTGAAAAAAGATGAGTATATGTTATAGACATCAAGTTCTATGGATTCGGAGCTTACGGCATTCAGTCCATAGACCCTCTCCTTCATGTCCCTGCGGCTGAAACTCTGATAAAAAAACATATCGACGATCAAAATAAGAACCGAGAGCACTATCGCAATATTGATGAACACCCTGCGCAATCTTATATTGATGCTCGTACGTTTCACTTCTTTTCTCCTGCCATGAAAGACGAAGGCGTCTGTCCGTTCTTCTTTTTGAAGGCCCTGGAAAATGCATGATAGTCGCTGTAACCAAGACGTTCCGCTATTTCCTCGACATTTGCGTTCTTTTCCAGCAGAAGGCGGCAGGCCCATTCCATCTTTTCCGAAAGAATATAATCCCTAAGCGTCACTCCTGTTTTATTCTTGAAGTATATGGCAAAATATGAGGCGGAAAGGTTAACCGAAGATGCGACATCAGAAATCTGGATACCGCTGCCTATGTTTTCCTTAATAAAAAGTTTAGATTTGCGTATTATTTCATCATCATCGGCGAACAACCCACGCTCCTGCGCCAAAAGCAGCTCGGCTTTATCCCTTCCATATACGGAAAGGATGTATCCGGAGACGGTCGTCAAATACTTAATAAGGACTTCAGTGATCTCCTTGATACTGGATAAATTCGGAATTGTCCTGTAAATGGGCTCTATATCAGCATTTAACAGAAGTGAATGGAAAATCTTTGTAACCGTGGCAGCAAACGTATTGCAGTAGGAATAAAGATAATTTGGACTGGGAGCCGGCACATAGAGCACATTTGAGATGAAGGAGTGGACACAATTTGAAATGGCAAAAGGATCGGAAGAAAGAATAGCCCCTTCTATATCCAGTCCAACCAAAGGACTCTCATGTGTCGGCGTCACCGTACAGATGTCGAGCGTTGTGAATACCCGTTTATCCGGAAAATAGATCTTATAGGAAAGGGCCATCAGCGCTCTGTTGTATGAATATGAACATTGGTAGAGACCGGGAACCACATCTCCGACCGAAAGATATACATCGGGATAGCCTTTTTGTCTAAACGCATCCAAAAGCCCCGAAGCCATTGCAAACGGTGTCTCATCCCCCATGTTGACGATTATTACCATATGCAATGGATCCTGGAACCAGAACTTGCTCTTCACACGTTCAAGCGATTTTGCAACAAGCGGGGAAGCCTCACTGCTTTGCGTATTGCTCAATCCGCTTGTAAAAGAAACGGTAATGACGCAACAGGAGGTATCCGTAATGCTCTCATTCAAAGAAGTGAGGATACGGTGCATGAAAAGGGAATCAACGACCCTACCCTCGATAAGATCTTTGAAGAAAGTCGTCGAAGGCTTCACCGGATTGAGTTTATTCCTTACATTATTCAGCTTGGATATCTGTATCGACAATTCCCCTGCCAGCTCATCATAGTCAATTGGTTTCAGGACATAAGCTTTGGCTCCGTATTTCAAGGCCTCCTTGGCATAAGCAAACGTGTCAAAGCCGGAAATGATGATTATGGATGTCATGGATCCTGCATCAGCACAGCGTTTAAGGATGTCAAGCCCTGTAAGCTTAGGCATCCTTATGTCCACGATGGCAAAATCTGGTTTCAGCGTTATGATGCGGTCTAAAGCATCCTCACCGTTATCGCAGGCGGCAATCAGCCTTATTCCCATGCGGGAAAACAAAGGGGCAGCCTTCAAGGATGCGAGAATATTAGGTTCATCATCCGCAATCACACACGTGTAGAGTTCTTCCATGTACCTCACCTGACCGATACTTTTATTTTCCAGTCTATTTCTCTTTCCGTCAAACGATACTTCACGGGAAGTTCAGGGCCGCAGGATGCAGTCCCCACACCTGACATCTTATAATCGATTATAAGATAGATTCCGTCCTTACGCACGAGATTCCAATTATGACCTGCATTCTCGAGATCTCCGATATCATAGCATGAGGCGTTAAAAGAGAAATCACCTTCGATTCTGAGCTTTCCAAGCTCTAAAAATTTCACACAGCTTCTGCTGCCGTTCTCCTGCGGCCTTATGTAATCTGTAAACAGATCCGGCACCTCGCCGCTAAACCAATCAATATAGGAGGAACAATGCTTGTCCAAATAATTTTCACCGGGACCAAAGCCATAGTACCTGTATCCAGGATTCTCCCCTTGCAAATGGAATTTCAACCCTAAGCGTGGAGGATCGGGGATGTCGGCATCCCTGACCAGGTGCAAATTAATAAAAAGTTCATCACCCGATGTCACAGTATATTCCACCTGTCCTTTGTAAAATGGCTGACGCGCAGGAGCTGAGAGTGAAATGCAAAACGACAAACGAATCCCGCCAGCCTCCTCCTTTACGGAATATGAATACGCTTTACTGCTCACGCGGTCAAAACCAAGTCGTTTCCAGGTAGCTTTGATTTTCCTATCATTATCAGTTGGATCCCTATACAACACGAACGAAGAAGGAGAAAGCAGAATTTTTTCCCCTTCAGAAGAAATCAAATCCGACAGTACCCCATGGCCTACAGCAAATGACCAGGTATGCCTTGAAGTGACAATACGAATAAAGCCGTCATTCTTATTCTCCAGACATATTCTTTCCGAAACTTTTTTACAAATCCGCCTATATGCTCCTTCTTCCAGCTTTAATTGACGGAAGCCCAGAGGCCTGCCATTCTTGGACAAAAAACCGATATATAAGTAATCTCCTTGGCAAACATCCAGTTTTATCCTGCCTCTTTTATGGGGAGGAATGGAAATAGCAAAGCCTCTTGGCTGATATTCCTTTCTCTGCCCGCAAAAGGAAGTAACACGATAGAAATACTCAAAACCATCTGAGGAAAGAAAATCGAAATGGTTGGATATCTCCACTTCGGCAATCCCATCCTTATAAGCAATAAGCCTTGCATCGAACGGACAAAGTGCGTTGGAGTATTCAAAGAATCCCGGATGAGGCCGTCTATCAGGGAAAACCAAACCATCCACACAGAAGTTGCCATCGTTCGGATATTCCTGCCAATCTCCTCCGTACAGATAACGTCCATGATCCAAAACAGCATGATCGCACCATTCCCAGGCACAGCCTCCAAGAATCCTATCATCATTTCTGATGACATCCATATACTCCTTCACTCCACCAGGTCCGTTTCCCATGGCATGAATGAATTCACACCAGAAAAGGGGCCTGTAATGGGAAGGATCGTCATAATATGTACGGCCGAATTCAGGTGGATCGTACATGTATGATTCGATATCCAGAAGAGAATCGTCAACACCATCCCGTCTTCTGGAGGCATGAGTCGAGCCCTCATAATGTATCAATCGGGAAGGATCCAGATTCCTCACCATCTGCGCACTTTTTATAAATGCATCACCATATCCACTCTCATTACCCAAAGACCAGATCAGAACGGATGTTTCGTTCATATGCTCCACCACATTGCGCCTGTTGCGCTCCACAATGGGATATTCGAACATATCCGACATGGCGAATGTGTCAAAATTACCTTGATGGGTCCCCCCTTCACGCCTGACCACACCATGGCATTCCACATCCGCTTCGCTGATGACATACAAGCCCAGCATGGATGCAAGCTCATATAAAACAGGAGGAGATGGATAATGGCTCGTCCTCACAGTGTTCATATTGGCGCTTTTCATCATCTCCAGATCCCGTTTGATATGATCCACCGTCACAACCGGACCTGATACAGGATCGCTGTCATGACGGTTCACCCCCAAAAGCTTTACAGGATGTCCATTCAAATAACATATGGCCCCTTTTCTTTTGAATTCCCTGAAACCAAACACCTTGCGGATGACCTCATCGCCCTTTTCAAGGATTAAAGTATATAAGTATGGCGCTTCCGCATTCCACAATATCGGATCGGCTATCTCCAGCCTTGAGCTCGTGGTACTGCAGATTTCTACGCCATCGGAATCAATTATGGAAGTACGCTCAGGATGGCCTCCCTTAAAATCAAGGCAAAGGTCACAGCAGGTATAATCGCTGTTGAATGACTGTCTTATCACGAAATCTTCTATGCATCCATTTTCCCTTATGTATAAGTACACATCTCTGAAGATTCCCGTATACCTGAATTTATCCTGATCTTCCAAATAAGTGCCATCAGACCACTTGAATACTGTTACAAAAAGCTTGTTCTCACCTTCTCTTATCACCGAAGTCACGTCAAATTCGTGAATTGCATGGCTTATTTTTGCAAAGCCGACATACGAATCATTCAAAGACACGTGGAAAGCAGAATCAACGCCTTCAAAGGAAAGTATATATTTTTCATTCTTCTTGGCATCCAATGAAAAGAATTTCACATACAGGCCTACCGGATTATCATATGGAACAAACGGCGGATCTATCGGAATAGGATAATCCACATTGGTATACTGCGGAGTATCATATCCTGCAGCCTGCCATACGGATGGAACCGATATAACATCCATATCATCAACATCAAATAAGACTTCATGAATATGCTCAAAACGCCTGAACAGCCAACCGCCTCCAGACAATAGAATCCTTCTTGGATTTCCTTTCCGATCATAAGGCACAAAATATGAATGTGGCGGCAAAGTCCCCAGAGAGACCACACTTGGATTCTCGTGTACATTTTGGTATTCCATAAGGTAATATTATCCATTCATACTAACTATTTAAACAAGAATTATTTCATTCCACATCAAATTAATTAGGCAAAAAACAATTTGTACAGCAATAAAATACCATCTTTGAAAGCAGTCATGGCAAAATTGTTGAAATCCATCAAATCCACAATAAGGCTTGCGATTCTTCAACAATTTAGAGCTTCCATACCTGCTCTTCTTAATTTCCATACCAATGCTATTTTAGTGGATGCAGCTGCATAAGAAATTAATGCATATCAGAAAGAGGATAAAAAAAGAGCATCCCCGAAAAGGGGATGCAGGCATCATCAAAAAAGTATCTTATTGCCCGTAATAGGCATCAGATCCATGTTTTCTGAGGTAATGCTTATCCAGAAGAGTCTTCTGCATGGGCTTCAAATCCGGATTCAGCATCCTTGCATGAAACGCCATGAAGGCAACCTCTTCAAGCACCACCGCGTTATGCACGGCATTTCCGGCATCGGTTCCCCATGCAAAGGGACCATGGGAGTTGACGAGAACCGCAGGAATATCATCCGCAGAAAGGCTCTTGAACGTCTCAACAATCACGTTGCCCGTCTCCTTTTCATACTCGCCCTTTATCTCGCTTTCGCTCATCTTCCTTGTGCAGGGGATATCGCCATAAAAGTAATCCCCCTGCGTCGTACCATAGGCAGGTATTCCAACCCCGGCCTGGGCAAAAGAAGTGGCCCATCTGGAATGGGTATGCACGATTCCTCCGATATTCTTGAATGCATTATATAAAACCACATGAGTCGGCGTATCCGAGGATGGTTTCCATCTTCCTTCGACTTTCTCTCCTGTCTCCAAAGACACTACAACCATGTCATCGGCGCTCATCTTGTCATAGCTTACGCCGCTTGGTTTTATGACCATCAGCCCTTTTTTCCTGTCCACACCGGACACATTGCCCCATGTGAAGGTCACAAGCCCATATTTCGGAAGTTCCAGATTAGCCCGGCATACTTCCTCTTTCAGTTCCTCTAACATATCACCTCAGCTTCCATGCAATATCATTCAAGAAAAGCTCTTTCTCAAGGCTCTCGACCGTAGTGTCCTTGGAAATATGCACAAACTCTATTTTCATCATGTTTGCAAAATCCTTCATCTGCTCTGCTGTGACATCATAGCTTAAAACAGTGTGATGCGCTCCTCCTGCAGTTATCCAGCACTCGATTCCAGTCTCAAGATCAGGATAAGCCTGCCACATGACACGTGCAACAGGAAGATTAGGCATCGGAAGAATAGGCTTGACACATCTGATATCCTGGCAGATCAGGCGCAGCCTTCCTCCCATGTCGACAAGGGAGACGACAATAGCATCCCCTTCTTTCCCCTCGAAGACAAGGCGTGCAGGATCCTTCCTGTCCCCTATTCCAAGCGGATGCACCTCGATGCGCGGGCGGGAGGAAGCGATTGTAGGACAGACTTCAAGCATATGGGCGCCCAGACTGTACTTTGCACCAGGAGCGAGGTTGTAGGTATAGTCCTCCATGAATGCGGACTCTCCGTTCTCGCCCTTTCCCATCTTCTTCATGATGGCCATCATAGCACTGACCTTCCAATCTCCTTCACCGCCATAGCCGTAGCCAAGAGCCATCAGATGCTGGCTTGCAAGCCCTGGAAGCTGATCCATTCCATAGAGATCCTGGAATGTGTTGGAGAAAGCAAAACAGCCTTCAGCATCCATCATCTTTTTGATTGCAATCTCTTCTTTGGCCTGATAACGGACAGAAGCGATATCATCGGTTGCAAAATCATAACTTGCGCGATAGACGTCCATCAGCTCATCGATTTCCTTTTCTGTGACGCTATCCATGACCTCGACAAGCTTTCCTACAGGCCATGTGTTGACCTGCCAGCCAAGCTTGATCTGAGTCTCAACCTTGTCTCCCTCTGTTACTGCAACCTCCCTCATGTTGTCCCCAAAGCGCATGACTTTGAGATTTTTTGAGAAAGCAACACCATATGCAGTCCTCATCCATGAAGAGAGGCGGGCTTGGACCTTTTCATCCTTCCAATACCCTGCAATGACCTTCCTGTTCATCCTCAGCCTGGCGGCAATAAAGCCATGCTCCCTATCTCCATGGGCAGATTGGTTGAGATTCATGAAATCCATATCGATCTCTTCGTTAGGGATCTCCATATTATACTGCGTTGCGAGATGACAATATGGTTTCTGCAAGGCATCAAGCCCGTTGATCCACATCTTGCTAGGACTGAAAGTATGGCACCAAGTGACAATTCCAAGGCACGAGTCATCGTAATTGGCCTCTTTCACCACATCCGTAATTTCCTTATTGGTCTTAGCAGTAACCTTATATACAAGCTTGTAGGGAAGAACCTTGGAAAGCTCCAAAGCCATCTCCTTGGCCCTATTCTCAACCGTCTCAAGCACCTCGGGACCGTAAAGGAACTGGGATCCCACCACAAACCAGAATTCTTTTTTCTCCATTTTCACCCTCCTATGTTCAGAAACACCTGATAGCCTCTTTCTCAACATCAAGCCCTTCAAGGAATCTCTTCAGATAAGCCTTGAATCCTTCAACCTCTTCTTTTATCGGATCCATCCTGGAACCTTTTGCATTCTTAAAGACCTCGTCATCGAGGAAATCCTCCAGCGCCTTTCCTTTTGCACATACGCAGTATGCTGCGAGAATAGCCATTCCATAAGGGCCGCCCTCTCCTGCAGTCTCCAGCGTAAATACAGGAGCATTCACGCTCGATGAAAGGAATTTCGCTCCTGTGACCGGATGCCTGAAAAGACCTCCATGCCCCATGAGCCTGTCTATCTTGACGCCTTCATCCTGCAAAATCGACATTCCATAGGCTAAAGCGGCAAGAGCCGAGTAAAGATGGGCGCGAATAAAATCCGCAAGACGGGCCGGCCTGTCCGCCCTTCTGACTATTACAGGCTTTCCATCGTTTAAGCCAACAACGGGCTCACCTGAAATGTAGTTGTAGATTGTGAAAGCGCCGGCATCCAGATCCCCTTCCAGACATTTCTTATATAACAGCCGGTATATCTCATCGAGGTCGCTGTTTCCCCCCATGAGCTCGACTGCTTCCTGTATGATCGAGACATAGCTGTTCATATCTGTGGTGCAGTTATTGCAATGCACCATCGCAACAGGCTTTCCAGAGGGGGTTGTAACCAAATCTATCTCAGGATGGACCGCACTGAGCATCTTTTCCAAAACCACCATCGAAAAAATCGAGGTTCCTGCAGAAACATTTCCGGTCCTCTCCCTCACAGAATCAGTTGCAGTCATACCCGTTCCGGCATCCCCTTCTGGAGGAGCAAATGGAATACCTTCCTTCAAATCGCCATCGGGATCGATAAAAAGCGCACCTTCCTTTGTTAAAAATCCTGCCTCATCTCCTGCTTTAAGAACCTTTGGCATGATTTTTCTGATATCGATATGTGCAAGCTTTTCAAATTTGTCCGCCATCGAAAAATCGTAATCACATCTTTCTGAATCGATCGGGAACATTCCTGAGGCATCTCCGACTCCAAGCACATTACGCCCTGTAAGCTTATAATGGACATAGCCCGCAAGCGTTGTGAGATATGAGATATCCTTTATATGCTCCTCATCATTCAGCATTGCCTGATAAAGATGGGCAATGCTCCAGCGCTGTGGGATATTGAAGGAAAAGAGCGCTGTCAATTTTTCAGCAGCCTCGCCTGTGGTCGTATTCCTCCATGTTCTGAACGGCGTCAAAAGCCTGCCATTTTTATCAAAAGGAAGATAGCCATGCATCATCGCAGAAATTCCGATTGCGCCGCAAGTGGTGAGAAGCACCCCGTATTTTTCCTTCACTTCCTTCTTGAGGGCCGCATAGCAGCTTCTCAGCCCTTTCTCAACCTCATCCATGGAGTATGACCAATAGCCGGATTCGAGATGATCCGACCAGGTATAGCCGCCGGAGGCAAGAGGGATGTATTCAGAAGAGATCAGAACGGCTTTTATTCTCGTCGATCCGAACTCTATGCCTAGATAACAGGATTCAAGATTCAATTTCATAAACACCTCCTAAGCCTTGGCCTTTGTCCTCTTTCGTAAAAGCACAATGGACTGCACGACAAGGAAGATGCAGATCATGAGGGCAACCGTTATGTTCGTCCACCATGCATCATCAAGGCCAAGCATCGTCACTATATTCTTTATTGTACTAAGAGAAAGCACTCCAAAGAAAGTGCCGATTATGTTTCCAACCCCTCCGGTGAGCATCGTACCTCCGATGATTGAAGAAGCGATAGCATTCATCTCAGCTCCTGTCGCATGAGATGGGGCGCCTGAGCCCACATGCAAAAAGTATACAAAGCCTCCGATGCCTGCAAGAAGACCGCATAGCAGATGTGCAAGGAATTTCGTGCGCTTCACATTTATTCCAAGCATGTTCGCACTCTGGGAGTTTCCTCCAACTGCATAAAAGCTTCTTCCAAGCTTGGTCCATCTGAGAATGACGAAAAGGACGGCAACCGTCAAAAGCGCGATGATGACGCCTATTTCAACGTAAGCTGGAACATACACCCCGAGCTTATTCACATACCCGGTGCCGGGCACATATACCCTGGTGTTCTTCAAAGCGACAAACGCTTCATTCTGTACGTTGAACTGTGTCGAGTTGACAATGGTTGTCATGCCTTTTGCAAAGAACATTCCAGCAAGCGTGACTATGAAGGGCTGTATATCAAGGTAGGCGACAAGGAAGCCCTGGACAAGGCCGAACGCAATACCTATCGCAAGCGATAAAAGAACTGCAGTCAATACATTGCCGCCCTGGTAATCGAGATTGACAGCCGCACTCATGCATATAAGCGCAGTGAGCTTGCCCACGGATATATCTATTCCGCCGGTGATCATGACTATGCTCATTCCGCAGGAAAGGATTATCAGGGCCGCATTTTCGTTGAGGATGTTGAAGAACATCTGGAAACGCAAGAATCCACGTCCGATGAAAATCATCGCCGACAGATACATGAGCACAAAGACTGTGATTGTGATGGTAAGCAGGAGGTTTGTATCCGACATTGTGGAAAGCCTTCTTGTTTTCTTATTCAAAACGGTTTTCATCAGGCTGCCTCCTTCTTAAGTCTCGCATTCTGAAAACTCTTCCACAGCTTTGACATCTTTGCTCTCACTGTAGGTGCGCTGATAACCACAAGAATAATGACAACAACAGCCTTGTATGCAGGAAGCGCGCTTGAGGAGACATTGAACTTGAAGAGAGTCGTCGTCAAGAACTGGATGACATATGCGCCTAGAATCGAGGATACCATGCTGAACCGGCCTCCGGAGAGCGCGTTTCCGCCAAGAGCGACAGCAAGAATCGCATCCATCTCGATATCCGCAGCAACGACCGAATAGTTTATTGTTGAGAATCTGGTGACCTTTATGAATCCTGCAACAGCCACGCAAAGCCCCATGATCACATAGGTGATGAACTTGATAAGCTGAGGATTGATTCCATTGAGCTTTGCAGAATTCGGGTTTATGCCCACAGCCTGCGTATAAAGTCCGAGCGTGGTGAACTTCAAGACAAGGGCTATGATTATCATGCATATCGCAGCTATGAATATCGGCGTCGGAATAGGAATGCCCGGAATGAATGTTCCAAAGTATCCGAAAACAGGATCGGATATTATCGGAAGCCTGTTGTTGTTGATCCACGCCGCAATGGAGCGCCCTGCTGTATACAGGATCAGAGTCGCAATCATGGGCTGGATATTGAAATATGCAACAAGGGTTCCATTGAATGCGCCGAAAAGCATCGAGACAAGACAGCTTATCAAAAAGGCTGTGAGAATCGAAGCCTGCATCTCATCAGGACGGGGATTATCTCCGCATAGAACCCGGAGGACAACGCTTCCGCTTATAGCGATCGCCGCCCCGACGCTTATATCCTGCCCTCCCGAGGCTGCAGTGACCAAAGTCATTCCAATTGCAAGGATGGCAAGTTCGGAAGCATTATCCAAAATAGTGATCAGATATCCAGAGAGAACAGGATCTCCAGCACTGTTTCTGGCGTAGTTTATCTGAAAAAACGAAGGATCTGCGATCAAATTGAATATGATCAGAATCAACAGAGCGGCAATAGGAATGAATATCTGCTTTCTCATCAGCTGGGTAAGCTTTTTCACGCCGCTGTTCTTAATGGCTGCCTCTTTCAATTTCCCCCTCCTGCAATTGTATTCATCACATTATTCTGTGTGAGTCCGTCTCCTGAAATCTCTCCTACCTGTTTTCCATCCCTCATGACATAAAGCTTGGAACAGGTTCTGAGCATCTCATCGATTTCAGAGGAGATGAATGTAACACTCCTTCCTTCTTTAGCTAAATCAAGCACAAGCTTCTGGATTTCGATCTTGGTTCCGATATCGATCCCCCTTGTCGGCTCATCAAGAATGAGATATTGCGGATTTGTCAAAAGCCAACGTGCAAGGATTACCTTCTGCTGGTTTCCTCCCGAAAGGGATTTTATCGGAGTATCAGGAGACTCGGTCTTGATTTCAAGAAGCTTGATATACTTATCTGCGAATTCCTCCGCCTTAGATCTTGAAATCGGTCCGAAGAAGCCTTTCATGACCTGAAGCGCAAGGATTATATTCTCCCTTACAGAGAGATCCCCTACAATCCCATCCTTCTTCCTGTCCTCGGGCAGATATCCGATGCCGTATCTCATAGCATCCCTCGGTTTTGATATATGCACATCCTTTCCGCCGACTTTGACCTTTCCTCCAGTAACCTTATCCGCACCGAAGATGGCGCGCACCGATTCGCTCCTGCCGGAGCCAAGGAGTCCGGTAAAGCCGTTGACCTCCCCTTTATGGATTTGGAAATTAAAAGGATTTGAAGCAACGCTAGCCAGTCCTGCAGCTTCATACACGATATCGCTGCTAACAGACTCAAGGCCGTCGGAGCTCTTTATCTCAGAAAGGTCGTCAAGCTCTTTTCCAAGCATCTTTGAAACCAGCTCTACACGCGGCAGATTCTCTATCGCATATGAGCCCACAAGCTTGCCATCCCTTAGGACAGTGATCCTGTCGCATACCTCATAGACCTGGTCGAGGAAGTGTGTCACA
Organism: uncultured Spirochaetales bacterium; assembly: GCA_949300325.1. Lineage (GTDB taxonomy): Bacteria > Spirochaetota > Spirochaetia > Sphaerochaetales > Sphaerochaetaceae > Ornithospirochaeta. The sequence goes on from CASGDQ010000013.1 coordinate 63,283, forward strand.
AAGATGATTCCAACTCCTCTGCTTTTCAAATCAAGCATGAGCTTGAAAAGCTTTGCAACTTCGGTCTCATCGAGCGATGATGTAGGCTCATCAAGGATCAGGACCTTGCAATCCATATCCACAGCCCGTGCAATCGCCACCATCTGCTGTACGGCTATCGAGCATGTTCCAAGCTGCTGCTCGGCTTTTGCAGGGATCTGAAGGCTTTCCAGGATCTTCGTGGCATCGCAATTCATTTTTCGCCATTTGGTGATCTTTGCCTTTCCCCGCCCTATATACATATTCTCCGCCACTGTAAGATTCGGGCAGAGCGTGATTTCCTGATAAACAGTGCTTATACCCATATTCTGGGCATCTTCAGGGGATTTTATATGCACCTCGCCGTCGACGCCTTTCAAATAGACTTTTCCCCCATCCTTTTCATAAACACCTGTGAGGACTTTGATAAGCGTTGACTTTCCAGCTCCGTTTTCACCCATCAGAGCATGGATTTCCCCTTCTTTAAGCGTAAAATCGACATTCTGCAGTGCTTTTACGCTATAAAAGCTTTTTGAGATTCCTCTCATTTCAAGAACAGAATCCTTCTGCATGCCATATCACTCCTTTTTTGATTTTGCCATTTGACAATCAAGGCACGTGGAGTGCATCTACATGAGCCTTCCCCGTGCCTTGCCTTCCAGAAAATGATCCTCTCTTATTTCTGCTTAGATTCCATACTTCTCCACATCTTCTGCGGTGATCGTGGAAGCATCAAAACCTCTCTCCTCAAGATAGATGACCTTTTCTGCAGGCTGGATGCCCTGCTCGAGGTTCTTGATGATCTCGTCGATGTATGCAGCCTGGAACGGGTTGCACTGTCCATCATAGTTCCATCTTCCTGCAAGCAGCTCCTCAAGAGCCCACTTGTTTGTATCGAAGCCCATGATGATCACATCGCCGTCGACGCCGTGGGAGATGTTTGCCCTGTCAAGTGCAGCAACCGCACCGCGTGCCATATCGTCGTTTTCAGCATAGATCACATTGAAAGGAGTTCCGGCATCGATTACGGACTGTACGATCTGCTGAGCCGTCTCAGCATTCCATTCTGCTGTCTGCTGGGTTACAAGATTCCAGTTGCTGTTTGCAGCGACCATTGCATCGAGAGCGCCTGTTCTTCCAATCTGTGCAGCCGATCCCATGACACCCTGGATATGGATGATGTTGTATTCAGAAAGCCCCTGGGATGCGAGCCAGTTAACGGCTGTCTCACCTTCTAATGCCATATCGGATACGATTGAAGCCACATAGAGGCTCTCATCTGCATCGATTGTGCGGTCGAAAAGGATTACATAGATTCCAGCATTCTGAGCATCCTGGAGAACCGAATCCCAACCTGCTGTTCCAGCTGCGGAAATAAGGAGGTAGTCGACCTCATTCTGAATGAAGTTCTGAGCCGCGGCGATCTGCTCGTCGTTTCTAAGGCTATAGAAGAATGATGCGTCATAACCATTTTCTTCTGTGAACATGGCTTTCATGTCGTTATCGTTTGCCGTGCGGTAGCCCGATTCATTAGGATCGTTGTTGATAATACCGACTCTGATAAGTCCACCCTCATCTGCTGCTTCCTTTGAGCCCTGAGCGAAAACTGCTCCAACAGCAAGAAGCACAACCAGCAAAGAAACCAATAATTTCTTCATTTTTTTACCTCTCTTTTTTTTTATCAGACACCGTTTAATTCTTTCCCGATGTCCAATTGAAATTACACCATGGGATTTTTGAGCTGTCAACAAATTTTTTAGATTTTCGGCAAAGTAATCATTATTTTAAATACAACTTTATTATTTAAATATTTTTTAAATACAATTTATTAAGTATTTTTGCTGAAAAAATAATATATTCGGCAAGAAAGAAAAATACATAAAATACAAATTTTTTCATATTAAATACAACTTATCCAAAAATCTAAAAATAAATACATTTCCATTATATTAAAAACCATGCTATCATCTGACAAAAGGTGGTAAAGCAAAGTGGCCTCGAGATATATGCAGCTTGCGGATCTTTTAAGAGGAGAAATCGCAAGAATCTTGAAGGAAGGAAGTAATCGTCTTCCAACAGAGAAGGAAATCTCCTTTTCCTACGATGTGAGCAGACAGACAGTAAGGAACGCTCTAGGAGTTCTTGAAAGCGAGGGACTCATAGAAAGGAAGCAAGGAAGCGGCTCCTATATAAGGGAGGTCAGAAAAGACAGATCCGATACAAAGCAGATTGCTGTGGTGACAACTTTCATCGATGACTATATCTTCCCATCAATCCTTCACGACGCACAAAACATCTTCGAGATAAATGGATACTCCACACTTGTTTATGCTACAGAAAACAAAGTCGAGCGAGAAAGGGAAATCCTGCTGTCCCTGCTTGAGAAAAATGTCAGCGCTATCCTGATCGAAGGGTCGAAAACCGCCCTTCCTACCCCGAATACGGATATTTTCTCAAAACTGAAGGAAATGGAAATTCCTGTCCTTTTCTTACACGGGGCATACCACAACCTTCCTGATTTTCCATGCGTCCTTGATGACAATTATGAAGGAGGATACCTGCTTACAAAGTATCTGATAGAAAAAGGGCACTCGAAGATCGCCGGCATATTCAAAAGCGACGACATGCAAGGGCCGGAAAGGTATCATGGTGTGGTTGCAGCAATGGTGGATGCAGGACTCAGGATAAACGACAGCTCATTCTGCTGGTATGACAGCGAAGACAGAAAAGCGATCATAAGCGGCCATGGTGCCGACAGGATCGACCGTTTCATCAATAAAAGGCTTTCCGGGTCCACCGCCGTTGTCTGCTATAACGACGAAATTGCATACACTCTTATAAAAAGAATGATAGAGTTCGGGAAAAAAGTTCCTGAAGACATATCTGTAGTAAGCTTCGACAACAGCTTCTACAGCCAAATCGGAGCAGTCCCAATCACATCGCTTGGACATAAAAGCCAGAGGACGGGAAAGACAGCGGCTGAAATCCTTGTTTCGATGCTCTCTAAGGAAAATAATGAACAGTCTATAAAACTGAAATGGGAGCTGACAGCCCGCGCCAGCGGCTGATGGATCCACTATCTTTCATTAAGAACGTTATTTACCATGAGAACAAAGTGGTTCTAGAACATGTGATACTAAACGCAAAAAGAATCAGAAAGGAAGAGGCCTCAGATAGTATTCTTGATCACAATATAGATGTCCGCATAATCTCATTTCCAAAAGATGAGGATATCATTTCCCATCCTTTTCAGAACTTGCAAATGTCCAAGAAAAGAAGATATCCCTTATCTTCCTGTAATCACCTCTTTTTATGAGGATCGTGGAACCTTCTTTCATCACTATATGATTCGGCGTTATTGTGCTTATGGCATCAAGGTTGACAATATAACCGCGGTATGGGCTGAAAAAACGTCCGGGGCACAGCCTCTCCAGCTCTTTTATGAGCGCAGTGAGCGTTTGCCTGATTTCCTCAAAAACACCTTGCTTCGTATGCACGACACGGCGATATCCTATGCTCTCTATATAAAATATGTCATCGCAGATGATGCTCTGCAGGACGGAATTCTTCATGTGTATGACGAGCCTGGCCTCCGCTTTCTCGTCATAGGCGGGAACAGCCCTGTCCAACGCCTGCTTCAAAGCCTCGTAATCAACAGGCTTCGTAACATAATGCACAGCTCCTATGTCGTAAGCATCGATGGCATAATCATGGCTGATGGTTATAAAGATAATTCGGGTCTTCGGATTGAGAGCATGGATTTTTCTAGCTATATCGGTCCCCAGCGCCTCTGGCATGATTATGTCCAATATCACGATATCATAGCTAGAGCCGCTATCAAAATCATTTAACAGCTGATTCGGGGAAGTATATTTTACAGTCTCATATTCAAAATTGGGATTCGTCTGGAAATATCTGTCGATATTCTGAGCGACAGAATCAAGACTCATGACATTATCATCACATGCGGCTATACGGAGCATACGGCAAAATCCTCAATCTTTTAAAGACCAGAAGAATTCTACCCCAATAGAATAGCTCGGGCAATACATCAGGCCGGCTGCCTGAGCAGAAAACCGGATTAATCTTCGAGAGGAAGTATTACCCTTGATATAAAGACGTTTCCTTCAGTCTCCTGCTGCAAAAGACCCTTATGACGGGAAAGTATGTGCTTTACGCTTTTCAGCCCTATCCCCCCACCATCCTTTGTGGTCTCAAGCCTGCCGCTGCTCCATTTCACATTGCCGGAAAAAGTGTTTTTTATTTCCATGAGCAGCCGGCCGTTTGAAACCTTTGAATAAATACAAACAGAGGGGGAATCACATTTCGAAGCGGCCTCGATCGCATTTTCCAGCAGATTCCCCACCACCGAGACGAAATCGATATCGTTCAGAGACGGTTTTTTAGGAAGCTGCACGTCTATTTTGAAATCTATCCCCTTCAGGTTGCAGCTGCGCCATGCGATGCGGAGCTGGGCATCTAAGAGCGGATTAGCGCACCAGGACATTAGGCGTTCGGAATGCATCGACTCATCCAGAGCTCCCAGATATTTTTTAGCTTCATCCACACGCCCTGCCTCCAGAAACTCGAGGACCATGCGGTCATGATGTCTCTGGTCATGCCTCAGGGCTTTTGCTTTCTCGACGAAGTTCTTTTCTGCCTCCAGCTCGCCTTCCAAAATCCGCTGACGGCTCAAAACCCTTTCCATCTCGATCTTCCTGTCAGAAAGCCTTACAATGCGGATCGTCAACGAGAAGATTGCAGCAATAACGAGGCTCAACACGCAAAGTATGATGAACTTTTTCCCTGGATCCGGGATGAAAAGCGCCGAAAAGATCACATAAACCAATATGAAAATGCCGAGTATCCAGGAAAAAACCGTGATCTCCACCCCTTGCCCGCATAGCCCGTCCACAAGACTGTATAGCTCGTCCTTCAAAAATAATTTTAAGAGTATGATCAGCAAGACGGTGAACATGGACCTGATTACTATTTGCGCAGTATCCAAATGCTCTGGAAAAAGTATTGCGGCAATGCAATTTGCAAAACCCACAAAAAGCATGAACACCGCCACATATATTATATAGATGAACAGCCGCTCCACAAGCGGAGAGCCGGTGCAGAACAAGCAGAAGAACACCCCCATCACGACAAGCATCATGAATGCGGTGAAGTATATCTGGGAAGTCGGGGAAGGTATCAAAACAAAGATGACGCCTCCTAGCAGCGAAATCAATACAGTCATGATTGCCATAACAGGAGCCATATTCTTTTTTCTTTCGTCATTACGGATCAGGATTGCCAATGTAAGTCCATGTGAAATGGCCGACGAAAGCAATCTGGCTATATACAGTGTTTGTTCAGACATCGTTTCTCACCCCAACATTTTTTTCATGCAGACCCGTTTTCAAGATGCATGCCATACTATCAATATCCCATATATCCACAAAAGAAAAAAGAATAATCAGAAATATGCGGGATATATTTCAGTTTCAATATCCGATCAGATTCTTCAGCCATAAGCTTGAAGCAAAGTTGCCAGCATCCCCATAGCCGGAAGCTGTGATGATATAGCCGTCATCGCTCTTTCTTATATCATCGGCAGTAACAAGGCTTGCGGGCATCTCGAGCAAGGAGCCGTTTTCTTGGCATCCTGCCATCTCAAGAGCCAGCAGCCTGACACCTTGCTCCCCGTTAGCACGGAAATCCGTGCAGGAGGAGGCTTTCCATACTGAATCCGGACTCAGCATCATTTCGATATCGGCCTGGCATATGTCGACGCTTACCATCGGTTTATCAGCACATGCTTCCATCATCGCCTTCCATACTCCGCGTCCATATGCATCGTAGGCCACCCACACCGCATCATACTCATCTGATGAGACATCTTTTAAAGCTTCCTTCATCGCCTCATAGGCCGCATTCTCGACATCGGGGACGCTGACATCTGGAGATATTGTCATCACTGTCTCTATTTTTCCAGACTCCTCGTATCCCGCATAGCCTTTCTGCCGCCTGTCGAACGCGGCAATATAATCGGGCACCCAGACCTTCAAAAGCCTTACCGGCCCCTGCTTTTCATCAAACAAGCCGATCAGATAATCAAGCAGAAGCGATGCAAGCTGGCTGTCATCCTGAAAAAAGCGCGTAACACCCTCGATCTCCGCCTCTTTTCCGCTCGAATCGATGAACTGCGTATCGAACGTGACGATTTTCAGCTCCGGATGCTTGGCAAGGACCTCCTTTATCAGATCATAGGAATAGGAGACGCCTCCATGGGAGAGAAACAGTCCGTCATACCCCTCGTCTGCAAGCACTCTGACATATGTGATGAACATGCTGTCATAGCCTCCAGTGAAATGGACGCTGCATGTCATGCCAAGCTTGGAAGCAGTTTCCCTCGCACCGTTTGCGGCATCGAGAAATATATCGCTTGGGGCCATATTTATTATGTATGCTATTTTCTTGCCTGCAACTGGAGAGCTGTCATCATTCATAGAAGTGGATGCACATCCAAATAACAGCACTGCAAGCACCAGAGCAAGACAGATTTGTGTAAAAAAACGTTTCATAGAATACTCCTTATTAAATCAGATCAAACGAGAGGCTTCCATTACGCCCCGCTCTTGGATCTCTGGACAGTTTTTTGCGCTAAAACTTTTCTATCCAGCATTCCAAGAGAGCCTGCAAGCTCCACAAGCTCAAGCTGCAGCACCGCTATATTCACCGCAGTGGAAACAAACTCTAAAATCACATTGAAAGCGATGGCTATCGCAATGGCTTCCGCAGGAAGTCCCAGCTGCACAACAAGCATCGTATAGCAGGTAAGAGCACCTCCGGGCACAGGAGGAGCAGCGACTGCAAGCACGAATGAGATCACCATAGCATTGAAAACCCATGCAGGAGAAATAGCCACTCCGTACACCTCTGCAAGGCAAAGCCCAGCAGTCAAGAAAAGGACTATCGCTCCAGGCATGAACACTACCTGCCCCAGCGGGATTGCGAAATTCGTGATCCTGCGGTCTATGCCGAGATATTTCTCGCAGCACTCGATATTCGTTGGATAGGCGGCAGCAGAGGAGCTTGTAGTGAGCGTGATCAGAAACGTAGGAGTCAGCTTCTTGATAAGTGTGAAGATCTTGACTTTCTTGCTGGCTGAAACAGCAATAAGATAGGCCCCCATCACCAGCACATCCCCCAAAAGCAGTATCGGCACAAGCTTGTAAGAAGAGACGAGAACAGAAAAATTGCTTGAAAGCATCATATTCAGTATGCTGATGAAAACAAAAACCGGAACTATCGTGCTTATTGCCCCCATTGCAAGCTGGATGATGTAATTCGTCTGCTCCAGAAGCGTCTGCACCGAAGATATCTTTCCACCAAGGACGAGCAGCGATAAGCCCAGCATCACAGCTACAAATATTATCTGCAATGGATTTCCTTCCGTAAACGGAGTGAAAATATTTTTAGGAATTGCATCAAGCACCATATTCAGCATTGCCGAAAGATCCAGCACGCTTGAGTTTCCTGAGCTGATATCAAAGAAAGGAGAAAAGGCAAGACCTATGACAAAAGCTATCAAAAGAGATTTTCCCATAAAATGGGAAATCATCTTCTTTCCTATCCTGCCAAGCATCGCTGTGTCTCCTATGCTGCATATCCCGATCACAACAGAAAGGAATATCATGGGTCCGGAAACCGCGCTCAAAAGACCCATGAACGTATCAAGAAGCGGCGAAAGGAGCAAAGTTGATATTGCAAGCCTTTTTTCCTGGGAAAGCAAGAGAGAGGAAAATCCTATTGCGACAGCTAGAAATACGGAAAAAACAAGCATCGCCAGCTGGCTTCTCTTATGAACTTCCGGGGTGAATGTTATTATATTCTCCCCGTTCTTGTACTGCCATGAAGGGGCGATTCCCATCGAGACAAGCACCGCATGAAGCACATCTGAATACTCCTGCTCTTCTTCATCTGCAGCAAACGGGTTCATGCTCCCGCCTGCAACAGACAGCTCCACCTTGAGCCGGCGCATTGTACGCGAGCACTTAAGCTTGACCCTGCTGTTTTGCATGAACACTTCCTGATATTTAAGAAGAACCTCTTCACATGCAAGCCTGGTCTGAAGAATCGCCTTGTCATTCAGGCTGCAGCTTTTCAGAAAACTTTCAATCTCGTCGGTGATGCCGACGATACTGGCATTATTCAGAACATAGATCATATATTCTCCCGATCATCCTTCTCATTTCCTGATCCGCAGTATTTCATGGCTAGCATAGTGATATCATCAAACGGCTCAGCCTCTCCTCGGAAAGCAAGGACATCCTGATAAACGTTTTTGATAAGATTCTCCATATTCATTCTGCTCGAGCGCTGGAGCACATCCTTCAGCCTTTCATCCGTGTAAAAGCTTCCTTTCTCATTCTCAGCTTCAGAAACTCCGTCCGTATAAAGGAACAGGACATCACCTTTTTCCAGCCTTATTTTCTGGCTTTGATAGCATGTTCCTTCCATAGCGGCCAAAGGAAGAGCGGCCCGCAGCTGCGGTACTGCAAGCTGCCCATCGTGAAGCATGAGAGGAGGATTATGACCTGCATTGACACATGAAAGGCATCCCGTCTCAAGATCGATTACGGCAAGAAATGCCGTTATGAAGAAATCCTCCTTGTTAGACTCGCATAAAATCGCATTCACATCATTAAAAACGGATGACACATCCTTTTGGATCCTGACATGATCTTTTATCAGCGTCTTGGTGATCACCATGAAAAGAGAAGCAGGCACGCCTTTGCCAGAAACATCTCCGATCACAATAGCCAGATGGGAATCATCAGCCATGAAAAAATCATAGAAATCCCCTCCTACTTCCCTTGCCGGGACCATGCTTGCAAAAATATCGAAATCGCTTCTTTGCGGAAATGCGGGAAAAATGCATGGCAGCATGGACGACTGGATCTCCTTTGCCACATCAAGCTCAACCCTGATGCGTTCGCTTTCCCTGGTCATGTCATCCTGCTTTTCAAGCATACGGTGCGTGCGTCCTGACAAGGTCATGGAAATCAGATGGATGAATATCAATATCGTGGCACGGGGCACATAGTAAAAGCAGAAGCATCTCCAAAGCAGATCGTCGCCGCTTTCAACCGCGTCCACGATGAATCCATACCGTCCTGCGATGCTTCCAGGATCTTGGACGCTTCGCATTATATTGCTGTCCCAAACTCCTAAAACAAGTCCGACATAAAGGCTTATAAGCATCAATATCAGTGCACCGATGGTGGTGAATAATGTAAGGCGCGGATTATAGTAATGGCATGAGATTATGACAGTGCATGCCCAGGCAAGCACAACATGTATCGTTATGGCCGCAGAAAGAGCGGCTATGCCGAACAGGAAACAGGATATCATCACGAACTTGGTGGACTTTCTGTCATTCATTCCAAGTTTTTCCAAAAGAGACGGAATCAGAAAAGAAACCAGAGCCACAGGCATGACGAGATTCATGCATGTACGGTCTACAATGAAAAAACCTGCAAAATTCAAAAGCCACATCAGCACCACGATCAATGATGCATAGCGGAGACAGGCGGCAAAATAATGGTTGGCCTGTTTTTCGTTATAGCTGTAGATATCAGAGCAAACGTCCATCATCCTCAAGAAAGCCTCACTTCTATCAAATTTGTGAAACATCCGTCCTTAATAGCCTCATGCTCATAGGAATCAGAGATGCCTTTTATCAGCATCAAAGAAAGATCATCCATTTTATCAAACGGGTTGAACCAATCTCCTGAATACTTGACTTTTATCGATACGAGATCTTCGTTTCCTCCGCATTCAACCACCAGATCCATGGCAAAACCATCAGAAAAAGCTGGAAGCAGATTATTCACGCATACCTCTTCAAACACAAGCTGGATCGAATTGATCATCTTCTGCGACAGCATCTGATGCCGTCCAAACTCCTCTATGCGGCTGTTTATGCCTATGAAATCGAAATCTCTAGAGGCAATATGCTCCTCGAATACCTTCAGGCGCCTTATGAAGCGTCTTGTACTCTCCTTTTGCGGATTATCGAAAATCTGTTCAGGCGGACCCTCCTCATAAATTTCCCCCTGATCCATATAAAACACCCTTGTAGACACGTCGCGTGCGAATTTCATCTCATGTGTCACTATCATCATCGTCAGCCCTTGGCCTGCAAGGTTTTTGATGACAGTAAGCACTTCACCAACCATCGTCGGATCAAGCGCGCTTGTCGGCTCATCAAAAAGCACTATCTCCGGATCCATTGCAAGCGTTCTTGCAATTGCAACCCTCTGCTTCTGCCCGCCTGAAAGCTCATCGGGAAAATTGAGCGCCTTATCGGCAAGCCCGACCATTCTCAGAAGATCCATAGCCTTGCCATACGCTTTCTGCCTGGTCAGCCCTAAAAGCTCGACAGGCCCGAACATTATGTTCTCTGCGACATTCATATGCCCGAAAAGATTGAATGATTGGAATACCATGCCCATCTTGCGCCTCAAAAGATGGACCTTGCATTTTGGATCTGTTATAAGCTCGCCGTCTATCGAAATCTCACCGCTTGTAGGCTTTTCGAGCATGTTTATGCACCTTAAGAATGTGGATTTGCCCGTACCGGAAGGGCCGATGATCGATATGACCTCCCCTTTTTTTATATCGGCATTAACATCCTTCAATGGAGTCACATTCTCATATTCTTTTCTCAAATGGCGAATTGAAATCATTGCAGTTCAACTCCTCTGATTGTCCTTTTCTTCCTATCCGGCTCCAATTTCTTTTGAACATGCTGTATGAAAAGGCTGAGGACATAAGACAGGATGAAATAAATCACGGCAGTGCTTATAAGGGGGAAGAATGCATCATACGTCCTGCTGCGGATTATATCGCTCATTTTCGTCAGATCCTGGATAGCTATATAACCCACAACCGATGTCATCTTCACCAGCGATATGAACTCCCCCTTGTACATCGGCAAAAACTGTCTTGCCGCCTGGGGCATGACAACCTTGAAAAAAGATTCCCATTTTGTGAACCCGATTGCAAGGGCAGCCTCGTCCTGCCCCTTGTCCACGCTTTTTATCCCCGTATGCATCATCTCGCACACATATGCTGCGAAATTCATTGCAAAAGCGATTATCGCAACTGCTATGCCGTTCAATCCGCTCTTAGCAAATATGATGTAAAAGAGGATCATGAGCAGCACCACAATCGGAGTGCCCTGCATTATCCTTATATAAATCGATACAAGAACCTTTGCCGTCTTTTTCCCTATGATGCGCATAAGGCACAGCAAGAAACCGAGCACGGTCCCAAGCACGGAGGCAGAGACGGATATGAGCAAAGTAACGCCGATTCCCTGCAAAATGAGTTTCCATCTGCCTTCGACAACGAATGTATTGTAAAAGCTGTCTGCAACAGAACTTAAGAAGCCAGTCTCATCAGACTGTCCGTTATACACAGCCATAACGATTCCGCCATTATAATCGGGTATGGAGAAATTCACGCTGCGCTGCCTTTCCTCTGTGACCGTCATACAGCATGCAGCAAGATCATAACGATTGCCCAATCCTGGTATTATCGCATCGAAATCCATCGTATGGACCTCGACATCGTAACCGTATTCACGGCAGAATCGGTAAAGGATATCCACCTCATATCCGACAACCTCGCCATTGGCAATATATGAGAAAGGAGCGCTCTCCACGCTGGTTGCAAACCGCAATGTTCCATTTACACCTGTAAGGCCGCTTTTATCCACCACCTGCTTCGAACTGTCGCTGCCAAACCATATCGAATCGATCAATTCAAGAGTCCCATCCGAAGAGATTTTGGAAATGAATTCATCCAGCTGTGCCTTAAGATAGATGCCTTTGTCAGTCTTAGGAAGCGCGAATGCATAGCCGGCACGGCCCAAAAACTCATCGAGATGGCTTACAGACGGATACTGGTTGTTTATGTATCTTGCAAGAGGCTCATCGGTGATGAAAGCATCAAGCTGCCCCTGCGATACAAGATATGCCATATTGGCAAAACTGTTGTAATACTCGATTTCTGCCTTAGGAAAATACTCTTTTGCGATACTGTCGTATACAGATCCTGTAACAGATCCGATCTTGATATCCTCCTGGTCAAGATCATCAAAACCTGAGATGATCTGCCGATCGTTTTCATTGCTGCAGGAACAGAGAGATAAAAGAAGAACTGAAAGCAAAATAAAGGAAAGACATCTCAAAACAAATTGCTTTCCATGGCGTCCAAATAGCAATGCATACATTATTTTTTCCATCAAAACTATCAGATAAGGCCGTGGTCTTTGGCGAGAGCCAGGATTGAACGATCGTATGTCGCCTCGGCCTCAGGAGAGAAAAAACATCCCGGCACCCCTTCATTGTTGTCCCTGTGATGAGCAACACACTCACAGCATCTTCCATGCCGCGGGCAGGAGAAAGTGCAAGGACATTCCCTTTTATTCAAACACGTATCCATACCAGCATCACTCTATAGTCAGTATTGAAGAGAATCCTGTTACCTCAAAAACATCCATCACGGTCTGACAGACGTTTTTGACAACCATCCTCCCCCTTTTGTTCATAACCTTCTGCGCCGCAAGCAGCACACGAAGACCGGAAGAAGAAATATAGTCCAAGCCGGAAAAATCAAAAACCAGCTCAATAACAGAATCAAGCTCTCCTTTGATGGCCTTGTCCACCTCCGGAGCCGTCATCGTATCCATGCGGCCGGAAACAGATACTGTAAGACGCCCTTCATCACGCACCTTGTCTATTGTCATTTCACCTGCGCTCCTTGTTCTAGGCAGATGGTAACCGCACGGTCACGGGGCATTCAATAAGAATGCGACAAATGCGCACTCATGTGCGATGAAAACGCCAAGACATCCCTCATCATCCGTCAACATATGCTTTCATGGCTTATTAATGGTCTTTTATCGCCAATGCGTTGTATTCACACACCAAGCTTATTATCATCAGCCACAAAGGAGCAATCAGATCGAGCGTGGCATTTTTTTAAAAATTTTCGATAACCAGGTACGGCAGCAAGAAAAAAAAGTATAAACTAAGCTGTATCCTGTATGAAAGAATTTTAAGATATAGCCATGCTTTCTTTGCAGCATGAAAAAGATTGGGAACAAGATGAAGGAAAAGAAGTGCATCATGGTCAAAGCCAGGGTCGAGGAAATTGAAAAAGTCTCGGCCTTTGCCAAGAGGCTCCTTGCTCAGGAGGATCTGGATGAAAGGATGAAGGGCCGCTTTCTTGTATCTCTTGATGAGCTTTTCTCAAATGTGGCTTTCTACAGCAAAGCGGAAAACGTACGCATAGAATACATCCGGGAGGAAGGAAAAATCTCTTTTTGCATCCTTGATGACGGAGCACAATATGATCCCACCAAAGCAGAAGAGCCCGATACCGCTTTAGGTGCAGAAGAAAGAGATATCGGAGGGCTCGGAATACATATAGTACGAAATCTCATGGATGAAATGGTCTATGAATACCGAGACGGCTGGAATATCACGACCATAACAAAAAAAATATGAACCTGTTTCCAAATTAATGAAATGCATTACACTTGATTAAATCAGCTTATTTGAAAAGCTGTTTGCCCTGCTCAGGGATTATTCCTGAAATACTCCTCCCACATCTCCGTTCCAAGCGAAATGAACCTAAAATCCTTGATGATATAAAACACGTCCTTGACGTAATTTTCGATGACGGCACGAGTCGCGCCCTCAGGATTTATCTTATAGCCGATTGCGCATCGGGTCATGATTTCTGGGACATGTCCGGTCAGTCCTTTCGGATTATTGTCAACGGAATAAACGAATGACACATACCCCTGCTCATCGAACTCGGCCCCCCAGATCGTCATGATATGTCCAAGCGGGATCGACGGGTTCATGGAGGTGTAGTTGATCGCCATGTTTTTGTCAAAGGCTTCAATGAATGCCTGTCCCATGGATCCCTTGCCTAAGTCCTTGGACATGGTGCTCAAAGCCCTTCCCTGGAACACCTCGCGAAAAAATCCCCCGGTTCCACGCGAATTAAAAATCGGCGATGATATGTAATAGTCCGCTCCGGAAAGGAACCAGTTAACCCCTTCTTCATCATAGCCCATCTCATCCCAGCTGTTGTCGATGAAATACTGGAATATCTCGCTCTTCTGGAACTCGCTTGCTCTTGGATACTTATCCCGTATGTCGCTTCTGATCTCCATCGACGGCCCGTCGTATTTTCCAAAACGCTCTATGTAGTCCTTGTTGTTGTGCATCCACCAGTGTATCACGTTAGCCGATCCGGCCGCCCAGCACAAATTGGAATCTGGTGCCCATTTCGACTTGTCGTATGGATATTCTTCCTTATCGCTCCAATATGTCTTGTTGACATCGAACCAGAGATCATCATCCTGGCGCACAACCTGCTCCCTCAGCCTGTCTGTCTCTGCCATCCACCGATCCTCAGCAGGAGGCTCTATTCCATGCACCCACACGGTTTTTCCTACATACCGGCTCGGTATACCGGTCACCTTGGCCCTAGTGCCCTCAGATCCATCCTTGAATACAGGATAGAGCCTGAAATCATATTCATGTCCGCTCTCAAGATTCTGGAATTCATGAACCATGTACCCGCCTGGATTGCCTGAGATATACTCGGTCCTCATTCCGATGCTGCTGGATTCCTTTCTGATCTCGACCTTGACTTTTTCAAAATTAGAAAAAGATGGATTGACCCAGCTCAGCGTAACAGAATCCTCGTGCGCCAATAAGCTGAGGTTTGAGATATCCATATCATCCACATTCTCCAGCCAAAGGGCTTTCAGCACCATATCCCTATCAACCCGATAGCCAGGACTTACAGCGTTTCCATCCTGATCAAACCATCCGGAAAATACAACCTGATCATAAGAGAGCAAAGGAAGATCCTTCTGCTGCAGAATATATCCATTAGGAACGGAAATTGAAGGGACATGCTGGCCATATGCGCCACTGTCATAGCTGATGTTAAAAACAACAGGATTGCTCTTATGGGCATAAAGGGATAGCGTCTTATCGGCAGGAATGGAAAAATCCCACAGCACCCCATCTTCTGTAAACCAGCCTGCAGCTCCTTCAGGCAGATCCATTTTCGGAACCTTGGCTCCTTTGCTTATGCTTATTTCCGCAAGCAGATTACCGCCAAGATCATAAAACCCCACGTCTACCATATCATAGACGGCATATAGGCAGAAATTTGAATATACTGGCCATGACAGATCCCATATAACTCCGTCCTCGGTCCTCCATGCCACAGCGCCTTGCGGAATGAAAACAGGAAGCTCTGATGCATTTTCTCCGTGATTCACATAATAGCTCTCACCTACATCCCCGGCATCAGTATAATAGAAATAAAGCAGATGGGTACCGCCATCGCCGTTCCATCCAGCCACCAGCGTGGTATCGTCCTCAATTTTTAAACTGTCAAAAGAAACCTTGTCTTCCCCATTAAAATACCAGCCAGCAAATGAAAGATCTGATCCCTCAGGCGGCTCAAGCATGCCGCTTGAAATCAATTCTCCTCGTGGAACCACAAGAGATGAGGGAACACGGCCTATGCTGGATGCATAGCTTAGGACAACCATCTTTTTTTTAGGATCAACAGCTCCGGATGGATTATCATCGCCTCCGGCTGCATTCTCATCCCAAACAGCCTTCAAGGTCATATCAGATTTGACCTTGTAATCCGAGTAAATCCTCCTGCCTTCAAAATACCAGCCCAAAAAGCTCTTTTGCCCTATATCAGAAAGCGTTGGAAGATTTTCTTCTCCTATCGCATTCCCATGTAAAACAAGTACGGAAGGAATGTCGGCTGCTCCTCCTGCATCATATGAGAGTGTATGGAAGACCGGTCCGTTTGAACATGAAATCAAAATTGAAAATATTGCAGATAACAACAACATCTTGAGCCGTGTCATAAATGATCCTCTTAAGCATTTT
Organism: uncultured Spirochaetales bacterium; assembly: GCA_949300325.1. GTDB lineage: Bacteria > Spirochaetota > Spirochaetia > Sphaerochaetales > Sphaerochaetaceae > Ornithospirochaeta. Next base: position 79,305 of record CASGDQ010000013.1, read on the forward strand.
CTTGGTAACACGAAACAGAAGATTTCTTTTGCCCAGCAATATAATAAGAATTATTATTAATAAGGTCAATATCATATTAAATCTTGCACAGCTTCTGCTTCATAAGACTCTTCATTTGAAAAAAAGATAAACAGACCATTAAGAGAATTTCTTCGATATTAAGCTTGTATGACAGGCAAAAAGCAGAATAGAAGAAATTGCAAAGGCATGTTATCCTTTTTTCATGAAACAGACCATAGTTGAAAGCCCCGTCGGGCCGCTTCTGCTTTCATCTGACGGCAAGGGCATATGCGGCATATCCTTTCTTAATGATCATGATGCTTCTTCTACAGAGCCCGATGAAATCATCATTCAGGCAAAAAAGGAGCTTGAAGAGTACTTTATTGGTAAAAGGAAAAAATTCACCATTCCCATAAGCCTTGAAAAAAAAGGATTTGCAAAGGCAGTGCTCGAGCAGCTTGCCCTTGTGCCATACGGCAGCACAATAACCTATTGCGAGCTTGCAAAAAAAGCTGGCAATCCAAAGGCTGCCCGCGCTGTTGGAGCTGTGATGCATTCCAATCCGATAGCGATCGTGCTTCCCTGCCATAGGGTTGTGGGAAAATCTGGGAGCCTCACAGGATTTGCAGGTGGACTGGAAATAAAAAAACAGCTTTTAGACCTTGAAAAACAATTTTTTTAACCTTTTTTTTACACAAACAGCATTTATTCACTGTTATAATTAACTTTATTATAACAGGGAGGAAATATGAGGATAGGAATTCTTACAAGCGGAGGCGACTGCCCCGGATTGAATGCTGTGATAAGAGGCTTTGCAAAATACGTGTACAACCAGATTCCGCGTGTTGAGATGATCGGCATATCCGACGGTTACGGCGGATTGATCAACGGGGAAGCAAAGATGCTGAAGGAATCCGATTTCTCTGGCATCCTCAATGTCGGAGGAACGATTCTCGGCACCTCGCGCCAGCCTTTCAAGATGATGACTGTCGAGGACCAGAACGGGGAAAGCAAGCTCGATCTGATGAAGAAGAACTACAAGAAGCTCGATCTTGATCTGCTTGTGACATTAGGAGGAGCAGGAACGCATAAGACAGCTGGGCTGCTTTCGGCTGCAGGGCTTAATGTCATCGGAATTCCGAAGACTATCGACAACGACATATTCGGCACCGATGTCACATTCGGCTTCCATACCGCTGTGGATATCGCGACAGAGTGCATAGACAGGATACACACCACAGCAGCCAGCCATGGACGGACGATGCTAATAGAGATAATGGGAAACAAGGTCGGATGGCTCACTCTCTATTCTGGAATCGCGGGAGGTGCGGATATCGTTCTGATACCTGAAATCCCGTACGACCCGGATGAGGTAGTAAGGACTGTCAGGCACAGGATCACAAGCGGCAAGGCATTCAATATCATCGCTATAGCAGAGGGTGCAATGAGCCAGGAAGAGAGCAAGATGAAGAAAACCGAACGGCTCCAGGCCCGAGGCGGGGATGCTACAGCCACAAACCAGCTTGCAAAATACATTTCCGAGAATGCGGAGGTCGAAACCCGCGTAGTTGTCCCCGGCCACCTGCAGAGAGGAGGAAGCCCATCGCCATACGACCGCCTGCTTTCAACCGAGATGGGATCGTTTGCCGGAAAGCTCGTGCAGGACGGAAATTTCGGAACCACAGTTGCTATGCGCAACAACCAGATAACCTACAACAAGCTTGCTGACATCGCAGGCAAGACAAAGTATGTCCCCGAGGATGACCAGATGATCGCAGTCGCAAGATCGATCGGGATCTCTTTTGGAGACGGGAAGAAGTTCAAGGAGATAAGATAGGATGGCAAGGTACGCCGTAATCGATTTTTCCTTGTCCTCCGTATCCCTGCTCGTTGCAGAGCAGAAAATGAACGGAGGGCTCGAGAGCATATTCAAATCACACCGCATAATCCGGATTCCGGACTACCTTTCTGACGGCCTGCTTGAGGGAAAGGGGCTTGAAAAGCTCATAAAAGAAAGCCTTTATCTGATGAACATGGCCGCACAGTTCAATCCCGACAAGACCTTTGCAATCTCCAGCACCCTCTTGAAAGGGATCGGGAATGCAGAAGAAGTCGGGCGTAAGATCAAGGAATGCATCGGCCTTGATGTGCTCCATATGGAAGGAAAGGATGAGGCGTACGCAGCATTCATCGCAAACGAGCGTTATAAGAACCTTGAGAGGGCCGTGCTCATTGACATCGGTGGCAGCAGCACCGAAATCTGCGACTTCAGAAGCTCCGACAAGGATGGGATGGTCAGCATCGATATAGGCGCAAACCAGATTGAGAGGATGTTCATAAAGGACCTCTACCCCACCGGAGAGGAAGAAAAGAAGATAAGGCGCTATTTGAAGGAAAAGATCGACGAGGAGACCAAGTATCTGCCACAAAACTACGACAATGCGGTCCTCTCCGGCTCAAACTGCCAGGCGCTTTATACGATATACGCAGATTACTATGATATTCCAGACGGGGATGAGATGCTTATGCAGACTGTAAAGCTTGAAAAGCTCATTTCGACCCTGATGGAAAAAAAGAAAAGATCCAGGCTCATAATCAAGACCGTGCCGGAGAAGGTCAATCTTCTAATTCCAACCGCCATATGCCTCAAGCAGATACTCAAGAGGTTCGGAATCGAGAACATGACCGTTTCCACGTTCGGAGTCAAGGAAGGAGCGCTCAAGCTGATCCTTTCAGGGCGTATGGGAGGCAATGCAGGGGAGGCTTCTGGAAATGGGTGTTAAGACAGCAAATGCCGAGAAATGCATAAAAGGCGCTTTCATAAACAGGGAGTATTCATGGCTTGAATTCAACTCGCGGGTTTTGGACCAGGCCATGGATCTCACAAATCCTCTTCTGGAAAGATGCAAATTCCTCTCCATATTCAAATCGAATCTGGACGAGTTCACGATGGTGCGCCTCGGAAGCCTGGAGAACATGGCCAAGAGCAATCCAGAGGAGAGGGACAACAAGACAGAGCTGACTGCGACCGAGCAGATTTCCGCAGTGCTTGAGATGTACCCCGCCCTGTACAGGAGAGCCGACCACACGTTCAACTTCCTTGCAACGGAGCTTTATTCAAAGGGAATAAACATAATCAAGTCAGATGAGCTGAGCATGAAGCAGGAAAAGCTATGTCTCGAGCATTTCACGGACTATCTGCTTCCGCGCCTTTCGCCTCTGGTTCTCGATCAAAAGCATCCTCTGATACGTTTTTTCAATCTCAGGACGTACATGGTTCTCCTTTTGGAAAGGAACGGGCGCTCGATGTTCGGCGTCGTCGCGGTCCCTCTTGCGGCTGAAAGGATATTCCATATTCCCGGAGGAAAGAAAAAACACCTGATACTCACAGAGGATCTGCTGTTCAAATTCGGACATCTGGCATTCCCCGGCTACAATGTCAAGGAAAAAGCCTTGATAAGAATAACCAGGAACGCGGATTTTGAAGCGAGCATGGAGGATGCGGACATAGAGTACAACTTCGACTTCTCGAAGCTGATCAAGACAAAGATCGAAGAGAGGACCAACCTGCCGACGGTAAGGGTCGAGACAAACAGCCCGAGCGAGGAGATCAAGTCCTATGTATCAAAGCAGCTTGGGATAAAGAAGAATCGCATCTTCTACTGCGGAACCTATTTTGACTACAAATTCCTCTTTTCGCTCTCAAGCTATTTCAGCGAGGAAGAAAAGGAGAAGCTGTCCTTCAAGCCATTTAAGAGCTCTGTTCCGCGCAGCCTTGCAGGAGCAAACCTTTTTAATGTGGTGGAAAAGAGGGACATCTTCCTTTCCTACCCATATGACAGCATGGAGACGCTCATAAACCTGCTGGAAGAGGCTGCAACGGATAAAAGCGTTACAAACATAAAGATCACCATATACCGCCTGATGGACCATTCGGGGATAATCAGTGCTCTGATAAAAGCAGCGAACAATGGAAAGGATGTTACTGCGGTCATGGAGCTCTGTGCACGCTTTGACGAGGAGAACAACCTTGAAAACGCATCAAGGCTCCGCGAGGCGGGATGCACCGTCTTCTACGGGCTCGGAGATTACAAGGTGCACAGCAAGATCATATCGATCGTGAGGGAAAAGAACGGGCATGTCAGCTACATCACCCATATCGGGACAGGAAATTACAACGAAAGCACGAGCCGGCAGTACACAGACCTTAATATAATCACCTCGAATAAGGAAATCGGCGAAGACGGAGTGGCGTTCTTCAGGAACCTTGCAGTTTTGAACCTTGAATACGATTATAAACGATTGCTTGTTGCACCGCACAGCCTAAGAAGCGGATTAATTGCCGAAATCGACAAGGAGATCAAAAAAGGCGAAAACGGACTTATAAGGGCGAAGATGAACAGCCTTACTGACCGAGGGATGATTGAAAAGCTGATTGAAGCGAGCCAGGCCGGAGTGAAAGTGCATCTGATCGTGCGCGGCATCTGCTGCCTGCTTCCAGGTGTCAAAGGTGTAAGCGACAATATAAGTGTGATAAGCATAGTCGGACGGTTTTTGGAGCATTCGAGGATATACAGCTTCTCATCTGGAAAGGACCAGAGGATGTACATCGGCTCTGCAGATCTCATGACCAGGAATATAAACAAAAGGATCGAGATAGCCTGCCCTGTTCTGGATGAGGATGTAAAAGCGGAGATAAACCACCTTTTGGACAATATCTTCAGCGATAATGTGAAGGCAAGAAGGCTGCTTTCCGATGGGAAATACCACAAGGTGCAATCCCTGTCTGCTCCGTTTGATAGCCAGGAAGAATGCTTAAAGGAAGCTCAGAGCAGGAACTTGAGCCTTTGAATCGAGCTTTAATATTCTAAACACCCTGAAATGATGTAAACCAGGGTGTTTATATTATTATTTTCTATTTTATATATTTCTTATGAAACCCATCCTATGGCCACTCTTAAGGCAAGATAGTCGAGGCTGTCGCCATAACGCACCTCGCCATAAGGCTTGACAGCATACGTCAGATCCACCTCTAGAACCTTGAAAAGGAAGGAAAAGCCCGCAGAAATATATCCCCTATCAAGGCCTGCTGAAATTGAGAACATATATAAAAAATCCAAACGGGCCCCCAGCTTGAGGTGATCGATAAACCCGCCCTTTTTTGCCATATCCCCGCTGAATAATCCAACCAGATCGACGATGTCCACTGCAATATGCGGATCTGCAAGACCTTTTTTCCACCCATTCCAGAATCCGCTCCAGGAAAAGCCCAGATCAAGGCTGTATGGAACATCAAGGCTGTAGCGCACCTCATTAACAGATCCGCTTTCCTTTCCCCTTGCTGCAAGCAATCCTCCCCTGTAGGACATCTGGTAATCTCCATTTAGGTTGTTCAGGGCAATCGCCGTTGAAAATCCATATGGCATGTCCAGCCGCGAATATATGGATACCGGCAAAGCCCAGCCTGAAGAAAAAGGAACATCATCCAAAATAAGAGCTCTGAGCGATGCAGCTATTTCAGCGCCATCTGTGGAGTTTGCAATAATATTTGAGATATCGGATACGCTCACGCCTGAAAGGCTTTCTGAATCAGCGCTGTAGAGCCTATAGGACGGCCTGAACGAAAATGAGAGGGAAAGTCCCCAATCCTTATTGAAATGAAAGGTATGGGAAAGCGAAATATCGTAGGACTCCTCATACATTAAAAACATGCTGCTCGATGCGTTTCCTGCTCCTTCGGTCATAACCGACAATCTGCTGCTGAAATAGAAAGATAATGGGCTTAAAGATATCCCTGCTCCTGCATCGAGGGTCATAAAATCCTTAAATCCTGCAGGAATGGAATTCAAGAAATCCAAAGCTGCGGATGCAGCATCGCCCGCCTTTACTGAATCAATGGAAGAGATGTTGTTTTTTATGTTATACAGCCTTATTCCGGCATAAGGGAGAAAAAGTGAAAAACCTTCGCTTTCCGGACCTCCTGTCTTCTTCATAGCCAGCCCGGAACCGCCCATGGCGTCCTTTCTTATATCATAACGTTCGAATGGAAATGCAAGGCTCGACTGCACATCGTATGATGCAAAAAGCCCAAATAATGAAAAGCATAGGAAAACAATCAGAAGAATCTTTTTCATTTTCCCTCCTCCAAAAGATCCGACAAGGCCGATATCTTAACTATCGATGTACTTGGGGACAGCCTGTAGAGCACCGTATAATAATTAAGCACCTCGCTCATGATATCCTTCGACAAAAATTGACGGAGGATGCTTTTTGCATCAAAATTCCCGATGTATCCGGTAATGCCTGCATCCGGGTTCTCTTTCACATATGCATCATAGCTTGCCGCCACGGCGTCGAATAAATTGACGAAGATGAGGCGGAATGCGATCTGCACGGAAATAAAATCGGACAGATCCAGCTCCTGCTCGCCTTTCACGCTGAAAAGCCCGCTTGCAACCGTAACATCCTCTCCGGCAAGATAGAGCACCAGATTAAAAAAATCATCAAGAGCCTTGCCGTATGCGGCATCCTTGTCTGCAGATAAGGACAGGCAGCTGTTCATATAAGCGATATCCTCTTTTGTCGTAAGCGAAAGGATATCGGATATTACGGACCATGAGGCAGGAGCGACATACGAGTAGGAGAATGTTATGTTTTTATTCTCAAGATTTGGAAATAGCTTATCCATAAGTGCTTCAAGATCCATATCGGATATCTCTACATCTAAAGCTTTGAAAGCTTCCTTGAATAATCCCAAAACATACTCGTACGGGGTTATCTCAATGGTCGCAGGTTGGACAGCCTCGATCGACGAGATGATTCTGGCAACAGCTTTTTTCCCTTCTGGCGTCACTTCCGGAGAGATGAAAACATTATCAAGGCTGCAGGATGGGACAAACAGCAATATTAATACGGAAATCATGATTGCCGTTATTTTTTTCTTCATATCTTAAATATAAACAACATCTCAAGATAAAAAAAGGGACCTCCAGAAGGAGATCCCTCGAAAAGACGCTTTCAGCCTTATTTCTTCATAAGGTTCTTGAACTCGTCCGCAACGAACTGGACTTTCGGTCCGATGATGACCTGCACAGAAGTCTTTCCAGGGCGGATGATTCCCTTGATGCCTGCGCTCTTGATCTTCTTCTCATCGACAAGCAGGCGGTCCTTCACTTCGAGGCGGAGACGTGTGATGCAGTTGTCTACGCTTGTGACGTTGCCCTTTCCACCGACACCTTCGAGGATGATAGCGGCAACAGTTGTGAAATCGCTTGTTCCAAGCTCGACATTCAGCTCATCTTCCTGATCGTCTTCCCTTCCAGGAGTCTTGAAGTTGAACTTCTTGATGAGGAAGTAGAACACAACAAAGTAGATCACTCCGAACACAAGTCCGATCGGAAGGAGGAGAAGAGGATTCTCTGCACCAGGAGCGTTGAAGGAAAGGATCCAGTCTACGAATCCAGCAGAGAAGTTGAATCCAGCTCTGACAGGAAGCATTGCACAGACAGCTACAGAAATTCCTGTAAGAAGAGCGTGTGCAAGGTAAAGGCCAGGAGCAAGGAACATGAACGAGAATTCAAGAGGCTCTGTAACACCGGTGAAGAAGGAGCAGAGAGCTGCTGCGAAAAGGATTCCGGCAGCGTTCTTCTTGTTCTTTTCCTTTGCGGTCATATACATGGCAAGAGCTGCAGCAGGAAGACCGAACATCATGACAGGGAAGAAACCGGTCATGTAGATTCCTGTAACACCCTCGATGAGAGGCATGCTTCCCCAGAATCTTGCGATATCGCTGATGCCTGCAACATCGAACCAGAATACGCTGTTGAGCGCGTGATGGAGGCCAACAGGGATGAGCAGCCTGTTGAAGAAGCCATAGATTCCAGCTCCGACAGCGCCTGCGCTGATGATCGCCTCGCCGAATGCAACGAGAAGACCGTAGATGAACGGCCAGACGAAGAACATCGGGATACAGATGATCAACGTGGAAATAGCGGTCATGATGGCAACGCTTCTTCTTCCGCTGAAGAATGCAAGGAATTCAGGAAGCTGTGTCTTGTGGAACTTGTTGTAGCAGGCAGCACCGATGAGACCGGAGAAAATACCGATGAACTGGTTGTTTACCTTTGTGAATGCAACAGAATCAAGCCAGGAAATGTTACCAACGATGGAAGGTGCTACCCCGCCAAGAATGGTCTGGAACATAAGCCAGGATACGATACCGGCAAGCGCCGATGTTCCTTCCTGATCTTTTGACATTCCAACAGCTACGCCGATTGCAAAAAGGATGGCCATATTGTCGACAAGGGCGCCGCCGGCCTTGATCATGATAAGAGCAGCAACGTTGTTTGCGCCCCAGCCAGACGGGTCGATCCAATAACCGATGCCCATGAGAATACCGGCAACAGGCAAACACGCCACCGGCAACATGAGAGACTTTCCGAGTCTCTGTAAGGTTTTCATCATAGAAATACCCCTCCTGATTATTTAACCTTCCCAAAACAAGGGGAAAGCATTTCAAATTGATTAAAGTGTGGCCTTGAAGAACTCCTCGAGTTCCTTAGCCGCCACATCCTCGTCATCCCCTTCGATCTTGAGGACAACCTCATCACCCTGCTTGACGACAAGCTTCATGACAGCCATGATCCTCTTGCAGTCCGCCTGCCCCTTGGGACAGGAAATTGTGACTGCGCTCTTGAAGCCCATGGCTTTCTTGACGAGCTGTCCTGCCGGACGGGCATGGATGCCAAGCTCATCGGTGATCACATACTTGAATTCTTTCATTTATTCATACCTCGCTTTCAATAACGTTCTTTCTCAGTTCGAGTATCCTGGAAGGGGATACCGAAAGTTCATCATAGCCCATCTTCAAGAAGGTGTCGGTCAAGGTCAGATCTGCAGCAAGCTCGCCGCAGATTCCTGCCCAGATGCCGTTTTTGTGGGCATTTTCCGCAATCATGGCCAAAAGCCTCAAAAGCGCCGGATGATGAGCATCATAAAAATAATCTAGCTTGGCATTCTGCCTGTCGATTGCAAGCGTGTACTGCGTAAGATCATTCGTGCCGACGCTGAAGAAATCCACATGCTTGGCAAGCTCGTCGGACATTATGGCCGCAGCCGGGGTCTCGATCATGATTCCAAGCTCGGTATCGCGTGCAAAGGGAATATTCTTCTTCGCAAGCTCATCCATCACCTGGCTGCAGAAAGCCTTTATCTCCTCGACCTCCTTGACGCTTATGATCATCGGGAACATCACAGAAACAGGACCGAAGGCGCTAGCGCGGTATATCGCTCTCATCTGAGTGCGGAATATGTCCTTCTGCAAAAGGCATATCCTGATGCCGCGGTATCCGAGAGCAGGGTTCTCTTCCTTTTCAAGGTGGAAATAATCAACCTTCTTATCCGCACCGATGTCGAGGGTACGGATCACACACCTTTTCCCATTCAGGCCGACAACCACCTTCTTATATGCCTCAAAGAGCTCATCCTCGGTCGGGAAATCATCACGTCCGAGATAAAGGAACTCGCTTCTTAAAAGACCGATTCCCTCTGCATCCCCGCTTATGACATACTTCATGTCATCGACATTGCCGATATTGGCAAAGAGCTTGACCTTGCGGCCTGTTTTTGAGACGGAGGGCTTGCCTCTATATTTCTCAAGAGCTTCCTTATATTCCCTGGCCTTCTGCTTCTTTTCAGTCATCTTCTCAAGCATCGCATCATCGGGATCGATGAAATACTCTCCAGTAAAACCGTCGATTATCATCATTCTGCCATTAAGGCTCGGATCAATGTCGATATCAGTCTGCACGAGAGAAGGGATATTCATGACTCTTGCAAGGATCGCAGTATGGCTGTTGGAAGACCCCTGGCGTGTGACGAAGGCAAGAATCTTGTCCTTGTCGAGCTGCACTGTCTCGCTTGGGGTAAGGTCCTCTGCCAAAAGGATTCCAGGCTCTGTCATCTTGAAAGAGACATCGGCTCCGGAAAGCACTCTCACAAGCCGGTCGCTTATGTCGCGCACGTCTGCGGCCCTTGCTTTCATATATTCATCATCGAGGGATGCGAACATCGAAGCCTGGGCATCGCCTATCTCATGAACGCTGAAAGCAGCCCCGTAGCCCTGCCCTATCATATCCTCGATTCCCTCGACATAATCCGGATCGTCGAGGAACATCTTCTGCACATCGATTATCTCGGCCTGCTCCTCGCCTATCTCCCTCTTGGTTTTGGCATAAAGAGCATCCAGCTGGGCCCTTGCCTCGTCGCGTGCAAGGGAAAACCGTTTCAATTCCTTGGCCTTGTCCGAGCATTTCTCATATATCTTGGCCTCGGCCTTCTGATAGACATATATCTTTCCGATGGCCACTCCCGAATATACAGGACGGCCTGTTCCCTTAAGCATCTCACTTCCTCCTGATAGCAAGCACGTCATCGCCCGCTTTGACAGGTCCATTGGCAACACGCTCCACAGACTCGTACTCATCGGTGTTGCAGATGACCATCGGGGTAATGATATCAAAACCCTTTTCAAGCAGCAGAGCTCTGTCGAAATTGATCAGGGCCTCTCCTTTCTTTACCTTGTCCCCGTTCTTTTTAAGACATGTGAACCCCTCGCCCTTGAGCCCGATCGTCTCAAGACCGATATGGATGAGGATTTCCAAGCCCTCCGGCCCTTTCAGATTGACGGCATGCCCCGTCTCGAACATAAGATCCACCTCTGCATCGCAAGGCGCATAGACAGTTCCGCCAACGGGCTTGATGGCCACTCCCTTGCCCAAAATACCCTCTCCGAAAGTCGGATCGGAAACCTCGGTAAGGTCCACAGCCTCACCATCCACCGCCGCGCCGAGAACGATCGCATCGTTCTTAGCCTTGAAAAGCTTATCAAAAAGTCCCATCCTGGTTCCTCCTCGTATATTCTCCAAACCAATATATGTTTATTGCAAGAAAAGCCTTATCCATCAAAGACACCTTCCTTTTGGTGTTCTGCTCAAGATATTCGGCAATCTTCGAGCTCACCCCGATCAATCCATCCCCCAACCCTTCTGCAAGGCTGATGAGCCGGCCGTTGTCATCCACATCGCCCATCTCCTCGGAAAAGCAGCGGAAAACAAAAAACTTCAAAAAGCTTGTGAATTCCCCGCCTGCGACGCCGTCAAAGGAATCAAGTCCTGTTTCACGGGTTATTATCCCGCGTATATCCCCGATAGCCCTGGTGATCCTGACAATCTGGTTCAAATTGGTGCTGAACTCCGCATTAGTTATATGCAGCGCAATCGAGCATGCCTCATCCTCTGGAAGGGACACTCCCAATTCCTCACGGATCATCGAGACGGCGTATTTGCCTATCGTGTACTCACGGGGATAAAAGACCTTGACCTCGCTCATGAGCGCGGAGCCCATGTTCACTCCCTCGAGATGGCGTGAGATTGCAAAACTTATGTGATCGGTCAGAGTTATGTACACATTATCATTCAGGCGGCAGCCAAGTATCTGGCCGGCATATTCGATTATCTTCATCGATATATCGATATGCTTTTCAGGAAGGCTGGAAAGAAGTTTTTTGGCTCTCTCGGAATTCTCCGTATCGACGCTGAAGGTCTTCTCGATCCTTGATGGGATGATCTCCGAACCCGGTTTGCAGAAAAAACCGAGCCCCCGCCCCATCGCAATCACTTCATGCCCGTCAGAGCCTATGCAGGAAACAATGTTATTGTTTATGACCTTGCTGACAACCAATTCCAAACGCTCCCCAATAAAAAAAACCAAATTCCATAAACACCAAAGAATATGCTCTTAGGCTTATGAAATTTGGTTTTGCCCTCAGATAAGGTAACAATCCAATCTGCTACTATAATTACAAACCAGAAAACCTGATATGTCAAACAAAATTTTGACTATTTTTAAATTTGTGCTTACTTTTTAATATTTTACAGCTTTTAAATCAGCAAGAGGCTGAAGAAAGCAAGCACCAAAAGCAGCACGACATTAAAAAAAGCAAAACAAAACAAGAAATGCCCATGCTCTTCAGAAGTTGAAGACAGGTAGTACTTGAGTCCGATAAGGCTTGCCAGGCTGGCAACAGGAGTGCCGAGACCGCCGACATCCACAGCCAGCAGCAAGGCCTTCCAAGCATTGCAGAACGGAGCAAGGAGCACAGCAGAAGGCACATTGCTTATCACCTGGCTGGTAAGGATTCCAGTAATGAACGGGCGTCTTGCCATAAGAGATGAAAGGAAATTCCTCACAGAGGAAATTAATGATATGTTGGCGCTGAAGATGAAGAAGCAGACGAAGGTCAGAAGAAGCACGTAATCGATTTTCAAGAAAATGCTTCTGTCGTAAAAGAGCAGGAAAACTGCAAGAAGGGCAAAAAGGATGCGCCAGTCCAATACCCTGAAAACGGATAAAAGAGCTAAAAAGAGGAAAACAAAATAAAACGCCGTGCTCCTCATATCCTTCTCAGCTTCGATCGAGCTTGAAGTGCTGCTGTCATAAACCGCTTTTCTGGAAATCATCAGGCAAAGCAGGATAAGAAGCAGATAGCTCAGAGCCGAAACCGGAACTATCACAGAAAAGAAGGAAGCAGCATCAAGGCCATAATAGGAATAAAGAAAAAGGTTCTGCGGGTTTCCTACCGGTGTCGCCATCGATCCTAGATTCGCACCTATCGTCTCGAGGACTATCAATGCAGCAAGGCTCTTATCGTCCAGCTTGCCCTTTAGCATCATGATTGAAAATGGGACGAATATGATCAAAGCAACGTCATTTGTGACGAGCATGGAAGAAAAGAAAACAAGGGAAACCAAGGAAATGAAAAGAACGCGTACGTTTTTGCAGGCTTTTAAGATCATGTGCGCCAGGCTGTTGAAAAAACCCGCTTTCTTCAGCCCTGAGGATATCCCCATGAGGCAGAAAAGGAGCGCAAGGATCCTGAAATCGACAGAAGAAAAGGATGAAGGCTGCACCCCGACAAATAAAAATGAAACCAATGTGGCAATAAGAGCGACCGTAAAGGTCATCTCCCTTTTAAAGAACGCTATCATAATCACGCCAGATGATATCCCTTTCAGTCATCTTAATCCAGAGTGAAAACAGATTTAGGCGTTTTAATCCAAAAGGACGTTAGGAAAAATAAAAGAGGGCCGCACGACCGGGATTAATCCCAGCGCAGCCCTTAAATATTATTTTGGATAATCCTTACTTCCAAAGCCTCGGAAGGAACACGAGCCCAAGAGCGAGCATTGCAGCAGAAGCGATCCAAGCAGCAAGCAGGCTCAGTGTGAAACCGCCGAAAAGCGCGCCGATGAGGGCGCAGACCGCTACAAACACCGCATAAGGCAGCTGGGTCTGCACATGCTCAAGATGAGGACACCCCGCACCGGTGCTGGAGAGTATCGTGGTATCCGAGATCGGTGATGCATGGTCGCCGAACACCGCTCCTCCGAGAACTGAAGATACGCAGATCATCGTCGCATTCAAAAGCGCTATGGAATCAAGCCCCTTTGCCTGTCCAAGCCCGACGGCTATCGGCATGACGATCGGAATCATTATTGCAAATGTTCCCCAGCTGGTGCCGGTTGCAAATGCAATGAGCGCAGAAAGAACGAATACGATCGCAGGAACAAGAGCAAGCGGGAATCCTCCGCCTACCACGACCTCGCTGAGATAGGCTGCAAGCCCCAGGCCTCCATCTGCAGGAGAGGATTTGATTATTGTTCCGATGCTCCATGCCATGACAAGGATTATTATCGCGGGGATCATTGACTTGATGCCGTCGGTAAGAGCTTCAGAAGCTTCTTTAACCGTAAACAGCCTCCTGCATAGATAATAGATGTAGCTTACAAGAGCCGTAAGGAGAACAGAATACCATAGAGCCATCGAGGCGTCTGTGTTATTGAACGCATCGGCAAGAGAAATAGATGCCATCGCATCCGAAAGGCTCATGCCGTCCGAAGCCATGAGGAGATATGTCGTGAACGGGAAGAAGAAAAGCGCGGTTATGATCAGCACGATGATCGGAAAGAGCATATCGAAGCTCTTAGCTTTCGCAACCCTTCCCGCTCCTGCAAGCGCGATCTCTCCCGGAGCCTCGCCATAGCTTTCATTAAAGAGCAGGCCTTTTTCCTTATAAAGCATGTGGCTGCGCTTCATTGGACCGAAATCCCTTCCGGTAAGCGCAATAACCACGACCATGACAAGAGTAAGTATCGCATAAAGATTGTAAGGAACGGCACGCAGGAAGAAGCTCAGCTCGCTTATGCCAAAAACCTCGAACCCTTCGCTTCCCTTTACTATGGACATGACGGTAATCACCCAGCTTGAAATAGGAACCAGTATGCACACCGGAGCTGCGGTGGAATCGAGGATATATGCAAGCTTGGCCCTCGGAACACCGTTTCTGTCGGTTATAGGACGCATTATCGTCCCGACAGCAAGCGAATTGAAATAATCATCGATGAATATCACAAGTCCGCAGAACCATGCCATGACCATGCTGGTCTTTGGGCTGTGAAGCTTTTGGGAAGCCCATGCTCCGAACGCCTGTGCCGCTCCTGTGCGGCTCATCATTCCTACCAGCCCGCCTAAAAGCGAACAGAAAAGAACGATCCTTATATTCCAACCATCGGTCAGAACTCCAGCAAGCAGATCGGTAAGATTCAAAAGCGCACTTACAGGATTTCCACCTGCAACGATCAAAGCCCCGGAGAAAATGCCGAGGAAAAGGGATATGATAACATCCTTTGTCAAAAATGCCAGCGTGATGGTAAGTACAGGGGGTATAAGACCCAATGCCCCGAAATGTTCCATTACACACCTCCTGACACCGGATGTTATCAAAGAAGGCGTGTTAGAACAATAGAAAATGGAAAATTTTGTTATAAATATTATATTTTGTTATTATAGTAACAGAAAAACACCTTACTATATATTCCTTATCCGAAGGTATCCCGTGAAATCCAATTTCTCAAAATACTCGTCTTCCAAGGGTATCCACTCGTTTACAAAGCGTTCGAGCATACGGCTTCCGCCGCGGGCCATTATCCTATAGAGCCTGTCCTGATACGGAGCTTCGAGGATATACCCTAGATCATAGGATGGACGGAATGCCGGAAGCAGGCTATACACCCCTTCTACGAGAATCACGTTGCCGCTCATCTTTCTTTCCTTATCTGAAAGCTTCATTACGCTGCAATCGAACGGATAATATGAAAAGCTTTCCCTCTTTTCCTTCAAAGGTGTTATGACATCGGCATAAAAGCGTTCAGAATCCAAATTGCCGCCAACAAAAGACAGCCTCTTTGCATCGCGTTTTTCCCAAGGAAGAAAAAAATCATCCATCTGGACCACGCTGCAGGAAAGGCATGCCTTGATGAGCTTTGAGAGGTGGCTCTTGCCCGTACCGCTCTTGCCATCAACTGCAATAACCACCCTGTCCTGTTTCAACAGCAGTTCCTCGGTCTCTGACACTATCCTATTCAATGCATCCATAAGCAGATGATAACAGAACATTCAGGCAGAGGAAACAAAAAAGGGAGGACGGATGCCCTCCCCTATGTCTCTCAAGCCTCAAGATCGACAAATCCAATCATATCGCTTATGGAAGCCCCCGGCGCGACCATCGGATAGACCTTGTCATCAAGAGGGATTTCACAATCCACGACTACTGCCTTGTTCCTGCTAACCGCTTCTGAAAGGACTTTTAATGGATCATCATCCTTCTTAAGGCTCATGCCATCGAGCCCGTAGGCAGATGCAAGCATGCACCAGTTTATCGGAGTATCCAGCGTGGTCTCGCTGTAATGGCTCTTGAAGAAAAGCGTCTGCCACTGCCTGACCATGCCTAAGCAGTGGTTGTTCATCACAAGAATGATAATCGGCAGATTGTAGCGCGCAATGGTTGCAAGCTCGTTGCAGTTCATGCGGAACGACCCGTCTCCAGCGACATTGACCACGCGGTAATCAGGATGTGATACCTGGGCGCCAATGGCGGCCCCTGTGCCGAAGCCCATTGTTCCAAGACCTCCGCTGGTAATGAACCTTCTCGGCTTTATATCCCTCAGATACTGGGCAGCCCACATCTGATGCTGTCCGACCTCGGTCGTGATGATATGCTTTTCAGGAAGCACCTGCTCAAGAGCCTCCATTATCTCCTTTGCCCTTGCGCTTTCAGCGGTGGTTTTCATCGGATAGCGTTTGCGGTTCTTTTCAAGCTGCTCCATCCAAGCATCATGCTTCTGGCTCTGCATCATTGCGCAAAGGCGGGAAAGCACAACTTTCAAATCCCCGATGACATGATGGTGGGAGACGATGTTCTTATTGATCTCCGCCGGATCGACATCGAGCTGGAGGACTTTTGCCTGACGGGCGAACGTGGAGCCGTTGGAAATGACCCTGTCTGAAAAACGTGCGCCGACCACGATCAGAAGATCGCAGGAATTGACGCTCATATTGCTCAGCTTGGTGCCATGCATTCCAACCATGCCTGTAAAACGGGAAGATGACGAGGGGAAGGCTCCAAGCCCCATAAGGGTCGAACATACAGGAGCATCGACGAGGTCCACAAATTTCTTCAGCTCCTCGTCCGCACCGCTTCTGACCACTCCTCCTCCGATATAGAACATCGGGCGCTTCGAGGCTTTGATCATCTCGACGGCCTTATCGAGATCTGCTCCCTTTAGCCTTTCTGTTTTCGGGAAAACCTCTATCGGGGCTTTTTCCTCATATTCCACATATCCGACCTGAAGGTCCTTCGGAATGTCAACCAATACCGGTCCCGGCCTGCCCTCCTTTGCAATATAGAAGGCCTCACGCACGATATCTGCAAGCTCGTTTATATCCTTGACAATATAATTATGCTTTGTAATAGGCATCGTGACGCCGGTTATATCGACCTCCTGGAAGCTGTCGCGGCCTAAAAGAGCAAGAGGGACGTTTCCGGTGATCGCCACAACAGGGGACGAATCCATATATGCCGTGGCAAGACCAGTGACAAGGTTCGTAGCCCCCGGACCGCTGGTGGCGATGCACACCCCTACCTTGCCGGTGCTCCGTGCATACGAATCAGCTGCATGGCTGGCTCCCTGCTCATGGGCAGTCAGGATATGCCTTATCTTTCCTTTAGTGAGATAAAGCGCATCATAAAGGGGAATAACCTGTCCTCCGGGATATCCGAAAACCGTATCCACACCCTCGCTGATGAGAACCTTCATTATTACTTCGGCACCTGTAAGCTTCAATTCAATCCTCCTTGATCACCGCACCGCTGTCGGCAGAGGTGACATGTTTTGCATAACGTGCGAGATAACCTGTCTTGATCGGGCTCTCGTGGACCTTCAGATTTCTCTTCCTTTCCTGAAGTATCTTTTCATCCACAAGCAGATCCAGCTTCCCTGAAGGGATGTCGATGCTTATCTCATCGCCCTCCTCTACAAGAGCAATCGGCCCCCCATCGGCAGCCTCAGGCGAGCAATGCCCGATGCTGGCGCCTCTTGTTGCGCCGCTGAAACGGCCATCGGTTATGAGCGCAACCTCCTTATCAAGCCCCATTCCAGCAATGGCGCTTGTCGGGCTGAGCATTTCCCTCATGCCCGGCCCGCCCTTAGGACCTTCATAGCGGATGATCACAACATCGCCGGGTTTGATCTGAGAGGAGAAAATGGCTTCAATAGCCTCTTCTTCGCTATTAAATACCCTTGCAGGTCCCTTATGAACAAACATCTCCGGAGAAACAGCACTTCTTTTCACAACCGCTCCATCAGGGGCAAGGCTTCCTCTAAGCACGGCGATTCCTCCGGTCTCGGAATATGGATTATCTATCGGCCTGATGACATCAGGATTGTAGTTATTAGTCTTGAGATAGCTTTCCGAGATGCTCTTTCCGGTTACAGTCAGCACATCCTTATGAAGAAGATTCTTCTTATCAAGCTCCTTCATGACAGCCATCACGCCGCCAGCAAGCTCGAGGTCTTCCATGTGGTCCTTTCCCGCGGGGGCAAGATGGCACAGATTAGGAGTTTCATCGCTTATCCTGTTTGCCTCGAAAATATCGATTTTAATGCCCGCTTCATGAGCGATGGCAGGAAGATGGAGCATCGTATTGGTGCTGCATCCGAGAGCCATATCGACCCTGAGAGCATTCTCAAAAGCCTCCTCGGTCATTATGTCACGGGGACGTATATCCTTTTCAAGGAGTTCCATAATCTTGTAACCGGCTTCCTTGGCAAGACGTTCCCTTGCTGAATATACTGCAGGTATCGTGCCGTTTCCAGGAAGGGCGATGCCTATGGCCTCGCAGAGGCAGTTCATGCTGTTTGCCGTATACATTCCAGAACAGGAACCGCAGGTGGGACAGGCTGAATTCTCCCACTCGAGAAATTCCTTGTCATCCATCTTTCCTGCAGCCTTACGTCCGACAGCTTCGAACATTGAGGAAAGGCTCATCCCTTTTTTATCCCCTCCTTTCACATGGCCGGCAAGCATCGGACCTCCGGAGACAAAAATGGACGGAATGTTGATCCTGAGCGCGGCCATGAGCATGCCTGGAACAATCTTATCGCAGTTAGGAACGAATACGAGCGCATCAAACGGATGTGCAGTAGCCATAACCTCTATGCTGTCCGCAATAAGACCGCGGGAAGCAAGCGAATATTTCATTCCCGTATGTCCCATCGCAATTCCGTCGCATACCCCGATAACAGGAAATGAGACAGGATTTCCGCCAGCATTCCTCACGCCGGCCTTCACCGCATCTACGATCCTTCCAAGCTCCTTATGGCCCGGAATGATCTCGTTGTATCCGGAAACAACACCGATTATCGGCATATCTATCTCTCTGTCGGTCCAGCCGAGGGCCTTCATGAGAGACCTGTGAGGAGCCCTCTCATCCCCCTTCTTCATCAAATCCGATCTCATTGAATCCTCCTTAATATCTCATCTCCCATTTGTGTCGTAGAAACGCTTTCTTCCCCTTTTGCTGCAATATCTGCCGTGCGGATTTTCGCCTTGAGGGTATCTGCTACGGCCTTCTCCACAGCCAGAGCCTCCTTCTCCAGGCCGAAGCTGTAGCGCAGCATCATCGCAGCAGACAATATCGTTGCAATCGGGTTTGCAATGTTTTTCCCTGCAATATCCGGAGCAGATCCATGGATAGGCTCATACATTCCGCGTCCGCCCTCTCCGAGGGATGCGGAAGCAAGCATTCCGATGCTTCCTGTTATCATGCTCGCCTCGTCGGAGAGGATGTCGCCGAACATGTTCTCAGTAAGTATTACGTCAAATTGGGAAGGATTTCTCACCAGCTGCATCGCACAATTGTCGATGTACATGTTCTCCAGAACAACCTCCGGATACTCTTTTGCAACTTCCGCAACCACTTTTCTCCAAAGCCTCGAGGTCTCAAGCACGTTGGCCTTATCGACGCTGGTGACCTTCTTTTTCCTCTTCATGGCAGCCTCGAAGGCCTTTTTCGCAATGCGCCGGATCTCCATCTCGGAATAGCTCATCACATCGAATGCGGATGAACCATCTTCAGCTATGCCTTTCTTTCCGAAATAGATTCCTCCAGTAAGCTCCCTGACAACCAGGACATCCAAACCGTTTTCCACGAGGCTGTCCTTCAAAGGACAGGCATCCTTGAGCTCAGGATACATCAATGCAGGGCGGAGGTTGCAGAAAAGCCCGAGACCGCTTCTGAGGCCCAAAAGGGCTTTTTCTGGCCTAAGCTCCCCTTTCATCCCATCCCATTTCGGGCCGCCGACAGCACCCAGGAGCACGCTGTCCGCCAAACGGCAGGCATCAAGCGCCTCCTTTGTAAGAGGAACGCCATAATTATCTATCGAGCATCCGCCTGCAAGGACGGTTTCATATGATATTTTGTGTCCATATGTAAAAGCTATCTTGTCAAGGACCCTGACAGCCTCGCGTACTATATCCGGCCCAATGCCGTCTCCCGGCACGAGCGCTATCTTCATATCCATATCAATACCTCCCCTTCATGTAGGCCGCAAGACCGCCGGCTTTGATCAGATCCTGCATGAAAGGCGGGAACGGTTCGGCCTGATAGGCTTTTCCAGTAGTCTTATCGGTGATGAGGCCTGTGGCGAAATCAACGCTTACCTCATCTCCTGCGGCTATCTCGCGGCTGGCATCCTCGCACTCCAGGATAGGAAGCCCGATATTTATCGAATTGCGGTAGAATATGCGGGCGAACGTGGTGGCGATGACGCAGGATACGCCTGCGGCCTTGATTGCTATCGGAGCATGCTCGCGGCTGCTTCCGCAGCCAAAGTTCTTGCCGGCAACAATCACGTCCCCCTTTTCAACCTTTTTCACAAATTCCTTGTCTATATCCTCCATGCAATGCAAGGCAAGCTCATTTTCTGCACTCGTATTCAAGTATCTTGCAGGGATGATCACATCCGTATCGACGTTGTCCCCATATCTGAAAACTTTTCCTTCAGCCTTCATACGCCCTCCTCAAAGATTCTCGGGGCTCGTGATGAACCCGGTAACAGCGCTTGCGGCGGCGACATACGGGGATGCTAGGTACACCTCGCTGGTGACATGCCCCATGCGTCCGACGAAATTGCGGTTAGTCGTTGAAACACATCTCTCATTCTCGCTGAGAATGCCCATGTAGCCTCCAAGGCACGGTCCGCAGGTCGGAGTGCTCACGACAGCTCCGGCATCGATGAATATGTCAAAGAGCCCCTCGGCCATGCATTCTTTCCAGATCTTCTGGGTTGCTGGGATGACTATGCACCTGACATACGGCGCAACCTTGCGGCCCTTGAGGATCTCTGCAGCGGCCCTCATGTCGGAAATACGGCCGTTAGTGCAGCTTCCGATCACAACCTGGTCTATTGCAATTGAAGCTGAATCCTTTGCAAGATGCGTATTTTCAGGAAGATGCGGATAGCTTACAGTGCATTCGAGCTTGGAAAGATCGATATCGATCACTTTGGAATACGAGGCATCTGGATCGCTGTTGAAGATCTTAGGCTCCTTAGCACCGGATGCCTTCAGATATTCGAGCGTCTTATCATCGACAGGGAACAGGCCTGCCTTGCCGCCTGCCTCGATGGCCATGTTGCTGATAGTGAACCTGTCATCCATCGAAAGCTCTTTGACCCCCTCGCCGGAGAACTCGATCGCCTTATAAAGCGCACCATCGACTCCGATAAGGCCGATCAGATGGAGGATAAGGTCTTTTCCCGTGACATATCTCTTCAATTTCCCGCTGAGATTAACCTTGATCGACTCGGGGACTTTGAACCATGCTTTGCCTGTTGCCATTCCACATGCCATGTCGGTAGAGCCGACACCGGTTGAAAACGCGCCAAGAGCGCCATATGTACAGGTATGGCTGTCCGCGCCTATCACCACATCACCTGCAGTCACAAGTCCCTTTTCAGGCAGAAGCGCATGCTCTATACCCATCTGGCCTACCTCAAAATAATTCTTTATATCCTCTTTC
Organism: uncultured Spirochaetales bacterium; assembly: GCA_949300325.1. Lineage (GTDB taxonomy): Bacteria > Spirochaetota > Spirochaetia > Sphaerochaetales > Sphaerochaetaceae > Ornithospirochaeta. The sequence continues at coordinate 100,783 of CASGDQ010000013.1, forward strand.
TTGGCAAAAGCCCTGACACAGGCGCACTGCTGTGCGGCCTTGATATCCTTATTGGGTGCAAAATGATCAGGAACAAGAGCGATCTTGGTCTTGTCAAAAACCTTGTCCTTCCCGAACTTGGGAAACTCCCTGATTGCAACCGGGCTGGTTATATCGTTTCCGAGCACCATGTCCAGATCCGCCATGATGAGCTGTCCAGGATGGACACAGTCAAGCTTCGCGGCATGGGCAAGGATTTTTTCAGCCATGTTCATACTCATTCACTCCTTTTATCGGTATGCCCCACGAGCATATCGTTTTCGAAACTCATCTTCTGAGCACTGTTTTCTACGCTTGAAAGAGGACTCGAAGAGGAAATCATCTTGTTTACCGCATTCAAGCAGGAAAGGATCGAAGCCTCGATGACATCGGTCGATACCCCTCTTCCGCGGTATACCCCGCTTTCATCGCTTATCTTGACAAGCACCTCGCCAAGGGCGTCCCGATGCTCGGTAACAGCCTGAAGCTGATATTCCTCCAATGAGAAAGGATGCTTGATTATCTTCTCTACACACCTCAATGAGGCATATACCGGACCGGTTCCGGATGCGACCTCCTGATATATCTTTTCCCCATTTTTCTTCAATGAGATGCAGGCGGTGCTCGTCATCCTGTTGCCGCTGTTGACGACAAAAGAATCAAGCGTCCAGGTCTGCGTCTCCGGATTCTCCTGAGCCTCCACAAGCGCCACAAGATCGCGTTCGGTGATGTTCTTCTTCCTGTCGCAGGTCTTTTTGAATTCCTTAAAAAGGCTGTCAGCCTGCTCTTTCGAAAGAGTGTATCCGAGCTCCTCCATCTTCTTTGTGAAAGCATGCTGCCCGGAATGCTTTCCAAGAACAAGATTGGTCTTCACAACGCCCACGGATTCAGGAGTCATGATCTCATAAGTCTTGCTGTTCGCCATCATTCCATGCTGATGGATGCCCGATTCATGGGCAAAGGCGTTATCGCCGACAATCGCCTTGCTGGGATTGATCTTGACACCCGTGGTCTTGCTTAAAAGACGGGCTGTGCGGGTTATCTCCTCCGTTGTGATGCCGGTTGTAAAATCGAATCTGTCATGCCTTGTCTTCATAGCCATGACAAGCTCCTCTAAAGCGGCATTTCCTGCCCTCTCGCCGATGCCGCATACGGTGCATTCAATCTGGCGGGCACCGGCCTCGACGCCGGCAAGGCTGTTTGCAACGGCAAGCCCGAGGTCGTTATGGCAGTGCATGCTTATCCTTGCTTTGGCGATATCTGGAACATTCTTCTTCACATAGGAAACCATGTTCGCAATCTCTGCAGGAGTCGAATATCCAACCGTATCGGGAAGGTTGACAGTTGTCGCACCCTCCTCTATCGCAGCCTGGACGACCGTGCACATGTAATCAAGATCCGTTCTTGTTGCATCCTCAAGGGAGAACTCTATATCGTCGCAGAGGCTTTTGGCATACCTCACATTCTCCCTGATCCTGGAAAGGGCCTCCTCGCGGCTTATCTTGAGCTTGTATTCAAGATGGATGTCGCTGGTTGCAAGAAAAAGGTGGATCCTGGGATGCTTTGCACACTTGACCGCATTCCATGCGGCATCGATATCCTTTTTCAAAGCCCTTGCAAGAGAGGCCACCACAGGTTTCTCAACCGCCTTTGCAATGGCCTCCACCGATTCGAAATCGCCGGGACTGGATATGGCGAATCCAGCTTCGATGATATCCACGCCTAGGTTCTCAAGCTGCTTGGCCATCCTGATCTTTTCCTCCAGGTTCATGCTGTAGCCCGGAGCCTGTTCGCCGTCACGCAGCGTCGTATCGAAAATATAAATCCTTTCCGCCATATCCAATTCCTCCCAAACTTATTTCTTGAGCCAGCTCATCAAAGAGCGGAGCTTCTTGCCTGTCGTCTCGAGCAAGCTTTCAGCCTCCATCCTTCTTTTTGCATTGAAGTAAGGCCTGTTGACCTGGTTCTCAAGCAGCCAGTTGCGTGCAAAGGTTCCATTCTGGATGTCCTTGAGCACGTCTTTCATAGCCTTCTTGGTATCATCTGTGATGATCTTGTCGCCTGTTATGTAATCACCATATTCGGCTGTATCGCTGATAGAATACCTCATGTAGCTGAGTCCGCCCTGGTTGATGAGGTCGACGATGAGCTTCATCTCGTGACAGCATTCAAAATATGCCATCTCCGGCTGATAACCGGCTTCAACAAGAGTATCAAATCCTGCCTTGATAAGAGCTGTGACTCCTCCGCAGAGAACAGCCTGCTCGCCAAAGAGGTCGGTTTCAGTCTCTTCTTTGAATGTAGTCTCAAAAATTCCAGCCCTTCCTGCGCCGATGCCTGCGGCATATGCAAGCGCGACCTTTTCACTGTCTCCGCTCGGATCCTGGGCAACCGCAATAAGGGAAGGAACGCCCTTTCCTTCGAGATACTGGCTTCTGACCGTATGGCCCGGGCCCTTCGGAGCGATCATGATGACGTTGATGTCCTCTGCAGGCTTGATCTGCCCGAAATGAATATTGAAGCCATGGGCGAACGCAAGATACTTGCCTTTTGTCAGATAAGGCTCGATCGAGGTCTGATAAAGCTTGGCCTGCTTCTCGTCGTTGACAAGAATCATGATCACATCGCTGGCCTTTACGGCATCTTCCGTGGTCATGACCTTCAATCCCGCCTCTTCGGCCTTTGCCCAGCTCTTGGATCCGTTGTAGAGGCCTACTACCACATCGATTCCAGAATCATGCAGATTGAGTGCGTGCGCATGGCCCTGAGAGCCATATCCGATGATTGCAACTTTCTTATTCTTCAAATAGGAAAGATCCGCATCCGAGTCATAAAACATCCTGCTCATGACAAATCTCCTTTATATTTCCTTATTATTGTTTTCAAGATTCTCATCCGGATTCACTTCCGTAAGCCCCCTGGCCCCGCGCTCAAGGGCGGTGATTCCCGTCCTAGCCAGCTCGACGATCCCATAATGCCTGGTGAGCTCCAAAAAGGAATCGAGCTTTTCAAGGGATCCTGTGAGCATGAGGGTTATCGTACTGGGTGTCACATCAAGTATCTTGGCCTTGAAGATCTCCCCCACCTCGACGATATTCGGCCTGGTGGCCTCATCAGCACGGAGCTTGACCATCACAAGCTCTCTTTGGACAGAGCCCATCGAGGTCATTTCGAACACCCTTTTCACATCAACAAGCTTCTCCACCTGCCTTTTTATCTGTTCGACAATATCCCTCGAGGCGGTAAGGACAATAGTGATGCGGCTGATCCTGCTGTCTTCGGTCTCCCCCACGCTCAAGGAATCGATATTGTATCCACGCCTGGAAAAAAGGCCTACGACGCGCATGAGCACTCCCGCACGGTTGTTGACCAGAATCGCTATCGTATATCTCTTCTTCTTATCTCCCTGCATCCCTTACCTCCTTGGATAAAAAAAATAGCCCCGGCATATACATATACCACGGGCCCATGACAACAAATACTGAAAACCGTGGCTCAGCATGTAATGACTAGGACAGATAGGACTACCAGAGAAGAAAGAACAGCGATATCGGTTGAATAATCCTTTTTCATGATGTCTTTCCTCCCTGAATAATTTTTTTGATACTCTCTTTTACCGCAACTTTGAAGTTTTTGTCAATTCAATACGTGTATTTTTTACGTTTTCAGATACAGTTTTTTTGCAAAAAATATGCATATCTATGCAAAGAACTCAAGCAACTCCTTTCATGGAATAAAAAAGCAATATAGTGAAAACTTTTATTTTCAAAAGCAAAAAACCAGTAATTTTCTAATGAAAATGAAAGGGCCCCTGATTTTTTCAGGGACCCGGAAATCACATGTGAAGCGAAATCAAGTGCGTATTTCCCTATTAAAGGGTTTTCCAAGACTTGCAGGGCTTCCCTTCTGGTTCTTGCTCGTGAATGACAAAACCACGATTACAAGGACATAAGGAAGCATGACCGCAAACTCGTAAGGGAACGAAATACCAAGGGACTGGACAACGGTCTGGAACGTCTGCGCAAGAGAGAACAGAAGCGCTCCGCCCATTATCTGATAAGGGTGCCAATGACCGAAATAGACCAAGGCAACCGCAATGAATCCTCTTCCGCTGATAAGCTCGTCTGAAAACATCTTGGCCTGTGCGACCGAAAGATATGCCCCGGCAAGCCCGGCAAGCATTCCCCCGAGCATAAGGGACTCGTAACGCGTGCGGTTGACGTTGATGCCCATGCTATCTGCCGCCCGCGGGTAGGTTCCTACCGCTCTGACCTTCAGCCCCCACGGGGTCTTGAAAAGGATGAAATAGCTTACTGGGACAAATAAGAAAGCAAGGTACACCACCAGATTATGGCTGAAGAAGATGGGCCCAAGAACAGGGATCTTCGATAAAAGCGGTATTGGAAGATTTGGAATGCCAGGAATGGACTGCGTTCCGCCGACAAAATATCTGAACAGGGTGCCGGCAGTTCCTACACCGAACATCTGCAATCCGATGCCTGCAATTCCCTGAGGAGCGCGGAAAGTGATTACGACCACTCCAAAAAAGAGCCCGAGAAGCGCCCCGACAACAGCAGATGCTACAAAGCCAAGAAAATTATACCACTGGCTTACCGGTCCGCCATGTCCGACAAGAAACGGTATGAGCATGCCTATGAAGGCGCCCATGGCCATTATGCCCTCGCATCCGAGATTGAAAATGCCTGCTCTCTGATTAAACATCTCTCCCAGCGACGCTAAAAGAAGCGCAACCGAAAACGGTATGCACATGGAAAGGATATTGACAACTATGCTCATGCTTCAACCTCCTTTGCTTTTTTCATAAACAGAGCCTGGTATCTGCGCCATACACGATCTTCAAAATACGTATTTGACAGAACCATCTGTGCTGTGACTATCACAAGGATTATTATTCCCTGCATGACATCGACTATATTCGCAGGAACTCCGACCCTTCCCGGACACAGCGTGGAGCCATAGATCAAGAGGCCGAAGAAAAATGATGCCGGGATTATTCCAAGCGGATGAAGGCCTCCGAACAAAGCTACAACAACACCTGAAAAACCGTAATTGTTCGTAACTCCCTCGATTGCACGCCGATGCACGCCTGCTATCTCTATTCCACCCGCAAAGCCAGCAAATGCACCGGAGATGCACATCGCAGCCACGAGATAGAACGGAACTGAGATTCCTCCATATCTTGCGGCCCTGTCCTGAGCTCCCGCGGCCCTCATCTTGAATCCTATCGTGGTCTTCCACATCAGGATGAAGATTATGACAGCAAGAAGAATAGCTATTATCAGACCGTAATGCAGACGTCCGGAAATCCTTCCAAGCCAAGCATTCTCGCTGAGCCTCATCGATTGCGGAGTCCCTCCTCCGCTCATCTTCTCTGCCGGGTCCATCATTACAACGCGCAGGCAGAAGGTATAGAACTGAGCCGCTATATAATTGAGCATAACAGTCGAAAGAAGCTCTGATACCTTCAGCTTGGCCTTGAGGATGCCGGGAATGAAACCCCATGCAGCCCCGCCTAAAACGGCTGCAAAAAGGGCCAGTGGCAAAAGCAGCGCCCTTGGAAGATCGGGGGCGGCAAGCGCAACGGCTGTGAAAGCCAGGATGCCCATCGCCATCTGGCCTTCGGCTCCGATATTGATTATTCCGCTCCTATAGGCAACGGAAATGCCTATTGCGATTATGCATAGCGGAATAGCCCTGATCAGAACCTCGGTGATATGCAGGCTCCGCGTAAGCGGAAGGATGCATATCGTATAGAAGGTTTTTCCTATATCCGCCCCGATCACAAGGAGGATGACGCAGCTTAAAGCCATCGCGGCCAGAGCCGATAATATTATTATTGCTATCTTATAGCCTATCTTGAAACCTTTAGTCATCTTGAGAGACTCCTGCCATGAGAATACCCAGGGTTCTTCTGTTTGCATCCTCCCGGGGCAATACCTTTTGGATGCGGCCCTTGTATATGACCGCGACGCGGTCTGAGAGGTTGATGATCTCGTCCAATTCCTCGCTTATCAGGAGAATGCCCACTCCTTCCCTTCTCTTTTGCAAAAGCTGCTGGTGAATGAATTCCACAGCACCCATATCGAGCCCTCTGGTGGGGTATACGGCGATAAGGAACTTTGCACCGCGTGTAAGCTCGCGGGCAAGAATCACCTTCTGGATATTGCCTCCGGAAAGGGATCCTCCTGCGGTATTGATTCCAGGGCTCCTGATATCGAAATCCTTCCTGAGATCCGAGGCGTTCTTATCGATGGATTTCCTTTTTAGCAATCTCTTGATCGAGAAAGGCTTTTTCTCAACATCCTTGAGCACCAGGTTTTCCCTGATGGAGAAAGATGGAACAATTCCTTCTATATTCCTTTCTTCCGGGATATATCCCATGCCGTTGTCTATGACCTGGTTCGGATTCAGGTTGGATATCTCCTTTCCATAAAAGCATATGGAGCCCGATTCCGTGGCTCTGATGCCGTTAATCGCCTCTGCAAGCTCACGCTGTCCGTTTCCGCTGACTCCGGCAAGACCTATTATCTCCCCGCTTCTGACCTGAAGGCAGAGATGGTCAAGAGCAAGGTTTCCCCTGTCGCCTTTCACACAAAGGTTCTTTATATCCAGAACAACCTCTCCGTTCATATCAGGCTCTTCGTTCTTCGGAAGCTCGACCTCATGCCCGGTCATCTTCGCGGCGATCTCGCTGGATGAGTAATCATCGGTATTGCCGCTGAATACGACCTTGCCATGCCGCAATATGGTGACCTTGTTCGAAAGGGCTTTGACCTCCTGCAGCTTATGGGAGATGAAAATGATCGATAATTCTTTCGACATGTTTTTCAAAAGGACTATGAGCTCATCGGTCTCCTGAGGGGTCAAAGCGCTCGTAGGCTCATCCAAAATCAGGAATTTTGCGCCCAGGCTGAGGGTCTTCACAAGCTCCACCCTCTGCTGCTCGCCGACGCTAAGCTGCCATATATATGCATCCGGGTTTACGGCAAGGCCGTATTTCGTACTGACCTCGACAACCCTGTCACGCACCATTTTCAAATCGAGGATGCCGTGCTTCCAGGCCTTTTTATAGCCCAGCGCGACATTCTCAGTAACCGTCATGTTCTGAACAAGCATATACTGCTGATGAACCATGCCGAGACCGGCATTGAACGCATCCTCCGGCCCGCGGAACCTGACTTCCTTTCCATTGATGAGTATCCTGCCCTCATCCTGCTGGTAGATTCCCATCAGTATGTTCATCAGCGTGGTCTTTCCCGCTCCGTTCTCGCCGACAAGGGCCAGAACCTCCCCTTCTCCGACGCTGATAGTGATATCGTCGGAGGCAAGCACGCCGGGAAAGCGCTTGGTTATATGCTCCATTTTAAGGCTTGTTATTCTATTTTCCATATTCAAATAAAAATACTGAGATAAAATTAGCAAAAGAAAGCCCGGGGGCCTGGCCCCCGGTTATACAAATTAAAGGGTTGAATAATCAACGCTTGACCAATTCGAAAGAACTCCGGCACTGGCTTCAAATGTCTTAAGAGCCTCATCTACAGCTGCCTTGGCTTCTGCAGGTACCTTATCCTCGAGAGCCGGGTTATACTCGAATACGAATCCTCCGTTGTTGAAATTCATCGGAATGCATTCGCCTCCCTTTACGCCTGCTTCAAGCTTCTCGACGAGGCCGATGATGACAGCAGCGTAATTGTAGGAAGAAGCCGCAAGACACTTTGCCTTGCCCTCTTCTGTGGTGAGCTGGGCAAGATCCTGTCCAAGCCAGAGCGCTGTCGGGCTTTCAGCTGTTGCTCTGAGAGCGCCGATCGCCTGCTGGGATGATCCGGTAAGCACATCCGCTCCATTCTGGATCTGGCTGGTCGCGATTTCTCCCGCCTTGACATAATCGGAGAAGGATCCTGAGTGTGTGACAAGGATCTTTGCTTTCGGATTAACCTTCTGCACTCCGAGCACGAAGCCTCTGTTATATCTTGCAGCATCGCCGCCGTCCACAGGGCCTACAAGACCGACGATATTGGCTTTCGTGGTAAGACCGGCGATAAGACCGGAGAGATATCCTGTCTCCTCGCTTTCCGGCATGTAGGTGAATACGTTTGCAGGTCCTATTTCGCTGCTGGTTCCGAAAGCAAACGATACATCCGGATATTCCTCGGCAAGCTCAAGAATGATGTTCTTATACTGGGCGCCATGTCCGATGATGAGATCATATCCATCTGCAACATACTGTCTTGCAATCGAGCCAGCATCGACAACAGCCATCTTTTCCGAGTAGCTGTATTCGATTTTGCCGGGCAGCTGTTCCATCGCAGCTGTGATTCCGTCATGCATGGCCTGACACCAGCCCTTGTCGTCGATTGTGTTCTCAATGATAAGAGCGATCTTGATCGTGTCGTCGGACGATTCCTTTGTTTCCTGGGCGCCGCCGGCAAACGCACTCATGGCAAGCAGCAGGACAAGAGCTAGAACTAATACTTTCCTCATAGCAAACCGCCTTGTTTACGGAACTGAGAGCAAACCCGTAAACGAGGCCTCTCCTTTCAAAGATTTAGAAGCACAGGCTTCTTATCCGTCAGGCGGGGATTTGCACCCCATAAGCCTAGAGCCCTGACTATTTAACATCTACCTATTTATTGATTATATCATCAAACAAAAGCCATATGGAATAAATTTGACAGCACTTTTGGCATGAATACGACAAAAAATTCCGTTTTTCCGAAATATGCACACCACTTATTTGTATAAACAATAAAAATGCAACAAAAATATCTTAAAATACAACCAGTATGCTACAAGATAGCAACAAAAAATTTTTCCATAGGAAAAGGACTAATAGATAAAATCATATCGATATTTTTTTATAAATATCTACATTACAATAAATTATTTTGCTTTTAAGTATTTTCCATGTTATCCTTAGCCATAACAAAGGAGGAATTAAATAATGATTGAAGCGATTTATGATACTAATGCAAGCCTGTTCATAGACTCTTGGCTCACTGCAGACATGCAGGAACAATACAAAGAATTCGAAAGCCATCTCAAGCCTGGGGCAAAGCTCCTGGATGGAGGCTGCGGCAGCGGAAGAGATACCCTTTATTTCCTACAAAAGGGCTATGATGTGAAGGCATTTGATCCCTCCAAGGAGATGATCAAGTATGCTTCCGAGTTTACCGGAATAAAGGTAACCGAAGGAAAATGGGAAGACCTTGATGCCAAGGAGGCCTATGACGGGATCTGGGCCAGCGCCTCGCTTTACCACGTTTCCAGAGCGGATATGGCCCCGACATTCAAAAGGATTTCCGACGCGCTTAAAAGCAAAGGGATTCTGTTTGCATCCTTCCGAGACCGCCCGGATGATTTCGTGGACAGCGAAGGAAGAGCACTGACAAGCTTTGACAAGGTAACTTTCACCGATTTCTTATCCACTCTCGGATTGTTCGACATACTCAAACTGGAAGAGAGGATCGATACAAGAAAGGACAAGAAGAACGAGAAATGGCTTTTTGCCTTCCTTCAGAAGAAGATCTAAACCAGAAGCAGAAGAGTCGTCGCACAAAGCGCGAATAATATCGAGACTATCATCGGCTTTCTGAAGAAACTTGAAACGAAGGCCGCAACTATTCCCCCCAGCCCTGCATACCACTGGATCCCGAAGTCTGTCAGAGCAAGGGGGAATATCAATGCTCCAAGGGATGCGATCGGAAGAAGAAGCATGCACTTTTTCAAAAACCTGGGCATGTTGTCCAAGCCGTGCACAAAAAGCGGCACCATGCGGGGAAGCATGGTAACGACAGAGCAGAGAAAAATCATAAGATACTTATTCATCGCCCAAAACCTCCTCGTCTGTATAGATGAAGGCTGCAAACAGCATGGCCGCTATCATCGATATTATGAAAGAAAGTCCTGTAGCCATTTTGAAGACCAGGATAAAAAGGGAATTGAGAGAGGCTGACACGAATAGCACAGCAAAGACCTTCCAGTTGTTCTTCGCCTCCCCTCCCAACAGGGATGCAAACATCGCATAAACAGTTATCACCGCGGCTTTCTGCACAACATCCGGAAGGAAATTGCCTGCAAGAAACCCTACTGCAGTTCCTGAAACCCATCCTGAATATGAGGTAAAGATAAGCCCGCAGATATATCTGAATGGAAGCTTTTTCCCTTTGAATGAGGCTACAGCAAAATTCTCATCAGTCACTCCAAAACCGGTGACAAGACGCTTGAACACGCTCTTCTTATCTTCAAGATGGGGATAAAGGCTTGTGGACATGAAGATGTACCGGGTATTTATGAAAAACACGGAAATCAGGATCTCCATCAGCAGTGATCCCGCATTATAAAGGTTCATCATCAGAAACTGCCCGCTTCCAGAATAATTCGTAAGGCTTATGAGCACGGACTGCACGAAATTCAGCCCGCTTGTCCTTGTAAGCAGCCCAAAGGCTATCGCAGTGGTGAAATATCCGAGGAATATAGGCAATCCGTCCTTAATCCCCTCTTTAACCGTCAAAGAAGAATCCATGCGAACTATCTTAGCCACATGGGATGATACTTTCAAGAACGGCCGGCTTTTCTTAATGACGATTCTCGATTATCATTTCTGCTGATGAATCTTTTAAGCGTAGAAAATCTTGAGAAAACGGTTAAGGACGAACCGCTTTTTTCCCATCTCACGTTCGGGGTGGATGTAAAGGACAAGGTCGGAATCGTAGGGAAAAACGGTGCCGGGAAATCCACATTATTGAAAATCCTTGCCGGCCTCATGCCAGCTGACGAAGGAAAGATCAGCATGAAAAACGGCACCGTCATTTCGCTGCTGGAGCAAAACGTCACATTCACGCCAGATGAGACGGTCAAGTCCTATTTCTTCAAAGCAAAAAGCCCCTACCTGGACAAATTGAAAAGATACGATGATGCAGTTGCCTCAGGGGACGAGAAAACATATACAAGACTGTTCGACGAGATAGAGAAAGAAAATCTCTGGGACCTAGAAAGGTCCTATCAGGCTATGCTTGAAGAATTCTCAACAGGATGCGCCATGGATGATCTTGTGAGAAATCTTTCAGGAGGGCAGCAGAAAAAGATGGCGCTTGCAAGAGCCATGTCCTTAAAGGCGGACCTTCTTCTTTTAGACGAGCCGACAAACCATCTCGATATAAAAACCATCGAAAAACTCGAGGATATGCTTCAGAAGACAGACAAGACTGTTATCATAGTCACCCATGACAGGCACATCCTCAATACCGTCTGCTCGGTCATCTTCGAGCTGGACAGGTCCTCCTTCTTCCTACACCCTGGATCCTTCCAGTCATATCTTGAGAGGCGCTCTGAAAGAATCATGATGCTTCAAAAGGAGCAGGACAGGATAAAAAAGATATTGGAAAGAGAACTTAAGTGGCTTTCCAGAGGGCCGAAGGCACGAACTGGCAAGGATAAAAACCGCAAGGACCGCATCGACAGGATGCTTGGACAGCAGGAGGATGTGCAGGATGAGAAGCAGAAGGATTTCTCAAGCCGAGAAAGAAGGCTTGGCAAGAAAATCCTTGAAATAAGCTCGATAAGCAAAGAATACGATGGAAAAAAGCTTTTCTCGGATTTCTCCTTTTCTTTTGTCAAAGGAATGAAGATCGGGCTTATCGGCGACAACGGAAGCGGCAAGTCCACACTGCTTGACATCATAACAGGAAATCTTGCTCCAGACGAAGGATCTGTAGACATAGGAGTCAATACTGTATTCGGCTACTATGATCAGGCGGGACGTGACCTTTTCGGAGAAAAGACTGTGATGGAATACATACTCGACATCGCAGAAAAAATATGCCTTTCCGATGGGGAAATCGTTTCTGCCGCTCGTTTTCTGGAGCTGTTCGGATTTCCACAAAGCATGCACAGATCTCCAATAAATCTTTTATCCGGCGGGGAAAGAAGAAGGCTGTATCTTATTTCCATGCTGGTTAAAAACCCCAATTTCCTTGTGCTTGACGAGCCGACAAACGATCTGGATCTAGCAACGATGGAAAACCTCGAGGAATACTGCACCTCATTTTCAGGCTGCCTTGTGATATGCTCCCATGACAGGACCTTTTTGGATATTGCTACCGATATGCTTTTTGTGATCGAAAATGGAACAATCTCCCTCTACCCCGGCCATTATAGCGAATGGAAGGACTGGAAAAAGGAAAAGGAAGACGAAGAGAAAAAGGCCTTGGCTGCAGAAAAAGAAAAAAAGGATACAAGGCCTGTAAGAGAAAAGAAGGGTCTCAGCTATAAGGAAAAGAAGGAAAAGGAACTCCTTGAATCGGAAATTGTTAATCTCGAAGAGGAAAAGGCCCAGATAGAAGCATCTTTTTCCACAATCTCCCCTGACGATTACAAAAGGCTCAATGAAAAAACCCTGCGCTACGAGGAAATAATCAGGCTGATAGACGAAAAAACCTCCAGATGGCTCTATCTGGAGGAATTGGATTCTTAAAACTTATCCGCATCGTCTGAAATTAGTTCGACATCGTTGGATTTAATCGACACATGCTTTCTTAAAAACGGATTTAATCCGAGGAATGTCTTTTTGAACTCCTCCTCGCTGTCCTTGAGCGCCGCCTGCCATATCGGACCGAATCCCGGGCTGTTCATCGTAAGACGCTCAGCGGCGGTCTGATACACCTCCAGCCTCTGCAGTTCCTTCCTGCCAGGCTTCTGGCTCATGGTCTGCAGCGACACGCGCAGGTTCTCGTTCTGCTTCTTAAGCTCCTCATTCTCGCTCTTGAGCTTTGTAAGCCCCTCGCTTTCGAGCTCCATCCTGTCGGTAAGCATCTGCTTGAGACGGGCAATCTCATCCTTTGACGCTTTTTTAGCACTGGCATTTTTTGTTGCCAGAATTATTGCAAGGACCGCAGCCACAGCAAGTCCCACTATCAATCCAGTAAGAAAATCGTTCATATATCAATTTTAAGACAATCAAAGCAAAAAGAAAATACTATACAAAATATGCACTTCACATTTTCTTTAATTCAATTTAATATTGACATAGTTTCCCCGGGTGGTGGAATGGTAGACACAAAGGACTTAAAATCCTTTGACCTTTTGGTCGTACGGGTCCGAGTCCCGTTCCGGGGAAAATTCTAACAATAGCCAGAAAATTAACTGGCTATTTTTTTTGTAGGACAAATTTAAAAATTAAACATAAATTGTGAACTACTTATAGTAATCTTCAAGCTGTTCATATGTAAGAAATAGACCCATTTCTGTTAAGTATGGAATTCGATCCTGATATAGCTTTCTTAAAACAGGCCTCTTTTCCTCCAAAGAACCATAATGCAATAAGTTGTGATGGTGGCTGCATAAGGAAACAATATTTGCTTCAACATCAACGCTGAACTCAAAATCCATATACTTACTAAGCGGAATCAAGTGATGCGGTTCCATATATGGAAGCCCATTTTTCCTATGAAAAGTCATATCGGTGCTATCATATTCACATTTATGACCTGCAAGACGAAGTGCATTGACAGCACGGCTAATATCTCTTTTGGGCACTCTTGTTCCTGTTGAATTTATCGTTCTCATCTCTTGTGGCATTTTACTTTTATTTGGAGCTACAGGCTCCTTATCCTGCTCAACAAGCATAAAATCAACAAAGTCTTTTTCATCTTCTTCATACCCATCAAGGGATATCAAGCTTCTTTTAATATCAATTAGGATATTTTCTAAGCTAGATCGTTGTTTTAAGGAAATTGCCTTATCTAGGAAAAACAGTGCCTGAATATCAGGGAGATTACACATATATTGCTGCTTACCTCCCCCTTTAGAATTGAATGGAGTTACTCCCTCATTATGAAGTCTGATCCAATCTCTACAGCTTGAAAGCTCAATCGGAACATCAAACTCCAAATACTTTGTATCAACTCTAAAGCCTTCCCTATCCCACTCTCCAGGGGCAGCTGATTCTATAACACTAGGACGCTCGGAAGCATAACAGTCCGTTTGAGCAATGCTGATAGCCAAAACCTTTGCATATGCAGAATGAAATATAATTTGACCCTTTTTAATATTTTTCATCATCTCAAAGCCAGGATTCTTACCTCCACTTCTACTTTTCTGAGGAGCCCATACTAATCCTTCCTGAAGTTCTTCTGAATATGTTGTGCCTTGAAAAACAAAAAACTGAGCCATAACTTTTCCTGCTACTATCTTATTAGCTTGATTACCCTCAATAATAAAGTACCATATATTACTTTATTCAGAAACCTGCTCTTTTTTTTATTTTTTTATGGATTTATAATGGTCAAAGAAAAAAAGGGGAGTAATTAAATGGCAAACGACAAACCAAGAGGCGGAATATATTTCTGTTCTTGTTTTAAAATAAAAAACGTAGATGATTATATCAAACAAAAATTCAGTACAAGCTTACCCAAAGGAGAACCTGAATACGAGAGGGAATTCAATCGATATACCCTCTGGGAAAAAGATAAATCTAATAAGAATGAACAAACCCCTGAATGTATAAAGGAAATTATTTCATATCAAGAGAATATTGATAATGCATTAAGGCTCTCATCCTGTGAAATTTATACAAATAAAGACTCAATTGGTACTATTGTTACATCTTATACATTATGGGATATCCCCAATTATGATGTTGTATCAATGTCTGAGTATCTTTGTAATAAAGCCTGGTCTTGGTCTCGGGCAGATAATATAGACCCTAGTGAGCATGAACCACGAGCGTATCATATTCAAACAGTTATGACCAAGCTGCTTAAATTCATTATAGATAATCCTCCAAATGGAGCTTCTAGTGATTATGCAATTGACATGATCATTCCTTCAGATGAAATCAATTTTGCACAGAAAAAGTATAAAGCAGGTCAATCTCCACGCTTTTTTAAAGATACATCGGATGCTGATAGCATGGGATCTTCATTCATTTTTGCATATTTTTCAGCCATGGGGATCGATAGTCAAACTCCCGATAAAACTGAACAAACAACAGAAAATATCGTTGAGGAACAGCTAGCTAAAGTACTTAATAACCTGGAAGCTGCTGCCGCCTGTGTTCATTTTAGAAGATATACCCCTATGAAGCACTCTAGAGAAAATTTCTCTGATAGATTTTACTCAATGTCAATGCCAACAGGAGAATCGATAGTACATAGATATAAAAAACTAGGTTCAGATGAAAGCAATAGGTTTTTTGTACCTTTTGTAATTGCATTAATGAGCAAGATCGACTTATCTATTAGTTGCTATGAACTTAACTGTGCACTGGAAAACAAAGAAGAAGAAAAGCCGGAAAATGTGCAAAAAGCCATAGTAACTTTAAAAAAGAGCAAGGAAATACATGAAAAATTATTCCGCACTATTTCAAATAATGCTGCAGGAAAAAGCATAGCTCTCCAATGGCTGAAAAAAACAGGCTTCATCATGATTCTAAAAGAAACAGAATCTATCTGCCAGCAGATTATTACAGCAGTAGAAGGAGCTAAGAAGGAAAGCAAAGATCTTGTTTTAAATATTCTTGCCTTCTTTGCAATCTTCTCGGCGGCAAAGGATACGATAGATTTACTTGGACTTACTAATAATAAATGGGTAACGATCTCTGTTTTTATAATTCTTTTAATTCTAACCTATTGGGTATTTGATATACTGGATACAAATATTATCAGTTCCATCAAAACCGCCTACAAGAAATTAAAAATGAAGAGAGCTATAAAAAAGATTAAGAAAAAAGAATCGTAATTTAATATCAAACAGTTTCAGCTCCAATTTCCTGGAAGAGTCTATATGTATAATCAAGAGAAGGAAGATTTGGAATGCAGATAACCATTCCATATCTTCCTCTCGTTAGAAGTACTCTATAAGAATTTATCCTGAAAACATTGATATCAGCATCTTTAGCGGCAATTTTGCTATATAGCTCCCACTCATCCCCTGTCCAAATCATATCATCTCTCCAATATAAAATAGGCCAATCCAACTCTAATCCTTGACAACCAAATTCACTGACACCAGATTGGAGTTTACGGCAAGATTTATCAGATAATGGATCATACCATTGCCCGTACGTAGGGTCTGTTATCTTTCTTTTCCTATTTGAAGTTTCCATAACATTCATTAAAAAAGGTAGCTTGCTGTTTGAGTTTCCTTTTTTACTGGATGTAATAAAGCCATAGGTTTTTCCTGAATCCTTTTTACATTTCTCTATAACGATATTTTTTGCTGTATCCAAATTCCTTGTTACATAAAGATGGTATCTACATTTCTGTAATTCCTGCATTAGCTCCCTTGCTTTCTGAATATCACCAGACATCAAGGCTGCAACAAAACTATCTGAATACGCATTATTCTTATTTTTGAAGATATCAAATATTGGACGAATAGTAATTTCAAGATATAAATAATCTCTTATTTTCTTTCCTGTTGGGAAAAATTTTGCTAACCTCTCAGGGCAACAGACCTCCCACTCTGTACCCATTTTCTCTTTTGAATAGGTTATAGCTTCATACCATTGTGTTATTCCACCATTTTCTCCAGTATGGATTTCCTGACCTTCTCCGACAAGTACGATAAAAACACACCAATCGGTTTTCTCACTGAGCATTTTTATCAAAACCTTAGGTTCTGAAGTATTATATTTTTTTAACTTATTTTTATCCCAGGCTCTTTGTCCTTCATCAAACACCACAACATTATTGTAAAATCTAAAACGACTTGAGTGTTCTAGATACTCATGCCTAATTACTTTTACAGGCTTGACTAATTCTGTATTATCCAGCTTTGTCTGCAACACATCGACAAGAGGACCATTTCCCGATAGATAAACAGCTTTCTGCCCTCCTCCCCCACTAATTGCATTATCGTATACTAATTGCAATCCAAGATAAGTTTTACCCGCTCCAGGAACCCCTGATACCATAACAAGCAGATGCTTTTTGTTTTTTTTCGCATACTCTATCATTGAAGAGATTTTTTTTATTGCAGCAGGAATTTGTGTGGACCTAATAAGTTTTACATCCTTTAAATTCTTCCCATTGAAAATATCTATTGCCCCATTGATTATCTCAGGACGAGGTTCTGTCAAAGAATTAATCCATCTATCTAAATCACAAGGTATAATTGGGGTCTTTCCTAATATTGTGCTTAAAGACTGATACATGTAGCCTCTACTACAGTAGTTGATCCCTTTTGATTCATAACAAACATCATCCGACTGTCCATAATACACATAAGAAAGAAATGTACTTTCCCTTGATTCAACATGACAATTTTTCAGCTCTCTATAATAATTATCAGACTGTATAGTTGCCTCTTCTTCAGCAAGTTCGATTTTTGCATGGTTCTTATATTCGACAATAACCACATAGTTTTTACTCACAAGAAGAACATCAGGGCGGCTATCAAAGGTTTCTGGAATAGAGTATTCAAAAATAATATAAAATCCAGGATAATCCCTATCTATTCGTAAAAGATCGTTTTTCATTGAATCATAACAATCGCCCCAGACACAACGAGGATCATCACCATCCATTCTGGAAGCAAAGGTATTTTTATAATTGCTGTACATTATTTCAATCCATTGCTCTTTTTTTAGTCTGTATAAATCAGCAATAGTTCCTTTCCAGCAATAGAACATATCAGTTTCTCTTTTGCTTGGTAGTTCTTCTTTGATATTAAAATCCTGCTTATTTGCAATTGCCATAATCCTTTCAAGGACATAAGCATCTTCTTCAAACCCAGGTGATACCCATTCCTTTCTTCCAAATATATAATGCCAATTGTTTTCTTTAAGAACAGATAAAACCGTTGAAAAAACATCGGTATCAAGCGAATGAAGAGAAACTATGATGCGATTGGATTCATCTTTTCGAGCTTCAATTTTTCTTTTCAAAATATTATCCCTCTAAACTGACAACACGATATAATCACAGAAATAAAAAAATTAAAAATTTCTTTTGCATGTTGCTCATGAAATCTCTTTTTTAAGCCATATCCTTTTTTGATTATCTAATACTTACAGCAATGTTTTCAAATGAATTTTTTAAAAGTTAAGAATCAAAAAGCTGAAAGACAAAAGAAATAGGCCTATATCTTTTTTTTGCTTTGATGCCTAAATATTGATTTTAGAATTTAAAGCCTCCCTATTACTGTTTTTTCTTGAAAACAGAGACCAAATAAAAAAGATTGCATGCAGAAGATTTATCGCATATCGCTTTTTTGTTGTATTCTTTCAGTACAAAGAGGTGTCGATGAAAAAAAGAAAGCTCATCAAAGAGATAGCAGGACTCTTAGACAGGAGGCGGAAACTATGCTTCATCGCAAGTACATTGCTTCTTGCAGCTGCTGCCGTCATAAGCCAGCTCACTCCTCTTGCGCTGGGATACCTAACAGACTCAGTGCTGAGAGTGGATAGCAAAGGATTTTCCACAGCCATTCCTGTTTTAATATTCATACTTGTAATTAACCTGGCAAACGAGGTGCTGAAAGTCATAAGAAGGCTTCTTGTGGAGGATGCCGCGACATCTGTTGAAAAGAAAGCCAGACTTAAGGCGACGCAGGCTTTGCTCCAAGCTCCGATGAGTTATTTCAGAACGCATATGACCGGAAGCATCCATGGCAAGCTCAATAGAAGCATAGAGGGTACAAGCAGACTTGTGAAACTCTGTTTCATGGACTTTGCTCCTTCAATCGCAACAGGCATTGCTGCTATAGCCGTTCTCTTCACAGCCCTGCCCTTTTCTGTGGCATTTTTGTCCATACTCGTCATTCCCACAGGAATTCTCATCGTCTTTAAACAGATATCCTCGCAGCGCGGCATCAGGGTATCACTGCTTGAAAGCAAGGCAAGCATGGATGGATCAATGGTTGAGCTTCTTGGTGGAATAGAAACGATAAGAACTATGGATACGGCGGATATAGAGCTTTCGAGAATCGGTTCCTTTTCAGAAGAGCTTAGAAAAAAAGAGATGAAGCACCACTTCTCGATGGCAGCTTATGACATCATGAAGTTTGCAAATGAAGTCTTTTTCAGCGTCTTAGTGATAGCTTTTTCGATATATCTTGCTTTCAAAGGACAAATTTCCGTCGGCACGGTGTTGACGGCATATCTCTGCTTCACACAGCTTGCAGGACCGCTTAGGGAGCTTCATAGGATATTGGATGAGTTATCCGAATCATTCGTTCTTGCAGATGAGTTATTCTCTCTGACATCCATAGAGCCGGACTTCTCATACCTCGTTAAGCCGGATGAACAAATTAAAAACGGGCATGCGATCAAATTGGATATAGATGATTTCTGCTATGATGAAAATCCTTTCAAGAAAATACTTAAAAACATCTCGTTCATAATTCCAGAGGGAATGTATCTGGGCATTGCAGGGCCATCTGGATCTGGAAAATCCAGCCTGATTAAGCTCATCACAAAACTAGAAAGGTGCAATGGCGATGTTCTTATCGGCGGACGAAGCCTGAAAGGCTGCACACGCTCTGAGCTTTCCAATATAATAACCCTGGTCCCCCAGCACCCGTTTATTATAACAGGCACCATCAGGGACAACGTCGCCTATGGAATTGAGAAGGGATGTTCCGATGAGGAGATATGGAGCGCTTTGGATAAGGCTAATTTAGCGGAATTTGCATCATCAAAGCCTGAGGGCCTGGATTTTCCGATAGCAGAAGCAGGGGAAAACCTTTCCGGCGGGCAGAGACAGCGCCTTGCCATTTCAAGGATTTTTCTGAGAAGCCCTCAGATCCTTGTGCTGGATGAGGCCACAAGCGCACTTGATAATGTATCTGAAGCACGAATTCTGGAGGAAATAGAAAAGCTGAGCAGAAAAGGCACCACCGTCATAGCGATCGCACATAGGCTTTCCACCCTCAAAAATACCGACCTGATAATGGTGCTTGAAGACGGCCTTATAGCAGAAACAGGCACATTCGACGAGCTCAGTGCCCATAATGGAATATTCAGGAGCATGCTTGAAGGTAAAATCGCTGGCGATCTAGGCTAAAAAAGCCCGGATATAACCCCATCATCCGATATGTCGATGCCTTCTGCTGCAGGAATCTTCGGAAGACCGGGCATGGTCATTATGTCGCCTGCATATACGACGATGAAGCCAGCTCCGGCATTAACTTTAATATCTCTTATCGTGATCTTAAAACCTTCAGGAGCGCCTATCTTCTTCGGATCATCACTGAAGGAATATTGTGTTTTAGCAATGCACACGGGATAATCCCTATAGCCTTCGCTTTCCGCCTTTTTTATTTTTGATATGACTCCAGGAGCAAAAACAACTCCATCTGCATGATATATTTTTTCTGCAACAAAGCGGATCTTGTCGGAAATCGAAATTTCATCCGGATAAGTGAACGCCCTGGCATTCGGATCGCACTTTTCCATCGCATCAAGAACCTTATGTGCCAGATCAAGACCACCTGCACTTCCTTTCTCCCATACCTCGCATAGGGCGACTTCCACCCCCTTCTTATTGCAGAAAGATTCGACCATCTCGAGCTCCGCCTCGGTATCGGAAGAAAAACGGTTCAGAGAGACAACTGTCGGAAGATGCCAAACGTCCCGGATATTCGTCATATGGCGATCAAGATTTCCAAGCCCTTTTTCCAATGCAGCAAGGTTCTCCTTGCCCAAATCCTCTTTTTTCACTCCACCATGGCTTTTCAGCGCCCTGACTGATGCCACAAGCACAACCGCGCTCGGCATCATCGAGGCAAGGCGGCATTTGATGTCTATGAATTTTTCTGCTCCGAGATCAGCACCGAAGCCTGCCTCGGTGACAACAATATCCGCAAGCTTCAGCGCTGTCCTGGTTGCGATCACGCTATTGCATCCATGTGCGATATTGGCAAACGGTCCACCATGTACAAAAGCCGGAGTTCCTTCCAAAGTCTGCACGAGATTGGGCTTTATCGCATCCTTTAAAAGCGCACATACAGCCCCCTGCCCTTTCAAATCGCCAAGCGTAACTATCCTGTCATCATAGGTTCGGGCAACAATCAGATGGGACAGCCTTTTCTTGAGATCAGCCAGATCAAGGGCAAGACAGAATGCGGCCATGACCTGGCTTGCTGTGGTTATCTCAAAGCCATCCTCCCTGGGAGTTCCATTGCTTTTTCCTCCGAGGCCGGAGATGATGAATCTGAGCTGACGATCGTTCATATCCAGACAACGCTTCCATAAAATGCGCCTTGGATCGATACATAGAGGATTGCCCTGCTGGATTGAATTGTCCACCAAAGCCGCAATGAGGTTATTGGCTGCCCCGATTGCATGGAAATCCCCTGTGAAATGGAGGTTGATGTCCTCCATTGGAACAAGCTGGGCATATCCGCCTCCGGCCGCACCTCCTTTCAATCCAAACACAGGCCCGAGAGAAGGCTCGCGAAGAGCAAGGCAAACATCCTTTTTCAGTGCTCTTAATGCATCGGCAAGCCCTATGGATACGGTGGTCTTACCCTCCCCTGCCGGCGTCGGATTGATTGCAGTAACAAGGACAAGACGCCCTTTCTTGCCCACAGCATCAAGGCTTTTATAATCAACTTTTGCCTTATATCTGCCGTAATAATCCAAAAGATCCTCCGGAATCGACAATTTTGCAGCGATATCTCTGATATGCCGCATCCTGCAGCTCTGGGCGATTTCAATATCCGACAACATTTTTTTTCTCCCGACAGAGCAGAATGCTAGAGGAATGGGGAAAAAATTTCAACAATACTGCAACAGCTTGATATGCTATTGCAACAAAATCCAGCCTCAAAATGCAAAAATCCAATCAAGCACATAAGCATCTGGCAGTCTTTTCAGACTATAGAGCAACAGTCTCATGCTTTTTACAATACTTATTCTTCTTATTTCGGAATATTAATATTTTTTATAATTAATGACATGGCTTAGGCAATACGCCTTCTTAAATCCAGAGCTTTTCAGGAAGGAAAAGCAATAATAAAAAATTCATCCATAATCATATGACGGATTTGAAATAGATACCTCTCAGCCAAAAAGCAAATGCATCTTAAATAATTTTGCACATCCACACAAGAATAACATTGATCAGAGTGCAGGCGTATCTTGACCATCGGGAAAAAAATCACATAATTAATGCCGGACTATAAAAAATAATTTATTATTATTGAATAATAAGGAAGGTCAATCATGTCTAGAACACTCGGCGTAATTTCTCGTGGCGTAAGGGCTCCTATCATAAGAGAAGGAGATGATCTTGCGAAAATCGTTACCGACAGCGTAATGGCTGCCATCAAGGAAGAGAACATAACAGTTCATGATAGGGATATTGTCGGAGTTACAGAAGCCGTGGTTGCAAGAAGCCAGGGCAACTATTGCTCATGCGATGATATTGCACAGGATGTGAAAGAGAAATTCTCCGACTCCACTGTCGGATTGATCTTCCCCATCCTCTCCAGAAACAGGTTCTCGCTCATTCTCAAGGGAATCGCAAGGGGAGCAAAAAAGATCGTCCTCATGCTCAGCTATCCAAGCGACGAGGTTGGAAACCATCTCGTATCTCTCGACCAGGTGGATGAAGAAGGCATCAATCCATACAGCGATGTGCTTACAGAACAGGAATACAGAAAGCATTTTGGCTATCAGAAGCATGAGTTCACCGGCGTTGATTATGTTGAATTCTACAAGCAGCTCATTACCGACGAGGACTGTGAATGTGAAATCATCTTTGCAAACAATGCCACAAAGATTCTTGCCTATACGGATGCTGTCATCTGTGCCGATATCCATTCCAGAGCAAGGAGCAAGAGACTGTTGAAAGCAGCAGGCGCAAGACTTGTATACGGCCTTGACGATTTGATGACAAAACCTGTGAACGGCTCTGGATACAACAGTGAGTACGGCCTTCTTGGAAGCAACAAGGCAACCGAAAACACTTTGAAGCTTTTCCCTCGCGACAGCCAGGCTTTTGCAGAGAAGCTTTCAAAGATGCTCAGCAAGGAGACAGGAAAGAAGATCGAAGCTCTTGTATATGGAGATGGGGCATTCAAGGATCCCCAGGGAAAGATATGGGAGCTTGCGGACCCGGTCGTGTCTCCCGGATACACGGAGGGGCTTTCCGGATTACCGAACGAGGTCAAGCTGAAATATCTTGCCGACAATGACTTTGCCCAGCTCAAAGGAGACGAGCTCAAAGCCGCAATGAAAGATTTCATCGCCCATAAGAACAAGGATCTCAAAGGACAGATGGTCAGCCAGGGAACTACCCCAAGGAAGATCACAGATCTTATCGGATCGCTTTGCGACCTTACCAGCGGAAGCGGTGACAAAGGAACCCCGATCATTTTCATCCAAGGGTATTTCGACACCTATGCGGATGAATACTGATTCTAAGCCGGCCGTCTTTGACGGCCTCTATTTTTTTCTAGCACCAATCAAATGAAGATCAGAAATGTAAGAAAGGAAGATGCTGCAGATATCCTTGAAATCTATTCCTACTATGTCGAAAACACAGCTGTGACCTTTGAGATAACAATTCCATCGCTGCAGCAGATGGAAGAAAGGATTACTGATATATCATCTGCTTATCCATACCTTGTTGCAGAGGAGTGCGGCAAAGTCGTGGCCTACTGTTATGCTCATGCATTAAACCCTCGTGAGGCGTACAAAAAAAGCGTCGAGCTATCAATATATGTGGAAAAAAACCACCATGGAAAAGGAATAGGAAAAAGCCTGTATTCTGCGCTGGAAGAGGCGTTGAAAGAAGCAGGATTCGATGCCCTGTATGCAATAGTGACCTTTCCGGATGAAGGCTCTGTCGCATTTCATTCAAAATGCGGATTCAGCATGGCAGGAAAACTTACAGACTGCGGAGAAAAATTCGGAAGAAAATGGTCAGTTCTTTATTTGGAGAAGCATATCTGAGAATAACTGTGGAATAAGTCTTTGCGCAAATTTCTGAATATGTGCCCACATATTAAAAATCCATCAACATTGACTATCGTATCTTCAATCCTTACGCAAGATCAGATATGGCTGGAGAGCTTGAGAAATGAGCTACCTGATAGTGGATGTAAAATAGAGTTTTCTTAACTTCTTTTTTGCAAATGTAAATCAATATGATAGCTTTTTAACGAAAAAACATCATCTACTTATGTAATTATTCTCCAAAAATGCCATTGAGGATATTCAGATTAAAATCAGTACTCAATGTTTCCACGTATGGTGAAGCTGGTGTCGTCAATCAAATTAGCCGGATCCTCAACCCAGGAGCGCACGGCCTCGTATGAAACAGGTCCAGTGTAAGCAGGATAAGCGTACAGCTCTACCTCTGTCTCCGCTTTTCCTTCGTCTCCGATGGTATTCTGCTCAAAATCCAAAACCGTTTCCTCCTCCATGACAGGATTTGGAATCGGACTGCGTCTTACATTGAAAATCAGGAAAAGAACCATCAATATGCACAGAGAAAGGAAAATGGCTAATCCGATCCAAAACATCCTGTTTTTCATTTTTGCTCCACTATATTAGAAATACTTGAATAAAAGCAGAAAGGCAAAGTCAAATCCGATTTTCATATCGCAGAAGTCTTTTTTGATAATGCTTGCTTTTGTAGTAATAAAAAGAAAGCAGCGTACCCACACCCCAGCCGACAGGCCAGCTGAGCCATATTCCGACAGAGCCGAGGAATGAAGAGAACAAGAAAGCAAGCAGTACGCGCAAGATCAAATCGGAGAAAGTCGAATACATAAATGGGCGCATATCCCCTGAGCCGCGAAGGACTGCATCCGATATCAGCTTTACCGATACGACAAGATAAAACGGAGATACGATGCGAAGGAACAGCATGGCCGTATCCAAGGCTTCAACACTGGTTTTATCAAGGAACAGCAAAAGCACGATATTCCCGAAGCCTGCAAAAAGAATTATTACAGGGATGCAGAATATCCAAGCAATAGCCAAGCCGCACTTCCATCCGGATTCCACTCTTTTGAAATCTCCCGCACCAATGTTTTGAGCACTGAAAGCGCTTACGGCGTTTGCCAAAGTCGTTATGCTTGTGATTATCAGGTTGTTCAGCTTAATCGCTGCGCTATAGCCCGCTATTACAGAATAACCGAAGCCGTTTATCAACCCCTGAAGTATAATGTTACCTACACTTACAAAGCTTTGCTGCAGGATGGAAGGAACAGCAACAGAAATAAATCGCTTAAAGATGTAAAAATCAAATATTTTCTTTTCTAGTGAAGGAATATTTAACTTCTTTAGCCGTCCTAACAATGCAATATTGGCTACAACGCAGCTGATACCCTGGCAGATGAATGTCGCCCAGGCCACGCCATCTACACCCATCTTGAACACCGTAACGAAAAGTATGTCTGCAAAGATGTTTGCAGTGCTGCTTACAGCTAGGAAAATAAATGGAGTGCGACTGTCTCCCATCGCAGAAAATATCCCAGTTGCAAGATTATAGAAAAACAGGAAAACCAATCCGAACACGTATATGTCGAGATATAAGGCGCTGTCTTCCATAATCTCAGCTGGAGTATTTATCATATGCAAAAGAGGATCTGTGAAAGCGATTCCGAAGACTGTCAGCACTGCGCATAAAACAAGCGTCGAAATATAGCTGGTGCTTATCGCCTTCTTCATGTCATAGTATCTTTTCGCGCCGAAATACTGGCTGACAATCACAGATGCACCCATGTTGCAGCCAAAAGCGAAAGCGATGAAAATCAGTGTTATCTCATACGAGTTTCCAACAGCTGCAAGAGCCTGCTCACCTAAAAATTTACCGGCAACCAGGCTGTCAGCTATGTTGTAAAGCTGCTGGAATACCATTGACAGAAGAAGGGGCACGGCAAATGCCGTAAGCACCTTCCTTACATTCCCCACCGTAAGATCTTTGTTCATTTCCGGGTTTTCTTTTAAACCTTTTTCTTCTCTTGGTAAAGATGGAAAAATATGTCATATTTCCAATATGCCGATATTTGATTCCCATTTCCATTTGCTATCCATGAAAAAGAAAGGGCTGGATACAACACTTGAAAGCGACATCATCGGAATTGATGTCGGAACCGACCTGCATGACATATCGGACCGTTTGGAACTGATTGCTTTATATGATAACCTCCAGTTCAGCCAGGGAATCGGACCTTGGGCTGTTGATGATGATGACTATGCGGGGGAAGAGAAATATGCCTGCTGCTTGATGGAGGATATCAGGAAATTCGGAGGTGCTTTCATCGGAGAATGCGGGCTTGATTACCACTGGATGTACGGAACAAAAGAAAAACAGGTTGCGCTCTTCAAAGCGCAGATCGAGCTCTCAAATTACCTTGGCCTTCCGATCATAATCCACACCAGGGATGCGGACGATGACATAACTAAGATAATTTCCGATTCTTCATTCCAATATGGCGGAATCATGCATTGCTTTTCATCTGGCTGGGAAGTTGCAAAAAAAGCGTTGGACAAGAATCTGATGATCTCTTTTTCCGGCAATGTTACCTACAAGTCCAACACCATAATAAGGGAGGCTATGACAAAAATACCTTTGGATATGCTTCTCTTTGAGACTGACAGCCCATATCTTGCTCCCGTCCCATTCAGAGGAAAGCCATCAAGACCGGAAATGACTGAATTTACAGCAGCTTTCATCGCACAAAACAGAGGCATTGGAAAAGAAGATCTGAAAGCACAGGTTTTAGCAAATTTCAGACATCTTCTCGAGCGGTCTTCAAGTTGCTCCTGATCACATCATCCCAATCAGGAGCCGCTATCTTTTCGGCTTTAAGCTCATCCAGCCCTGCTGCATCGATATAGTCGACAATAAACCTTGGAGAGCCCAAATATCTCAAGAAACCGACAACGGATGAAGCATCCATCACTATGAGCACATCATCAGCTTCTATTTTAGAACCGTTTACAGCATAATCCACCTTATCCATAAATCCGTTATAGGATATATGCCTGATAGCTGGATATTCTTTTTTCAGATACTCGGCAAAGGAGCTCTCGATGTCATCCTGCAAGTCATATAATAAAACCAGATTCTCCTGCTGATACTCATTGATTACAGGAGAAAACAAGGAAATGGGATCATAATTCACGTTATACACATTTTCATTTTGAATACCGACTCCGGAATGATTAATAACTAAATCAAACTTATCGAAATCTATATCCTCCCCTGCTTTGACAACAACTGTGCGGTAATCCAAGCAAATGGGCTCCGGCTTACTAAGCCTGCTCAGATATTCCTTTCCTGCATCGGGGCAAACAAAGGCGACCAAGGGTCTAGTGAAATAAAACCCGCAGGATAAGGCCAAAATAAAAATCAATACGAAAATTATCGGATAAACCAACTTTTTCCTCATGCCAAAAGGATGCATTAGAGGAAAGGAAAAATCAACA
>CASGDQ010000014.1 GCA_949300325.1 uncultured Spirochaetales bacterium
CAGATATCGTAATTTCCTGCGGAATCAGCAAGGGACTGCAGTAATAGCCGTCTTCATCTTTTGTTGAAAATGACAGGCTTTTAGTCTCTCCTGCGGGGATAAACTCACCGGTTGCGACATCGAATGTGAATGCGGTCTGAGCCCAAATGCTCATTCCTGCTGCAAAGTCGGACTTTGTCTGCACTCCTCCAAGCAGGGGCTCCAAAGTAAGGGTCACTTTCGCCTCTTCCGCAGTCGTCGGGGCTGCCTTGTCTTTTATTTTTCCAACAAAAAGCTGAGTAGGATTATTGTAAAGATCAAAACTTACCTTTCCATCTTTTATCTCAATATCGTTGGTTATGGCAGGATATGTGGCTATGAATGTATAGGTTCCCTCGTCTCCGGTCCACGCCATCTTCTTCTCTTCTTCCGAAGCTTCAAAATACCCGGCGGCCTGTTCCTGTTCATCCACGGCTTCGCGGTACACCACCTCCGTCCATGCGCCGGTACCGTCATATTTTAAAATTGCATTGTCTGCAACCGGATCCGTTTTCCCTTCCTGGTAGACGAATACGGATATCATGTCGCCGCTTTCAAATTCCTTTTTGTACTGATTCTCCAAGGACCTTGTAAGGCTCGAAGACGAGGTGCCGATCTCGATAGCACCTTTGTAATAGCTCTTCTCAGCTTCCGGAGTGCCGAACTCGCACGATGAGAACACCAGAAGGGCGATCAGGGATAAGATAAGAAAAATCTTCTTCACGCTAATACCCCCATCAATCAAAAAGTTTGCTCTTCCAGAATCCGCTGTCCTGAGAGGCCGATATGCTGCCACCGATGCCGGCGTCGACACCGATTCCGCCGCTTATCCCGCTTGCCATCACAACCGCGGCGATATCATCCTTCTCAAACTCTACGATGCTGATCTCCGGTTTCTCATAAGCTCTCAGGTTACAGGCTGCTATACCCCCCCCCCAAGACAATCTTCTTGGCTCTTTCCATTTCAAATACTCCTTGAAATATTTTTTCAGCAGATAAAAAGAATCAACTCAATAATCATAAACTAAAAAGAGAGCTTAACTGTATTTCTTCAATATTACAAGACAAGATAATTCTGAATATTCTGAATAGCGATAAGGATATAATACCTTTATGCCTCGAAAAAAGTATCACTCAAATGGTCGGTGATCCGAGTATTGCCATAACCTTCGATCTCACTTCTTCCACTGTGGGGATGACTGTACGTTCCAAATTGCGGGAGAACGGTATGGGAAGGGCTTTCGCAGCAATTATCTCCACAGGCGCCTTGAGGCTTTGCATGGCGCTCCGGGCAATAATCGACAATACTGAATCCCCTACGCTTCCGTTAAGCGGCGTATCCTGCACCATAAGCACCCTTTTAACCCTTTCGGCCTCTCTGACGATCGTAAGCTCATCCAAGGGATTTATCGTTGCAAGATCGATATAGGTGATATATTTCGCAAGATCCTTTGTCGCTTTCATAACAGTCGAGAAGGCATGCGAATAAGAGATGATAAGAAGCTTATCCCCGCATCCATGTACGAACGCCTTTTTAAGAGGGAGGAAGGAGTTCGAATCCCCGACATCCCCTTCTTCGCTGTAAAGTCCCTTATGCTCGAAGAAAAGGACAGGATTCTGTTCACGGTTGGCGCTCTTCAAAAGCGCTTTCGCCGTATAAGCATCCGAAGGGGCTACAACAATGATTCCTGGTGTGTTCAGGAACATCGTCTCGATATTGCCGGTATGCTGGCTGCCATGTCCGGTGCCGCTTCCAATCGGAGCACGGTAAATCATCGGGCAATGAAGCTGTCCTGCAGACATGAAATATGTCTTTGCTGCATGATTTATAAGAGCATCGGAGGCCAATGTGGAAAAATCCGCATACATTATCTCGACAATGGGATGGCTTCCCATCATGGAGGCACCAACGGCAAGCTCAGTGAACGCCTCTTCGCTCACTGGGGTCTCAAGCACCTTACCTTCATGCTTCTTGAACAGGTCGCCTGTGACACCGAAACAACCGCCATAAAGGCCGATATCCTCTCCAAGCATGAAGGCATTGCCATCCTCCGAAAGAATTTCATCCAGAGCCTCATAAATCGCATGGCGATAAGTGGTCCTATGAAGCTGCCCGCTTTCATGGTGCTGTACGGAAGAAGGAGCAAAAAGATAGGAGTCGAGCTCTCTTATGGAAAGAACATCATCTTTCCCTCTTTCCGCCTTGGCATATGCATCATCAACCTCCGCCTGCGCCTCAGCCTTCATATTCTCGATGCTATTCTTGCAAGCAAGCCCTTTCTCAAGCAGAAAGGCCTCCATACGGTCGATCGGATCCTTCTTTTTCCAGGCTTCCTCCTCCTGCCTGCTTCTATATACCCTGGCATCGGACTTGCTATGCCCGCACATGCGGTAAGTATCCGCTTCCAGCAAAAACGGCCTTCCTGTACTGGTTATGGTCTCCCTGGCTTTCCGTGCGGCATCCCTTACGGCAAGCACGTCGTTGCCATCCACCTTCATATATCCGATTCCATAAGACGCCGCACGAAGAGCGAAATCCTTGCAGCTTATCACCCTCTCGGCAGGAGCGCTCATGCCATAATGATTGTTTTCCAAATAAAAGAGAACTGGAATATTCCATACGGATGCAAGATTCATGCTTTCATGAACCGCTCCTCGGCTTGTGGCGCCATCACCGAAAATCGCAACCGCAATCTGATTCTGGCTTCGGCGCTTCAAGGCAAAGGCCATACCCATTGCAATCGGAACTCCGGAGCCGACAATCGCCGATGAACCGGCGTTGCAAGTCGCGCTCTCGCTCATATGCATGGATCCGCCAAGACCTCGGCATACGCCATGCCTGGAACCAAAAAGTTCTGAGAACATCTTGAAAAGGGATGTGCCGCGCGCGACATTGAAACCATGGCAGCGGTGCGTCGGAACAAGCCAGTCTTTCTTGTCAAGCCCGGCAACGAGGCCTACATGGCTCGCCTCCTGTCCGATGTTAAGATGGGTGGTGCCATAGAACACCCCCCGGGAAAACAGAGCTGCAACCTTCTCCTCAAAATACCTTGAAAGGAGCATGGTGCGGTATATAGATATTTCTTCCAACATAAACGTCCAAGGATCTCCAGTCCAATTAAGCTCAGTTGACAAAGATGGATTCTATGAACCCCACGAAACAGTGATGCCAATCACCTTGAGGATAGTTGTTCATTATGCCGCTGTCAATAAAAGTTTCCTTTCCAATAGGTATCTTAGCGGCTTTTTTGCAGGTAAGCATCAAATTGGCCTGCTCGAACACGATCGTGCCATCAGCCTCGACAGGAGTCAGCCCCAAAAGATTCATCTTATCAAAAGTCTTTCCGCTTTTGGTGCCGGCAGTGTTCAACACATGCCTGTATTTCTCCTCCGGAGGGAAGAAAGACAGGGAGAAGGAATCGTTTTTATCCAGGAATTCCATTGTATAGCGGCTTTCACGGACAAATACGAAAACCGCAGGGTGGTTCCATATATAGCCGAAGCCTCCCCAGCCGGCAGTCATCGTGTTCCAGCTGTCCTTATTGCCGCAGGTAAGGAGGAAATCGTCTTCTCCTATGGAAGAAAACGGATTGAGCTCCAAACGGGTATAATCGATCTTTTTCATTTTACCCTCCCCTTTTTAGCGATTATAGCAGGTAAAACCCGATTTTGAAAAAAATATTGCATCCCTTGAGAAAAATATGGACAAAGCAGAGCCGGCAAAACCTATATTTGCAAAGGCAGAACAGGCAATTGAAAGGATGAATCTGCAGAAAAATGGAGAAAATGCATTTCAAGCATGACAGGAACAGAACAGCAATCATAGCCGGACAATCCTCTTGCATACCTTTTCTTTTTCATCCGTTTGCTATACACTTTAGAAGTAATTTTTCTTTAGGGAGCTAAAATGACACAATCTCTTTCAATTCCACCTTTGACCAAGGATCTGGCAAGAGTTCTCATCGATGCCGACACCATCTCAAGAAGGGTTGACGAGCTTGCGCATAAGATCGATGAAAAATATAAGGACCTTGAGGAGCCGCTTATTCTCGTCGGCGTACTGAAAGGTTCTTTTATTTTTCTCTCCGATCTGTGCAGAAAGCTTACTATCCCTCATGTCGTGGACTTCATTGCAATCTCTTCTTACGGACAGCAAGGAGACCGCAGGGGCGAGGTAAGGCTGTTGATGGATACGAGGGAAAACCTCGCCCAAAGGAATGTCCTCATTGTCGAAGACATACTCGATAGCGGGAACACGCTTTCATACCTGATCAAAACCTTCTCCAGCAGAGGCATCAAGAGCATTGAGACCGCAGTCTTCCTCGATAAGAAGGAACGGCACGAAGTCGACATAGACGTACAATACATCGGTTTCGATATCCCTGACGTATGGGTTGTGGGCTACGGTTTGGATTATAAGGAAAAATACAGAACCCTCCCTTATATCGCTGAAATGATTCCACAGAAATGAAAGGAAAGCAAAATGGCAGAAGAAAAACTGTATGTGAGCTACAACACAGTTCATAAGCTCATTAAGAAACTGGCAGGAAAAATCATCGAATCAGGCTTCGACCCGGATGTGATCGTCGCAATCGGAAGCGGCGGTTTCATCCCTGCACGTATTTTAAAGACATTCATAAACCGTCCGATCTATGCAGTCGGAATCTCTTATTACGGGATAGACCACAAGCATAGGGAGCATCCTACGAAGATACAATGGATCGACGAGGTTCAGGAACAGCTCAAAGGGAAAAAGGTGCTCTTGATCGACGAGGTCGATGATACGAGAGCCACCCTTGCCTACTGTGTCGGCGAGCTGCTGAGCTACCAGCCGGAAGAGATAGCGGTTCTCATCCTGCACAACAAGCTCAAGCAGAAGGACGTGGAGTTTCCTCCTGAAATCAAGAGGTACTACCCCGCTATGGAGGTTGAGGACATCTGGATAAAATATCCATGGGATGCGGAGGACATCGACGAGCATGAAAGGCTGGAAAAGGAGATGTTCGAGCGCATGAAAAAGGATGGTAAGGAGCTTTTCATATGACAAGCAATGTCAATGCTGTAGTAGGCATCCAGTGGGGAGACGAGGGCAAAGGAAGGATCGTCGATTATCTGGCCCGCGACGCGGAAATCGTCATCCGCTTCCAAGGCGGAGATAATGCAGGGCATACCGTCATCAACGAAAAAGGCAAATTCGGCCTGCACATCCTGCCAAGCGGAATATTCAACAGCGAGACGATGAATATCGTATCGGCAGGCACTGTCGTCAATTTCGATACCATGCATAAGGAAATCGAGGACATAAAAACACGCAGCGGCATTGAGATCGACAACGTATTCATCGACGAGCGGGCCCACCTCATAATGCCCTACCACTGTCTTTTAGACGGTGCGGAGGAAGGGAAAAGGGATGCAAGCCAGAAGATAGGCACCACCAAGCGCGGCGTCGGGCCATGCTACACCGACAAAGCGGCCAGGATCGGGATCAGGGCATGCGATCTTCTGGATGAGGAAAGGCTTGAAAAGAGGCTTTCCATGCTCCTTCCCAAAAAGAACAGGGATCTTGAATATTACGGGCTCAGGACATTCACTCTCAAGGAACTGATGGATAAATGCCGCGAATGGAAGCTTGAATTCGGAAATTACATAATCGATACGGTGCCTGTGGTCCGGGATGCGGTCGAAAGCGGCAAGAAGGTTCTGCTTGAAGGGCAGCTTGGAATCATGCGCGACAACGATTGGGGCATCTACCCCTACACCACGAGCAGCAATCCGACAGTTGCAGGCGCATGCAACGGGGCGGGAATCCCGGCAAAAGCCATAAACCGCGTTTTCGGAGTGATCAAGGCTTATTCGACCTCCGTAGGCGGCGGGCCGTACATGACCGAGCTGTTTGACCAGGATGGAGAGAAGCTCAGGAAGATTGGAGGCGAATACGGGGTGACGACAGGCCGTCCGCGCCGTTGCGGATGGCTTGATCTGGTGGCTGCCGATTATGCCTGCTACATGAACGGTGTCACAGATCTGGCGCTCACAAAGCTCGATGTGCTCGATACCTTTAAGAAAATCAAGGTCTGCACAGGCTACAACATCGACGGGGAATACTACACCAACCTCCCGGAAACAAGGCTTCAAGAAAAGGCAAAACCGATCTATGAGGAATTTGACGGCTGGATGTGCTCGACCAGCAATGCACGCAGCTGGGAGGAACTGCCGGAGAATGCGCGCAAATACATCCTTGCAATCGAAAAGGCCCTTAATACCAAGGTCACATATATCTCAGTGGGCCCGGAAAGGGATCAGCTGATTGTAAGATAAGAGGTTTCAGAAAAACCAGGGGACTGCTGCAAAATTGCCAAGCAGTCCCTTTTTCATTAAAAAAGCTTCAAAGTTTTTCATATCCTTTAAAGCAGTTGCATTCGACTAGGAAAAAAGATAAAATACATCGCATAAGATATATCGCATACGATTTATTATCAGGAGAAATCAAATGCCTTCGGACGAATACAAAACAGGAAGCCAAATGATCCAATTGGGCAATGCCCTGATTTGGTTCAGGAACCAGGAATTGCAGATGCAGGGGCTCACCTCCAGCCAATTTGAAATAATCAGGCACCTGCTCACACATCAGGATATGCCCGTTGATGCAGGAATGCTCATGCAGGAATTAACACTCTCCCAATCCACAGTGGCAGGCATACTGAAACGCCTTGAAGCAAAAGGGCTTATCAAAAGGCAAAATGACACCAGCGATGCCAGAAGGGATTTTGTCACATTGACAGAAGAAGGGATCAAGCTTGAGCAATCCTTGAAGGACATGGTCTGCAAAACAGAGAAAATATTATTGCAGGGGATGTCAGAGCCAGAACAGGAAGCCTTCAGCCATCTGCTGTCCATTGCGCTGAAAAACATGAATACTCTCCGTTTTGGCAAGCTGAAGTGATGAAAATGGATGCTAACAGAGAGCTGTTTGAAACAATGCCGGTGTCAAAAGCATTGGCAAAGCTGGCTGTTCCAACCATCATAAGCCAGCTGATCATAATGGTCTACAATCTTGCAGACACTTTTTTCATCGGCAGCACAAAAGATCCCTATAAGGTTGCCGCCGCAACACTGGCCTACACGCTGTTTTTCATACTAAACGCATTATCCAATTTATTTGGAATCGGAGGAGGGACGCTGATTTCGCGCCTGTTAGGAGATAACAAGCCGGAAAAAGCAAAAGATGTCTGCTCATTCAGCATCTATGGCTCCATCTTGATAGCATTGCTCTACTCAATCTTCTGCCTGGCTTTCATGGAAGAGCTGCTTGATATGCTCGGATCCAGCCAATACACATTCGGCTATGCAGCAAGCTATACATTCTATGTGGTGATAATCGGCGGGCTTCCCGCCATGCTGAGCCTAACACTGTCCCATCTGATACGCAGCATAGGCTATGCAAGACAGGCCAGCTTCGGTCTTGGCATGGGAGGGATCCTCAACATTCTATTGGATCCCCTTTTCATGTTTGTCCTTTTGCCTCCTGGTCAGGAGGTCAAGGGTGCCGCCATTGCCACGATGTTTTCAAATATAGCAGCCACGCTCTATTTCATCGTCATATTTTTACGGTTGAAAAAAAGCACGGTGCTATCGGCCTCCCCCAAGCGGATCCTTTCTGGATCGCGCTATGCCAAAATGATCTTTGCAGTAGGTTTTCCATCGGCTATCGGCAATCTTCTCTCCTGCATGGCAAACATGGTGATCAACAAGCTTGCCTCCGGCTATGGGGACATCCCTGTGGCAGCTTTGGGCATTGTCAAGAAGATCGAAATGCTGCCAATGAATGTTGGGATGGGGCTTTGCCAGGGCATGCTGCCCCTTGTAGCCTATAACTATGCTGCCAAGAATTTCAAACGGATGAAGGATGCCGTGAAAAAAGCGAGCCTCAGCGGCATGACCTTCGCCCTATTGTGCGTCCTTGTCTTCGAGCTTTTTGTAAAAGGCTCCATCCGGATCTTCATCGACGATGATGCCACAATTGAAATGGGAGCAGCCTTTTTGAGGATCAACAGCCTGGCCATACCGCTTATGATATGCAACTTCCATATCAGCTTCATGTTCCAAGCTGTCGGCAAAGGCACCCAATCCCTCATCCTATCCTCCTGCCGCACAGGAATCGTCCATATCCCCCTGCTCTTTTTAATGAACATGCTGATCGGCCTATATGGCCTTGCCTGGACGCCGGTCATTTCCGATGGAGCGACACTGTGCTTGGCGCTCTTTCTTTATCGCAGATTCATACATTCCTTCGAAACAGCACGCCAGATACCATAAAACCCGATTCCACTAGACAGGTTTTGCACCTTTTTTCCCTCTGCAGCTCTCCTTCATGCTAGACTGTCTCAAGGAGAAAAAAAATGAAAAGGATATTGGACCTCACCCCCCAGCAATTGGTAAAACTCAGCAAAAAGGAGCTCCTTGAAGCGATAGCATTGAGCGAAGGGCGCGTCATGGCGGCAGAGACCATAGGAATCACGCAGCCTGTGCTCACAGACATCACAAACGCAGAGCTTGCAGCGGCAATGGGCGCCGATGTCATCATATTAAACCTTTTTGATGTGCAGAACCCCAAGATAAACGCACTTCCGGAATGCGATAAGAAGGACACCATAAAGGTTCTGAAAAAGCTTACAGGGCGGCCTATAGGAATAAACCTTGAGCCTGTGGACATAAATAAGATTGATGACGATGGGATATGGAAGATGAGCAAGGGGCGGTGCGCAAGCGTTGAGAATGCATGCCTTGCCATGGATATGGGAGTTGATTTCATAGTTCTTACCGGCAACCCGGGCAACGGGGTTTCCAACGCTGCAATCGCATCATCTCTTAAGGAGATCTCCAAGGCTACGGAAAACAGAATGCTTCTCATTGCCGGCAAGATGCACGCGTCCGGCATCCTTTCTGAAGGCGGCGAGAAAATAATCACAAAAGAGGATATCGACCTGTTCATAGAAAACGGAGCTGATATGATACTGCTTCCTGCGCCGGGCACAGTCCCGGGCATAACCACAGGCTACATAAGAGAACTGGTCAGCCATGCACATAAGAGAGAAAGGCTTACGATAACTTCAGTCGGAACCAGCCAGGAGGGCTCGGATACGGATACGATCAAGCGCATAGCCATAGAAAGCAAGATGACCGGAACCGACGTCCACCATCTGGGAGACAGCGGATATCTTGGAATGGCGCTTGCAGAAAACATCATGGCCTATTCGATCGCAATCCGCGGCATAAGGCATACATGGCATAGAATGGCGCAATCGCTGGCTAGATGATTTGCCCAGATGATGGCTTTTTCTTATACTATTGCTGATGGATAATATGATAAGGCTGATGGTCAAGGCCTATAACGGAATGAAGAAAGCCGGAGACAAGATGATCCGTAAAGGCGGCACCGAAGGCGTCAAAATAGAAAAAGACATATGCACTTGCGGCGGATATGCCAACTTTTATATGAAAGATGATGGCCTATCTGCCGAAAACGGTCTGCTGATAGACATCCATGGGGGTGCATGGATATATGGAGATCAGGATCTGAACAGCGCATATTGCGCCGTATTTGCGCGGCAAGGATTCCTTACCGCCTCTCTTGGCTACAGCCTGCTGCCTAAAGTCGATATCAGAGGACAGCTGCAATCCGTGATAAACGGAATGAACAGCATATACACCCTTTCCAGAGAATATGGATTTTCAGCAAAAAAGGTCAAACTTACAGGAGACAGCTGCGGCGCCCATCTGATAACGCTTGCTTTTGCAACAATGCAGGATCAAGCATTGAAAAAAGCCTTGAGGGCCCCGGATATCATCTTCGAGCCTTCTGCCATGGCGCTTACAAGCCCGGTATGCATGCTGGACAACATCAACGGCTTCAAATCCGAGAAACTCAGCATCAAGCTCACAGAGGAAATAAAAAAGATGATGATGCCGACTGAGTCCGATGAAAAGGAGCTCGAGGGCCTGATAAGCTTCGAGAACTATTCGCCAAATATGGAATTTCCTCCCCTGTTCATCCTTTCTTCGGAAGCCGATGTGTTCTACAGCAATTCCAAGAGGATGATGGAATGCCTCGATAAGAACGGAACAAGCTACGAGAGCCTCTTCTTCGACAAGTCATACAAGGAATGCAGCCATGTCTTCAATGTGGCAGAGCCGGATAAGAAGGAATCAAGGGAAGCAAATTCAAAAATAATAGACTTCTTTCTTTCAAACTGAAAATACAAAAAGGCCCCTGCTGTGATATATTGTTGGCATGGAACATCTGACAGACCCCTCGGTTTTCCGCATAGGCGCACTTGAAGCCCGAAGCAATTTCACCCCGACAGGAAAAAACACCTGCGACATAACGCTGGATGGCAAATGGAAATTCATATTTCTGGAAAATCCCGGCAAAATCAAGGCAGAATATCTAAAAAAGGATTTCGACATCTCAAAACTTGCATCAATCGAGGTGCCGGGCCTGATGCAATGCCAGGGCTGGGGCCGACCTCAATATGTGAACACCCAATATCCCTGGGATGGGCATGAGGAGCTGAAGCCTCCCCAGATCCCCTCAAGGCACAATCCAACAGGATTATATTTCAGGGATATAAGAATAAGAAAAAAAGGAAAGATCATCATACGCTTTGAAGGGGTGGACAACTCATTCGACCTGTATGTCAATTCCAAGCATATAGGTTATGCCGAGGATTCGTTCAGCGCGCATGAATTCGATATAACAGATGCTGTGGAGGATGGAAAAAACCGAATATGCGTATCCGTATATCGCTTTTCCTCGTCTTCCTGGCTTGAAGACCAGGATTTTTGGAGGATGAGCGGAATCTTCCGCCCGGTCTATCTGTTGATGCGTCCAGAAAAGATGATATGGGATGTGGATGCAAGGACATGCCTTTCCGAAAATCTCGAAAGAGGATATCTCCAGCTGACCATAAAAACAGAGGCGGATGAAGCAGAGGCGGCATTCGGAAGGAAAAAAGAGAGAAAGGCGGTTGAGAACGGCAAGGCCGTCTTTTCCTTCGAGATCAAGAATCCCAAGCTCTGGAATGCAGAAACGCCCAATCTGTACATAGTCGCAGTAAAGACATTCATAGGCGGCATAGAATGCGAGCAGACCCGCATCAATACAGGATTCAGACGCTTTGAGATAAAAGACGGGATAATGCTTTTGAATAAAAAGAGAATCCTCTTTCACGGCGTGAACAGGCATGAATGGAATGACAGGACAGGCAGGGCCATAACAAAGGATGAGATGCTGAAAGATATCCTGATCATGAAAAGGAACAACATCAACGCCGTCAGGACATCTCACTATCCAAACAGGAAGGAATTCTACGACCTCTGCGACCGCTATGGGCTTTATGTGATAGCGGAAGCGAATCTTGAGACGCACGGCACCTGGCAGAAGGCGGGAAAAGCATGCTTTGATGAAAACAGCCTCCCCGGAGACAGCATGATGTACAAAAGCGCTGTGATGGATAGGCAGAGGAGCAATTTCGAGGAGCATAAGAACCATCCCTCCATCCTCTTCTGGTCGCTGGGAAACGAATCAGGAGGCGGAACGGTGCTGCGCGATGTTGCAAACGAGCTGAGAAAATGGGATGACCGGAGGCTCATACACTATGAAGGTGTATTCCATGACAGGAGATTCCAGGATGAGATAAGCGATGTCGAAAGCCAGATGTATACCAGCGCCGAAAATGTGAAAAGATTTCTCATATTTGACCGTCATAAGCCATTTTTGATGTGCGAATACTCGCATTCTATGGGCAACAGCAACGGCGACATCATGAGCTACATAAGACTGGAGAGGGAGGATATGAGCTTCCAAGGCGGGTTCATCTGGGATTTCATCGACCAAACCTTCAGCATGGCTGAGGGCACATACTACGGAGGAGACTTCGGGGACAGGCCGTCTGATTTCTCATTCTGTGCAAACGGCATAGTCTTTGCAGACAGGACTGAAACGCCGAAGATGCAGGAAGTCAGATACGCCTATCAGAACTTTGAGATAGAGGTGAAGGAAGACGGCATCTGCATAACAAACCATTCGCTTTCAACCGACATGTCGGATTATGTGCAGAAATACCAGTACTTCGAGGATGGCAGGCTGAAGGAAGAGAGGCTTTTCAATCTGGCTCTGGGGCCAAAAAGCGGGTTATGGATACCTTTGGAAAAAAGGGAGCACCACGGATCCTGGGCTTCAAGATTCTCCCTGCTGCTTAAAAAGAACACCCCATGGGCGAAAAAGGGATCCGAGATTGCACACGGAGAGATGCACTTCATTAAAGAGACCTCATTAGATGGGCTCGAGGCGCCGGTTATAAAGGGAGATGTGAACTACGGAGTGAAAAATGAGAGCCTTTCAATCCTCGTGGATAAATCAAGCGGCCATCTGATCTCCTTTCACAAAAACAGCAAAGAGCTTCTCAAGCAGAGGGCAGGACATTCCTTCTGGCGTGCCGCTGTCGATAACGACCGGGGCTCGAAACTGGACTCATCGCTTTCAATCTGGTATGCAAACACGGCCTTCGAAAGGCATAAGAGAACCTGGGTAGAAGGCAATGTCATAAAGACAGTGCATGAAATGCCTGTGGGAGGAGCGGAGATCGAGACCTCATACTCCCTTGTTTCAGACAAGCTGAAAATAGTCATGACCTATCACGGGAATGAATGCATGATTCCGGAATTCGGGATGGCCTTGGTCTTATTTGAGGAAAACAGGAATGTCATATATCTCGGGCTTGGTGAAAGAGAGAACATGAGCGACAGAAAGGAAGGCGCGCTTTTCGGACTTTGGGAATTCGATGCTTTTGACAATCTCAGCAAATACCATGTCCCACAGGAATCGGGAACAAGATGCGGCGTGAAACGGGCAAGAATAGGAGATCTGGATATCGAAGCTCATAGCGATATGATCCTTTCAGTCCTTCCCTACACCAGCGCTCAGATAGAGAATGCCACTCATCTTTGGGACCTTGGGAAAGAAAACAAGGTTGTCGTGAGGATATTGAAGGGAATGATGGGTGTCGGAGGGGACGATTCCTGGGGAGCCCTTCCGCATGAAAAAGACATATTCAGAGTGAAGGACGGGGATTCTTTCATATTTTATCTCAGCTAAGGAGGAAAGGATGCAAGGATTTGATCATGATACGTACATAAGTCCGTATACCTGGCGCTACGGATCTGAAGAAATGAGGGCGGTTTTCAGCGAAAGCCACAAGAGAAAGCTTTTAAGAAGGGTCTGGGTCGCTCTTGCCAGAGCCCAGGCAAAAGCAGGGATCGTCAAGGACTCTCAGGTAAAAGAGCTTGAAGAGCACATGCAGGATATAGACATACAAAGGGCGGAGGAAATAGAAAAGCTCATCCACCATGATCTCATGGCCGAGATAAGGACATATGCCGAGCAATGCCCCGCAGCAGGAGGGATAATCCATCTTGGCGCGACAAGCATGGACGCATTGGACAATGCTGATATCATACGCTTCAAGGAAGCCCTTTCCATCATAAGCCTCAAGCTTGATGAGCTGATTGAAGAGCTGTGCAAGAAAGCAATGGAATACAAGGCAGCTCCGACAATGGCGTTCACTCATATCCAGCCTGCGGAGATAACCACGATAGGCTACCGCCTCGCACAAACCATACAGGATCTGGATGACGACAGAAACGATCTTGAAAGGTTCTTATCAAACATCAGGGCCAAGGGATTCAAAGGGGCTGTGGGAACCCTTGCAAGCTATACGGAGCTTTTGAAAGGAACTGGAATGAAAGCCTGCGAGATGGAGAAACTGGCTCTTGACGAGCTTGATCTGAAAGCCTTTACGGCAAGCTGCCAGACATATACGAGAAAACAGGATCTGAAGATGATGGAAATACTTTCAAACATCGCCTGTTCCCTGCATAAGTTCAGCCTGGATTTCAGAATTCTGCAGACCCCGCCGATCGGGGAATTCAGCGAACCTTTCGGGAAATTCCAGGTAGGCTCCTCAGCGATGCCCTTCAAGCGCAATCCGATCAATAGTGAAAAAATCGACTCGCTGGCACGTCTCGTCTCATCTTCCTACTCCTCCAGCTGGCAGAACGCCTCGCAGACCATTCTCGAGCGCAGCCTGGATGATAGCGCGAACCGCAGGATATTCATTCCGGAAACCTTCCTTGCGCTGGATGAGATGCTGATTACCGAAATAAGGATCGTCAAAGGCATGAACATCCACAGCATGGGCACCAAACGGCTTATGGACAGCTATTCCATATTCAGCGCCACCGAGCGCCTTTTAATGGAATTGGGAAGAAGAGGCGCTGACAGGCAGGAGATGCATGAGATAATCAGAAAGCATTCCCTCGCATCTTGGCAGGAGGTGCAGGAAGGACGGGAAAATCCGCTTGAAAAGAGATTGATGGAAGATGAGCAGGTCCGCTCCTACCTCACTGAAGAGGAAATAGCCAGCCTGCTTGATGCCGCCTCCTACATCGGGGAAGCAGCAGAAAGGACAGAGCAGGTGTGTCAGAGAGCCACAAGGCCCAGGACAAATACGAAATAATAGATGGCCATACGCAGTATCCTTGTCGTACAGCACAGGGATACTTTCAATAAATCCAGCTTCATAACTCCCGCAGCCATGCATACTGCGCTGAAAGGAAGGGGCAGGATGCTCGCAATCAGAACAAAGGCCACACCGTATTT
The DNA here is from genome assembly GCA_949300325.1 of uncultured Spirochaetales bacterium. Classification (GTDB taxonomy): domain Bacteria; phylum Spirochaetota; class Spirochaetia; order Sphaerochaetales; family Sphaerochaetaceae; genus Ornithospirochaeta. The sequence goes on from CASGDQ010000014.1 coordinate 14,738, forward strand.
CTCAATCGTGGCACCCCATTTGGCATGCGCCTTCACAGCCCCCCTGTTCACAAGCGGCACCTTTACAAGAAGCCGTCCGAGGAAATACGCGCTCACCCCGCCCGCCGCGGAAGCCAGGCCGGTTGCAGGTATTGCGAAATACCATGGAAACTGTATGATCATCGGAAATACGAACATCGGGGAAAGAGGAAGCACAAAAGTATCGGTCATCCAGATATAAAGGCACATCTGGAAGAAATTGAAATGACCGGTTATGTATTCTATCATGGTCTGATAATTGTTTCTTCCAAGCTGCTGCACGACCAAAAAGAACGCAACAAAGGCAAGAACTATCGGAATGAAGCCCAAAACCGCATAAAGCCCGATATGAGGCTTATGCTTATGCTCCGCTCCACTATCATTTTCCATAAACCATCCCCAAGAATTCCTTTTCAATCTCGTCGGCGGGGATGCTGTATGAGCCTTGGTACATACCCTCTCTGCCGCCTCCGCGCAAAAGGAGTTTTTCTTTCAGGCTTTTGAAGGCCTGCTCATTTCCAATATACAAAAATTCCTTCCTATCGCCATCACCAAGCAGCAAAATATCTTCAAAACCATGCTTTTTAAGCGGCATCCTGAAAAATTCCAACGGCGTCGAGGTCCTATAAAACCTGCAGCAGGAGGGAATGGAGGCAACCTCAGAGGCTGCAAGCTTTTCATAGGAATGCCTCAACGCGGTCTTGAGGCTTTCCATTTCTGCAAGCTTCTTCTCCACTGCAGGAACAACATCCCAGGGCTTTTCAGACAAAAGAGCTGAAAGCTTCCTGCAGCTTTCCCTGTTCCTTCTCCTTTCTTCCTTCGCGCTCTTTCCTACCAGCCAGAAGGTCCTAACATGCCCTCGGATCGTCTCGCTTGAAAAAAATGAGACCTCGCCTATTTCGGAAGTGGAGGAAAGATGTACCCCGCCACAGGGGACTGCATCAAAACCGTCGATGAACACGACACGGATATCATCGCCTTCGACCTTGATGCTCCGCCTGAGATGCATGTCTTCCACCTCCTTCCGGCTGAGGCTCTTTGAATATATCCTAGCCCCTTTTCTTACGGCAGCCTCCACTGCATCCTCGATCCTGTATAAATCATTGTCAGAAGGAACTTCTCCATCGAGTTCAATTGAGACATACTCATCGGACAGATGCACTGCAACCGTGCCGATTTTAAGCAGGTTGTAAAAAAGGGATGATATCAGATGCTGTGCGCTATGCTTTTCCATGAAAGCATAACGATGCTCCCAATCCAGGCAAAGAATACCTTTCATACCTACGCTAAGGCCAGATACGCTATCAAATATATGGGCAACCCCATATAAAGTCTTTTTCGTGTCGACGATGCAATAGCCATTGAAAAGGCCCTTGTCCCCAGGCTGTCCTCCTGCTTCGGGATAGAACACCGTCCTATCAAAATAAACCTCGCTGCCACGGATTGCAGTTATTTCCGCATCCGTGCTCCTTAAATATGGATCGACATAATAAAGCTTTTCTTCCATGCTCATTCTCCATGCATCTTTGCCACCGGCAAGCGGAAATGGCACTCGTAGCCGATCACCCTCAAAAGCGTGGTGCAGACTGCAGTGATTATCAAGACTGCATTGTCATCGAGAGAAGTGAACCTGTCCAAAACCACGTAAAGCACCGCACCCAGAATGGATGCCGAGGCATAGAAATCGGAAGTGAAGACCATCGGTATCTCCTTTGAGAACACATCCCTCAGGATTCCTCCTCCTACGGCTGCGAACATTCCGCTCATGATCATTCCTACAACGCCCACACCAAGGCTTGCCGCCTTTGCGACACCAAGGGCTGTGAACACTCCCAGCCCTATCGCATCGAAATAGACGATTGCAGGCCAGCGTCCCACGATCTTAGGGGACACTATGAAAACAACAGTCCCTGTCACTATGCAGACGATGAAATACGATGGGTTGTTGAACGCTGCAACAGGAGTGCTGCCTATGAGCATGTCACGGAGCATTCCTCCCCCACAGCCTACGGTTATGGCGAAAAAAACAACCCCTAAAAAATCCAGACGGTTCCTGATTCCCTTCACAGCGCCGGTAATTGCGAAAATCATCGTACCGAAAAGGTCGAAGAACAATACAATGTTTCCGTTCATGGCCCTAGACTACACAAAAGAAGGATTTAATACAATAAAGAGAGGGATGCAAGCAGACGCACTATGTTGACAGACAAGGGCAAAAGAAAAATAATTTTGCCATGGGAAAAATCAGAAGCGCATGGGAAATCGCCCTTGAGAGGACCCAGAGCATAGAAATCGATGAGGAAAAAATCAGGCGCGGATCGACGCTTGAGAAAATCAAGAGGATTGCAGGAGCATACCTTTCTGCAGATAAAAAAGACGACGAGATACTCGGACAGCTTCTGTCTTACGACAAAAAGGATGTGAAGGAAGCATTGAAGCCTGTCTTGATGAGCTCCCTTTCCCTGCCCGGTGCGGAAGTGGTCGATGACAGGATGGAGCGCCTGGCGGCACTTGCATCAGCGGTGCTCGACAATTCCGAGGCAGTCATGCTTTATGATAAGCTTTTGGAATTTCTAAAGCAGTACCCGGAACATAAGAAACAGCTTGTGGAAAGGCTTAAACAGCAGCTTGAACCCATGCTGAAGCAGAAGCAGGAGCAGATTGCCGAACAGTATGGGCGTAATGTGGATCTCCGCTTGGAGGACGACAAGGAAGCGCTTCAAATCATCAACAGCAATCTTGAGCAGCTCGACAAACAGTACAACGATACTTTGGAAAAAGCAAAACAGGATCTTGAGAAGGCTTTTTAAGCCAGATCAAGAGCTCTGCCGTCGCAAGGCATCTGCAAGCCGAAAAGGCTCATCACCGTCGGCGCTATATCAACAGACCGGCACCATGGTTCGATGAGCCTTTTATTTTTCATGCAAAGAGGGGGAAACGGCCCTTTTTCTGGCAGATAGCCATGCGCGGCATGGGAGCTTCCAGAAGGATAGAGCATGCCGAAAGAGCCGTTATCTGTGAAGTTTATCCCGTCACAAGCTTCCACAACAAAAGAAAAACCACCTTCAAGATGATATTTTTCAGCCGCTTCAGCCTTGGAAAATATGCACTCGATCACCCCAGGGTGGATAGCCCCTATCCTCGTCAGCACATCCATCGCTTCCTTTTCTTTTATGCCATCAAGATACACCTGTGCAGAAAAGGATGATGTATGGATTTTTATAGCATCGCCAAAACCAAGCTCGTCCACAGCCCTCTGCAGGCAGAAGAAAGATGAGAAATCCCTCTGGCCATGATCACCAAGGACTATGACCTCCGTATCCTCTTTTAAAACGGAGAAAACCTCTCCCATCCTCTCGTCTATGAACCTCAATGCCTCAAGATTGCGCTTGCTTTCATATCCGTTCTTATGTCTTTGATGATCGAGATAAGAGAAATGCACAAAACCGAGATCAACATCATTTTCCCTCATGATGTCGCAGAAACAGGCAGAAGCAAACAGATCCATTCCAGGAGTGCGCATCCAATCCAGCAGATCTTTATGACGGGAAAAATACTTATAACCTTTTTCTGAGCAAAGCCTCTTGAAAACCGGAGCAGGGTCGTCTGCTTCTGTCTCTCCCCAGGCCTCAGGGACCAAAAAATCAATATCGGCACCGCCGGTTACAGGCCAGCATACAGAGGCAGTCTTCAGCCCTGCTTTTTTCGCAACATCGAATAAGGTAGGAACCTTCACAAACGAATTCTCCCATAACCATCTTTTTTCAGGGAAACTGCAATTATGGTACACTCCGGTCTTATTTGCATAGCATCCGGTCATGATCGAAGCATGGCACGGATAGGTGAATGTCGGATATATTGGAACAACCTTCTTGCAAATATGAGCTTTGGAAAGATAGCCTTTCATATTGTTCATGCCTGCAAAATATTCCAAATCCTCATAAATCAGGGCATCAATTGAAACTACAACGACCTTCATCAATCACAACCAATACTTTTCCATACGCTTTACAAGACTGCTTCTGTAAGCATCCCAGTCGGTTATAGGAGAAGCTGCAACCTTATCCTCGCAAGCCGCTTTAGCCACAGCCAGCGCCTCATATTCTATGACTCTCGGATCGAAGGGTTTAGGTACGATGTAATTTCTTCCAAAAGAGAAATCGGCGCCGCCATAAGCCTGGCGCACCACATTTGGAACAGGCTCCTTAGCCAAAGCGGCAAGAGCCTTGGCTGCAGCCATCTTCATATTCTCTGTTATCTTGGAGGCTCTCACATCAAGTGCGCCGCGGAATATGAACGGGAACCCTAATACGTTGTTTATCTGGTTGGGATAATCGCTTCTGCCCGTGGCCATGATCACGTCGCTTCTTGTTGCCATTGCAAGATCATAAGTGATTTCCGGATCAGGATTGGCCATTGCGAACACCACAGGATCCCGGTTCATTGAAAGCAGCATCTCTGCACTCACACAATCCTTGACAGAGAGCCCCATGAACACATCCGCACCTCTTATCACCTCAGCAAGGGTCCTTTTATCCGTTTTTGCGGCGAATGCGGCTTTTTCCTCAGTAAGCCCCTGACGGCCTTCATAGATGACGCCTTTGCTGTCGCATAATATGAGGTTCTCCTTTTTAACTCCTGCAGAAAGGAACATCTTCGAGCAGGATATTCCCGCCGCACCTGCGCCGTTGACTACAACCTTCATATCGCCAAGGCTCTTGCCGATAATCTCTGCTGCGTTCATAAGTCCCGCAGTAGCGATTATAGCAGTACCGTGCTGATCGTCATGGAAGACTGGAATCGAGCACCTTTTAATGAGTTCTCTTTCCACCTTGAAGCACTCAGGCCCCTTGATATCCTCCAGATTTATGCCTCCGAAAGTCGGCTCCAAGGAAGCAATTATTTCAACGAGCTTGTCAGGATCCTTCTCGTTTATCTCGATGTCGAATACATCTATATCGGCAAATCTTTTGAAAAGCACCCCCTTGCCTTCCATAACAGGTTTTGAAGCCAGCGCTCCCCTATCTCCAAGGCCCAGGATAGCAGTTCCGTTGGATATCACAGCCACCAGATTGCCCTTGTTGGTGTAGCGGTATGCATCCTCAGCATCCTTTTCTATCCTCAATACAGGTTTGGCTACTCCGGGAGTGTAAGCCAAGGACAGATCATCTGCTGTTTTACAGGGCTTAGTGGCTTCAACGCTTAATTTTCCCGCCCTGCCGCCAAGGCAGTGATATTCCAACGCTCTTTTCTCTAAATCATCCATATGTATTCTCCTACTTGTATAATTCTTTAAATTATGAATAATTACAATATTAGTTAGCAATCATTACCAACTTTCTTTGCAGTTTAAACATAAGACCTTTCAATATTTTAACACGGGAAATAATGATTTTAAATGCAAATATGAAAAAAATCAGATAAGCGGATCAGACCTTCTTACCCTCAAGCCTTTTAAGCATCCTTAAAACAACAACTACAGCAGCCACGGACAAAACGACCTCTGCTGTAAGCTGCGCGTAAGCCAGACCGTAGAGAGGGAAAAGCTTATTTAATATGCAGAGAGCCGGAATCTCGAGGACAATCTTTCTGAGTATTGCAAACACAAATGAATTGCGGCCCATTCCGACTGCTTGGAAAATACCTACGCCAAGAAAATCGATGGCAAGGAAAGGAAGTCCAAGGCAGAATCCACGCAAGAATCTTGTGCCATAGGCTACTATTACTTCGTTTTTCATGAACAGCCTTATAAAGAACGGAGCAAAAATGTAGTAAGAGGCGCTTACAAGGACGATGCCGATTATTATCAGCTTTGCCGCGAAAAAGATCGTCTCTTTCATCCTCCTTGTATCCCCGCTTGAGAAATTATAGCTTATCAGCGGCATTATCCCCTGGCTGAACCCCATCGCGATATTCATCGGGACCATGTTCACCCGGCTTGTTATCCCCATCGCCGCCACCGCATCCGGACCGTATGCGGAAGTGAAATTGTTCAATATCGTCATGCCTGTGACGTTCAAAAGGTTTTGGATGGATGCAGGGATTCCGACAGCGCATACGCCGACCACGATGGCCTTCTGCAGATTGAATTTCCTTATGTCTATGGAGACGTACGTCTTTCCTTTCTTACAGGCTATCAGTATGAAGAAATAGATGCATGCCACGCAGTTGCTTATGAACGTAGCAAGCCCGGCTCCTTCTGCTCCCATATTTAAAAACTGCGGCAGGACGAAAAAAGGATCTAGGGCTATGTTCAAGAGGCATCCGCTCATCGTCCCGATCGACGCATGCATGGCAGCCCCCTCGGCTCTGACCATGTAAGCCATCACCACGTTGAGTATCGCGGGAGTTGCTCCGAAAATGACAGTCCATCTCAAATATGCAGATGTAGCTTCCCAGGTCCTCTCGTCAGCTCCAAGAAGCACAAGCAGACCATCATGGAAAATCAGGCAAAGGAGGGAAAACACGATCCCAAAGAAAATAGAGCAATAGAAACCGAAAGCGCTGCTTTTATATACAGTTGCATAATCCTTCCTGCCAAGCGCCCTGCTCATCATGCTGGACGAGCCTACTCCGAAAAGGTTGTTGACAGCATTGAATGCCAGAAGGACAGGAGCGGCAAGAGTGACGGCTGCATTCTGCACGCTGTTGTTGAGCATTCCCACGAAATAGGTGTCGGCAAGATTATATAGCACCATCACCAGGGAAGAGAGGATGGTCGGCACAGCAAGACGCGCAACAGCCTGCGGTATCGGCGTTGTCTCAAAAAGGCTCATCCTGCTGAATTTTTCCATTCTTACTCCTTTTCTTTTCTCTAATACCAACAGCCTAGGACTGTCAAGTGCGAAAAAAGCATTGATTTGGCATGCGCTGCAATCTGCATATTATACTTTGGACAAGGACTATAAGAAGATCAACATTGAAACAATTTCCAAATGGATTAAGCAGGGATGGCTCTAGAGCAGAGAAATAAGCCATGAGGAGTTTCTTTTGGCAAAGCAGGGGGTTTATAGGCTCTTTCTGACCCCGACAAAACAAGTGCTCAGCAGCTGGATCAAAGAGGTCGTAGGCAAAAAGGTGCTCGCTCTTATTTCAGGCGGCGGCCAGCAGGGACCGGTCTTTGCCGCACTCGGCGCCGATATAACGGTGCTCGATATTACACCGGCCCAGCTTGAGAAAGACCGAACCGTCGCGAAAAGGGAAAATATAAAAATTAATCTTGTGCAGGCGGATATGACGGAAAATTTTCCTTTCGAGGATGGTTTTTTCGATCTCATCTTCCATCCTGTTGCGAACGTATATTCCGAGCATATGGGCGGAATCTGAAAAGAATGCTTCAGAGTTTTGAAGAAAGGAGGAAGGCTATTAAGCGGATTGGACAATGAAATTAACTTCATAGTAGACAGAGAAGATGAGAGCCATATCGCGTATCCCCTGCCCCATAATCCGCTGAAAGATCTAAAAATGCTTAAAAAGGAGCTTGAACGCAAAGAAGGCGTACAATTCAGCCATGGCATAGATGAAAATATCCAGGCCCAGATTGATGCCGGGTTCGTCATTAAAGGAATCTACGAAGATACAAACGTTGAAGGCTTTCTGCATTATATGAACATACCGACATTCCATGCAACTCTTGCTGAAAAAACTCTAGTACTATAATTATGCATAAATAATATTCCGAATTAAGAATATTATAATTGAAATTTATATTCAATAGTAATTGAAATTTGCTCAAAACCTCAAAAATGCAAAATAGAAAGGAAAAAGGGATAAAAAAAATCCTTACCGGAGTAAGGAATAAAAAAGGAGTCGATCGGATTCGAACCGATGAAAAAACGGTTTTGCAGACCGTCCCCTTAGGCCACTTGGGTACGACTCCATAACTGCTTTATGACTTTAACAGAAAGATGGCTGTTATGCAAGAGAAAATAAAACCAAAAGTACTTGCAAAGAGTTCTGCAATACAAAAGAATGTAACCATGAAAAAGAAACTGGCAATAATCTTATCACTGCTTTTAGCGGCAAGCTTTCCGGCCTTTGCAATCGGAACATATTATTCAACCGGAATGGATTTCTTCTATGACACACCTCTGAATTCGTTTGATATCGGAGTATATACCAATGCTACATGGACTGTACCTGTAGGAAATTCCGGCACCGGACTTGGCATAGGAGGAAGAGCTGATGTGACACTGTCCCTGCCTGTTGTGGATTTTGCGACATCCTGCATGTTCGGCATCGCAGTAGATACCCCGGTCGGCAGGAATGCAATGTTCACATTTATTTTAGGCCCTTCGATCGCATCATTCTCAGCTAAAGATGATGTGCTCTGCCTCGGCGGCGGAATCGATGCCGGCATGACATTCTTTGCAAACGAGGTAAAAAGCGTCGGATTCACGATCGGAGTAAATGGAAATTTCTTTGCTACAATAATCCCCGAGACGCCAGCCAGGTTCAACTTCTATGGAGGAGGATACTTCGGGGTTGCAATGAAATTCGACAAGAACACCCCGTACTATCCCTATAGGCCATACAACATCTACATATATTGAGCAAAAAAAATATTTTATCTGCTCCTCCGGTTTTACCCTTATACTTAAATCGGAGGTTTTTTTATGACCGAATATGAAAAGAGGTATCTCGATGGCTACAAGGACTGCGCCTTCGTATCCTTTGAAAAGCTCGAGAAGTTCATGAAAGAGGCGCTCATGGGAGCCGGAATCCCAGAAAAAGATGCAGATATTATTGCCGATGTGTTGATCGAGAGCGACAAAAGAGGCATAGACAGCCATGGCATAGGACGGCTGAAGCCCATCTACATCGACAGGATAGACAAGGGTATAATGAATCCTATCACAGAAATAGAGGTTCTTAAGGACGATAAGACCGCGGCCGTGCTTGACGGGCATAACGGCATGGGCCATGTAGTATCGCATAAGGCGATGCAGATGGCAATCGACAAGGCCAAGGAATATGGCATGGGGATGGTGGTTGTGCGCAACAGCAACCACTATGGCATTGCAGGCTATTATGCAACCATGGCAACAAAAGAGGATATGATCGGAATCACAGGCACAAATGCCAGGCCTTCAATAGCCCCGACATTCGGAGTGGAGAACATGCTCGGCACAAACCCGCTGACTGTTGGATTTCCGACCAATGATGAATTTCCGTTCGTCATAGACTGTGCCACATCGGTATCGCAGAGAGGCAAGATCGAGGTTTATGGAAGAGCCGGGAAGGAACTTCCTCCAGGCTGGGTAATAGATGAGAATGGAAACACAAGAACAGATACCGAACAGATACTCAAGGACCTCACGACTGGGAAAGCCGCACTGACTCCGCTCGGCGGACTCGGAACGGAAACAGGAGGATACAAGGGATATGGCTATGCAACCGTGGTAGAGGTTCTCTCTGCAGCCTTGCAGGACGGATCCTTTTTGAAGATGCTCAACGGAAAAGATGCAGACGGAAAGGATATTCCATATCCGCTCGGACATTTCTTCATTGCAATCAATCCTGATTTTTTCATGGGAAAGACAATATTCAAGGCAATAACCACTGAAATCCTGCATCAGCTGAGAGAAAGCAAGAAAGCTCCGGGGCACGACAGGATATTCACTGCAGGCGAACCTGAATGGGAAGCTTACAAGATAAGGAAGGAATATGGATGCCCGGTACCAGTTTCGCTGCAGAAAGTGATAAAGGAGCTCTCGGCAAGATATAATCTCACAGATACATGGCCATTTTAACAGCAAACGGGGCGCGGCCCCGTTTTTTCATATCCTCGCAGCATCGGAGGAAGTCTGGAACAATGAAGAGGAGACCGACCTTATCACATTGAAAGAATGGTCGCATGGAACGAAGAATGTCGATTTAGTCCTCTTTGCAAGAAATCCTCCGTCTACTGCATCGAACGACGGGAAGCCAAGGCTCATGCGGGGATTTTCATAGCTGAAAAATGCCTGTGCGTAATATAGCAGTTTCGACGAACCTGCCTCGATGAGGAAATTCCTAGTGCGGCTAGGTCCCCAATTCAGGCCGAGAGTCGCAGAAAACACCTGGCTGGTCGCGCCATCCCAAAGAGCCCAAGGAGCATCCAGACGGCCAAGATAGTTCTGTGTAAGCGAAATGTTTGGAAAACAGCAGCAATCATCACAGGATGATAAAGTGAACAATAAGAAGCCCATCTGAAGACGGGGGTTTATGCAAAGGATATGCCCATGGCCTGAACGCTCCGGAATCTTTCCGAGCAAATAATCGTAAGTGCCGGTCGGAGCAGGCACATAAGAGGCATCAGCGATCCCTCCACGCACGAGCGGAGCATGCTTCAGATCCTCGAATACAGGCCCTGATACGAACCTGTTGTTCGCTACCTCCCGGTGGGTTTTCGGATATGCGGAAAAATGCCTGGCATTGGTATCGAAAAAACATCCGCTCTCAAAAAAAGGAGCTCCAAGCATGACATTCACGCTCGGATTTGCGATCAAAGGGCTGTCAGAGGGGTTTGTTATCCGTACTGCCGTATATACCACTGGATGCTGCGGGATGATAAGATCTATCTTTTCCAACCGATAACGGTTTCCTTCCTCGCGACTCTTTATCTCCGAATAAAGCCATACGCCTCCATAAGCATCTTCGGTGCCGTATTTGCGCACGGTCCAGTAGGTTCCGTTGCTGGTTATATGATCCTCGCTTGGGAAGGGGAAAGTGAAATAACCGCCGCCTGCCTGATAAAGAGTCTGCTTCATCCTGTACCATTCGCCATTCGGATCTGAAAGCACACCGCTTCCGAACGCCCTGAAATAAGGCAGGCAAAGAGCGTTAACCCGGCCGCCGGAAAGGCATTCTGCAGACATTTCAAGCATGACAGCCCCCTGGTCCTCGATAACGGCCTGAAGGATATCATTACTCATATATGTTGCATTCCTGCCTTCCCACAACGGCAAACGACGAATATCCATGACAAATGCCCTCCTATTGTTATATTATTATCATATCAATCAAGCGCGGGGGCGACAATGATAGAATGCGGGAACAATAAAACTTTCCATCTTTACACGGACAATCTGAGCTATGTGTTCGGAATAACGGATACAGGTCATCCCGAGCATCTGTACTTTGGCAAAAGAATCCGCGATCCCTTTTTCAACCGCAGGGCCATGGAAAGCAAGAATCTTGCAAAAGAAGGATTCTCTTTGGCAATAGACAGGACGAAACCCGCTTTCTGCTTGGAGGAATTGATGCTTGAATGCACTACGGAAGGCAAAGGAGATTTCAGGCAGCCTCTCATATCATTGGAAGAAAACAAAACCCTGGATCTGCGATACGCCGACCACAGGGCTTATGCAGGAATAAGAAGGTACAAGGAAAATCCGATAGCGCAGGCTGTAATGGATGAGCGGAATGCCGAGACTCTCGAGCTTCTTTTGAGGGACGAAAGGGAAAAGATCGAGGTGACGCTCATCTATACGCTTTTTCCAAAATTGGACACTCTTGTGCGCAGAACGATGGTAAGAAACGCATCCCTCTCGCCGATAAAGCTTTCTTCCTGCGCTTCAATGCAATTGGATCTTCCATGTGGCAGATATACGCTTTTAAACCTTGCCGGGTCTTATGCTGCTGAAGCGAATTTAACAAAAACAGATCTGAAAAGCGGTACGCATACCATCCAATCGAGAAAGATATTTTCAGGAATTGAAGAAAATCCGGCATATGCCATTTTGAATGAGGAGGGAGGATGCTTCATGGGCAACCTGATATACTCAGGAGCACATAAGGAAACCTTCTCAATACGGAAAGGCGGCATGCTTCATATCATCTCAGGCCTCAACGACGATCTCTTCAGCTGGAATCTGGAGCCGGAAGAGGCTTTCGAGAGTCCGGATGCTGTAATAACATTTTCCGAACAAGGTATTAATGAGGCTTCCCGCAGGATGAAGAGATTCATCATGGCGGCGGTGCTGCGCGGACAATGGAAGGACCGTATCAGGCCGCTCATGCTCTCCACATGCGACATAACAGGTTTTACCATCAACCACGACAAGGCCGTATCATATGCACAGCGGGCAAAGGTCCTGGGATTCGAGGGAATCATAATAGATGACGGATGGTTCTCTGTCAGGAGAGGACGGAACACATCTCTGGGAGACTGGTATGTGAATCCGATGAAGTTTCCGCAGGGCTTGAAGGAGCTCGGGGCTGCGATACACCGCCAAGGGCTGATGTTCGGGCTCTGGTTCGATATCCAAACCGTCAGCAGAAACAGCAATCTATATGAAAAACACCCCGAATGGGCTCTCCATGACCCCAAGAGGAAGAACTGGGCATCGGCAAACGACGACTTTCTTTTGGACCTTACCCAGGAGACCGTGCAGGACTGGGTGATCGAAACTCTTTCCCATACGATAGAGACGGCGAAGCTGGATTGGCTCCGCTGGGATTCCAGCAGGCCGGAATCCGACATTTTCCTATATAGCGACGAATGCAGAAGCCAGGGGGAATTCCATCACAGGTATGTATCGGGATTATGCCGGATACTCAACACGATCACACGAAGGTTTCCAAATCTTTTTTTGGAGGATCATGCAGGATGCGCGATGTTCGATCTTGGGATGCTGAACTATTGCCATGCCGTTTCCTTCAGCAAGAATACCGATCCTGTATCCCGTATGGAAAGCTCGAAAGGCTATGGGGTGTTTTATCCTCAGAGCGTGATGCTCCAGCAGGTTGAGCCGACGCCCGACAGGATTTTCTCCAGGTATACGGATTTTGACAGCAGGGCGGAGATCTCTTTCTTCGGAATACTCTCTTATTCGGTGGACATACTGAACATGAAGGAAGAGGAAGAGATGGCGCTCAGGCAGCAGATAGAGTTCTACAAGCAATACAGGAACATATTGCAGTTCGGCAACGTGAAGGTCGAAAGGCAGGATACAGAAGAAGTCTGGAGCGTCTCAATCGGGGATGCCTCCGTGATATTGGCTCTTTATGTGGAAAAGAACCTGAAAGCGGGGATGGGAAAGGAAAGGCTTAAGATCACACAGGCGGACGAGAATGCCGATTACCGCATTTTCGCCCGCGACAGGATACAGACGGAGCTGAAGGATTCGCTTTATCCTCAGGAGCTCGAATGCTACGAGGTATCGGGAGATGTTCTCAAATATGCGGGCATAGCGCTTGCAGACAAGGATACAGGCAACGGATATACCGAGGATATGAGGAAGCTTACCGACAGGACCACGAGACTTTATATAATCAGGAAGATGGAGAAAAAGTGAACAGGATTGTAATAGCAGGGGCAGGTACATTCGGAACAAGCGTCGCAGAACGGCTTGCTTGGAACAAAGACAACGAGGTGACGCTCCACACGATCGAAAAGGAAGTGGAGAAGGATATAACGGAGAACCACCGCAACAGCAAATATTTCCCGACGAGGTACATAAACCAGGGGATAAGAGCATCAAGCGATTATGCAGTATTCGAAGATGCTGATGCAGTTCTTCTTGTCATCCCCTCGAAAGCCATAGTCAGTTTCAGCCAAGAAATAAAAAAACATGCAAAGAAGAATCCGCTGGTAGTCAACCTTGCAAAGGGGATGAGCGACGATGGTGCGTTCATAACAGAGAAAATTCCATTCGACCGCACTGCGAGCATGAAGGGACCGTCGTTTGCAATCGAAACCCTCAACGGATTTCCAACCTCTTTCACTTTCGGCGGCAAGAAGGAGGATTTCCATTACTTCAGGGACAAGGTACTGCCAGGAACAGGCTTTTCTCTGGATTACAGCAGCGATGTGAGGGCTGTGGAGCTGATGAGCATATTGAAGAACATGTATGCGATTGCCATAGGCCTTGTTTCAGGACGGTACAACAGCCCAAACGTAGACTTTCTGGTATACACCAAGGCTGTAAACGAGATGAGGGGGCTTCTCAAGATCTTCAACTGCGATGAGGAAACCATCTTCCGCTATTGCGGAATCGGTGATCTGGGGCTCACCAGCCTCAACGACCTATCCAGGAACAGGACATTTGGAATGCTTATCGGAAAGGGATTTTCCTATGACGAGCGCGGAGGTGCTACAGTAATCGAAGGGAAAAGGACGATCAGGCTCATAGGGGAATTCACAAGGAAAAATGGGAAAGCGGAGGATTTTCCTCTTGTCCAGGCCCTATACCGGCTGATATACGAGGATTCCAGCCTGAACGATTACATAATGGAAGTCTTGAAATGAAAAAATGCTCGGCCGGGCATTTTTAATCGGAAAAACATCTATTTCAGTTCAACGACGACATAAACCGAATCGCTGATTTCGAGATCGCGGGCATAATAGTTTGTGGAATAGGATGCGGCAGAAGCCTCCATCTTCACAGTCATATCGCTCCTGTAGTTTACTGGATAGGCCCCTGAGGAGCTTCCATCTCCGATATATATCACATCGCCGACCTTGCGTCCGACAGATGTGGCATAATCGTATGCCTTCTGCATCGCATCGTCGATGGCAAGCTTTCTTGCAAGACGCTCTTCTGCATCGGTGTTCTTTTTCTTCAGATTTATCGAAGAGACGGAGATTCCGTTTATCTTGGAAAGGTCTTCAACTGCAGCGCCTATTACGGAAATATCGTCCAGTGTGACATTTACCGATTGATAAGCCCTCTGCCCGGTCAGAACGCGCTTGTTGTCGATCCAAGAATATTCAGGAGAAAGTGAAAGAGCACCTGTTTCAAGATCCTCATCCGCAACCCCGTAGCCATCCTTGAGAACCGCCACAGCCTCACCGATTATGCCATCCATGCCGATACGGGCCTCTTCAGTGGTTTCGCCGACGCATTCAGCGGAAATCGTGAAGGATGCGATATCAGCGCTCATTGCAACAACAGAAGACCCTGAAACCTCGATCCGCGGTTTTTCAGAAAGGCTCTGGCATGAAGAAAGGATGAGCAATGAAACCAGAATCAGAAGAGTTATCTTTTTCATCTTATCGTCTCCCTCAAATAAGGATGCTTTTCGGCATACCGCAAAAAATAGCCCAAAGCGATCATCATGGTGCCATTGTCATATATCCCCTTGCCCATGCCTTCGACCGCTTCCTCCACAGGAACCGAGAACACATCTATCTCTTCGTTCTCATCGAGATTCTGTACGCCTTTGATCTCCATCTCCTGAGCAAGATAGAACCTCTGGCGGTTATCCATGAAGGCGGCATTCGGACTGACATCTCCAAGCAAAGTGAGCTTTCCCTCCAGGCCTGTCTCCTCCAGCAGCTCTCTTGCGGCGGCAATTGCGCTGTCTTCGCCTTTCTCGACCAGGCCTCCTGGAAATTCCCATGTAACCGAATCAGTTCCATGGCGATACTGCTGCTCCATTATGAAACGGGGTACCCCGTCCTCATCGCGGAACCAAGGGATGACGACGATCCAATCGGTTGTATGAAGCTGCACAAAGGAACCTTTCTTGCTTCCATCCAAATTATGTCTGGAAACCCTCACCACATCAAAAATGGGCGTATGGTGAGAAACTTCCCTTTCCCCGCTTTTCCACATCAGCCTCCCGGGATCGCCCGGTGCTTTGAAAAGGTTCTTATCCATACTCATTTCTTCCTTGATGGACAGTCTGCAGTACAGGAGGCGCAAGCACTGGGCTTGCATCCGGGAGTGCCAAAAAACGAAGTATCCCTTCCTGTCGAGCATGCTGTTCCATTATTTATTTCGTTAGCTATATCATACAACGCTTTGCGTGAAGGACGGGAAGCGCCGACATGGCTCCAATCCTTTCCCTCGTCCTCAGCCTCGCGGAGATCCATTTCCATCGGGATCTCGCCCAAGAACGGCACGTGCATGTCAGAGCACATTTTCTTTCCGCCGCCTTTGCCGAAAATCGGGATCTCCTTTCCGCAGTGCGGGCAGACTAGTCCGCTCATGTTCTCGATTACGCCGATTATTGCAACACCCATCTTACGGGAGAAATTAACGCTCTTACGGGCATCCAGGATCGCAACATCCTGAGGGGTTGTGACTATCACAGTTCCTGTCAGCTCCGGAATGGCCTGGCATACAGTAAGCTGCTCGTCCCCCGTTCCAGGAGGAGTGTCTATCAAAAGATAATCCAAATCGCCCCATTCGCAATCCCCCAAGAATTGCCTTATGGCTCCCATCTTCATGCTTCCGCGCCAGATTACCGGGGAATCCGGATCCTCTAAAGCAAATGAAAGGGAAATCACCTTTAAATTGGGACGCACTTCGACAGGGAGGAAAGAGACCCCGTCTGCAGAAGAAAGGCTGGCCCCTTCCACGCCGAACATCTTAGCCACATTTGGCCCGTGCAGATCGGTGTCAAGAACTCCGACCGTGCATCCCATATCCGCCAGCTCATTGGCAAGGTTTATGGTCACGGTAGTCTTTCCGACCCCGCCCTTGCCGCTCATTATCATGATTTTCCGCCCGATGCGGTCCATGCGGGCCCTTATCTTCTCGTTTTGAAGCTCAAATTCGTCCTTTTCTTTTTCCGGCATATGTCACCCTCATAGCAGGAATATATCCTACTGCCATAAAATCTAATACAATCATCCGATTCAAGCAAGAAGCAGCACATCAGCATCGGCAAGGCAAAGCCCTGATGGGGGTTAAGCTATTTCTTAATCAGACAGAAATTATAAACGGTTTAAACTTTTACATTTTCTAATCGATAAAAGAACATCCATTACTTGATGAAAGGGGTTAATTCATATAAAATCCTATGTTGAATGATTTTTTAATCTAAAATGAGGAGATAAACGATGTTGACATTGTTAACAAACCTGCCAAAGGACGTTCTCATCCAACAGATCAAGGACGGAGGGATTCTTCTGGTTCTCGGCATGGGCACAGTCTTCCTATTTCTTGTAATACTCATATTTGCA
>CASGDQ010000015.1 GCA_949300325.1 uncultured Spirochaetales bacterium
AGGTTCAAATTTAGCTTTTCCCCATATTGCACACGTTGCCCATTTAGGGTACTCTTAAAGCTAGATGAGAAGCCGGCTATGCCGGATTCGATATAAGGAGAATTCTATGACTATTAAAGATCTCAAACATGCAAAGCTTATCAGCTGGATTGAGGAAATCAAGGAACTCTGCCAGCCGGATGATGTAGTGCTTGCAGACGGATCCAAGGAGCAGTATGACGCTCTTATCGCACAGTGCGTCGACAGCGGTCTTGCAGTCCGCCTCAACGAAGAAAAGAAGCCGGGATGCGTACTTTTCAATTCCGATCCTTCCGACGTTGCCCGTGTTGAAAAGAGGACGTTCATTGCCGCTAAGACACAGGAAGCTGCAGGTCCCACCAACAACTGGATCGATCCTGTTGAACTCAAGAAGACCATGACGGATCTTTACAGGGGATGCATGAAGGGCAGGACCATGTATGTCATTCCTTTCTCAATGGGACCCCTCGGTTCCCCGATCAGCAAAATTGGTGTTGAAATCACCGATTCCGCTTACGTTGTATGCAACATGATGATCATGACCCGTGTCGGTGTGAAGGTTGTCGACCTTCTTGGAACCGATGGGTATTTCGTTCCTTGTCTCCACTCCGTAGGCAAGCCTCTTGCTGAAGGCGAGTCCGATAACGGCAAGTGGCCATGCGCTCCGATGGAGCACAAGTACATCAGCCAGTTCCCGGAGACTAGGGAAATCTGGTCATATGGTTCAGGTTATGGTGGAAACGCACTGCTCGGAAAGAAGTGCCTCGCACTCAGGATCGCAAGCGTTCTTGCACGTGATGAAGGCTGGCTCGCAGAGCATATGCTCATCCTCAAGATTACAAACCCTGAAGGAAAGAGCAAGTATGTTACCGGCGCATTCCCATCAGCATGTGGAAAGACCAATCTCGCTATGCTCATTCCGACCATCCCAGGATGGAAGGTTGAGACTATCGGAGACGATATCGCATGGATGAAGCCGGGTAAGGACGGCAGGCTCTACGCCATCAACCCGGAGGCAGGTTTCTTCGGAGTAGCTCCTGGAACTTCCGCTTCTTCTAACTTTAATGCACTTGCAGCTGCAAGCAAGAACACCATCTTCACCAACGTCGCTCTTACCGAGGACAAGGATGTATGGTGGGAAGGCATCGGCTACGATGCTCCTGGAAAGCTCATCGATTGGACCGGAAACGAATGGGTTCAGGACAAGGGCAACAAGGATCAGAAGCCGGCTGCTCACCCGAATTCAAGATTCACAGCTCCTGCAAAGCAGTGCCCGTGCATCGCTCCAGAATGGGAAGATCCTCAGGGCGTTCCTGTTTCAGCAATACTCTTCGGCGGAAGAAGGCCTTCGACAATTCCTCTCGTACATATGGCGAGGAACTGGAACCATGGCGTTTTCCTCGGCTCTATCGTAGGTTCGGAGGTTACTGCCGCAACTCTCGATGTGAAGGCCGGAACGATCAGAAGGGATCCGTTTGCAATGCTTCCTTTCTGCGGATACAACATGGGCGATTATTTCCAGCATTGGATCGATGTGGGCAAGGCCGCTCCGAGCCAGGATGTGCTGCCTAAGATCTTCTACGTCAACTGGTTCAGAAAGACCGCAGATGGCAAGTGGCTCTGGCCGGGCTATGGCGATAACAGCCGTGTCCTCAAGTGGATATTCGAGTGCTGCGATGGAACAGCAAAGACAGTCGATACCGCAATCGGAATCATGCCGACAGTCGATGCAATCGATCGCCCGGAAGGGGTTACAGAAGCCGATATGGCCGAACTCCTCAAGGTCGACAACGCTGGCTGGCTCAGAGAAGTGGAGGACATCAGGACCAACCACTATCCGAAGTTCGGCAAGCATCTTCCGAAGGAACTTTCTGCAATGCTCGATACCCTCGAAGCTGCGCTTAAGAAATAAGTACGGATTTGAACAACTTTCCCGGCATCCAGGTGCCGGGAATTTTTATGAAGTCTTCAACGGAAATACTCCCGTCAGACGGAAAGTGTCACTTTCCCACGACCTCGTGATATACCTTCGCAATCTCATTCAGGATGTCGATATGAGTGAAGTCCTTGTTGTAGATTATATTGGTTTCCCTGACCATGCTCATGTTTTCTATCGGCAGGACAGTTATCTTTCCTTTCTGTATCTCATCCTGGCATGTGCTCTTTGCAAGTATTGAGACTCCAAAATCCTTTCTTATCAGATCCTTTATTGTTGCGATATTGTCAACCTGCATTATTACATTGAAATTGTTGAGGTTTTCCCCGATGTTTGCAAGCATGGATTCAAAATAGACTCTGGATGCGGAGGAGGGAAGACGCAGGATCATCTTTTCCTTCTTAAGATCGCTGAGCCTGATCATCGATTTTTTCGCAAGTGGATTGTTGTTTGACATTACGCATACAAGGTAATCCGTGTCCAGCATGAACGAGCTGAGGTTGGGATTATCCGGCTTTCCGTCTGCAATAGCTAAATCCAATTCATAGTTTTCAAGTTTTGCATAAAGTTTTTTTAGGGTATTAGTAATAATCGTTATACTCATATTGCCAGCTTCACTGCTGTATTTAGCCAATGACAGCGGGATGGCGTTGCTTTCGGCAGTATGTGTTATCCCGATTCTGAGTTTTGTCGGGTTTTTATCCTCGTCGTCCATCTCTTCTTTCATCTTTTCATATAGGGCCTTGAGACGTTTGGCATAATTGAGCGCGATATCTCCTTCTCTTGTAAGGAGCAGAGTACCATTTACCCTGTGTATCAGCTTGTGTCCCAGCTCATTTTCAAGCTCTTTTATATGATGGCTTACGGCCGGTTGCGTCAAACATAAAATTTGGGCTGCCTTCGTAAAGGACTTTTGAGAAGCGACGGTTATGAGCGTTTCCAATTTCATATCAAGCATAAAAAAACTCCTGCTAAAAAAAATTTATGCATACTAAAAAAAATATAATTTGTATTTATAATAAATCCATTCTATTATGTTGAAAATAAAAAAAATCAGGAGGTGCTGGAAATGGCAAGACAAGACAATCATAAGCTTTTAAGATTCCATTTCCATCCTGATATATATCATAGTCCCCTTTGATTTCCGATTTCGTCAAAAGTAAAGGGTCAGGAGGGGAGCATGTATCATTTCATTTCCAGGCTGATGGAAGGTTCATCGCCGGCGGCATCGATCATGGTATCGATCGCTTTCATGTTGTTTTTCGGTTTTCTGTTCACAAGGGTGGCAAAGCTTCTTAAACTGCCGAATGTAACAGCCTATATCATCGCAGGTGTCGTTCTCGGGCCATATTGCCTCAGCGTGATTCCTGCACGTGTGATAGAAGGGATGGATTTCCTTTCCGATATAGCCTTAGCATTCATCGCATTCAGCGCCGCCGAGTTCTTCCGCTTCGACGTTTTAAAGAAAAACGGTGCGAAAGTTTTCATCATAACTGTATTCGAAGCGCTTCTTGCCTCGGTTTTCGTATTCATCGCCCTCTTTTATGTTTTAGGCCTTGATTTCTCCTTCTCAATCGTGCTTGCAGCCCTTGCTTCCGCCACAGCTCCAGCTTCCACGCTCATGACGATAAGACAGACAGGAGCAAGAGGGGATTTTGTGGATACTTTGCTTCAGGTCGTAGCTCTCGATGACGTTGTAGGCCTCATGGCATACAGCATCGCCATTTCCGCGGCTTTGGCTTCCATGTCCGGTTCATTCAGCTTTTCAAGCCTTGCCCAGCCCATAGTGGTGAATATCGCAGTGCTTGTGCTCGGATGCCTGTTCGGTTTTTTATTGAAGCTCCTGCTTGCAAAAAGATCCACGGACAACCGTCTTATTGTCCTTATCGCCATGCTTTTCACTTTCTGCGGTGTATGTGCTCTATTAGGAGTATCCCCGCTGTTGGGATGCATGTCGATGGGAACCGTCTACATCAATTTCGCAAAAGATGAAAGGCTTTTCAAGCAGCTGAACTATTTCAGCCCTCCGATACTTCTTTTGTTTTTTGTAAGGTCCGGACTCTCGTTCAATCTGGGAGCGCTTTTCTCAATGTCCTCTTCCGTAGGAGCTGTATCCTTGATTGCCGTGGGATTCACATATTTCCTGGTACGTATCTTTGGAAAATACGCCGGTGCGTTCCTTGGCTCTGCAATAGTGAAGAAAAAGGCGGAGGTCAGGAATTACCTTGGTCTTGCTCTGGTGCCTCAGGCCGGGGTTGCCATCGGACTGGCAGCCATAGGTGCAAGGACCCTTGGGGGAGAGGCAGGAGAAGCGCTTGAGACCATCATTTTGGCCTCCAGCGTCCTTTATGAGCTCATAGGCCCCGCATCTGCAAAGCTTGCTTTGTATCTTTCGCATTCCTATGACGAGAAGAAAGATGCGGTCGAGATCGCTTTCGAGCCGGCTCCCAGCGACAACGGCCTTGGAATTCTGATCGATCGTGTCATGCGCATCCAAGATGAGATTCCCCATCCATGCCGCACAATGACCGATGAGGAGGCTTTTACCGAAGCTGCAGAGCAGTATCTGGCTTTCGCAGGCCGCCGCAGGGGCGGAGCAAGATACAGGTGATTCCGTTTTAGTGTGGAGGTGTATGATGAATATCGGTTTTATAGATCCTATTGCAAAGCTTTTGGGTCCCTGGGCATCCGTTTTGTGTGCAGGGTCGGTGGTCTTGAGAATATTGCTTGCCGTGCTTTTATCTGCAGTTATAGGAGCAGAGCGCTCCAATAAGAGGCATTCGGCAGGCATGCGCACCTTCATATTGGTTTCTCTGGCTACTGTGATGTCCATGCTCATGGATCAGTATTTCATATCAGCCTACAATAGCGGGATTCCTGTTCTGTCCGCAGCGGCAATAATTGGCATGGGGATGATGAGCAACAATTCGATCCTCTTCAGCTCGAGAAACAGGATAAAGGGGCTGACGACCTCAATAGGCCTTTGGACCTGCGGAATACTCGGGCTTACTGTCGGTGCGGGATTCTATACGCTGACACTCGCCGCTTCGGCCTCCATGTTTTTGATATTGAGTTTCCTTCCTGCTTTCGAGCTGCGCCTCAAGAACAGATCGAATCATTTCGATATCCATCTGGAACTTGCCGACAGGACACGGATACAGGATTTTACCGCCACGCTCCGCAAGCTTGGCCTTAGGATAGATGACATAGAGGCTAATCCGTCTTATATGAATACGGGGCTTTGCGTATATTCTGTCTCTCTCACAATAATCGGAAGCGATCTTAAAAAATACAGGACCCATAACGAGATCATAGAAGCTTTGGGAGCGCTTGATTACGTCCATTACATAGAGGAGATGAATTGATTACAGCCTCTTATGAAACTATAATGTGTTCATGAGTCAGACTGAAAGGGTCATGTACATCCTCGACCAGCTTATGGAGAAGGGATATTTCAGAATAAAGGATGTGGCTTCGCTTTATGAAGTGTCGCTTAAGCAGGTAAGAAGGGATAAGAACTATCTGATGACGCGCTGTCCGCTTTCCTGCGGTAATCTGGACATATACTACGATGCAAAGGATAAGGTCTTCCGTCTGAGTGCGGAGAGTTCCCACAACCTTGCCTCATGGCGCGCGGATGAGTCCTTGCTGATGGCACGGGACAGGGAAAAGAACAGACCGTTTTCATCCCGTTTCCCATCTTCCGTAATATCTGGTGATTCCGGATATGTGAAATATAAATCCTACGCGAGGGAAGACTTCAGGCCTGGCATATATCTTCGCCTCATGGAAGCGCTCAAGAATTCAAAGCGGATATTGCTGCGGTACCTCTCAGCAGAAAGATTGAGGAGGATAGAGCCTCTGAAGCTTGTCAATTATGGGGAAATCTGGTATCTTGCCGCAATCGATGTCGACAAGGGCGAGAGGATAGTGACATTCTCCCTTTCTAGGATCATAAGCGTCGAAATCATCGATGAGGATATAGTGTTTTCGGATTTTGCTAAGCTTGAACGGTTTCTAGACGGTTATGGCATATTCAATAACGATCAGCAGGAGAGCGAATATGTCATACATTTTACCGGATGGGCGAAGGATATAGTCAAGAACCAGATATGGCAGAAGAGGCAGAGCCTCAAGGAATTGGAGGATGGCACTCTCGAGCTCCATCTTCCTGTCTCAAACGATACCGAGCTGCTTTCGAGAATACTCTTTTACGGCACTTCCGCCATGCCTGTATCCCCAGCTTCGTTTGTCGAAAAATACCGCAAGGCCTGCATTGAGATGGCCGGGAGGTTTGCCTGATTGGACTATGAGCTTGTATTGGATGACGGACGGCTGAAAGAGCTTGCCGAAATATGGGAAAGGGAAGGCCGAGCTGTGGCCGTGGATTTTGAAGAGGAATGCAACCTGCATGCATATGGAGAGCATATATGCACCATGCAGCTTTATGACGGCTCTTTTTTTTATCTTGTCGATGTGCTTTCTGCCAAGGTGACCAAGTCTGGGCTGGAGGCATTCTTTTCTGCAGATATCGAGAAACTCTGGTTTGAATGCAGAAGCGATCTGTCGATTCTGTTTAAAAAATATGGGATCAGGACAAAGAGGGTTTATGATCTCAGGGTGCTTGCCAAGGCCCTGGGAGAAAGCGGAGGGCTGGGCAAGGTCCTCTCTTCGTTTCTCATGCTGCCTGATTCTGGGAACAAGAAAAGAAACCAGCAGGAGAACTGGATGAAGCGGCCTCTTTCGGATAGCCAGATAAATTATGCTTTGGATGATGTCAGATATCTTTTTCTTTTAAGAAAAGAACTCGAAAAGAGGATTGAAAGGAACGGCCTAGAAAATCAGGTCGAGAGGGCTATGGCCAATATTGCCGCAGTAAATCCCGGCAAACCCGGATGGATGAAGCTTACGAATGTCCGCACTTTGAACCATGCGGAAAAGGTTTATCTGAAAAATCTCTTCAATGCCAGGGAAGCGATAGCTGAGCGCTTCAATGTCCCTGCAGTCAATGTCCTTGACAAGAGGGAGGTGCTCAGGATCAGCCTCAAATGCTCAAAATGCAGGGTCGATATGGAAAAAGAATTGGAAAAGGCCCCATCCCGTTTCAAAAACATCCTCATATCCGCTTTTGAGAAAGCAGCTGAATCAAGCGCGTCTGAGCTTGAAGGCCGCACTGATGGCTGATATCACCTCTTCAAGCTTTGTCATTTCCTTCTTTGCTATCGATTCATCAACCGAGTGTGCATTCTCGTATCCGCAGCTTATTACCAAGGCCGGGATTTTCAAGACATTCAGGTTGTTGGCATCCGATCCTCCCATGGAATTCCTGATTCCTGCATCCGGCATTACCGATAGCATGAAATCCATGATCGGGCTTTTTCTGTCATGCATATATGGCCTGTAAAGCCTTTCTTCCAGTACATCAACTTCCGGATTTATTGTTCTTGCCTCTCTGATCAATGATGAGATTATGTCGTCCAGACGTTTTTCATCCAGGCTTCTGGATTCAAGGATCACTCTTGCCTTGGCTGGAACCACATTCGTGCTGTTGATGCTTGAAAAGGTTGCGATGTTTATTGTCGATCCGTCTTCAAGCCTGCCTGAAGGAACATTTGAAACGAATTCTGAAGCTAGAAGGATCGCATTTATCCCTTTTTCTATGGCAAATCCGGCATGAGCTGCTTTTCCTTTGAAATCCAGTGTAAGGCGTGTCTTTCCCGGAGCCGCGATTATCACATCTCCAACCTTTCCACCGGTATCCGGGACTATTGCAAAGGCGATGTCGAAATCTTTAAAAAAGTCCTTGTCCAGAGCCGCCGAACCTGTGAGCCCCGTTTCTTCAGATACGGTAAAAAGATATAAAAGATCATCATCTTTTTTCTCTGCTTCCTTCATCAGCACAGCCACAGCAGCCTTGTCATCTGCTCCAAGGGCTGTCGTCTTATCTGTGAAAAAGCTTTCATCATCCTCCAAGACATGGGCATTTTGCGCAATAGGAACCGTATCGACGTGAGCGCAATACATGAGCTTTTTCCCAGAGCTGTTCAGATAGAACAGTATGTTGCCAGCCTTATCTGCCATGCTGCGATACCCGAGGCTCTGAAAATGCTTTATGAGGTATTTCCTGATTTCCTCCTCTTTCCCAGACGGGGAGGATATCGATGAAAGTTCTCTGAAATAAGAAAAAATGTCCATGCTTCTATTTTGTGCCATCAAAAACTTTTTTCCAAGCCTTTGTATGGTTAATCGCCGCTATGTCTGTTAAGATTACAGCATGACCGATTTTACTGTTCTTGTTATAGACGGGCAAGGCGGAGGAGTAGGACGCCAGCTTGTCGAGAATATTAAGAAAGCGTTTCCTCTGATAAAAGTCATGGCAGTAGGGACTAATGCGCTTGCCTCCCAGGCTATGCTGAAGGCAGGCGCCGATCATGCCGCCACCGGGGAGAATGCAGTTATTGTCGCATCCAGGAAGGCGGATGTCATCATAGGTCCGGTCGGCATTGCGATTTCCGATGCGCTTTGGGGAGAGATATCTCCGGCCATGGCCGCAGCCGTCGGCTCAAGCAGTGCGGACAGGATACTGCTTCCCATGAATCTCTGCGGCAATTACGTCGCGGGTGCCTCAGATCTTTCCCTTCCGTTTATGATTTCAGATGCGATGGCCCGCCTGAAGGCTCTCATTTCGGCAAAGGGTTGCCTCTGAACTGTTTTTTTTATATCATCGTATTGCCGGGCCTACCCGGATATGCATCGCAGAAGACGATGATATCATCTTGTTTTTAATCTTAATCCCATATAATTGATGGTCAGAAGATCGTCCCGATATCCCCCAGAAGGTGGTTTTGGACGGTCTTTTTTTATTTTCGGAGGTTCTGTGGAAGAAGCGGTCTTAGGTAAGGGAATATCTTTTTCTTATGATAAAAAGAGCTCGCATAATGTCTTACGCGATGTTTCCCTATCCATAAAAAAGGGGTGCTTCGTAGCCGTTCTCGGATCAAACGGCTCAGGCAAATCCACGCTGATGAAACATCTTGATGCATTGCTTCCTCTTCAGAAAGGCCTGCTGCAGGTTTTGGGTATGGATGTGCGGGATGAAAAAAACATCCATGTCTTGCGCCGCCTTTGCGGCATGGTGTTTCAAGATCCTGACAATCAGTTCGTATCCTCGGTGGTCGGGGAAGATGTGGCTTTCGGGTTGGAAAACTTTGAAGAAAAGGATATTCCTATGAAGGTTGAAAAAGCTCTTGAGCTTGTCGGCATGCCGGGTTTTGAAAAGAGGAATATCAATATGCTTTCAGGCGGGCAGAAACAGCGCATAGCCCTTGCCGGAGTGCTTGCCATGGATCCGGAGATACTTGTTTTCGATGAGGCTGTTTCCATGTTGGATCAAGAAGGGCGGAAGGAAATGCTTTCCTATGTGAAAAGGCTTCATAAGGAAGGAAAGACGATATTCTGGGTGACCCATCAGGTCTCGGAGGCCATTGATGCCGATCTTGTCATCCTCATGAAGGGCGGAACGATCCTGAAAACAGGAAGGCCGGATGAAGTGCTTTCAGATATCGGCCTTTTGAATGAGGCCGGTCTTGATGCCCCTCTTTCTGTAAAAATATGCCATGATCTAGCAAAAAGAGGCGTGAATATAGGGAAATGTCCATTGGATGTTCCTTCTCTTGCGGAGGTTATATGCGGCTTGAAGTGAAAGATCTCGGATTCACATATCTTGCTGCCACCCCTATGGCCTGCGAGGCGCTTTCAGGGCTGACTTTCTCTTTGGATGATGGAGCTTTCTTGGGGATAATGGGAAAAACCGGTTGCGGCAAATCCACTTTGATCCAGCTTTTGGCAGGGCTTATGGAGCCTTCTCACGGAAGCATCTTGATCGATGGCAAGGATATCAATGAAGCAGATTATGATAAGACAGATCTTCGAAGACATTTGTCGATCGTGTTCCAATATCCGGAGTATCAGCTTTTTGAGTCCACAGTGGAGAAGGATGTAGCATTTTCTTTAAAGCATAGAAGTCTGAGCAGGATGGAGGTGGAAGAACGCGTAGAAGAAGCGTTGGAGATGATGGGTTTTTCCTTTTCCAGGATCAGGAAAAAATCCCCTCTTGCCCTTTCTTCGGGTGAAAAGAGAAGGGTGGCCATAGCTGGAGCTCTTGCTTCAAAGCCGGAAATCCTTATTCTCGATGAACCGTTTGCAGGGCTTGATCCGTTTGCAAAGGATGATTTCATCCGCTTGCTCCGCTCTCTCAACAGTGCTGGAATGACAGTGATAATCGTTTCCCATGATTCGGACAGCCTTTTCATGTGCGCAAAACATTTGATGGTGCTCGAATCGGGACGCATGAAGGCTTTCGGCAGCACTATGGATATTTTTCAGGACAGCTTTCTTTTTCTTGCAAAACCAGAGATCCTTGATCTCGCTGAAAGATTGGGATTGAAAAGGCCTTGTGCAAGTTATGATGAGCTTTTGGATGGGATCATGGAGGTTTTGTCATGAGAAGTCTTCCTCTTGGATGCTATGTCGATATCCCTTCTTTGATGCACAGTGCCGATCCTTTGTGCAAGCTAGTCTGCCTTATACTGCTTCTTTCTTCTGTGATCCTGTCCGATTCGGTTCCCGGTTATCTGATTTTGGCATTGTCCCTTGTTCTCTTTGCAATGCTTTCCCATCTGGGATTCAGGCATGTGTTCGGCGGCTTGAAAAGGATATATCCGTTCTTTTTGTTTATCCTTTTAATGAATGCATTGTTTTTTTCCGATCAAGATCCTCTTTTTTCCTTTTGGATTTTTTCCTTCACAATGGCCGGCTTGCATCAGGGGCTGCTTGTAATTTTGAGAGTGCTTTTTGCCCTTGTGCTTGGAAATATATTCACATCCACTACATCTCCGTTAAAGATAACAGATGCCATTGAGGATTTGATCCGGCCTTTAGGAGTATTCCGTATCCCGATAGGGGAAGTTGCCATGATCCTCGGCATTTCAATCAGGTTCGTGCCTGTATTCATCGAGGAAGCGGACATGATAAAAAAAGCGCAGACGGCGCGTGGCGCGGGATTTGAAAGCAAGAAGCTGTCCCAGCGGGCTGCGGCTGTATTGCCGCTTGTGATACCGATATTCATATCGGCGTTCAAAAGAGCTGATGAGCTGTCCCTCGCAATGGAGGCGCGCGGTTATCATGGAAGAGATGAAAAAAGAAGGATTGCAAGGAAATTCTCAGCTTTTGACGGCGTTCTGCTGGTTTTCTGCCTGATTATTCTTTTTCTGCAAATATATGTTCTCTAGCCCCCGGCTTGACAGGGGCGGAAAAATCTTTAGGAGGTTCTGATGTCTTCAGTAAAAAAATCGATCATCACTGCAGCCTGCATAGCACTCTGCATAGTGCTTCCGATGGCTTTTCATGCCATTCCGAATGCTGCGAATATCTATTGTCCGATGCATGTGCCTGCATTGCTCTGCGGACTTATCTGCGGATGGCCGCTGGGGCTCTTGTGCGGTATTGCAGGGCCTGTTCTCTCAAGCGTTTTCACAGGGATGCCTCCAATGGCGTATCTTCCATCAATGATTGTAGAGCTTGCTGCATACGGCTTTTTTTCAGGACTTGTCATGACATTTCTTCATACAGGGAGATTGTATGCAGATTTATACATAAGCCTGGTATCCGCCCTCTTGGCAGGAAGAATTTTGGCAGGGATTGCGAAGGCCCTCATATTTTCTGCAGGAAAGTATTCCCTTGCCGCATGGACAGCTAGTTATTTCATCACATCTCTTCCCGGTCTCATCATCCAGCTGGCTTTAATTCCAAGCATAGTATTTGCTTTGCAGAAGGCTGCTTTGATTCCCGCAAGGTATGTAAAAGATGAGGATTGAGGATTATCTTTTTTCCCATATTTCAAGCCATCCGGAGCTTCAGGCCCAGGATGTGCTGAAGTTCTGTTATCAGGCATTTTTCGGCCCTGATCACATGCTAGTGGATGAAAAATGGGCAAAGCTCCTTTTTTTCGATGAGTATGGGCTATCAAGAGACCCTGGGTCGGGACTTTATGAAAATTTGTCGGATGAATTTTGCAGGGTCGATCTCCAAGCTTGGAAAAACGCAGGGCTTGACGGGGACCTTCTTTTTTCGATTTTCATCAGTTCCTGCAACAAAAGATATGATGATTCCTCTTTTGCTGAGTTTTTATCATCTGCCTGCTCCGATCTGCTAAGAAGAAAGTTCCCGCATTTATATGCCCCATGGGAGGAATATCTTATCTCCTATTTTGCTGAGGGGGTTCATTCTGTGCATCACAGCACAAGCTACCGCAATGCGTATGAGCCTTGCTACAGGGTGGTAAGAAGATCCTTGTTGCCCATTTGAAAAGCTAGGATTATGCTTTTAGACATGTATGTTTCGAATCCTGGAAGATATGACGAGATGCCATATAGGAGAGCTGGGACCTCCGGGCTCAAGCTGTCTGCTCTTTCGCTCGGCTTTTGGCATAATTTTGGAGCTGGTTCGGATTTTGAGGAGATGAAGAGGATGGTCTTTTCTGCTTTTGACGGAGGAATCACCTGCTTCGATCTTGCAAACAATTATGGCCCTCCCGCCGGAAGCGCGGAGGAAAATTTTGGAGCGATCCTCAAATCAGGATTGTCCAATTACCGTGATGAGCTGGTCATCTCGACCAAGGCCGGACATGAGATGTGGAGCGGACCTTATGGAAACTGGGGAAGCAGGAAGCACATCATTGCCTCCCTCGATTGCAGTCTTAAGCGTTTGGGCCTTGATTATGTCGATATCTTTTATCATCACCGTCCTGACCCGGAGACCCCTCTGGAAGAG
The DNA here is from genome assembly GCA_949300325.1 of uncultured Spirochaetales bacterium. Classification (GTDB taxonomy): domain Bacteria; phylum Spirochaetota; class Spirochaetia; order Sphaerochaetales; family Sphaerochaetaceae; genus Ornithospirochaeta. The sequence goes on from CASGDQ010000015.1 coordinate 12,785, forward strand.
ACCATGGATGCTCTTGCATATGCAGTGAGAAGCGGCAAGGCTATTTATGTGGCCTTGAGCAAGTATCCACCGGAGCTTTTGAGAAAAGCAAAGGACATTCTGGAAAGAAGCTATAACATACACCCTCTTGTCAACCAGATCCGGTATTCCATGTTGGATAGGAGAGTGGAGGAGGAAGAGGATATTTTCACAGCCTTAAGGAAGATGGAGATGTCCGCTGTGGTCTTCTCTCCTTTGGCGCAGGGCCTTCTGACCGATAAGTATCTTTTGGGGATTGTAATGGAGAATACAAGGGCAAAGGAAAACCGGTTTCTCAAGGAGAGCATAATAACTCCAGAAATGGTTACAAAGCTGAATGCCTTGAACAAAATCGCGAGTAGGCGCGGACAGAGCCTTTCCGAAATGGCCTTGTCTTTTGTTCTGCGTCACGATACGGTGGCTTCTGTGATCATCGGTGCAAGAAATGCCGATCAGGTAAAAAAGAACATCCTTGCCATCGGAAAATATATGGATTTCTCTCCGGAGGAACTAGCCAAGATAAGATCTTATGCAATTTAATCCGGCAGTTTTTTTACCATATCCATTATATCTTTTGCTTTGACAGGACAGCCTCCGACAGGATGGGCTGCCATATTGCAGCAGGCGCCGGCTCCTAAAAAACAGGCCTTGTTCCGATAGCCTTGTCCGATTGCTATCTTGTTTTTCCCCAGTTTATAAAGCATTCCAGCTTCATCCAGCCTCTTGAGGGCATGTATCAGATTTGCATAGCATGCAGAGCAGGCCGAATCTGGAGCTGTCATGGTTGCAAGCCTTCTTGCTTCCCCTGTGGGTCTGCCAGTCATGGAGGCTTCCGGTTTTTCAAGCTCGATTATTTTTGCGTGTGACCAATCGGATGAGCCTACCTTGAAGCTTTCTGCAAGCGGGATGTATCTCACTTCATCAAGGCTGAATCCAAGCAGCGCCGATGCATAGGAATCGAGCAATACAGGATCGGTTGCCATCATCATCCTATCGGTTCTTACCGGATTTCCGCCTTCTTCGAAATCCAGATCTCCAGAAATGCTGTCTGCTATGGTCAGATCTGGTTTTATTATGGCATTAAGCGCCGCTATCGGCCTCATAAGGCCGAGTTTATGGAACATCCGCTTTGATTTGTCTGATAGGCAGCCTTTCATATTCTTCAGCGCACAGGTCATGCCTGTCTGGCAATGCCCTTTGAGCACCGGAAGGTTTATGAGGAAATCAAGGTCAAGAGCGGTTCTTGAGATTTCCATGCTTATTCCATTGCTTTCTTTCGTGACATATGTATCATCTTTGATATCCAACAATTTCACAGAGTATTTTTTTGCGATCTCGTAATAACCGTTTAATCGTAATGCTCTTTTAGTGTCATCCCCGACCCAGGAGCTTTCAAGGATTGTGATATCTTTATACCCCAGATTTTTCAGATATTCGATCACCGCGGAAATTATTTCCACATGAGTCGTCGCACCCGTATCCGGGGTGGTGGCTATCACCAGATTAGGTTTAAGCCCTATTTTCGCATTTTTGTCTGTGAGCTTCTCTTCAAAAGGGTAGACGGAGAGAAGCGAGTTTGTCATCTTTTTTATATCATGCCCGTAGGTGAGGCAAATCCAATCGTCTTTTTCCAATTTCATCGTTTATTCCTCAAAAGTTGTTTCTAATTGTAGATTAAAGCTTTACAATTTTAAAATAAAATAACATAATTGAAGAGAATTGTATACAATATACAATAGGAGGTTTCGATGAAAAAGGTGATTCTTATCCCTGATTCTTTCAAGGGGACCATGTCATCAAGCGAAATATGTTCGATAATGAGGGATGTCATCCTGCAGCATTATCCGAATTGCGAGGTGATATCCATTCCTGTCGCAGACGGAGGGGAAGGCTCTGTTGATGCGTTTTTGGAAGCATTGGGTGGAGAAAGGATAAAACTGCGGGTCAACGGCCCTTATCCTGGGGAGGAGATCGACTCGTATTATGGCATGCTTCCAGGCAATATCGCTGTAATCGAAATGGCTGCTGCTGCGGCCCTGCCAATGGTTGAAGGCAGGAAGGATCCTTCTAAGACAACGACATTCGGCGTCGGCCAGCTCATGCTCGATGCATTGGATAAAGGGGCAAAGAAAATTATTCTTGGACTTGGCGGAAGCTGTACCAATGATGGCGCGGCGGGATTGGCCGCGGCCTGCGGAGTCTCTTTCTTCAATTTGAAAGGTGAGAGATTCATTCCGGTCGGAGGCACGCTTGGCGAGGTTGAGAAGGTGGATGCGGACACCATGGATCCACGTTTTAAGAATGTTCCCATCATCACCATGTGCGATATCGATAATCCATTCTATGGTCCTGAGGGTGCAGCGGCGATCTATGGCCCCCAGAAGGGTGCGGATGAAAGCATGGTCGCAATGCTTGATGAGAATATGAAGCACTTTGCAGAAGTTCTTAAAAGAGATCTGAAAACGGATGTCCAGGCGATTCCTGGATCCGGTGCTGCAGGAGGAATGGGTGGAGGAGTGGCCGCCTATTTCGGCTCTGAGCTTCAGATGGGTATAGAGACCGTATTGGATACTGTGCATTTTGATACCCTTTTAGACGGTGCGGACTATGTCTATACGGGAGAAGGCAAGATAGACGGACAGAGCCTTAGAGGAAAGGTTGTGATAGGCGTTGCCAGAAAGGCCAGCAAAAAGAAGGTTAAGACAATTGCCTTTGTTGGTGATATCGGGGATAGTGTAGAAGGCGCTTATGATGAAGGCGTTACCGGAATATTCTCAATCAACAGGGTTGCCGTCCCTTATAAAGAGGCTCGGGGCAGGGCAAGAAACGATCTAGCGCTTACTGTAGATAATCTTCTCAGATTTCAAAAAGCTGTCTCAGCCAGATAAGTGGAGCTTTATGCCTTTATGATGTCATTGATGAAATCATAAAAGCTTTCAACGGTTTCGGATATGACTTTGCCCATCATGCCTTTGGGATTGAATGGCTTATCTGCCATAGTGTAGGTGTATAGGGTATCGTTATATCCGATTTTGATTTCCGCTTTGAGCACATGTTTGCCATGCTCCTCTGTAGTGTATGCTTTTTCAACGGATTTCAGTTCCGCCTTTTTGAAATAAAGCACATCGTCAGCCATGGCTATGGCTCCGCTATCGTTTTTTTCGTCATAGGCAAGTATTACCGCTTCATCATTGTTTGTCATGAGACGTTTTACCTTGTTATAGTTCAGACCAAATTCCTTCATGTGCTTTAAAAGCTTGTCTTCTACAGGCTGCATTGCCGCATGATAGCTTTGGAATGCGTTCTTTCTTCTTCTTTTTGCAGTAGCTGTTGCATAAATATTGAATAGTGTGACTGCGATGAGAGCCATTATGAGGATATAGGTTATGATGTTTTTGAAAGCCATGGACTAATGATAAGGGTAATATTGTTGATTTTCAATGACTGTATTCATGTTGCATGCGGCTTGGGGGACAAATATAATTAGAAAAATGGTTGAGATTCTTGTTGTTATTCCTGACAAGGAATTGGAGAGTGCATATTCAAAAGTCATTTCAAGGATGAAGGTGAAAGAGGTTTGCTTTTCCACAGCCTACATCTACGGTACCGATAAAAGTGTATTGGAGAAAGCCGAGGGATTTGACATAGTTGTCGTCCGCGGCATGACTTTCCGTGCGATAAGAAAGGCCTATCCGGAAATACATGTCATAGAAATAGGAATGACGAGCTCCGATATTTTCGATGCGCTGCTCGAGGTATCGAAACGCTATGGCAGGGAAAAAGTCGGTCTTATTCTTTCAGACCGTTCCATATGCTGTGATGAAACCATTTCAAAACTGTCGGGATTTGAAATTTCAGTTGAGACGATAAACGATGAGAATGATATCCCTCAGGCGGCGGACCGTCTGATGGAAAGCGGCTGCAAAGTGCTGATAGGCGGTTTTACCGCATCCTCGTATGCTTTAAAAAAAGGTTATCCTTATGTACCCATAGGCACGGGCATGGCCTCAATAGAGAAAAGCATCCAGGATGCTCTCGGGGCTGCACAGATCATAGACAGGGAGAGGACCAGGGCCAGTCTGATGAAAACGATCGTAGACAGCCTTCCCAACGCTCTTTTGGTCATAAACAGTTTCGGCAACATAATTGCCGCAAACCAGAATGCCGAGGCTTTTTTTGATTCTGATACGCTTGTAGGCCGCTCCGGTTCTTCAGTGTGGCCTGATATGATAAAGCCTGCACTCTTAGACGATTTGGGCGAGATGGATATCGTTCAGACAGTTAATGGCCATGCGATGCTGGTTTCCTATATGCCCTTCAATGAGAATGCAGGCAGCAGGGGATTCATGGTTTCGCTTCAGAAGGTCGACCAATTCTATGCCACAGAAAAGAAGGTCCGAAGCAAGATGAGCGAGAAGGGCCTTGTGGCTAAGTATCATTTTTCGGATATCGTTGCGGACCATCTTGAGATGCGCAAGCTGATTGCCAAGGCAATCCGTTATGCCCAGGTGGAGGGCAATGTGCTGCTTACTGGGGAAACCGGCACAGGCAAGGAGCTCTTTGTCCAGTCCATGCATAATGCCAGCGCAAGGGCTTCCGGGCCGTTCGTGTCGGTAAATTGCGCTGCAATTCCCGAGCAGCTTCTGGAAAGCGAGCTTTTCGGTTATGCAGAGGGCGCTTTCACCGGCGCAAAGAAAAATGGAAAGATGGGGCTTTTCGAGCTTGCTCATGGCGGAACGCTTTTTTTGGATGAAATAGGAGAGCTTCCGATGCCGTTGCAGGCTAAACTCCTCAGAGTCCTTCAGGAAGGTGAGGTAAGGCGGGTAGGAGGGGATGATGTGGTCTCTGTTGATGTGCGCGTTATGAGCGCCACCAATCAGGATATTCCTAAGCTTATCGAGAAAGGGCAGTTCAGACGTGATCTTTACTATAGGATAAACCTTCTTTCGCTTCATATTCCTCCTCTTAGGGAAAGAGGAGGTGATCTTGGGCTGCTTTTCCGCCATTTTGTGAAGCTGAATGCCCAGAAGATGCATGTTCCGGTTCCTATTGTGTCGCAGGATGCCATATCCTCCCTGCAGCGCTATAGCTGGAAAGGCAATATAAGGGAACTTAGGAATGTTGCGGAGCGTATTGTGGTTTTGAATGGAAGCCAAAGGATAAGTGCAAAAACCATAGAAGATGCAGATATCCCGGAAAGCGAGATGCTAGAAAACGATATTCCTTCTTTCTTGTCTTCCTCTTATGCTAATTGTACCAAGACCTATCTGAAAAATGTTTCCGATGAGAAGCTGTACGAGATGTATTGCAGTTCCAAGCTTTCCCTGTCTGATTTCTCCCAGCAGGTCGGCATATCCCGCACTACGCTTTGGCGAAAGTTCAAGAAGAAACGGGATGCATGAGTTGAAACAGATTATGAAACAATTATGAAACTCATTTTGAAACAATGAAACAATATTTTAACAAATTATATTTTGTATTCATTTGCTTTAAAATTTTTTTCATTATTTTTTTAATTCCATAATATGCAAGGATATCTTTGTATCGATGATTAAAATTGCAGATCATGTGCAATCTGCTTGGCACGGTTATTTCTTGCTATGAAGGTAAGACGGTGTTCCCACCGATATGAAGGAGGTTTATTTATGGAAGAAAGGAAACCTGTCCTTGGAATCCTTTTAGGTGACGGGGGTGGAGTCGGGCCTGAAATCATTGCAAAACTTGCAGTTTCCGGGTTTTTTGACAAATACTGCAAACCCGTGTTCATTGGAGATTCAAGGATCTTTAACAGGGCTCTGAAGCTTACCGGAAAAACTGTAGAACTTGTCAAGATCGACAATATCTGTGAGGCTGTATGGGGCAATGGTACATATCCTATTTTCGATAGGAACAATCTCAGTTGCTCAGATGCTCCGATTGGAAAGCTTACTATTGCTTGTGGCAAGGCTAATCTCGATATGCTTACATTTGCTGTGAAAAAGTATAAGGAGAAAGAAATCGAGGGATTCTGCTTCGGGCCGCTGAATAAGGCAGGAATGAAGGAAGCAGGCTGCCCTTATGAATCCGAGCATCATCTGCTTGCCCATGAGTTTGGCCATACCGCTCCGTTCGGGGAGATCAACGTGGTAGGCGAGCTCTGGACTACAAGGACAACGAGCCACATACCAATCAAGGATGTGAGCGCAGCACTGAGTGTGGAGTCCATCATGAGAGCAATTACGCTTGCAAACGTTTCTTTGAAAAACAGTGGCATTGCCCGCCCGCGTCTTGCAATTGCGGCGCTCAATCCGCATTGCGGCGAGAATGGACTCTGCGGAAGGGAAGAGATCGATGTTATACAGCCTGCTGTGAAAAAAGCGCAATCGATGGGTATTGCCGCCGAAGGGCCGTTCCCGTCCGATATCACTTTCATCAAGGCCTTCAACGGTGAATTCGATGGCGTGGTGACAATGTATCATGATCAGGGGCAGATCGCACTCAAGCTCAAGGGATTTGAGCAGGGCATAACCATTGCCGGAGGACTTCCTGCACCGATTGTGACCTGTGCCCATGGAACAGCATATGATATCGCGGGAAAAGGCATCGTCAAGACAAGTGCTTTTGAGAATGCAGTGAAAATGGCTGCTCGCATGGCAAATCATCTTGCAGGAAACTGAAAGGAGCTTAGCAGATGAAACTTAATAGCAATTCATCCATAAAGGTACCAGCAAAAGCTATAATCCCTGTAGTTACATTTATCGTCGGCTTGGTATTCTTCTGGGTTGGCGTAACAAAATTCGGTTTCTGGAATAAGGAGGCCTTGAAGCCCACGGAAGGCTTTTTCCCGATCATAATCGCAGTTGCCCTTATGGCTTTGAGCGTATTGGCATTCCTACAGTCCTTGAAAGGTGATAAGAACATAGAGCTCAGGCTCATCAACTGGTATGTTCCGCTCGGCCTTATTGCCATGATCCTTCTGTGCTTGGTCATCGGAACTGTACCTTCTGTCATTCTTTTCATGCTTTTTTGGTTGAAGGTATATGAAAAACAAAGCTGGAAATGTACGATCACAGTTCTCATCATAGTTCTTCTTATTGTGGTCGGATGTTTCATCATGTGGCTCGATATCGATTTCCCGATGGGGATAATCTATGATTCATTCTTTGGTTGAGGAGGTGCCGTATGGAAAACTTTGAAATGTTGTTGCATGGATTTACTGTTGTTTTCACTTTCCAGAATATAGGCGCCTGTCTATTGGGTGCGGTTTTGGGACTGATCGTGGGCGCTATGCCTGGTATCGGTTCTCTTGCAGGTGTTGCGCTGCTGCTTCCTCTTACCTACAAGTTTGATCCCACAACCGCGATCATCATGCTCGGAGCCTTGTATTATTCAAACATGTACGGCGGTTCATTCTCCGCTATATTGCTTAATATCCCTGGTGATTCTCCGGCGGTCATGACGGCGTTGGACGGCTATCCGATGGCGACGGTGAAAAAGAGGCCGGGACAAGCCCTTTTGACTGCAAACAGCGCATCCTTCATCGGAGGAACGATCGGCATGATCATCCTTACGTTCATGGGACCGCTTCTTGCAGATATCGGACTTAAATTCGGTCCAGCAGAGATGATGGTGCTGCTTCTTGTCGCAATGACCAGCATCGGTTGGCTTGTGGGTTCCAATCCTACTACAGGTGTCGTGCTTTCATTGCTTGGAATCCTGGTGGCCAGCATCGGAATGGATGTTCAGACCGGTGTTCCGCGCTTCAATTTCGGAAGCGTATACCTGATGGGCGGCATAGAGTTCATTCCGTTTGTAATCGGTACTGTGGGTTTTGCGCAGGTCATGAGGCTGATGGATGAGAAGGATGACGAGGTTAAGGCTGTCACTGACCGCCTTACAATCAGGGGCTCTCTGCTTACAGGCCATGATTTTAAAAGGCTTCTGCCTCCTGCGATCAGGTCAGGCTTCATGGGCACTTTCGTAGGCGTGCTTCCAGGAGCAGGCGCCACAACAGGCGCGTTCCTTGGATATGCCATGCAGAGAGCTTTCAAGAGCGAGGAACCGCTTGGAACAGGTGCGGTCGAAGGGATCGCCGCATGCGAGGCAGCAAACAATGCCGCCGCTGCAGGATCGTTCGCACCTCTGCTTGCCCTCGGCATACCCGGCTCTGGAACCGGTGCAGTTCTTCTTGGGGGATTGATGATGTGGGGGCTCAATCCTGGTCCGCTGCTGTTCACAAACGAGCCGGATTTCGCATGGGGCCTCATAGCTTCGCTCTTTATTGCGAACATACTGACTTTGATCATCGCACTTGGAATCATTCCAATGCTGCTGAAGATCCTGTCGGTGCCTGTAAGGCTGATCATACCGGTGATCATCATGGTGTGCTTTGCTGGATCCTATTCGGCTACATATTCGCTTTACGGAGTCATGATCATGCTTATTTCCGGTATTTGCGGATATATTTTGGAGAAGGCTGGATATTCCACTGCGCCGATGCTGCTTGCATTCGTTCTTGCTCCTCTGCTTGAGGACAATATGAGGAAGGCGTTTGTGATTTCCGGAGGCGATATCTCTTCCGTATTCTTCAATAGCGCCATAGCTACTGTGCTTACAATCGTGTTCATCCTCATTGCGGCAACACCTATTGTCAGAGCGATACTGACAAAAGCCGGAGTGCTTAAGAAAAAGAATAAGACAAACTAAAACAGCTGCCGGGGCTGAGGCCCCGGTATCAATAGGAGAGAAAAAATGAAAAGGAGATTGATTTTAATTTTGACGATATCGGCCATTGTCCTCATGGCAATGGGATGCAAGAAAAATGGTTCGGATGATGGAGCATTCACACCTAGCCGCGATGTCGAGTGGACATGCACCAGCAATCCTGGAGGAGGATCTGATATCTTTTCGCAGCAGATAAAGGATGTTATCACGACTGAAGGATATTCGGATGCCAACATAGTCATCAACTATGTTACCGATGGAGGCGGCGAGGTCGGAAGGCTTCAGGTTTCGACCACAAAGGGCGCCAGGGCCGATCATACTCTTCTCACATTCAATTCAGGAGATTTGATGCCGATGGTTCAGAATACCGACAATCGTGTTGAGAACTTCACTCCGCTTGCCGTGCTTGCCGTCGACAAGCAGCTGCTCTTCAAGGGAGAGAATTCCAAATATGATACTTTTGCCGATGTTTTGGAGGCGCTTGCAAATGGGGAACATGTGGTTATCGCAGGCAGCAAGGGTGATGATATAGAGACATATTATGCGCTGATTGCTGAACTCGGCGTTCCAGAAAACCAGCTTTCATACATAACCAATGATTCCACCTCAGGGGCAATAACATCACTTTTAGGAGGACACGTCGATCTATGCATGAGCAAGCCGGCAGCCGCAGAACAGTATGTTATTGCTGGAAAGATGACACCAGTGCTGGCTCTTTCCACAGAAAGGTTCACTTCCGACCTGCTCAAGGATGCGCCGACTCTTTCGGAGCTTGGTGATTATGAGGATGTGGAAGTCCCTGTATGGAGAGGCGTTGTCGGACCGAAGAACATGAGCGAGGAGGCTGCAGCCTATTGGGTGGAATGTCTTGAAAAAGTCTCCTCAAGCGACAGATGGAAGACTAACTACATAGAAAAGAACGGCCTTATCTCCGTTTTCTATGGTGGAGAGGATGCAGTCAAGTATATGACCGACTATCAGTCCGATTATCTTGTGAAAATCGGGAAGGATAAGTAAGATTCGAATATGGCATCCAGCCATCGATAAAGGAGGTCTGATATGAAAAAAGTAAGCTTACTCCATACCGTTAAGAGCGTTTATGAGACGTTTGCCGACGAGCTGGTTTCAGCTTATGGAAAACCGTTGGAGGTTGATAATGCTGTCGATGAGTTTTTGGTTACGAACGCTCAGAAGAAAGGTTTTTTCCCTCCTGAAAACAAGAGACGGTTGTATTTGGACCTCCTTGCAATAAGCCAGGGAGAACCGGATCTGCTTATTGTCACCTGTTCATCCCTTACCCCGTTTATTTCCGAGTTCAAGAAGGATTTCGATTTTCCGATCCTTTCAATTGATGAGGAGATGTGCCGCCGTGCTGCTTTAGCTGGCGGCAACATCGCAGTGCTTGCTACTGCGCCGACTACTGTAAAACCTACAGTGGAGAGGATAGAAGCCGAACTTTCTGCAATCGGCAAAGATGGTGTGGTCACATCCTTTCTCGATGCGGAAGCCATGACGCTTTTAAAAGCAGGGGATGGGCTGGGGCATGATGCCCGCATTGCAGATATTGCCAGGAAGGCGGTTGATGCAGATGTGCTTGTGCTTGCCCAAGCAAGCATGGCAAGATCCGAGCATCTTGTCAGCGAGGTGACAGGCAAGCTCGTGCTCTCTTCACCGAAAACCTGTATCGATAAGGCTTTGGAATTGCTTTTTTAGTTTTTAAGGAGTTTTTATGGATCATTGCGCTTTGATGGTGAACGATCTTGATTGGTATATGGATTTTTTCTCATCCGTTTTCGGCTTTTCCTACGTAAAGGAAAATGTTAACGAGTATGGCTTCAGGCAGGTCTGGATGACTGGTGGCCTTCAGCTTGTCTCAACAGACAAGGATATTTGCACAGAGGGCGGCATCCTGAACCATTTGGCATTTAATGTTGATGATGTGGATGCTTGCGTGGAAAAATCCTACAGCTTCGGGGCAGTATCGCTTGAAAAAGGGAAGAACTGGATAATGCTTCCGACCGGTCTATGCTTGGAGATCCTTCAGTCTTAAGTCAAACTTCAAGGCTTTCATGCTTTATATGATCCCTGATAAGCGCTTTTGCAGCTGCTTTGTCGCCATCTTTCAGCAATTGGATGAGCTGGTTGTGCTGCCCGAGGTATGTTGTAAGCGTCTTTGCAGGAAGATCCTGTTCTATTCTTAAAAGCTGTATCTTGGCATCCAAGCGGTTGTATGTGTCGATCAGGGCCTCGTTGCCCGTAGTACCCACGATTGCGATATGAAAAAGGCTGTCGAGTTCAAATGCCTTATCTCTTTCTCCGATGGAAAGGGAATACAGACAGTTTGCAGCATGCTTGCAGATAGTATCGAGCCCTGCGTCAAAAAGGTCAGCTTTGATATGATCTATGGCGAACGATTCGAGATCCACGCGGAGCTCGGCTATATCATCGGCAGCTTCTTTTGAGATGAACGTTATTGAAGCATGGCTTCTAGGAGACAGGTTGACAAGACCATATTCGCTTAGCCGTCTCAACGCCTCCCTTATTGGGGTCCGCGATACTCCGAATTCGGCTGCGAGATTGTCTTCGCTGATCCTGTCACCCATTTTGAGGTTGCCTTTCAATATTTCAGATTTGACTAATGCATATACCTGGTCCGAAAGTGATTGGGCGACTATTTTCATAGGTTGACTCCTTAGGGAAATTGTAGCGTTATTTTAGGGTGTTGTCAAATAGAGTATTTTGTATACAATTATCTTTATTTTTGAAAAGTACAGATAATAAAATAGCAAAAAATGTTTGACAGCTTGAAATTAAAGTGATATGTATATTGTATACAATAATAAAAAATTAAAGGAGAATTGAAATGAGGGAAAAGTTGCAGAAGCTGCTTTCTGAACCGGATAGGAAAATGAATGCGCAAGAGCTTTCTTATCTTTCCGCATGTTTCAGAGAGACGATGTTTTCCATCCTGCATGAAAGAGGGACCGGCCATTGGGGAGGAGCCAGCAGTGCTGCGGAACTTGTGACTTGTCTTTATTTTAACAGGATGAATATAGATTCTAAGAATCCAGGATGGGAAGACCGCGACAGGTTTATTCTTTCCAAGGGGCATGCCAGCGTCAATCTTTATACCGTTCTATCGCATCGCGGGTATTTTCCTGTTGAGGATCTGCACGGATTCAGAACGCTTGGATCTTATCTCCAGGGACATCCTGCCATGAACAAGATCCCTGGCGTGGATATGTCCACTGGCGCGCTTGGCCATGGAATTTCCGTCGGCTTGGGCATGGCTCTTGCCGCAGGGCTTGGGAAAAAGGATTACTGGACCTATGTGCTTACAGGAGAGGGATGCCTCAATGAAGGCTCTTCCTGGGAGGCGCTTATGACAGCAGCGAAATACAAGCCTCGCCGCCTTGTGCTCTTGATCGATTACAACAAGGTCCAGCTTGATGGTACGGAAGACCAGATAATGCCGATAAAGCCGCTTGACGAGAAGCTCAGAAGTTTCGGTTGGAATGTCTCCTGCGGTTATGATGGGAACAATACCGCTGACATCCTTAAATCCTTTGAATGGCTTGATAGCGATGAGGTATGGCCGAAGGCAGTCATTTACGACACGATCAAAGGAAAGAACGTCAGTTTCTCTGAGGGCAAGAACACCTGGCATGGTGCGAAAATCGACGATGAACATTATGAAATCGGGGAAAAGGAACTTTTGTCCGATATTAAGAAGAAGGAGGCGCTTGTATGAGTATCGCTATGCGTGAGGCTTTTGGCAGGCATCTTGCCCTTTTAGGCGAGAGCCATCCGGAATTGGTCGTATTGGATGCAGATGTGTCGAGCTCGACAAAGAGCGCGCTCTTTGCAAAGAAATTCCCTGAAAGATTTTTCAATGTCGGGGTAGCGGAGGGCAACCTTGCAGGAGTTGCCGCAGGGCTTGCCACATGCGGCTATCATCCGGTCATAAACGCCTTTGCGATTTTCTTGGCATTGAAGAGTACGGATCAGATAAGAAATGATATCTGCTATAATAATCTTCCTGTTGTGATTGCTGGTGCATACGGCGGTCTTTCCGACAGCTTCGACGGAGCAAGTCATCAGGCAATTGAAGATATCGCAATCATGAGGGTGCTTCCGAATATGGAGGTCATAGTCCCCTCCGATGCCCATCAGGCAGAATTGGCTCTTGAGTATGCTTTGAATGTCAAAAAGCCAGTTTATATCAGGCTTAACAGGAATGAGATGCCAGATATAGAAACAAATGAAAAGGAATTCTATCAGGCGAAGGCTGTGCTGTGCAGGAGCGGAAGAGATGTTACAATTGCTGCAAACGGCATAACCGCATCGATGGCAATGGAAGCGGCAGGCATACTCCATGAGAAGGGCATTGAGGCTGAGGTCTTTTCTGTTCCTTTTGTCAAACCCTTGGACTGCTCATCCATTTTTGCTTCTGCGGAAAAAACAGGTGCTCTTGTTACTGTCGAGGAGCATCTTCTTGCTGGAGGATTTTCTTCGGCCCTTGCAGAAAAGGCTTTCACCTCTTCCTTCAAGGTAAAAACCGATACTATCGGTATCGATGACAAATTTGGGGAAACCGGACCGTACAACACCCTTTTAGCCAAATACGGTCTCTCAGCAGAGGCCATAGCCTCCAGAGTGGAAAACTTATTGAAATGAAAGCTCTTTCATAAATTTGAGGAGGAAAGACATTATGGATTACATTGCAAGATCTTATGAATTATTAAAAGAATGGAAGAAGGATGCATACACCTTCGGAGTGGGATGTCTGGACAAGGTAGGAGGTATTGCAGCAGGGTATGGAAAGAAGGCGCTGCTGGTATCAAACACCACATATATGAAGGCGGTGGCAGACGAAGTGGCCGCATCCCTTGCCGCAGCAGGAGTTGAGCTTGTCGGAGGAAAGATCGCCCCCGATGCGAAACCGAACGCACCCCGCGAGGATGTCTATCGCCTTACCACATACGTTCTGCAGTTTAAGCCCGATTGCATCGTCGCAGTTGGAGGCGGATCGACGATCGATGCATGCAAGGCAGCGAGCATGCTTGCCTCGCTTGGCAGCGTAGTGAGCCCTGAAGTGGATGAATATTTCGGCACAGGCAAGGTGACGGAGTACATCAAGGCCACAGGAAAGAAGATGACCCCAGTGGTGGCAGTCGAGACGTCGGCCTCATCCGGTGCGCATCTGACAAAATACTCGAACATCACTGATCCGGTGGCAGGGCAGAAGAAGCTGATAGTTGATCCAGCGATCATCCCTGAGCATTCCATATTCGATTACAAGGTGACTTGCTCTATGCCTTTGAGCGTGACGATAGATGGAGCTCTGGATGCCATAGCCCATACATTCGAGGTGTTCTGCGGAGCAAAAGGGGATGCATACGACAAGGCTAAGGAGATAGCGGAATGCGCCATCGGGCTTGTTACGACCTATGCAAAGGACATCATCAAGAATCCTGGGGATATAAAAGCCAGGGAAGCCATAGGTCTGGCTACGGACCTTGGAGGATATGCGATAATGGTCGGAGGTACAAGCGGACCGCACCTTACATCGTTCAGCCTCGTAGACATCGTCGGACATGGCACAGCCTGCGGATTGATGAACCCGTATTACATGGTGTTCTACAGCAAGGCGATCCAGAACCAGCTCAAGGTTGTCGGCAAGATCTTCAAGGATCATGGATATATTAAGGAGGATATAAGCAAGCTTGAGGGAAGGGCTCTGGCGCTTGCGGTGGCATCCGGCATGATAGCATTTGAGAAATCCATAGGAGCTCCTACAACGCTTTCCGATATAAAGGGCTTCAAGAAGGAAGTGCATGTGCCTAGGGCGCTGAAGGCTGCAAAGGATCCGGATCTGAAAATGAAATTGCAGAACATGCCTGTGGCGATGACAGCCGATGACGTGGATGAGTTCATGGCGCCGATACTTGAAGCAGCGGTCACAGGCGATCTCAGCCTTATCAAGGAAATGTAAGCAGGAGGAGCAATATGCAGAAGGTGCCCAATCCATTTGGTAAAGGTTATGGCAGTCTTGTCCTGCCCGACCATACATTCATTGCACATATGGAGTCCCCCGAGGTTCTGGCGGATGCAGCATCCCAGATCAAAAATTCCCTTGAGCATCCTATCGGGTCTGAGAGCCTGAAGAGCATTGCTCTGGCCAAGAAGAGGGCAAAAAGGGATGCGGATGCGTGCATAGTCGTGTCCGACAACACCCGCCCGGTTCCTTATAAGGGTGAATGCGGCATCCTTCTGCCAATAATAGAGACGCTCATCGATGCAGGCTTCAAGGCCGAGGAGATCACAGTTTTGGTGGCGACCGGGATGCATCGGCCGATGAGCCGAAAAGAGCTGGAGCAGATGATCGATAAGAGGGTGTTCTCTCTCGGGGTCCGGGTGATAAACCATGAGCCGAAGAACGAAGAGCGCCTTTGTCTTGTCGGTGTGACAAAGCGTGGAACGCGTGCGATGATAGACACTGTGTATGCCTCAGCCTCTTTGAAGATCGCGACAGGTCTAGTGGAGAGCCATTTCATGGCAGGGGCTTCCGGAGGGCGCAAAGCAATATGCCCCGGGGTGATAGGAGAGGAGTCGACATATATCTTCCACGGTCCTGCGCTCATGGATGATGAGAACTCTAGAGATCTCGTCATAGAAGGCAATCCAGTGCATGAGGAGAGCCTGGAAGTGGCGAAGCTTGCTGGGGTGGATTTCATAGTTAATGTCACTCTGGACCACAGCTTCAGGATAACCGGAGTGTTTTCCGGAGATCTTGAGAAGGCGCATCTGGCAGCGGTAGAGAACATAAGAAAGGTTGTTCAGGTGGAGGTTCCCGGAAAAGCGGACGTTGTAATAACGCATGGAGGATTTGTAGGGATAAACCACTATCAGACCGCCAAATGCGCAGTAGCATCGCTCGGTGCTCTCAAAAAGGATGGATACCTGATCGCTATTGCCGATGCGACTGATAGCGGGCATGTGATAGGAAGTGCCAATTACCGTACGGCATTAGCCCTTTTATCGCTTGTCGGCTCCGATGCGTTCGTGCGCCTTCTTAACAGCCCCGATTGGGTGTTTTTGCCCGAGCAGTGGCAGGTGCAGCAGTGGGCGAAGGTGTTCAGGCGCATTCCAATGGACAGGTTTTATCTTTATTCTCCGCAGATCAGGCATGAATACTATCATCTTCTTCCCGGAAACGACATAAGGGAGCTTTTTGATGAGGATGTGGATGAAGGCTCTGCAGATATTTTCGCTCTGGCTGTAGAAAAGGCGCTTGAGGATATTGCAAGGCGTGAGAAAAAGAGTGTGGACGAGCTTTCCATCATCTATCTTGCCGATGGACCGTATGAGATCCCGGTGGAAAGAAAATAGTTAGGAGTACAGGTATGAAATTAGGAGTAGCTATTGCAAGCGATAATGCACTGCCGTCGGCATTTGTGGTGATGAGAGGACTGGAAGAGTCGATCAGGAAGGCGGCTTCATTCGGCTATGATGGAGTGGAGCTTGCCCTCAAGGATCCGGATGAGATAACAAAGAAGGAGCTTGCATCGATTCTGAAAAAGAATAGTATGGAGGTCTCTGCAATTTCCTCCGGTCAGATTTTTGCAGCTAGACATCTGATGTTTACAGAGGAGGATCCTGAAAAAAGGAATGAGCTTGAAAAGGCTTTCAAGGGCTTTATCGATCTTGCTTCCGATTTTGGAGGACTTGTGAATATCGGGCGCGCCCGGGGCTGGATAGGAGGAAGGGATCCCTTATTCTGTGAAAATCTTTTCATCGATATGGCTACGAAGCTTTCAAACTATGCCTCGCAAAAAGGAGTCACGCTGATACTTGAACCTGTCAACAGGTATGAAATCGATTATATAAACAACCTGGATGAGTGCGTGGAGCTTGTGAAAAAGGTAGGCTGCAGCAATTTTACGATGATGCCCGATGTGTTCCATATGAATATCGAGGATGACCATATCGGTAATGCTCTGATAAGAAACAAGGAGTATGTGAAATACGTGCATCTTGCAGATTCAAACAGGCATGCTCCAGGAGATGGCCATCTTGATTTTGATGACATCTTCTCAGCTTTGGCGAAGATAAGATACGACGGCTGGTGTACGGTTGAATGCCTTCCATACCCGGATCCTGAAACAGCGGCAAAGCGTGCAGTTGATTTCCTCAGATCGAGGTATATCTGAAAACAAGGGCGATTTGTTTCGCCCTTTACTTTTTCCTATAGAATGTCTTTTCCATAGGCAGCTGGTTTCTGGCTATTCCGTCAAATTGATAATAGGCGTTCCTTACTGCTGGGGCTGTAGGAATAGCCGAGAGTTCTCCGATCCCTTTTGCTCCGTATGTGCTTGGGCTGTCGCCCTTGCCCTTTACGGTTATCACCTTAATCTCCGGAACCTCATTGCTTCTTAAAAGCCCTAATGTGCCGTACCGGCTTTTGACCACGCCTTCTTCTTGGATGAAATTTTCTCTTACTGCGTATCCCATGCCCGTAACGACACCGCCTTCTATCTGGCCTTCTATAGCCTGGCGGTTTATGACGGTTCCGGCATCGCAGGCAGCAATTATTTTCTCAACCTTTCCTTCGTCATCCAAGATGGCCACCTGCGCTGAATAGGAATAGGCCAGGTGGCTTACAGGGTTCTTCTTCTTGCTGTTGAGAGGATCTGTCGGAGGACAGAACTCCGCGTAGAATTCCTGTCCTTCCAATTCAATTAATTCATGTCCATCGAGAGCCTTTTTCAGTTTTTCCGCACTGAGGCGCACCGCCTCTCCTGTGAAGGCTGTCTGACGGCTAGCAGTGCTTGTGCCGCTGTTCGGGGTTCTCGAGGTATCGGGTTCCTCGACTATGAAAAGCTCTGGATCCAATCCTGTTGTCTCCACCGCTACCTGGAGGGCCATCGTCTTTAATCCCTGTCCCATGCATGCAGCGCTTGTACGGATGTGGATGCGGCCGTTTTCTACGCTTGTTATGCAGCGTCCGGTATCAGGGACTCCCATTCCCAGCCCTGCATTCTTCAGCGCTAAAGCTATGCCGGCATGCTTTGCTTTGTAATAATCCTCTTTTACCGCATCAAGGCATTCCACCATCGCCGTATCCGGACCTGCGATCTGCCCGTTCGGAAGCTCCTGGCCAGGTTTTATGGCATTCATGTATCTGATTTCAAACGGATCTATGCCTATTTCCTTTGCCATCTCATCCAGTGCGGATTCAAGTGCGAAGCAGCTTTGGGTTACTCCAAAACCTCTGAAAGCTCCGGAAGGGACGTTGTTCGTATACATCGCCCGTCCTCTGACCTTGAGATTCTGGTAGTTGTAAGGCCCTCCTGCATGGGTGCATGCCCTTTGCAATACCGGCCCTCCGAGGCTTGCATATGCACCTGTGTCGGCAAGGATATCCTCTTCAAGTGCGAGGATCCTGCCTTTTTCATCGCAAGCAAGCGTCAGATCCATTGTCATCGGGTGTCTCTTTGGATGGACAATCAGGCTTTCCTGTCGGGTGAGCTTCATCTTTATCGGGCGTTGGAGCAGGTATGCGGCCAATGCGGCATGATGCTGCACTGACATGTCCTCCTTGCCTCCGAATCCTCCTCCGACAAGGCATGAGGTGACACGGACCTTTTCTTCCGGAAGCTTCAGCATCCTTGCGCATTCGCGCCTTTCATCATATATGCTCTGTCCCGTGGTGAACAGCCGGATTCCGCCGTTGACATCTGGAAGCGCTATCGCACATTCGACCTCCATGAAAGCATGCTCTGTATGAGGAGTGGAGTAGGTGCGTTTGAGGATATATCTTGCTTTCTGTATTGCAGATGCGGTATCGCCTCTTACGATGTTCTCTTCTCTGTAAAGATTTGTATCCATGCCCTGATGGACGATTATGCCTTTTTCAAGTGCGTCTTTTGCAGAGTATACGCCATCCAGCTTCTCAGCCTCGACAACGACCTTTTTTCTCAGCTCGTCCAATGCCGTCTTATCATAGCTTGCAATAAGAAGGATCGCATCTCCCTGATAAGCGGTGATATCGCCTTCACCGTATAAAACCGGCCAGTCCTGGCTGATATGCCCGTGGAGGTTGAACGGCACATCCTTCTTTCTTATAATCCCTATGCACCTTTCATCCTTTTCCAGTTCGGTTGTGTCGATGCTTATTATCCTGGCCCTGGGATAGGGAGTTCTCAATGCGGCAAGGTAGCACATCCCGTCGATTTTCATATCATCGACGAACACGCCCTGGCCAAGGGCCTTTTCCGCTGCATCTATCCTTCTGAATCGTTCTCCTATTTTCCCGTTTTCATGGTTCGGCGTTACAGGAAGATTCTCTTTGAAGAACCGGGAGGCCATCAGGATCGCATCCTCGATTTTTATATATCCTGTGCATCTGCAGATGTTCCCGCGTATCGCTTTTTTTACATCCTCCCTTGTCGGATCCAGATTGGTATCAAGGAGAGCTTTCGCACTCATTATCATGCCTGGAATACAGAATCCGCATTGCACTGCGCCGCACTCGGCAAAGCAGTAGGAATATACTTCCTTTTCTCTTTCCGACAGCCCTTCTATGGTGATGATATGCTTGTTTTCAAGTTTTGAAAGCAAAGGTACACAGGCCTTTACAGCCTTACCGTCGATGATGACGGTACATGATCCGCATGCACCTTCCGAGCAGCCGTCCTTTGCACCTGTAAGACCTAAATCATCTCTGAGGAATGTAAGAAGCTTCTTATCTTCTACTGGGTGATAGAGCCTGTTATTGACGAATATATCCATATTTCTCCCCATGAAAGAGTGTTTTCAGAATGTCCTTCAGGGCCGCTTTGCTTCTGTTATGTCTTCAACAGCGGTCAGTGATACCCGTCCATTATCATTTTCAGGTGAAACATTCCATTTGTCAATCTCGGGCATGCCATATTTTCCCATATGCTTTTGGTATTTATCTTTATAATGGGCCTGCACCATTTTCTGCAGGCCCGAAGCGGAGTATCTTCTGAAGCTTCAGAATTTCAATACTATTTCGCTCTTTTGCGGGATGAGCTGCACCAGCTCTATTCCCGCGCTTTCCATCATCTTGCGGGAAGCCTTTGTGGCATCGGTATCCCTGTACTTGTCTGACAGGTATATGACCTTTCTGATTCCTGTCTGTATGATGGCCTTTGCGCATTCGTTGCATGGAAAAAGCGCCACATAGAGCGTAGCTCCTTTCAATGAAGATATGGGGGAGTTGAGTATTGCATTGAGTTCGGCATGGCAGACGTATGGGTATTTAGTCTCTATCCATTCTCCCTCTCTAGCCCAAGGAAGCTCGTCATCCGAGCATCCGATCGGAAAGCCGTTGTAGCCGACGCCTATGATCTTTTTTTCCGGGCTTACAATGCATGCACCGACCTGTGTGTTCGGGTCCTTGCTCCTCATGCTTGAAAGCACTGCGATGCCCATGAAGTATTCATCCCAGGATATGTAGTCTTTTCTTTTGTCCATTTTCATTCCTCCTTTGAAAAGAAATCGAGTATGTCCTTCGTATATTCCTTCTTTGTGGAATCATACATCAAAAGCGAGTGCCGTGTATGCCGGTATGGCGGCATCGAGGGGCTTTTTGCTTCCAAACGCCTGCTTTTGACATGATCTAAAATGATTTTCTGGTTCTTGAACGGCACTGTCTTATCCCCCTTGTCGTGGATGCTGATCATGGGAACCGTGATCTTTGAAAGATTTTTTCTTACCGCTTTCATGCTGTATACAAGCGACAGCCCAGGGCCGATGAACAGGCCTGAATATCCTGTCCATTCCTCATCCCCGTCTTCCGAGTCCTCATGGCCGCAGCCAGTTTTGGCGCCTATGCTCTTTCTGAAAAGGCCGAGGGTGCGTACAAAATATGCTTGAAAGTTTGTGACTATGCCGTATCTTATCAGGCTGTTGTAGACGACAGGTGCAGAGAGCACTGCAATTGCAGTCATCTCGCTGCCTGTATTTGAGTATTTTTCTGCCAGCTTGAGCGTCATCTCTCCGCCCATGGAAACCCCTACGACGAACAGCTTCTCATATCTTTTTCTCAAATATATGTAGTAATCATCGATGAAAGAAAACCATTGGCTGAAGGTGGTGTTTTCAAAATCATGCCAATCGGCGCCAAAGGTAGGAATCAGCGGCGCATAAACGTCGAAGCCGTTTTCGCTGAACATCTTGGCCGGATAGCTGTACATGTTCGGTGCTGTCGGAAATCCATGTATGAACAGTACGCATCTTTTATTGCCATTCTCGATTATTATGGATCTGCATTTCGGACTGAAGCATTTGCTTTCATCGCTGACAAGCTTTTTTTTCCCTTCATCCTTATAAAAGGGAAGGGCTACGTTCCATATTATGAACAATATCGCTGCAATAGCTATAGTGATGAACGCTGCCATGAATAAGACTATAACATGAGGCAGTGCCAAATAGAACAATACGATAAGAAAAAGATGATGAAAAAACCGCAGAAGACATTCTCCTGCGGTTGAAGTTTTCTCTGCTTTGCTTTTTAAAGAGCATTCATCATCGTAGGAACTACAGAGATGAGCACGCCGGCAGCAACAGCGCTTCCGATAACTCCGGATACGTTCGGTCCCATTGCGTGCATGAGAAGGAAGTTCTGTGGATCTTCCTCCTGTCCGACCTTGCTGGAAACACGAGCCGCCATAGGAACAGCCGAAACACCTGCCGATCCGATGAGCGGATTGACCGGATGCTTCGGGTCTACCTTGTTCATGAGCTTTGCAAGCAGCACTCCTCCTGCGGTTCCAACTCCGAATGCAACCATTCCGAGAAGAAGGATGCCAAGAGTCTCGAGGTTGAGGAACTTGTCAGCAGCCATCTTGGAGCCTACGGAAAGTCCGAGGAAGATCGTGACTGTGTTCATCAGCGCATTCTGCATCGTATCGGAAAGCCTTCCTACAACTCCGCATTCCTTTGCGAGGTTGCCGAACATGAGAGCTCCGATAAGAGGACATGCGGAAGGAAGAAGGATTGCGCAGACTGTGAGAACCATGATCGGGAATATGATCTTCTCGAGCCTGGATACAGGTCTGAGCTGCTCCATCCTGATCATCCTTTCCTTCTTTGTCGTAAGGGCCTTCATGATAGGCGGCTGGATGATCGGAACAAGTGCCATGTACGAGTAGGCCGCAACCGCGATCGATCCGAGATAATCCGGTGCAAGCCTGCTTGTTACATAGATTGCCGTAGGTCCGTCCGCACCTCCGATGATTCCAATTGAAGAAGCTACGAAGAGGTCGAAGTTGATTCCAGGAATGAATGAAAGCAGCAACGATCCGATAAGTGCGGTGAAGATGCCGAGCTGGGCAGCCGCTCCGAGCAAAAGCGTCTTCGGGTTTGCAATCAGCGGTCCGAAATCGGTCATCGCTCCGACGCCCATGAAGATGAGCACCGGGAAAAGACCGGTATCGATACCTGCCGAAAAGAGGATCGAGATGAATCCCGGGTCCCCTGTGGAAGGATCGACGCTGGCGATATATGCCATCGGGATATTGGAAAGGATACAGCCCATTCCGATCGGTACGAGCAGAAGCGGCTCAAATCCTTTCTTTATTGCTAGATATAAGAGCACAAATCCTACAAGGATCATGAGGGCATTCCCGATACCGCCTTGATCGACGAGAAAGCCCTTGAGTCCCGTGGAAAGTGCAAGCTGTTGGAATCCGTTTATAATTGCCTGCATTTTATTCTCCCTATCAGCCGATGATCATGAGCGTGTCGCCAGCCTGGAGCTGATCACCCTGGTTGACGCAGATTTCACTTACAGTGCCATCGCATGGGCTGTAGATCTCATTCTCCATCTTCATGGCTTCCATCACCATAAGGATGTCGTTCTTCTTCACAGCATCTCCTGCCTTTACATTAAAGCGGAGAGCAAGACCGGGCATCGGTGCCTTGATTTCCGTAGCGCCTGCTGCAGCTGGTGCCTTTGGAGCCGGTTCTGCTGCTTTCGGTGCTTCAGCAGGAGCTTCTGCAACAGTCTCGACAACAGTTCCGCCGATTGTGATGAGCACATCGCCAGCCTGAACCTGATCACCCTGGTTGATTACGATTGAAGAGACAACTCCGTCACATGGGCTGTAGATTTCATTTTCCATCTTCATGGCTTCCATCACCATGAGGATGTCATTCTTCTTGACTGTATCGCCGACCTTGACGTTGAAGCGGAGAGCAAGTCCGGGCATTGGTGCCTTTACTTCCGTAGTGGAGCTGGTTGTCACAACCTTTGCCGCAGGCTTTGCTGCAGCAGCCTTGATCCCATCTTCGATCGAAAGAGGATACTTTACGCCGTTTACAACAGCGCTGTCCTTCTCGAGCTTGACGCCGTAGCTGACTCCGTTGACGGTTACGGTGTATTCGCCGTTTCCGCTCTTCTTCTCTTCTTTCTTGGCCTCAGCACTGACTTTTCTCACTCCGTTCACATGTGCCTTGCCTGTAAGATAAAGGATACCCTTTTCCTTACATGCTGCTGCGATGAATACATTCTCATCGGTGATCGGAAGTCCTGCTTCCTTGAGCATCGCCTCTGCGGCCTTTCTGCCTTTCTTCGGGTCTCTGTCGTTGATATCGACGCACTTCTCGGTTGTCGGCTCGAGCTTGAGCTGTTCGCTTGCAAGCTTCACAACTTCCGGATCCGGAGCTACAGGTGTCTTTCCGAAGTAGCCGAGAACCATCTTGCCGTATCCTTCAGCAAACTTCTTCCAAGGTCCGAACATGACGTTATTGAACGCCTGCTGGAAATAGAACTGGCTGACCGGGGTGACGCTTGTGCCGAATCCGCCCTTTGCAACAGTTTCGCCCATAGCTTCCACGATGAGGGGGTACTTGTCCATGAGGTTGTTGTCCCTGAGCATCTGGGTATTTGCGGTGAGAGCTCCGCCGGGGAGCGGGAAGAACGGGATGTTCGGGTTGACCATCGTTGCTTCCGGTGGGAGGAAGTAGTCTTTCATGCACTCTTCGAATACGCGTTCTGCTTCCTGGACCTTTGCGATATCGATATCGAGGGTATAGTCGGTTCCTCTGAGAGCATGCCACATTGTGATGATGTCGGGCTGGCAGGTTCCGCCGGAGCACGGGCTCATCGAGAGGTCGACCTGTGTAGCGCCTGCTTCAAGTGCAGACATGTACTGCTGGATCGATACTCCTGCTGTCTCGTGTGAGTGGAATACGATGTTCATATCCGGTCCGAGAAGCTTTCTTGCTCTCTTGATCGTCTCATAGACGTTGTGAGGGGTGCTTGTTCCTGAAGCATCCTTGAAGCATACGCTGTCAAATGGAATATCGGCATCGAGAATCTGGCGGAGGATCCTTTCATAGAAATCGGGATCGTGTGCGCCTGTAACTCCTTCAGGAAGGCTCATCATGGTAACGGTGACCTCATGGCGGAGACCTGCATCATGGATGGCCTTTCCGCTGTCGATGAGGTTGTTGACATCATTGAGGGCATCGAAGTTCCTGATTGTCGTCATTCCAT
Organism: uncultured Spirochaetales bacterium; assembly: GCA_949300325.1. Lineage (GTDB taxonomy): Bacteria > Spirochaetota > Spirochaetia > Sphaerochaetales > Sphaerochaetaceae > Ornithospirochaeta. Next base: position 37,035 of record CASGDQ010000015.1, read on the forward strand.
GCTTCTTGAAGAGCTCTGCATGGAGCTTGATCATATCTCTCGGCTGGGAGTCGAGTCCGACGATGTTGACTCCTCTTGCAAGTGTCTGGAGGTTTGCATCAGGTCCTGCGACCTTTCTGAATTCGTCCATCATTGCAAATGCATCTTCGTTGGTATAGAAATAGAGTGCCTGGAATCTTGCTCCGCCACCTGCTTCAAAGTGGGTGATGCCCGCTTCCTTGGCTGCGGCTACCGCAGGCATGAAATCTTTGGTGAAAACACGAGCTCCGTATACCGACTGGAAGCCGTCACGGAATGCTGTACACATGAATTTAACTTTTTTCTTGCTCATTTCTTTCGTTCCCCTTATCTGTTTTTGTCATAGGCTGCTGCGATTGCAGCTGCGATTGCAGCGGAATCATCCTTCTTTGCTGCGACCTTCGGCTCTGAAGCCTGAGATCTTTTTGCAGCAGGTGCTGCCGGCTGTGCGGGCTGGATCTTCATTACGATCTTGCTCATCAGTTTTGTTGCAAATATGAGTATTACAAGAAATAGGAAGACTGTGCCCATGCCGAGAACCAGAAGAATCCCTCCGTCCTTGATCTGTTGGATGAGAACGTCCTTTGGCAGGTTTGTTAACAATGTC
>CASGDQ010000016.1 GCA_949300325.1 uncultured Spirochaetales bacterium
AACAACAGAGGATACAAGTTCAATGAGATAAGAAAGATTGCCTACGACTATGTTACATGGTATAACGAAGTAAGGATTTCAAAAAAACTACGCTATCAATCTCCGGTGCAATACCGAAAATCGACAGCGTAGATCTTACTTTCTCCAACTTTGTGGGGTTAGTTCACTATGCTGGGGCTGTTTATCAGTAGATCCTTGCCACAGGAAGCTTTCTGATGCTGATGCGGGTGCAGCAGCCTTTTCCGAATATGCTTTCCATCCTGCTTATGTACTTGTCCAGCATATACTGCGGGACATATGCCTGGATTGTTCCGGCAAATCCTCCTCCGTGTACGCGGTGCGCACCTTCTGCCTGCAGCACGTCATCGCTCATGGCAAGAGCCAGCGAAAGTCCTTGAAATTGCGGGCTGGATGAAGGATATACGTTCTGCAGGTACTTGAATGAGGAGTTTCCTGATTCGTCTACGAGCATCATGAATGTGTCTATCGAGCCTTCCTTCAGTTCCTTGAGCATCATCTCGACCCTTTCGTTTTCCTTGAAGAAATGATAAGCCCTCAAGAGACATCTGTCGTTGCCGCACTTTTCTCTGATTGCTGCAAGATTCGATATGAAATCCTTATACTCCACTTCGCGTAGGTTCTTCTTTCCAAAGAAGGCCGCCACCTGCCTCATTTCCGGAGGCACGGATGCATATTCTCCCGTCAAATCCGCATGGCTTCCTTTCGTGTCGGTTATTATCATCTGATACCCATGCTCTTCAAAATCCACTTCGATCGGAGTGACTACAGGATTTGTTGCATCTTTGAAATCGATGCCTACAATCCCGCCGTTTGCACAGCAGATCTGATCTAGCAGGCCGCTAGGCTTTCCAAAATACACGTTTTCCGCATACTGCCCGATTTTTGCAAGCTCAACCGGATTCAGCTTGTCGCCGTTATAGAGGTTGTTGAAAATCTCCGCGCAAAGCACTTCTATTGCAGCCGAGCTTGAAAGCCCGGAACCCTTCAAGACCCTTGTTGTGGTGTTTGCTTGGAAACCTCCGACATCCACACCCCTTTTCTTAAAAGCGTCCGCTATCCCGCGCAGCAGGGCATGGGTGGTGTTCTTTTCATCTTCGTGTATGCTGAGATCCGATATGTCGACGTCCACTACAGGAAAGCCCTCTGAGGCGACGATCACCCTGCTGTCATCCCTTTTTGAAACGCATGCTATCGTATCGAGATTGATCGTGCCGCCGATCACGCATCCCAGGTTATGGTCGGTGTGGTTGCCTGCGATTTCGGTCCTTCCTGCGGCGGAAAAAAGGGCGATATCTCCGGGGCCAAACATTTTCTTATGTGTTTCCACCAGAAAAAGGAATCTCTCATCCATGTCCTTCTCATCATAATTTGCGCCATACAGGTCAGGATATATGGCATGAAGTTTTTCAAGCATCCGTTTCCTCCTACACTAGAAATGATGATAGCAACAGAATATGAAAAAATAAAGAATCATTTTCTTTTGGTCAGATAAAGATGTCCTAAAAAGGATTTTACCGTTCCTTCTTTTTCAAGTATCCTGAGCGCTTTTGCAGCTTCATCCTTATGCCAGCCTTTCAGACCACCTTTCTTCTTGTGCAGCAAAAAGAACAAAAGAGTTTTTTCCGTATGGAGCAAAAAAAACTTTCTTATCTCCTTCTTTATTTCCTCTTCCCCGCAGCTGGGAAAAAAGCCGGAGCAGACGCTGCAGGCGCAGCAGCCGTTTTCATATGAGGCATCTCCCATTTTCTCAAGTATGCCGCCTCGTATGCATTGCCTTTTTGTAAACACATCCTTCAAACCTCCGTTGTCGTCGGGACTGTAAAGCAGCACCGCCAGCGACGGCTCTCCATCCCTTCCTGCCCGTCCTGTTTCCTGAAGATAATCAAGAGCGCTGTCCGGGATGCTGAGATGTGCTACGGTCCTGATGTTCTTTTTATCGACGCCCATTCCGTATGCGTTAGTTGCAAACATGACCATGCCGCCGCATCTTGAGAATTCCTCCTCCTTTCTCTTTCTTTCCTCCTTATCCAGTCCTGCATGGTAGTATGAGGATTTGAAGTATGGGGAAAAAAGGGAAGCAAGGCGTTCCGTTTCCTTTCTGTAACGGCAGAACACCAGAGCAGGCAGCCTGTTTTCCCCTTGCAGTATCCTGATCAGGTCCATTCTGAAATTCAGCGTCCTTATTGCGGCATAGAATATGTTCTCCCTGTCCGCGGATGCCCTGAGAACATTGACCTTGCGCAGCGGGAAAAGCATTTTCCTGAGATTCATCTCGTTTTCCTTGTCCAGCGTGGCAGTGAAGGCATGGCACTGGTGAGGCCCCATCAGATCGATCATCCTTCCAAGCTCCTGATAGCTGGTGCGGAAAGTCAGCCCCCAGGAGGAAACGGTATGGGCTTCATCTATTACAAGCAGCTCGAGCTTTTTTCTCATGAATTGCAGATCGTTTTTGCTCTGCAATATCAAAAGGCTTTCCATGTTTGTTATCAGGATTTTGCTTTCAAGCTTTCTGAGCCTATCAAGCTCGTTTCTCCTAGCATCTTTATCCATTCCTCCGCAGATCAAGGAATATGGTATGCCGAGGTTTTCAAAGCGCCCGGCCTGGTCGTTCATCAGCGATAGGAGAGGGTAAAGGAGTATTGTGTATCTTTTTTCAAACAGCAGCGCCGGAAGCATGAAGCAAAGGCTTTTTCCGCTTCCAGTGGGAAGTATTGTAAGATCATAGGAATGCTTTTCCTCTTTGCTGTTTTCCAGGATCCTGGTTATCACCATTTCCTGATAAGGCATCAGGTATCTGATTTTGAAAACATCTTGCAGTATCTGGTTGATATCCTTCATGCCTTTTAATCGCATAAGGCGGATAAGCTGACAAAAAAAAGCATGGCCGGAGCCATGCCTTCCATTTAAAAGGATTCAACCCTTTGCTGGAGGAGTTGCGATGATGCTTGCTAGCGCAGGCGTCTTCTTGAGATTCGCTTCAAGACCTCTCGCCCTTGCCTTGTTCACATACCCCGGATCCTCGAAGGTATAGTGGAAATTCGTATGCACGTCATATGTTCCGTTCATGAGCGCATATGCATCCTCGGTCATGACCAATTCCTCGTCCGTCGGGATTACGAAGATCTTTACAGGGGAGGAATCCTTGCTGATGATCGTCTCCGCATTCCTGCAGTGTGAGAGCTTGTTCTTCTCCAGATCAAGCTCGATGCCGAGCCCTTCAAGCCCTTCGCAGGCCTCTTTTCTGATGTGATCTCCCATCTCTCCGACTCCTGCGGTGAAGACTATGGCATCCACCTTTCCAAGAAGTGCGGCATAGGCTCCTATGTACTTCTTGATCCTGTGGCCTTCCATCTTTATGCAGAGCTTCGCCTTCTCGTCCCCTTTGTCCGCAGCTTCATGCACGTCGCGCCTGTCGGACATGCCGCAAAGGCCTACAAGACCGGATTTCTTGTTCAGATATGTATCCATCTGCTGGACAGTAAGTCCGGTGTTCGCACAGATATAAGGAATGATAGCAGGATCGATGTCTCCGCTTCTTGTACCCATCACAAGACCTTCAAGAGGTGTAAGGCCCATCGATGTGTCGACGCAGACGCCATTCTTGACTGCACAGGCAGAGGCTCCGTTTCCGATATGGAGTATGATGATGTTCGTATCCTTGTTTTCCTTTCCAAGCAGCACCGCAGCTCTCTTTGCACAATAAAGATGGCTTGTTCCATGGAAGCCGTAGCGGCGCACGTTGTACTTTTCATACCATTCATAGGGAACGGCATACATGTAGCTTTCTTCCGGCATTGTCTGATGCCAGGCTGTGTCCATGACAATAGCCTGAGGAACGTTCGGCATGAGCTTTCTTGCCGCTTCGATTCCCATTATGTTTGCAGGCATGTGGAGCGGTCCGAGCGGGATTATCTTCTTGAGATCCTCGACGACCTTGTCATCCACGAGAGTAGATTTCTTGAACATCTCGCCTCCGTGCAGCACGCGGTGTCCCACGGCCCCAATTTCGGAAAGGCTTTTGATGCAGCCGTACTTCTCATCGACGAGCATCTTGAGCACCAGCTCTATAGCTTCCTTGTGCGTCGGGCTTGAAAACTTCGCTTCATACGTCTCCTTCCCGGCAGATTTCTGCTCGATGGTTGAATATTCGAGACCGATCCTTTCAACGATTCCAACGCAAAGGACGTCCTTGTTTGTCCAGTCGTATACCTGGTACTTGGCGGAAGAACTGCCGCAATTCAAGGTAAGAATAACCATTAACAACACTCCTAGTAATTAAGCTAAAACCAATTAACGGAAAAGAATTTTAACATAGAATACTCTGAAAGTGTAGACATCTTGTGCACCTAAATCACTTAAAAAACATGAGGAAAACGTTTCTTGCCGCTGTTTTTATTTTTTTATCCGCATATGCTGCTGCCTTAGAGATCGAAAGCGGAGAAAAAAAGGTTTTCCTGTCCTTTGATAACATTGTCACATCTTTCCCAGATTTTGGGTTTTCATATCAGCAGAAGCATGTCTCGTACAGCCGGATCGATGAGGACACCTTTTTAGATAATGTTGAAAACCCGTATCAGGAGGAGAGGAATTATGGTTTCTTTTCCTCATCTGCTGCAATCGGAGGCAGGATGGGTGCCTTGTTTTCTTTCGGGATGGTAGAGGCGGCTTTATCCTTAAAGAGGATGCAGGTATTCGGCATTTCGTTCCTCTCTTCCCATTTTGATGCCGCATTGCTTTACCGCAATGAAAAAAAAGACGATAAAAGCATAATCACCGATTACAGGGCAAAAGGGCTTGATGATGTGGTATCGCTCGGCATACGCGGGAAATTCCTTCCTTATTTCGATGCGGATCTGATAATAAGCTTTTCTCCCGTTCTGGGCTTGGATCTCTTTTTCCGGTCTGATATCTCGTTTGGCTTTCTGGAAGCCGGCTTTTACTGGGGCAACACATTCAGCAGAAGGCCGGATAATGATTTTGCCCTCCGCCTCGAAATTGAAAAGGAGCCTTTTTACTGCTCCTTTTTCATCCTCTATGGCAAAAAGCCGTATTTCAGTCAGAAATTCCGCGCATATGAGAGCAATCAGGAGGTGCGCATCGATTTTGGATGGATATCATTTCTGCATGAAAGCCGAATCGATTTTGCCCCGGATGCGGAAAAAAGAGTTTCCCATCTCTTTTCAATAGCCATTGAGAATATCGAGGTGGGGCTGGGCTCCGGCATGATTCCTTATGTCGATGTGAGCATGGACGATTTCAGCCTGGGATGCGGAGCAGATGGCGTGTTTGTAGAATATGTCTTTAATAACAGGGTGACTGTCCGCCTTGATGAAAACGGGCTGGATTTCACATTCTCATTTGAATTCGCCTAAGAGGCTTACACTCAGCTTGAGCTCCACGCCAAGCTTGTCTTCCGCTTCCTTTTGGACATATCTTATCAGGCGATATACATCCTTTGCCCGGGCATCCTGATAGCCGAAGATCGAGTTGCTTTGGAATGGTGGAAATTCCACTTTCAGCCCAAGGTCCCTGTCCAGGTTGAGGTCCTTGATTATCTGGCTTGCCTTCATGCCTTCCGGATCCTTGAAGACCTGGCCGACGAAGTTGTTTATAGGAGGGATGAACATCAGCTCTACGAACCTTTCCTTTCTCATCCTGGCTTCTGCTGTCCTTTTTGAAGGCTCAAGCTTTAAAGTCACGGACAAAACTATCTCATCATCCTCGATCTCGCTCATCTGGTTGCCGAAAAAGTCCTTGTAGTCGGGGCGTCTGTGGAGTTTGCCGTCAAGCGTGAGGTAGTCGGAATAAAAGTGGTAGTCTGATATGCTCTTTCCCTGGCTGGTGGCATTCACCTTCAGCGCTGCAGCGATCGTTCCGGGAATTCCTCCAAGCTCCTCCAGGCCCATGAGATTGTGCTCTATGCCGACGTTTATCACGTCATTCAGGCTTTCGCCGCAATAGGCTGTGACCAGATTGCCCTTGATCGTCATGCCTTTTATCCGTTTCGTGCTGATTAAAAGCCCCTTGATCCCCTCGTCGCTTATTATCACATGGGTTCCGCTTCCTATCACGCTTACGGGCATGCCTTTTTTGTATGCGTACTCCAGCGCTTCTATCAGATCCTCCGGTTCCTTCGGCTCATAAAAGTATTCCGCCCGCCCCATGGTGCGGAAAAAGGTAAGCCCCGAAAGGTCCTTGTCGTGCGTGAACTTGATTTTTTCCTTCTGAAACCTTAAATTGACGTCCATAGATAGACTTATGATAAGGCAAAGTGCTAATTTAATATAGTGGAGGATTATTTATGAAGCTGTATAACACGATGAGCCGTAAGGTCGAGGATTTCAAGCCTATCGAGGATCACAAGGTCGGCATGTACTGTTGCGGACCTACGGTTTACAACTTCGCCCATATAGGCAATCTCCGTACCTACGTGTTTGAAGACATTCTCAGGCGTACGCTCGAGAAGAACGGATATAAGGTGAAGCATGTCATGAACATCACCGATGTCGGCCACCTGACAGGGGATGGCGATGACGGGGAAGATAAGCTTGAGAAGCGGAGCCGAGAGACCGGAAAAAGCGTTTGGGACATAGCGGCTTTCTATACCGAGGCGTTCATGAAGGATACTGCGAGCCTGAATATAAAGAGGCCGACTGTGATCTGCAAGGCCACCGACCATATCAAGGAGATGATAGATCTTGTCAAGTCTCTTGAGGATGGAGGGCATACATACATATCCGGCGGCAACGTCTATTTTTCGATCGATACCATCGATGATTATGGAAAGCTCGCAAAGCTGAATCTTGACGAGCTTAAAGCCGGGGCAAGAATCAGCGTGGATGACAACAAGAGGAATCCTAAGGATTTCGTCCTCTGGTTCACAAACGGCAAGTTCAAGGACCAGGTGATGGTATGGCCTTCTCCTTGGGGTGTAGGCTATCCTGGATGGCATATCGAATGCTCGGCCATGAGCATGAAGTATCTCGGCAGGCATTTCGACATCCATTGCGGCGGCATAGACGCCATACCTGTCCACCATACCAACGAGATTGCGCAAAGCGAGGCGGCTACAGGGGAAAAGCCATGGGTGAATTATTGGTGCCACGGAGAGTTTCTGATTAACGACAAGGGCAAGATGAGCAAATCCTCAGGAGAGTTTTTGACCCTTTCTGTGCTCGTCGATCATGGCTATGATCCTCTGGATTACAGGTATTTCTGTCTGACCGGGCACTACAGGAGCCAGCTGAAGTTCAGCTATGAGGCGCTCGATCATGCAAAAAGCGCAAGGCAGAGCCTGAATGACAAGGTTGCATCATTGAAGAAGGAAGCTTCTCCTGCAAGCTCTTTTTCTGAAAAGGCCTGTGGGTACAGGCAGGAATTCTTTGATGCCATGTCGAACGATCTCCATGCTCCTCAGGCGCTTGCTGTGCTATGGTCCATGCTGAAGGATGAAGAGGTTCCAGATGACCAGAAGCTTGCGTTGCTTCTCGATATGGATTCGATCCTCGGCTTGAATCTTGACAAGGTTGAGGTGAAAAAGGAGGAAAGCATCCCGCAGAATGTCCTTGATCTGGTAAACGAGAGGGCTGAAGCGAAGAAGAATAAGGATTTCAAGAGGTCTGATGAGATCCGTGACCGTCTTGCATCGATGGGGTGGAGCGTTAAAGATACGCCTCAGGGACCTGTTGTTGCAAAAATCCTGTAACCTTTTTTCAAGGCTGGTTGTTAGAGAAAATGAATATAAAGAGTACCGATCGCGAGGATTTCAAACTCATATACGATCAGAACTATCAGCTGATAATGCAGGTTGTGATGCATATCGTATACAGCCTGGATGTCGCTGAAGATCTCACTCAGGAGACCTTTGAACGGTTCTATGTCAAGAATATGAGTTTCCCAAGTGAAGAGGATGCCAAATACTGGCTTTTGCGGGTGGCCAAGAATCTTGCGCTCAATCATGTAAGGCGCAATAAGAGGGAACTGCAGATGGTGGAGAAGGTCAAGAAGGTGCCTGATTCCACCTCCAATGGTCTCGATGGGGCTAAAGAGGTCATGCGCGAGGAAAGCCGGAACGAGGTTCGCCGGGCGATAGAGATGTTGCCCGAAAACCTCAGGGTGGTGATCCAGCTCAAGGAGTTTTCCGGCCTTGATTACAAGGCTATTGGGCGCGTTCTTGGAATCAGCGAGACCAATGTGAAGGTCCGTGTCCACAGAGCAAGGAAAAAGCTTGAGGAAGTCCTGGTCAAGGAGGAAGGAGATGTGTATTGACGATCAGATGCTTTCCGCATACCTCGATAACGAGCTTGCGGAGCCGTTCCGCTCGCAGGTCGAGGAGCATCTTGGCTATTGCCAGGCCTGCAAGGAGAGGCTGGAACAACTGAAGATTCTGTCTTTAAGGATCAAGGATGCCGCTTTTCCTGCCGCCAGTCTTGTTGAGAACAAGGATAAGGTGTTCAGCCTTTTGGAGCAGAAGTGTTTTTCTCAAAAACGCAAAAACTTTTTCAGGCGCAAGATCGAGATGGGGCTGCCGAGCCTGATCACCGCGGCCGCGGCCGTGATCTTCATTTTCGTCGGAAGCTTCGTTTTCTTCGGATCCAATCAGAGCCAGACTGAGGAAATACTCCCGTCTTTTGCAGTCAGGGCGGATGCTCAGAACGTCCAGTTCGTTTCCCAGAAGAAGGACAGCCTCGACAATTACACTCTTGAGGAGATACTCCAGTATCTTGATCAGAAAGGATACAAGGTGGATCTTTCAGTAAAGGGCATAACCCCCCTTGATGAGGAGATGCAGTAAGAAATACGCCCGAGAGGGCGTTTATTTTTGTCCCGGTGCCTCAACTTGTTGCCGATTTGACCTCTTTTTAGTATCCTGCTGAAGTATGAGTACGAATGAATTCGAAAGAAAGTCCGAGAATCTGCTTATGAGGGTCCAAAGCCTTTTGGAGGCAAAGGTCGGAACCTATTTCAATAACGAGGCCTTGATGATGATCAATTCATCAAGAAAGGCGAATTGCAGCATAAGGCTTTTTCAGAAGAGGGGATATGACAGCGGAATCGCTTCCATAATGCATGAGGATTCCACAGGCTCTTTTGCTCCATTGGAATTTTCCTTGACAGTGCGCTACAGGATGTTGGATTATGATGTTTTCAACGGATCGCGCCCCACGTTCTTCAAGGATTTCCTTACAGAGGATTGCCCGCTTGATAAAGAAAGGATCAAGGCTATGGGAAAGGCCTATTCCGATCTTTCAAGGAAAACGAAATCCCTTTATAAGAACAGCGTGATCAAGGATTATCTCCGCATAGCTCATAAATACCTGGAGATCATGAAGAATCCCGATTTCGATTTCTGTTTCAAAGATATGCTTGCAAGGCTCGATTTGTATCATGGCCTCATCAAGCTGGACGGGCGTTTTGCCGGATTGAATATCGAGCAGTCGATGCTCATAAGGCGTGAGGACCATAACAGGATTGTCGAAGAGGGAAACCTGTACGAAGCTGCCTTTTTCATCATCTCCTGCTTGTTGGACGCCCTATACCATGGCTGTGACCAGCTTGACCATTTCAGGCTTCAGAGCGAATATGCCTCAGCCTATCTAGCTACCAGGATGGAAAAGGGTGTGCCGTATACGATCGAGGAGCTCGGAAGGCTTTTTTCCATGACCACAGAAATGGTCAGGATGCTCTTTGTCCTTCCTGCACTCGGATCGGATTCGATAGTGGTCGATTCTTCCGATGAGAACGAGGACAGGTTCACCCTTATCGGTTAGGGCGTATGTTCATTTTTTCCATACTTTGCTAATATTGTTCTAAATTTGTTTGGAGGCGAGATGAAAGCTGTTGAATTGGCGAAATCCTATAACCCTAAGGATTTTGAAGACCGTATTTACCAGGGGTGGAAGGAGAAGGGCGAGTTCGGCCCGAAAAAGAATGCGACGGGAGAACATTTTTCCGTTGTAATGCCACCGCCGAATGTAACGGGCATCCTTCATATGGGCCATGCCCTGAACAACAGCCTGCAGGATATAATCGTCCGTTATTACAGAATGACCGGGCGTCCGACGCTTTGGGTGCCGGGTACGGACCATGCCGGAATCGCCACTCAGAATGTCGTTGAGCGCCAGCTTAAGAAGGAAGGGCTCAGAAGACAGGATCTTGGAAGGGAGAAATTCCTTGAGCGCACCTGGCTTGTGAAGGAAAAGCATCACGATATCATAAAGAGCCAGCTTGAGAAGATGGGCTGCTCCTGCGATTGGGAACATGAGCGCTTTACAATGGACGAGGGGCTCAGCCGTGCTGTAAGGGAAGCCTTTGTAACCCTTTATGAAAGAGGCCTCATATATAAAGGCAAATACCTTGTGAACTATTGTCCGAAATGCGGCACAGCCTTGTCCGATGACGAGGTGGAATATGAGAACATGCCTGGCAAGCTCTATCATGTGAGATACCCGTATGCGGACGGATCGGGGTATATCACTGTGGCCACAACCAGACCTGAGACGATGTTCGGGGATGTGGCGGTTGCAGTGCATCCGGAGGATGAGAGGTACAAGGCTATTGTCGGAAAACTTCTTTGCCTTCCTCTGACTGATAAGAAGATACCTATAATCGCAGACAGTTTCGTCGACAGGGAATTCGGAACAGGAATGGTGAAGATCACTCCTGCTCATGATCCGAACGACTGGGAGTGCGGAAGAAGGAACAGCCTTGAGGCTGTCAACATCCTGAATCCAGATGGCACTCTGAATGACAATTGCCCTCAGAAATATAGAAACATCCAGGCTGTGGAGGCTAGGGAGCTTGTTGTCAAGGATCTTGAGGATGGAGGATACATTGTCAAGATCGAAGACCATGCCCATGATGTCGGACATTGCTACCGCTGCCATACGGTCATCGAGCCGTATCTTTCCGACCAGTGGTTCGTAAGGATGAAGAGCCTTGCAGATAAGGCTTTGGACGCGCTTAAGAAAAGCGATATCGTTTTTTATCCGCGAAGATGGGAAAACACATATTCCCATTGGATGGAGACGATCCGCGACTGGTGCATATCCCGCCAGCTGTGGTGGGGCCACCGCATTCCTGTCTGGTATTGCAAGGATTGCGGAGAAGTGATTGTAAGCAGAGAGGATCCGACATGCTGTCCGAAATGCCATAAGAGCAATCTCGAGCAGGACAGCGATGTCCTTGATACCTGGTTCTCTTCCTGGCTTTGGCCGTTCAGTACCCTTGGCTGGCCTGAAGAGACTGCGGATCTCGAGAAATTCTTCCCGACAAGCACGCTTGTTTCTGCTTATGACATCATATTCTTCTGGATTAGCCGCATGATCATGAGCAGCGAGGAGTTTTTAGGCAAGGCTCCGTTCCGCGACATAGTCATAACCGGCCTTGTCAGGGACATCCAGGGGCGGAAGATGAGCAAGAGCCTTGGAAACGGCATCGATCCTCTGGAAGTCATAGACCAGTTCGGTGCGGATGCGATGAAATTCACCCTCTGCTATATGGCGGCCCAGGGACAGGATGTACTTATTGACATGAATTCCTTTAAGATGGGAAGCCGCTTTGCCAACAAGATCTGGAATGCGACAAGATTTTTGTTGATGAATCTTGAAGGGCGCAATCTGGTCAAGGTGGATGAAAAGGATTATTCCGTCATGGATAAATGGATCTATGGCCAGCTCAACAGCACATGCCTTGCGATACAGAAGGCGATGGAGGGCTACAGGTTCAACGATGCGGCCCAGAGCATCTATTCATTCTTCTGGAACGATTTCTGCGACTGGTACATCGAAGAGAGCAAGCAGAAGCTTCTTCACGGGAGCGATGAGCAGAAGGACAGGGCTATCTCCATCCTGATGGACGTGCTCGAATCCTCCATGCGCCTGATGCATCCGTTCCTCTCTTTCATAACCGAGGAAATCTATCAGAAGCTTCCCAACCATACCGGTGATGTTATTGTCGCATCTTATCCTGTTTATGATGAGAAACGCTGCTATGATCAGGCTCATGGCCTTGTATCATCTCTTCAGGATGTTGTCAGGACAATAAGAAGCGTCAGAAGCAATCTGCAGATAGCGCCGGAAAAGAAGCTCAAGGTGGTGTTCCGTCCCTCGAAGGATTTCATTGCCACAGATCTCATTTCTGATGAGATCGTGTTCGTATCATCTCTTGTCGGCGCTTCCAGCTTCATCATCGACAAGGATGCCAAGGAGCCGGTTGATGGTGCGTTCCCTGCCAACGGCCTTGGTTACGAATGCTTTGTATTCGTAAGGGATGCAATTGATGTCGATGCCGAGATAGCGAGGCTGAAAGCTGAGATTGCAAAGGCCGAAAAGAGCCTTGCAGGAGTTGAAGCTAAGCTCTCTAACGAGGCATTTTTGAAGAATGCGAAGGCTGAGGCGGTAGAAAAAGAAAAATCCAAGAAGGCAGAGTTCCTGGAAAAGATTAAAAAGAACAGCGAGCATATCGGCCTTTTGTCCTCTTTCTGATTACTGTTTATTTTGCGGCGCTCTTTGGAGCGCCATATTTTTTGTCAATGAAAATACACTGAGCCCGTAAGTCAGGAAAGTATGAATTACAAAGATGCAGTATCGGTGGTAATCTTGACTTGACGGAGTCAGGAGCCGGTGACTATGCGAGGCCCTTTGTGAAGGACACATCATTTGATGGGGTCACTTCTGTATAAAAATTACACAAGTCGCTGGTCATCGAAGTATCTTGTGAGGCTACCCGTGCATGCCTGCATGCCGGGCCGACCTCTATAATAAAAATGAGAACACATACTGCCAGATCTCTGTAATGACGCCTCCTGGACATCGTCAAACCACTTGCGGAGGTGTATATGGCATACACTCATCAGACGTGGCCCTCAATAATAGGGCTGGATCT
>CASGDQ010000017.1 GCA_949300325.1 uncultured Spirochaetales bacterium
CATCCATTTCCGCCACTACGACATTCTATGTCGTAAGTGTGCTTGAGGAAGGAATAACCTCATCATGGCAGAGTAATAATACCAGGCTTCCTGTAACAATCGGAGATACGCTGAAAATCGATGCTGAAGTAACTCCGGCAAACGCAACGCTCAAAGCCTTGTCGTTCTCTTCCGCCAACCCTGAAATCGCCACTGTCGACCAGGATGGAAATCTTACTGTAAAAGGATATGGGGATGTGACAATCACCGTGAAATCCATTTCAGGCAAGACTATTGATATTCCATTCAGTTTCTATCATCAGGCATTCACGGACAAGGATGAAATCATTAATGGAGTTAATCTCATCCTTAATAGATATCTTTCCGAAGCAAATGCCTCAAAATCGATTGGCGGAGACTGGTGGCAAGGAGATACTAATAAAACATATACGACAGATAATGTAACCATCACATGTTCAACAGGACTGTGGACGACTCCATCTGCCGGGTCATTCTCAATTACAAGGTATAAAGACGACCTGGCCATCAGCCAAAACTTAGTCCCAGTATATATTTCAACAACAACTGAAGGCGGGCTTTCAATTAAAGCCGAAGCTGGTAGTTATTTAGGAGATACTAAACTTGAGACAGTCGGACCAGGGACAATAAAAGTGGAATTGCCCGACAACCAGGGAGATGTGGAAATAGAATACAATGAGATAAATCTGCTGAGTTCTGATCGTAATGACAATTACACGATGAAATTCGAAAAAGATCTTCCGCACAATGGAATCACAGCAGGAGAATCATATACGATTACCGATTTAAGCAAAATCACTAGAATCGCTGTAAATTTGTAGAAAGTAAATTTTCAAACGGGAGTGTAATTCGTTTTGTGGACATTCCCTCTCTGCTAATCGAAAGGATAGAAACAATCAGTAGCAGAGTTAGCAGATTATAGCTTTTCATCTGCGATCAGAAATTTAGATGTAAACACAAAAGCGCTGTCAACGAATGTGGCTGACAGTGCTTTTCTAATCATGTGATTAAGTATTTTGGACTCAGACAAAATCTTTATCTGTAATCCTGAGAACGAGATCATCAGCGGGAAAAATATCTTACTACAGTAAGAGCCTTTCCGTACCACTTAACGGTTACGGAAGAGGACCTTGATGAGTGAGTCGGCAAATCAGGAACACGGCCCATGTGTTTGAAACTTTCCTCAACTTGCCATGCCTTTATATCCGAAAGTACACTATCATTGCACTTCGAATCATTTCCGTCAATGCCTCAATGCGTGGATCATGACCTTGACATAATGATAGTCTGTCCTCTATAACTGAGCCATCTATCTGTAGTTTTTTTGCGATCTGTGGTATTAACATGCTGATGTGGTCACAGGAAACATGGAACTCCATGTCTTCACACAACGCAAGGACACTCTTACCAGAATGGCTGTTACGTCTGTTAATTCCGTTTCAACCACTCTCCCATCTCTCCGCCGAGATAGTAGTAAAGTTCTCCTTCAAGCATCTCGCGGCATCCGGCAAGAACATCTAGCCTTGAACATACCCTCGATACCTTTCATGCTCTTGACATCGATTTCACCTACAAGCTTTGGGATAAACTCATCCCTTTTTATCACGGTTGTACTAACGGCTTCTTGCAATATACAAAATTCCTATGTCTTACTTCTTCCTAGCATAAAAGCTTTTTTATATCCACAATTTTATTTACATGTCCATACAACACTCAGTTTAGCAAGTCAATAAAAATATTAATTAAAATTATGTATTTCCAAATTTTTCAATATATTAAGAGATATATCATGACGGCCTCCTTCATATTGATAATTTAACCAATTATGTATTATTTCGAACGCCATAAAATCACCAATACAACGTCCACCCAAACACAAAACATTGGAATTATTATGTTTACTTGTCATCATTCCTTGATATGGCGTATCGCACAAAGCTGCACGTATACCTTTATACTTATTGGCAACAATAGACATACCAATACCTGTTGAACAAATTAGAATACCTCGATCGACCTTATTAGATAATATTGCATTACAAACTTTCTCTGCATAAATAGGATATCTGACGATATCGTTAGAATAGCACCCATAATCTATTATCTCTACATTCTCATGCTCTCTTAAATAAGGGATAATTTTCTGTTTCAACTCATATCCACCATGATCATTTGCAATTGCAATTCTCATAAATTACCTCCTTCCAAAAAAATCTTTTTTCCGTCTGATAAAAGTGCGGCTTCATAAACTTGCATTATTTCATAAGCAAATTCTAGTGATCCATTTTTAGGTTTAATTTTATTTAATACACAATTACAAAAATACATGGCTTCAGAATAAAATCCTTGTATGAAAAGAGCCTTATTATCCAAAGTTGCAACACAGTTTCGAGGAGACCACTCATGTACCCCATAATTAAATCCTTCTGATATATAATTTGTTGTATTGTTATAGTCAAAAGGTATTCCACAATCCAATCTTACAATAGCATTATCAATTACAGCTCGCCATCCTTCACCTGTAAAACTATAGTATTCAAAATCTGGTTTAGGACCTGAGCATAAAGAAAGCGTTCCAATACATCCAGAAGAAAAACCTAAAATAACAACACCATATCCATCCCTATCACATACAGTCTGCACATAATCAACATGTCCTCCAACACGCAACATCAAAGATAATGGATGAACACCATTCCTCAACCAATTTGGAGTTTCTTTGTTTTCCAAAATTTCTCTTCCATTCTTCTCAATCGTCATGGGATACATTGCTGTTATTGTTTTCAAATGCCCAAAATTTGGATTTTTACATATCTCTACAATTTTATCACAAGACGGCATAAAAGCCTTTTTCAGACCAACAACAACAATATTTTCTTTAGAGTGCTCCATCATCATCAGAACCTCTGAAGCTCTGACTGCAATTGGTTTTTCCACCCATACATCTACTTTTGCATCCAAAGCCTCACAAACAAGCCTCGGATGTAATGAAGGGCCAACCGAAATGAATACGGCATCCAACACCTCGTTGATATACATTTCTTTAGTGTCACAATATGAGTGACACCCATATTGTTTAGCAGTTAGATTGGCAATAGTAAAATTAATGTCACATACTGCAACAATATCAACTGGCAAGTAATTCATAAGAGGAAGTATATTCCTATAACAATGACTTCCTAATCCTATAATTCCAACTTTTATTTTTCTATTAAATTCCCGTTGATAACTCATTTTATTTCTCCAAAAGTTTTATACCTTCCATACAATCTGAAAATATTTTCCATCTCTTTCTTGCTATATCCGCCAATTTAATAGCTAAAAGTTTCTGGTCAACAACTTTCACAGAAGCCTTATAACTTTCTTTACTTACCTCTTGGTCATAACCATAATTTGATTCAATTTTTCTAACCCAAGACAAAGGGAAAGCATCTATTCCGGCATATGCGCCAACTATACTTCCCACCATTGCACCAATTGTATCAGCATCTCGACCAAAATTTGCTGCATACGTAATGGCTTTCTCGGGATCACCTTCCGATAACAGAAAAATAGCCAATGCACAAGGAATTGTTTCTCGTGAATCACTAACAATATCTCTTAAATAACTTGAATAATATGATTCTCTGAAAGTTTCATAGGACATCTCACTTTTTTTCAGAAGGTCCATTGCTCCATCTATTACATTTTTGATTTCCATTGAAGAAATTGGATGAAGAAATTTTAGTGATAATTCAACAATTTCTTCAACAGACAACCTACTATCCATAGCCAAAGCAACAGCTGTACCAATTATACATGCTCCATCTCGACAAAATGTTGTATCTCCTGCATGCATTAATCCAGCAACATCATATATTTGCAAACTAGCCAAGTAAGGGTTACATGCATTTATCAATCCAAGAGGAGCGATACTCATGGCGCTTGAAGAAGACTGCATATTTCCAAGGCCTGCATAAACAGGTAATGTTAGTTTTGACTCAACCTTATGAAACATATTTTTTACAGGAATAAAAAAAAGTGGATAATATTCCCTATGTTGAAGAAAAGCTTCTGCCCATTCATCCGCTGTTATAAAACCATCATGTTTAATAATAGCATCACATAATATTTGCTTTATTGCAGAATCATCAGTGCCGGCTCCATCGAAATCATCCACCCATCCAAATTCTCTTTCTATACTCTGATAGCTCATATCTTCACAAGGAGCACCCATTGCATCACCTATGATTCCTCCAACAAGAGAGCCATAAATCTTCTTCTCGAACAAGTCCATATAAACCTCCTAAAAATTAAATTCTTTGAGCAAAGAATCAATAAAACATCTATTTAATGTCGAATCATAAAATGTTGTCTCTATTGAAATTCGCCCATCATATGAAATCTCTTTTAAACATGAAAAAAACGGCCTGTATGTATCTTCCTCTTCATTCTGTGGGCATCGAAGATTATTGCTATTGCTTATATGTACATGCTTAACCATAGAACCTGCTGTAACAATAGAATTCACCAAATCTCCTTGGGATCTCATTTGCTGAAAGTCTGTCATCACCCTTATGTTCGAACGATCTATTTTATTAGCCAAAGATATGCACTCAATCAATGTATTGAGAATATTTGTAGATTGTTTACGAATTGGTTCTATGCAAACCATTATATTTGTATTCCACAACAGATCACTGATAAAAATAAGCCATTCTTTGAATTGTTCTATAGCCTGCTCTTTTGGGAACCCTTTAGGACAATATCTTGATGGTCCACTCCCGACCGTAACAGTCTCTACTCCTAGTTTTTTTATGCGAGAAACTGCCTTGATACAATATTGCTCAATAGCAGAAATATCAAGATCTGGCCCTGTTATTTTCAAGTCATTTGGAAAAAAGAAATTACATGCTTTACAAGCAATACCTATATTTACAAGATGCTTTCTAACATTATCAAAATCATCTGGCTTCAACAATGTAAACCAATTACAAGGCATTTCAATATAATCAAATCCTTTGTTTTTAATAAAAGCGGCATCTTTAATTTTTGCACAAACACCTAAATCCATACCAATCTCATCCTTTCAAACCTGAAGTTGCAATTCCATCTACAAAATAGTCTTGGGCGAAAAAGAATAACAATGTGCTAGGAATAATTGATAACAACGACATCGCCAGAACCTTGTTCCACTCTATAGCGCCAGATAGATCAAGAGACATCTTAAGTGCTAAAGAAATTGGATATTTTACAACACTATTGATATAAATAAGAACATTCTGGAAATCATTCCAAGTCCATACAAACTGAAAAATCGCAGCAGAAAACAAAGAAGCTTTGCATAATGGGAGCAAAATTTTACTAAACGTTGTAAAAGTTGAACAACCATCAAGATATGCAGCTTCATCAAGTTCTTTTGGTAAAGCTCTCATAAATTGAACCATCATGAAAACAAAAAAAGGATAAGCTGCTAAAATGGCTTGTGCATAAAATGGAATATATGAATCCAACCAATGAAATTTGTTAAATAACAGATACCTTGGTATAATAATTACAGAATTCGGCAACAACAAAGTTGCAATGACAATTGAAAAAAGCACTTTCTTACCATAAAAATCAAATCGAGCAAATCCATAAGCAACGAGAACACTAGAAAATAATGTAAATAATACTGTAGGTATAACCAATAATAAAGTATTAATATAAAACGTCGTATATGTTATTTGTCCATTTCCTTTCCAACCATTTCTAAAGGCATCAAAAGTGACTTCATTGGGTAAAAGCTTAATAGACCCAAACAACTCACTGTTAGTCTTGAAAGCTCCTGCAGCTAGCCAAAGTATAGGATAAATCATTATAAATCCAACAAATATTAAAAATATATATCGTAATATAATATTCTGTTTTTTTGATAAATGTATTCTTTTCATATTAATTACCTTCATCCTCATAAAAAACCCATTTTTGAGATGATTTAAATAAAAGAACAGTAAAAAACATAATCACTATAAACAAGATCCAAGACAAAGCACTTGCATACCCGATTTTAAAATATCGAAAAGCTTCATTATATAATTTCATTCCATATAAATATGTACCTTGCAAAGGTCCCCCATTAGTAATAACAAAAGCTGATGTAAATTCTTGAAATGCGTTAATCATCTGCATAACAATATTGAAAAAAACCATTGGAGTTAACATTGGAACCGTTATGAGCAAAAAAACCTTAATAGCTCCGGCACCATCAACTTTTGCGGCATCATACAATTCCGATGGTATTTGTTTAAGCCCTGCAAGAAAAATAACCATTGAAGAACCAAATTGCCAAATAGACAATAAACATATAGATAAAAGTGCAGTTCCAGGTTTTCCCAACCAAGGAATGGAAGGAATACCTATTTTCTCAAAAAAACCGTTAATTATACCATCAGAGAGAAATAACATACGCCAAACAATGGAAATCGCCACACTGCTACCAAAAATTGATGGAATATAATATATAGTACGGAACAATCCAACCCATTTCAGCTTTTGATTAAGTAACACAGCAATCAACAAGGCAAAAATTAATTTACATGGAACAGAAATTACAACGAACAATATTGTGACTTTGAGAGAATTCCAAAATTCAGAATCATTTGTAAAAATATCCACATAATTTTTTAATCCGACATAATCAGGTCGTCCACCCAAATTATAATTTGTGAACGAATAAAAAAAAGATGCAAGAAATGGATATAATTGAAGTATTAAAAAACCAGCAATCCAAGGCAAAACATAGAGTAACCCGATATTCTGTCGGTTTGAAAAAATTGATTTTATTTTCATGATAGCCCCAAAAATAAAGGATTTTATTGCCGAGAAAATCCCGGCAATATTTTATTCTTCATTACTTATTTTTCTCTAATTCGGCCAGTCTTGACTTCCAACCATTCATTAAAGTATCTGCTGCCTGTTCTGGAGTCTCCTTACCAAAGACTAGATTCTCATATTCATTATAAAGCAAATCCAAGCACACAACATCTTGAGAAAGAACACTATCCACTACACCAGGATTCTTCAATGCATTATCCGTTGCCTTTACAATCATTGGATCCATTAGATTTTGCTCATTACAAAGATTTCTTGCAGATTCAACAGCAGGAACAGATCTCACATCTTTTAATATCTGTTGTGCTTCTGGATCATTATAAAAGAAATCCAAAAAACTCGCACAAGCTTCTTTATACTTTGAAGAGTCATTGATACAAATCAATTGAGAAGGCCTATTAAACATTCCTGTATTCTTAGCTCCACTTTCCATAATCGGCAGAACCGCAACATCAAGATTTTTCAGATTACCTTTCAAATCAGCATATTTACTAGTCCAGTTTAATGATACAGCAGCATTTCCGTTTATCCAAAGAGGATTCTGCTCACTCTTTTCCTTATATGTAAGGCTATCTTCCGGTGGTTGCATTATACCAAGTTCATAACACTGCATTATATATGAATAAACCTGTACTAATTCTTCTTTTGAAAAACCCAATTTATATACATCATCCAAAGTAGTAGGATTACCTGACAGCTGACTCAAATAAGCTCTTTGTATATAATAAGTTGCAGTATACTGATCAACATTCAAAAAATAACGATTGGGATTCTGCTGATGTACTTTTGGCCCTTCAACAAGAATATCCTCCCATGTCCACTGATCACGCCACTCAATTCCCGCATCCTCAAGCACGTCTCTATTGATTATCATCATGGGGGAATTGATACCTGTTGGCAATGCATATATAATTCCATCAATAGTACCATAATCAATAATAAATTGACGATCGAACCCAGAAATATCCAAATTAGCAAAATTACTTAAATCCGCAAAACAATGAAATTTATTCTGTGCATCTGTCCACCATGCATCAACTTGAATAATATCAGGTGCATTACCTCCAGCAAGCTGAGTAAATAATTTTTGCTGATATCCTTCTATACCGCCATATTCAGCAATTATTTTCACTCCGGGATTTCTTTTTTCATATAACTCTATTGCTTTTAAAGTCGCTTCATGCCTGCTATCTCCTCCCCACCACATGAAACGCAACGTAATTTCATTGTTTTTTTCTGATGCTTTTTCTCCTCCTCCCTGGGCAAACAAAATAAAAGGCATCAACAAAAGCAAAATCATAACAATAAAAAAACACTTTTTCATTCTTTCCTCCTTTTCGACTTTATCTAGTCATCGAAAGAATAAAACTGTTATAAGATAATTCCATCACCACAAATCATTAGAATTAGTGCTTTTTTTTTCTGATGAGAAACAAAATTGCAGATTGGTTGCATTATTTTAGATGAAAGGGATGGAAATAATTATTTTTGTACCACACCCCTTTGTGCTTTGAATATTGAAAACCAAATTACCTCCATAAAATAGTTTTAGTCTTTTATATGTATTCACCAAACCTATATGAGTGCTACTATCAGAAAAATCCATCTCATTAATTATTTTCTCTCTTACCTCATTGTCCATTCCACATCCATTGTCCTCAACAATTATTTCAACAACACTCTCTTTTCTAATAAAAGTAATCCAAATCATGCCTTTTCCTGCAATTTCCTTGAATCCATGGGAAATACAATTCTCCAAGAGAGGCTGCAAAATTAATTTTAATGTCTTTTGCTCAAGAGTTGATTCATCAATATCCCATAACACATTAAACTTACCAGGAAATCTATAGGTCTGAATCAATAAATAATTTTTTGCATAATTTATTTCATCCTTCAAAGGGACCGTATCAAGAGGATTTGCCAAAGAATACTCCAAAATGCTAGAAAGACTTTCTATCATATTACTAGCCTTATTCTTACCGCGACCAAGTCTTATTGATTCCCAATATATCGCATTCAATGTATTATAAAGAAAGTGAGGATTAATCTGATACTGAAGAGCACGGAATTCCATACTTGACATATGGTCCTGCAAATATTTCTTCTCTAAAAAAACCTGCAACACATTTCTTATGATAGCTTCATAAGAATTTTCTTTAATTGTCCAGTCGGTTGCCTCATCACCATTATTTAATATATCAACAATATCATTAAGTAATTTGTTATTCTTCTTTGTAATATGCATTGTGATACAAATAACAACAAAAATAGCAACAACCATAATAATCGTAATCACAATTCTTACAATTCTAGGTATTACCATGGAATAGGACTCTGATAGAAAAAGAAAATATCGCCATCCATTAAAATCTGAATTTTTATTAATAACAAAATACTTATTATTAGCTATTTCGATACGAGATACATCATCAGATAGATTTTGCAAATCTATTGTCTTCAACTTCTCTACTTCTGGGTAAATAATACTACCTGTTTCATCTGTAATAAGAATAAAATAACCTTCTGACTTAGGAAAAAGAGAGCTAATCAACTCATAGAAATAACTATAATTGACATTAAACACTATTCCTCCTGGGTTTTCGTTACGTCTAAATATACTGATTACTTTTATTCCTCCTGGATCAGAAAAAGCTTGTTTGATTTTCCTAATCTCATAATAACTATCCCATTTTTCCATTTTACCAACATATTCAAGCCAATCAGAATCCCAATAATCATCAGAATAGACGATCCCATTCAAAGAAGAGATAAATTTCCCATAAGAATTATCACCCCACATATAAATAGAATGAAAATATCCTCGTGAATTAATAAATGAATTTATAGTCGACTGCATCATATTGAAAGTTCTAATTTCATCCAAGGAATATGACTGATTCTCAAGAATTGTATTAATAAAATTTACGATTGAAGGATTTGAATGAAAATTCATTAAAAACCCATCTATATCAAGAAATGGAGAATCCATATTCATCTTTAACAATTCTGCATCTGTTTTCAAACTTTCCTCTACTTGTTTGGTTGTAACGTTGTCAATAATTACAATCAATCCTACTCCCATGATGACAAGAGGAATAATCAAAGGGATGACAAAAGCCAAAAGATTGTGAATAAAAAAATGTTTTTTTATAACCTTTTCGTTATTCATTCTCCGTGTCTCCATGAATTAGGAGAACATCCATAATATGCTGAAAAAGCTCTGGAAAAAGCTTTAGGCGATGAATAGCCCACCAAAGATGAAATTTCACTAATTTTCATACCTTCTTTCAAATAAATAGAAGCTTTTTTCATTTTCTCAGCAGTGAGGAAATCAGAGAAATTCATTCCAGTATGTTTTTTGAAGTATTGAGAGAAATAAGAAGGATTCATATTCATCAATGAAGCTCCATATTCAAGGGTTGCAGAAGCAACAGAAGATAAAATATTTTTTATAGCTTTTTGTAACCCTACTGGATACGCACTGATATCAAAAACATCTGTGTCTTCAGCAGAAACAGTCTCTGCATCTAATTCTTTTCTTATATGATCAAAAACACAAACTATTTCATCATATTTTGTAGGTTTGAGTATATAATCCCTTACTCCATATCTTAGAGCATTTTTCACATACGAAAAATCTCGATATCCTGAAATAAAAACCATTTTTATTTTTAAATTATTTTCATAAACATATTTTGCAACAGCAATTCCATCCATCAAAGGCATTTTAATATCACAAAGAATGACATCAACTAATCTAGAATGAATAAAATCAATCACTTCCCTACCATTACAAACCTGTCCAATTACCTCAAAACCAATGTCAGCCCAAGGAAAAAAACAACAAAGAGACGACCTCGCTTCAACCTCATCATCTGCGACTAACAACTGATAGATCCTTTTCATAGTGATAATTATACATCATTAAATTTTTATATAATAAGATTATTTCACAAAAAAAGAGTATATACTTTGTTTATGACCGACACCTACCAGCTTTATCTTCCATATATCAGCAAAGAGTATTCGTCCTTTTCGAACAAGATCGTAAAGGATGTAGATTATCCTATCCTTGGCGTGAAGCTTCCAATTTTGAGGGCCCTGTCAAAAGAGATTGACGAGCTTGATTTCCCAATCCGCTATCACGAGGATGTGCTTCTGAGGGGCTTTGCCATCGCAAGGAAGAAATGCCCGCTTGGCGAGAAGCTCGATCTTGTTTCATCCCAGCTTCCGCTTTTAAAGAGCTGGGACGAAGTCGATTCGTTTTCAGCCGCGCTCAAATTCAAGAAGGCGGAGCTGGGCGAGGCATATTCATATTTCAAGAAGCTCTTCAAGGATGAAAGGGTGTTCGTCCGCCGCCTTGCAATCGTCTGGATGATGCAGAACAAGAAGAGCTTTAACGATCTTGACGAGATGCTTGCTCTCATAACCTCCGTAAAAAACGACGATTACTATATCTCCATGGCCGTCGCCTGGGCGCTCTGCGATTTCTATATCCTCTCTGCCGACAAAGCCCTGCCCTATTTTAGGAAAGTGGACGAGGAGACAAGAAAGAGGGCGAAGCAGAAATGCAGGGACTCATTTCGAATCAGCGACAGGCGTTTCGAGGAATGCTGAAAATTTCCTGATGTTTTTTGGGAAAACGTATTGACACATGTTACTCTAAATAGTATCGTGTTACTATCAATGGAAACACAAGGAGAAATAGATATGCAGAACCTCGTTACAAAAACGATAAATACGGAAAACCTTCCCGACAAGAACGGATTCTTTGGGGAATACGGCGGATCGTTCGTGCCTGAAGTGCTTGAGAAGGTCATGAAGGAAGTGGGAGAAGCCTATGACAAGATCGCAAATGATCCTTCCTTCATCAAGGAGCTCAAGGAGCTGAATGAGACCTATACGGGACGCCCGAGTCCGGTCTACCATGCAAAAAGGCTTTCCGAGGCGGTTGGAGGGGCTGAGATCTATCTCAAGAGAGAAGATCTGAACCATACCGGAGCACACAAGATCAACCACTGCCTTGGAGAGGTGCTGCTTGCAAAGAGGATGGGGAAAAAGAAGGTCATCGCAGAAACAGGTGCGGGACAGCATGGAGTGGCCCTTGCGACAGCAGCGGCCCTTCTCGGACTTGAATGCGACATATACATGGGCGAGGTGGATGTGAAGAAGGAAGCTCCGAATGTTGCGAGGATGAAGGTGCTCGGAGCGAAGGTCGTGAGCGTCACAACAGGAACCAGGACGCTCAAGGATGCCGTCGACGAAGCATTCAAGGCCTATCTTGAAGATCCCGTCAATCAGATATACTGCATCGGAAGCGTGGTCGGACCCGATCCGTTCCCGCGCATGGTGCGCGACTTCCAGTCGATAATCGGAGTGGAGGCGAAAGAGCAGATGCAGAAGCTCACAGGACGCCTTCCAGATGCTCTTGTGGCCTGCGTGGGCGGAGGCAGCAATGCGATGGGGCTTTTCTCTGCGTTCCTCGATGACAAGGATGTAAAGATTTACGGCGTGGAGCCCGCTGGAAAAGGCCTTGAGACAGGCAAGCATGCAGCAAGCATCTCGAAGGGAACAAAGGGCATGATCCACGGCTTCAAGTGCTATGTGCTCCAGAATGACAAGGGAGAACCGCTTCCTGTGTACTCGATCGCTTCCGGCCTGGACTATCCGGGAGTCGGCCCGCAGCACTGCTTCCTGCATGATATAAAGAGGGTCGATTACAAGACCGCGACCGACAGGGAGGCTGTCGAGGCGTTCTATGCCCTTTCAAGGATGGAAGGCATCATCCCAGCACTCGAAAGCTCGCATGCGGTAGCATATGCCGTAAAGCTTGCAAAGGAACTGGGCAAGGGAAAGAACATCCTTGTAAACCTCTCTGGACGCGGAGACAAGGATATAGACTTCGTGATGGAGCACTACCCGCTTGAGGAGTACGAGCCGGAGGAGACGCTCAAGGACGGATACGACGAATTCCTGTCTCACATCGGAGGAGAAAAGAACTGAAGGCCTCATTGCGCCATGGAATTAACATCGGATGAAAGTTCTGCTATACTTTAGCTGATGTTTGATACTCTAGATACCACGGCGCACATGTTCGCATCCACATCAAGCATAAGGAATTCCTCGACCTACAGGGTTGCGGCTGTGCTTGCAGCCCCGGTGGATGAAAAGTCCCTGCAGAAGGCGCTGGATAAGACCGTCGTACGGTATCCAATGATGACCAAGCGCCTGAAACGGGGGCTTTTCTGGTATTATCTGGAGAACAACGACAAGCCCCTTCTGGTCCGCCAGGAAAACGAGTATCCTGCACATCTCATGCAATGGGAAAAGAACAACAACTACCTTATCAAGGTCCTTTACTTCAACCACAGGATAAGCGTAGAGGCATACCATGTGGTAACCGACGGCACGGGCCTTTCCGAGTTTCTAAAAACCCTGTTATTCTATTATTTCAAAGAACTCGGGAAAGAAGGAGAATCTGAAAACAAAATACTTCTTCCGGAAAGCTCGGACAACGAGGAGGAAGAGGATGCCTTCAGAAAGTACTTTTTGGAAAAGAAAGGAAAGGACCGCATGGCGGAAGATAAGGCCTATCTGATAAAAGGCGGACGTTTCAGCGATTTTGGAAACAACGTGACAGTCTTCAAGCTAAAGGTGCCCGAATTAAAAAAAGAGGCATCCCGCATAGGGGTCACAATCACTGCGCTTCTTGCTTCATATGCAGCCTGTGCCATCGATGAGAATGAAAGAAGGCCCTCCAGACGGAAGAAGCCGGTTGTGGTCCAGGTGCCGGTAAATCTCCGCAAATTCTTTTTATCGAAGACGCTCAGGAACTTCTTCGGAGTTGTCAACATAACCATACCGTTCGGCAGCTTCGAGGATTTCGACAAAGGAGCAAGGATGGTCAATGCCAAGCTTAAGAGCCATCTTACAAAAGCGCATCTGGAAAAAGTCCAAAAATCCAACGTGGCGATCAGCACCAACATATTCAGCAGGATAACCCCGTTAAAGCTTAAGGACCTGTTTATTCCGATAGGCTTCAAAAGCATCGGGGAAAACAGGAAGACGCTTGCGATATCCAATATCGGGAAGGTGGATATCCCCTTATGGATGCAGAAGAACATCCTATGCTTTGAGGAAGTGCTTTATCCGACGCTCAAGAGCCCGATCAACATAGGGGTGATAAGCATGGGGGATGTGATCACAATCTCTTTTGCGCGCAATATCGAGGATGCAAGGATAATCCGCAGCTTCTGCAATCATCTTGCAAAAATAGCGGATGTATCCGTCTATTCGAACATATGGGGGAGTGAAAAATGAGAAGATGCAAAAACTGCGGCATAGATTGCATTGGCTCAGATCCTGCATGCCCGCTATGCGGAGCCCCGCTTGAGACGCCCGGCGATACGCCATATGCATATCCAAAGTACAGGATAAAAAAATACATTGCAAAAAAGATCCTTCTGATCTTAAGCCTTTCCATGATCCTCATCATGGCCTTCATCAATTATTTTTCCTGGGAAAAGGCCCCTCATGCCTGGGCTGTGGAGATTTCCATAGGGATACTGCTTATATGGGCGCTCTGCAGCCTCTGGATCAGCCACAGGCCAAGCATGGGTGCCAAGCTGTTCACATCCTCGGTAATACTTATGGCGATAATCACCTATATCGATGTGCTTATGGATTTCAATGCATGGAGCACAGGCTATGTGATCCCGATCTACTCATCGCTTCTTACCATAACCCTTACGATACTGACGATGGCTGGAAGGAAAAACTATCCCCGATTCTTTTCTTATATGACAATATCGGTTCTGATATGCCTTTTAAGCCCGCTGCTGTACGTATTCTCCCTGGCAAAGATAAAATGGCTGAGCATGCTGCCCCTCCTCTGCGCGGTGATCTGCTTTTTAAGCCTTGCGATAATAAGGAGAAAGGATATGAAGAGGGAATTAGGAAAAAGATTCAGGCTCTGATAGCCTGAATCCGCATCTTATGTCATGTTATCGATAAAAAACAGGTCTAAGAGATATCATTCTATCTGATATATGTAACAGTATCCTTTTTCAGCATGCGCTCATCCGGAGTCATGTCCGCATACCCAAGCGCAAGGCAGCCATAGACCCTGTAGCCTTCGGGAACCCCGAACTTCTGCATGCTTGCAGCCTTTTCTCCGCTTCTGTTTATCCTGTTTATCCACACAGATCCAAGCCCCAGAGCGCACGAAGCGTACATCATGGCGCACATTGCGCAAGCCGAGTCCTCGTTCGCATACGGGCTCTTCTCATCATAGCTGACCATGATGAACACCGGCGCGCCATAGCATATCTCGGCATCGCCGCCCAGGATAAAACGGCCGATTTCATCGATCTTGCTCCTGTCTTCCACAACCACGAAATGCCAGGCTTGCGTATTCATGCCGCTCGGGGCATGGCGCGCAGCCTCCACCACCTTCTCAATAAGCTCATGAGGCACGGCATCCTTCTTGTACTTTCTTATGCTCCTTCTTGCAAGCAAACTTTCATATGCATCCATAAAAGCCTCCTATCAACTAAATATATCATGTTTTTCCATTAAAGGCGGTGACATAAATCAAAAAGAAAACTATGCTTAACGCCATGAAAATCCTATCCCAACTGGCAATCCTGATGTTCATATGCCTTATGGCTGAACTGATCAGCGCGGCTCTTCCTTTTTCCTTCCCATCTGCGATCCTTGCGCTGTTTATATTGCTCGCACTCCTTTCTCTTAAGATCATAAGGACGGAAAATCTCGAAGAGGTCTTTAATTTCTTCATCTCAAACATGGCCTTCTTCTTCATTCCTGCAGGAGTGCAGATCATAAACGAGACGGAAATACTGAAATCCGCATTCCTTGAAATCGTCCTGATAACCGTAATCAGCCTCTTCACCACTTTCCTCGCAGCTGCAAAAACGGTCGAACTAGTTGAAAGGCTCATAGAGAAAAAGAACAGCAGGAAAGGAGAAGAAGCATGAAGGAAATTCTTACCGCATCCCCTTTTTTCGGCATCTGCATAACTGTTGCATCTTATAGGCTCGGCCTTTTGCTGAATAAGAAAACACATATGGCGCTATTCAATCCTCTCTTAATTGCCGAAATAATCATAATCTCCATTCTTCTTATAGCAGGCATACCGGTTGAGGCCTATAACAATGGAGGCATGCTAATAAATATGTTCCTCTCCCCGATAACTGCGCTTTTAGCAGTCTCGATATATAAGCAGAGAGAGAAAATTAAGAGGCATCTTGCGGCGATAGTCTCAGGAACATTAATCTCCAGCATCGTAAGCATCCTGACCATAATCATCCTTTCAAATCTCTTAGGAGTTCCAGCCCAGGTGAAATATTCCCTCATCCCCAAAAGCGTGACAACGCCGATTGCGATAGCAATAAGCAGCCAGCTTGGAGGTATAGAAAGCCTTACTGTTACAAGCCTCCTTATTACAGGCATCCTGGGCAATGTCCTTGCGCCGTTCATGATAAGGCTGTTCTGCGTCAAAAGCAGGATCGCATCCGGAGTTGCAATCGGGGGAGCCAGCCATGTCGTAGGCACCTCGAAGGCTTTCGAGCTGGGAGAGGATATCGGCTCCATAAGCTCCATCGCCCTATCCTTTTCTGGAATAATAACCGCATTGATAGCCTTAATCTTTTTTACATGAGCAAAAAAAGCGGCCTGACTTGATTATAAGGCCGCTATATTTTATCAGCAAAAGCATCAGTTTTCTTTTTCTGCAATCTTCTTAAGCGATACAAAACCTTTCCCAAGGACTTCGTAAGCCGCGGTAACAAGCACGAATGCGGTCGGGTCTTCCTCGTTTATTATCTTTGTGAGGGCATTAAGCTGCTGATTGGGAACAACGACAAAAAGCAGATTCCTTGCTTTGGCTGTATACATCCCTGTCCCATGCAGCATCGTGCCGCTTCTATGAAGCTCGGTTATCACACGGCGGGAAATATCAGGGATATGCCCGTCAGAGAAAATATAGGCGGCCTTTGCGAGATTTGTTCCAAATCCAAGCAGGATGAAGTTGACCGTCTGGCTGCTGATATACATCGCGATAATTGAGAACAGCATGTTCTCCAGCCCCATGACCACGCCGCCGCAGGCGACTATTATCGCATTGCATGTGAACTGCACCGCACCGAACGAAAACGGGGTCAGATGGCACACCACCTGGGCGACTATGTCGGTTCCGCCTGTGTTGCATCCGCTTTTAAGCACAAGCCCTATTCCCAGCCCCATGCACACTCCGCCGTATATCGCGCTCAAAAGGACATTGACGCGCTCGGAATAATCCAGGATGCCCGAATAGCCTGTGACGCTTCCTATCAGGGAGACGAATACGGAAAGCGCTAAAGAACCCAGAAGAGCCTTCAGACCGTATCTCAAGCCGAAGAATTTCACCCCTAGTGCGAACAGAAACAGGTTGACAACCATCATCACCAAGCCCTGGTCCCAGGAGAAGAGAAAATAAAAGATAGTGCCTATGCCCGTAGCCCCGCCTCCGGTCAGATGGCCGGGAGTATAAAACACCGCAACACCGAAAGCCGCGATGAAGGCGCCGATGACAAGATAGAAGATGTCGCTTATGCGAGTAAAGAGCAAAAGTCCCTTGAATTTTTTTTCTGCACCGTCCATGGCTAGAAGCATATCACATAAGCATTTCCAAAACAAATAAAAATCCCCTCTTCCTCGGATGAGAAAAAGGGGATGAAGCTTTTAAATAATGGACTTAGCCGACATATTTTTTAAGCGTCGCGCGTACAGCACCCTTTCCTGCAAGCAGGCTGTTGAACGCATCCGTTATCTTCTCGCCGAATCCAGCCTCCACTAGATCGAGGCCGAAGATGTTGGCATTCCTGAGAATGCCCTCGATCTGGGAAAGAGAGACCTTCGAGCCGAGCGTGATCCCTTCAAGCTCCTTCTGCGCATAAGAAAGCAGCGGATCCGGGGAAGGTGTGAAGGCGTTTCCTTCATCGTCGATTCCCAAAACATACCTGAGCCATCCTGCATGCACAAGCGGAATGCACTTGAGGACATCCATATCCATCTTCCTGGCCATATATGCCTTGATGGTCTCTCCGAAGCGGATGGAAAGCTTCTGAGAAGTATCGGTTGCAATGCGCTGAGGAGCATCCGGCATGAACGGGTTGGGCAAGCGGATCCCGATGACCTCGTCGATGAACTTCTTCGGATCGATGATGCCGGGATCCACGACTACGGGAAGGCCCTCGACATATCCGATTCTCTTGATGAGCTTCAAAAGCTCCTCATCCTTCATCTCTGCAGAAATGAGAGTGTAGCCAAGCAGGCATCCATAGACAGCCAAAGCGGTATGAAGAGGATTGAGGCAGGTGCAGACCTTCATCTTCTCAACCTTGTTCACAGTATCCCTGTCGCAGAAATAGACGCCGGCTTCTTCAAGCGCAGGCCTTCCGTTGGGGAACTTGTCCTCGATGACAAGATACTGGCACTCTTCCGCGTTGACGAAAGCTGCTGTATAGGTATGCTTGTCGGTGATTATCACCTCCGTATCCTCGAAGCCGTCGTCTGAAAGCATCTTGGCGACGCTGCTGTCCGGACGCGGTGTGATCTTGTCGATCATAGACCAGGGATAGGACACCTTATCAGAGGAAAGATAATCGATGAACCCCTTTTCGACAAAACCGTTTTCAAGCCATTTGGAAGCGATCGTCTTTACAGCATTCTCAACCTTTTCCCCGTTGTGGGAGCAGTTGTCCATGCTCACAAGCGCAACAGGCGCGGCATTCTTCTTATATCTCTTGTATAAGAGCTCCGTGAGCCTGGAGAAAAGCATCTTCCCGCTTGCTGGACCCTTTGCGAAATCCTCGACATAGCCCGGGAAGTATTCCCCGGCGGGGTTTGTCAAAGCATAACCTTTTTCAGTGATTGTGAAGCTCACCATCTGAAGCGAAGGATTCTCGAAGATCTCCACAAACCTAGCCCACTCCTTTTCTTCTTCATGGCAGATCGGATAAGCCTCTGCAACAGAGCCTATCACTTCCTTCTCGATCGATCCGTCCGCTTTGAGGGTAACCCCGAGTGTGAGGTTGTCAAATGGAGCATATGCCTTGCTTATGATTTCGAAATCGAATCCTTCTCCAACTACTATGCCGGTAGAAAGGCTGCCGGAAGAAAGGAGCTTCTGGCAAAGCGCTGCAGGGAATACTCTGAATATGTTTCCTGCTCCAAAATGTACCCAAGTCGGATTGATACGAGTGTTCTCTATCATCTTAGCCCTATCATAAGCGAGGGTCTTATAACCTTTTTCCTGCCAAGAGCCGTTCTTAAGCCCTTCATTTGTTAATTTCATCGTTATTGTTCCTCCTAAAATATTCCGGATTGGCTTTGATTATCTCAGCGGATTCGAAGGTGAGCTTGAATATATGGTCCCCCTCGATCCTCAGCGCCGATGCCACATCCTTTTTTTCAAGCGCGCTGATAAGCTCCAGGTGCTGTTCGATATTCTTCTCCAGCACGCCCGGCATATCAAATGACAAAAGCCTCATTCTCCTGTAGTGTCCGGTCTCCCGGGCGATTATCTGCCAGCAGCGCTGCATGCCTGCAGTGGAGAATATGCACTGATGCATCTCGTCGTCCCATTTGAAGAACGCGGCCTCGTCCCCGGCTTGCTGCGCCTCCTTCTGCAAGGAGACGAAATACAAGAGACGGGAGATGTCTGAGCTCTTGGAAGCATCTATGAAATAGCTCAATACGCTCTTTTCAAGCGAATGGCGCAAGAACCTCTCCTCCTCGACCCTGTCGATATCGATCAGGCTGACCCAGCAGCCGCGCTGGGGCAGCACATCTACCAGGCTCTCGGAATTGAGGCGCATCAAGGCATCGCGCACGGGGGATCTGGATATGCCCATGGCCTCCGTGATCTCGTTCACCTTGATTTCGCTTCCAGGCTTTTTGACCAGAGTGAGGATGTCGTCCTTTATAGCCTGATAGACATCCTCGCTCGCCATCCTTCTTACTTGCAAAGCCTCTTCTCGCTCTTTTCAATGGCTTCCCAAAGGCCGAGGATGTACTCTGCTCCCAATGCCCTGTCATAAAGGCCGTAGCCAGGCATCGAGACTTCTCCCCAGATCGCTCTTCCATGGTCTGGGCGGATAGGTCCGTCGAAACCTGTCTCATAAAGCGCCCTTACGATCTCATAAAGGTCGAAGGTGCCGTCGGAAGAAAGATGCGCCGCCTCCTCGAATACGCCGGGTGCAAAGTGATGGAGGTTTCTGACATGGGCAAAATGCACACGTCCGGGAAGGGCCCTGATGATTCCAGGAAGGTCGTTCTTAGGATTGCTTCCAAAGCTTCCTGCGCAGAAAGTGAGTCCGTTGAACGGAGCATCCACAGCTTTCATGACCTTAAGGATCTTTTCCTTGCTTGTGATGATCCTCGGGAGCCCGAATACAGGCCATGCCGGATCATCCGGGTGGATAGCCATCTTGATTCCCCACTTCTCGCACACCGGCTGGATCGCCTTGAGGAAATACACGAGGTTGTTAAAAAGCGTATCCTCATCGACATTCTTATAAGCCTCGAAGAGCTCCTTTACCTTGGACAGCCTCTCCGGCTCCCAGCCCGGCATAACATAGCCGTTCGAATTGTCGTTCGTCTGATCGAAGAATGTCTGGGGATCGATAGTGTCGACAACCTTCTGGTCATAAGCCAGAACGGTAGCCCCATCAGGGCGTTTTTTAGCAAGATCTGTTCTTGTCCAGTCGAAAACAGGCATGAAGTTGTAGCAGACAAGCTTGATGCCGCACTGCCCGAGGTTATCGAGGGTCTGGATGTATTTCTCGATATATCCATCCCTTTCCGAATTGCCGATCTTAATCGAATCATGGATATTCACGCTCTCGATGCCCGCAATCTCAAGGCCGGCTTCCTCAACCTCTTTCTGAAGGGCCTTGATCCTCTCTACCGGCCAAACCTCTCCGGCGGGAATGTCGTAAAGCGTAGTGATGACTCCTGTTACCCCAGGAATCTGCTTAATCTGCCAAAGCTTGACGGAATCGAATTTGTCGCCAAACCAACGAAGTGTCATCTGCATGATTCTACTCTCCTTTTTAAAATGATTTTCTCTAACTAATATATTAGTATATTAGCTCCGGTTCCCTGTTTTGTAAACCCTTTTTTTTTATTACTTATTATATTAATATATATCCCGTCCGGATTATCAAAAAAAAACCGGTAAAACAAAAAATACATACAACGGGACAGGAGAAAAAGAGATGCTGATCACGATATGCGATGACAAGAAAGCCCTGGGGAAAGAGGCGGCAAGCCTCGGTGCCATGCACATAAGAAAAGCCATAAGGGAAAAGGGAATATGCAACGTTGCATTTGTGACAGGGCTCAGCCAGATCGAAACGCTCAGGAACCTGGCATCGGAAGCCGGAATAGACTGGATGAAGGTCAACGTATTTCTTTTGGACGAGTTCATAGGATTGCCGGCCGGGCATGAGGCGAGCAGCTCGACATTCCTATATAAGAACTTTTTGAACCTGATCAAGGGAGTCAACAGCTTCACAGCAATCTCATCAGATCCGGAGAAGGTCGAGGAGACGGTGAAATACCTGAACAAGACCATGGCGGAGCACCCATTGGACGTTGCATTCATATGCATCGGCGAAAACGGGCATCTCGCGTTCAACGATCCGCCGGCTGATTTCGATACCAAGGACCCATACATAGTAGTCGAGCTCGAAGACCGCTCAAGGCGCCAGCAGGCCGGCGAGGGCTGGTTCAAATCGATACAGGAAGTGCCCCATCAGGCCATAACGATGAGCATTTATGAAATCCTTTCAAGCAAACATATAATAGTAAGCTGTCCTGATCAAAGGAAGGCGAAGGCCGTGGCAATGAGCCTTTTTGACGATATAACGCCATTAAGCCCCTGTACAGCCATCCGGAGGGCCGGAGATACCGCGTTATATCTAGACAGGCAGAGCAGCTGTCTTATCTTCAGCGACAGAAGGAGCTGAAGCTCCGTTCTCAAAGATTGAAAACAGCTTGTCCGTAAGTCCGCTCACGCGGTAAAGCGCATCCTCGGAGATGTGCGTATACCTGTCGTTGACCTCCTTGCTCTTATGGCCGAGCACAAGCATTCTATCTTCCTGGCTGATCTGGTCATCGCGGCCGAGGGTGGAAAAGGAATGCCTGAGGGAATGGAATGTGAGGTTGCGGTCATTGCGCTCCTTTTCATCTATTCCGATCTTATCCAGAATCTCATAAAAGAAGTTCCTCAGCGTCGGGGATGACATATAGCCTCCCCACTTGGACGGGATCACTATCCCATTTGCATCGGCATTCTCCTCAAGCTCCTTTTTCATTGATTCGGGAATGAGCACCGCACGCTCATACTTTCCCTTTGTGCCCTTTATGCCGGAATAAGGGGATATGGAATGCCGTATTATTATCTTATAAAGCCCGTCGAACTTGCTCGGCTGGATATCGGCCATATTGAGTGCGCGGATCTCTCCGCTCCTCATGCCGGTGCATAATGCCAAAAGCACGGCATAATAATAGGATGGAAAGATTTCAAGACGATGCTTTGAAAGGTAGGAAAGGATCCTTGAGCATTCTTCTGCTGAAAAGAATCCCCTGCTCTTTTCCGTCCTGACGATCTTCATCATCCGGTCCGCGGGATTAGCATAGATCAGGCCGCAGCGGAACGCCTCTTTCAAAGGAAGAGTGAATGACAAGCTTATAAGCTGCAGCGTGCCGGATGCTAGATTCGCATCCCGGCTCAGTCCTGTGATCACGGCATCAAGATGTCTTGTCTGCACATTCTGCAGCTTGAGCCCTTCAGGAAGGTACCTGATCACATGCTTGCGCAAAAAGAAGCCCATATTCAGGGCATACTCCCTTCCGATCGAGCCGGGCTTAACGGTATTGCGCAGCTTGATGTATTCGCTCTTGTCATAATTCCAGAAATCCAGGCAATAGTCTGCAAACAGGATATTCACCCTGTCCTGGAAAACCAATCCGCTGTCCAGCGCTTTCTTTGCGATAATCACAGCCTCGTCCCTGCGTTTCACGCTTTTGAAATCCCAAAGGCCAAGCCGCTCTTTCAATACGTCTATGCTCTTTGCATTGCCCTGCTTGCCGGTATCCCTGTCTAGATAGCAGACATACCAGTAGCTGCTTTTCTTCTTCCTGCGCTTATACAGATAGAATTCACTTCTATGAGCCATTTTAAAACTCCCGATTCTTTTGCTTTTCTATAAAATCCTATTAATGTTTCGTGATAGAAATTTGTGGGCTGTACAACAGAATCGTAAAGTTGTATGTTTTTCGTATGATATATTTCCAGTGCGATTATGCGGAAGGAGGCCATCCTTCCATACTGAAAAGGCTTGTAGAAACCAATCTTGAGCAGACTACGGGATATATGACCGACGAGTATTGCAGCAAGGCCAGAGAGCTTATAAAAAAAGCTGTTGGCAAGGATAATGCAGATGTGCATTTCATTGCAGGAGGAACACAGGCTAATCTTATAGTAATTTCTTCTGTATTAAGACCTTATCAAGGAGTAATAAGTGTATGTGAAGGGCATGTCGCAGGACATGAGACAGGGGCTATAGAAGCAACCGGACACAAGGTACTCGCCATAGCTGGTAAGGACGGCAAACTAAGGGCGGAGGATGTCGATAAATATATATATGACCATTATGAAAATGCCTCGTTCGAGCACACTGTCCAGCCTGCAATGGTCTACATATCATTTCCAACAGAATCCGGCACAATCTACACAAAAGCCGAGCTTGAGGCATTGAAAGCAGTAACAAAGAAATGGAACATACCCTTATTCGTGGATGGAGCAAGGCTCGGCTATGGGCTGGCAAGCCCCGAATGCGACATAACCATAAGGGATATGGCGGATATCGCAGATGTGTTTTATATAGGCGGAACCAAGTGCGGCGCACTGTTCGGAGAGGCGGTGGTCATCAACTGGGAGCCTATGAAAAAGGATTTCCGATACAATATCAAGCAGCGCGGGGCGATGTTTGCAAAAGGAAGGCTTCTGGGCCTGCAGTTCGAGACTTTGTTCACCGACGATCTTTACTTCAAGATCACGCGTCACGCCGTCGAGCAGGCCATGCAGATCCGGAATGCATTTCAGGATAAAGGGATAAAAATGTTCGGCACCTCTTCCACAAACCAGCAGTTCCCAATACTCACAAAGGAGCAGAAGGCTGTGCTTGACAAGGACTTTGTAAGCGAGGTATGGGGAGAGACTGAAGACGGAAAAATCATAACCCGGTACTGTACAAGCTGGGCCAGCACGGATGAGAACGTAAAAAAACTGATCGATGCAATCAAATCGCTTTAACCCTATCCGCCCGAACTACGGGCGGATTATTTATCAGGAACCAAGATTACAGAATCAACACTGCGCACTGGAATTTTTAGCTGTATCTTTTAAATTTGTTTTTTTGATAAAAACGGAAATAAAACCTGTTTTTTCCGAATCATTTTTCCTTAAAATAAAAATCCATAAAAAACATAAAGTTTAAGAAACCCTGAACTGCCTCTTTTTTAACTTCCTCCATAAAATCTGTACTTATAGTACAAGTTTTATAATACTCAATATTTGAACAACATAGTTGGAACCAAACTAAATTTAAAACTAATTCATTATGTTGCAAATAATAACTTATTAAATCCCCTACTCGTTATTTCATAAGAGAAATCCTATTCTGCACCTTCTGCATTAATCGATCTGAAAGAAAAAAGCCTTTTCTGAATAAAATAAGTTATCATTGCTTCAAAACAACAAAGTTAGAAGAGCTAAAAGGGACGCAAAGCCGCCAAAGAAGGAAAAAATATCAATAAAAGCCTCGGAGAGAAAATAAAAGCGTATATAAGAATTTATTTATCCACACAATAGGATTTTCCATCAGGTAATTATCTGCACTCTTTTCTGCAAAAATGTCAAAAAACATCCATTTAAGAGCGCCAAATAGCATTTTTCACAGCGAGGAAGTATGAAAAAATTACTTACAATTCTTACAGTCGCACTTCTTGCAAGCACAACTGTATTCGCAGCAGTAAACTTCTCCGGAAGTTCCACAATCGGCTACCAGTTCAATTATGGCAACACCCCCGACAAGTGGTCTCAGCTCTTCTATGGAGATGATGGAGATGATACAAACCCGAATACCCTCAATCTGACGCTTTCCGATGAGAACGGAATCTGGTCTGTCGGTTTCAGGGCTGGTTTGAACACTGCAAGTAAAGTAGTGAAAGATGCTCACGATCTTCAGGGTGCCACACTCGGCGATACCGGAAGCATGGGCGGAAACGTTACAATCGACTTTGCTAAGCTCTTCGGACTCAGCGATTGGACGCTCAAGGGCGGAATGATCGGAAACGACAGATACACAACCCTCAGGGCTTATTCCAACCAGTCCGGCAACAACTTCGACAGGATCAGGACCAATGGTGGCAGCTATGTTGCATGGGCAGGCGTCGGCTATGGCGGATACGTTGAAGCTCAGGTTGCAGTAGACCCCGGCCTCAATGGCGGTAATGACGATTATATCACAACTACTTCAGATATCCTCGCATCTGCTCTTGTAACTCCGATCAACGGACTCAAGGTATCTGTAGACTATGCATGGAAGGGCGATGGCGCAGACGGACTCTTTGGCGCAGCTGCCGACATCAACCTCGGCAAGATGCTCGACCTCGACTTCAACATTGGTCTTTCTGTTGCAGACAGATACGGAATCGGACCAAAGACAAATGACCTTGCTGTAACAGTTTACGGC
The DNA here is from genome assembly GCA_949300325.1 of uncultured Spirochaetales bacterium. Classification (GTDB taxonomy): domain Bacteria; phylum Spirochaetota; class Spirochaetia; order Sphaerochaetales; family Sphaerochaetaceae; genus Ornithospirochaeta. Next base: position 25,695 of record CASGDQ010000017.1, read on the forward strand.
GGAGTCGATGTTGTTGATGTTGCTGTTGAATATGCATACACAGCAGACAAGGCACACTACCTCTACATGGGAGCTGACTTTAACGTTGTTGAGAATCTGCTTCTTGGCGCATACTTCGGTGCAAACGATGTAACTGATTTCGCAAACGAGTTCTTCGTTGGTGGAAACGTCGGCTACGTCATCTCCGGTATGACATTCAACCTTGGCCTCGAGTATTCTGCAGGTGCTGCATACAACTACGATCTCAAGGGCCTCAACATCGTTCCGAGCGTTTCCTTCGCTTGGTAATAGATATTACAAATCTAATCTGCCCCTCGAGCAATCGGGGGGTTTTTTACCTTTGCAACACAAAGGAGGAAGGCTATGAAGACTATATTTCTTTTGAATCCTGATTCCTACGTTCTTGAAGAGGTTAAAGAGTTTCTTGAATTATCGGGTTTCCTTGTCAAAACCTTTAAAAGCATGAAAATGCTTGAAAAATCCCTTGAGATGGGACCGCCGGACATGGTGATTTCTGAAATCTCTGCCGAAGACGGCAACGGGTTCATGCTACTGAAGAAAATCAGGACCAGATACACCTATCCATTCATCTTTTTGAGCAAAAGAACGGATGAGAGTTCAAGAATACTCGCTTTTGAAATCGGAGCGGACGATTATATGACCATTCCATGCTCCACAAAGGAGCTTGTCCTACGGGTCAAGGCAATCTTCAGACGGATTGACGACCGCTTGGAAAGCAGGCAGAAAAACGACTCCTGGAAGCTTGGAAAGCTGTCTCTTTACATGGATAAGGATGCACACAATTACTATCTCGATGGAAGGGAGATCAATTTTACTGCATCTGAATGGAAAATCCTCTCCACTCTGACCAATGAACCGGGCATGTTGTTCAGCAGAAACCATCTGATTCAACTATGCTTCGACTCTTCGGTTGGCTATGACCGCATCATAGACAACCACATCAAAAACATAAGGAACAAAATCGGTTCGGCATGGATCGAAACCGTCCGTTCCTACGGCTATCGCTTCGCCGGTGACAGCTTTGATAAGACAAGCTGAAGTAGGGATCAAAAGCAATCGGGAAAAATACCGGTTGCTTTTTTAATGCCATTTGAGAATCAAAATTACAATTCTAGTGCAGAAAATGAATTTACATGACATTAAAAAAGGCTGTGTACGCATTGTACACAGCCGACAAGCCTGTTGCAGGATGTAGGGATCGCCTGCAGAAGCTCATAATTCGCTGTCAATTGTCTTGAGCCTTCTCATGTCGTATTCGTTGAGCTGGTTCACAAGACTCTCCGGATCGTCAAAGTGCTTTTCCTTCCTGCTGTTGAGGATCGTATAGAGCACCGGAGAGAGCAGGAGCGTAAGGAATGCGCCTGTGATAAGCCCTCCTACGAACGTGAGCGCTATAGGCTGCATCATCTCCGCACCCTCTCCTGGGAAGAATGCCATAGGAATCATTCCAAGCACCGTTGTGAGGGTTGTCATGAGTATCGGCCTCAGCCTTCCGCGTGCCGCCTGCAGACATGCCTGGCGTACTGGCACCTTCTGCCTTACAAGGCGGTTTATGCAGTCCACAAGAACAATGCCGTTGTTTACGACGACGCCTATGAGTGCAACTATTCCGACTATCGAGAAGAGGGAGAAGGTTGCGCCGTAGATTATGTGTATCCAAATAACTCCAATCAGAAGCAGCGGGATGGTTGCGAAGATGATCAGCGGGTCTGTGAGGCTCTCGAACTGCGCGGCCATCACAGCGTATACCAGGAAGAGGGCTAGGATGATGATCATCACGAGAGTCGGAAGATATTCTGCGAAATCGGCCATCTCTCCGCTTTGCACTATCTCTACTCCGTCGGGAAGCACAAGATGCTCATCGAGCGCCGCATTCACAAGATTCTGTACCGTTGAGGCATCATATCCGTCGGCAAGATTTGCTGTAACATGGTTGACCCTGGTCTTGTTTTCCCTGGTTATGGATCTCGGCGCAGAGCCTTCAGTGAACGTTGCTATGCTGTCGAGGCGTATGTTACCGCCAGCAGAAGGAATGGTTATAGCACTAAGAGTATCGATGGATTCTGCTTCGCTGTCAGGAAGCCTTACAACTACATCATAGCTTGTCGTAGTACTGAATGTGGTAAGCTCTGTGGCTGTCAGGCCTGTAAGCGCAGCCTGCATGGTGGTGGATATGTCGCTTACAGATATTCCAAGGTCCTTGGCCTTGTCATAATCGATCGTGATCGCATACTTGGGAGCACCATCTGTAAGATCGCTTTCAACATCCACAGCTTGCGGAACATATTCCTGAAGGATTGCAACAATGTCATTTGCAGCCTGCATTGCAAGATCCGAATTCTCACTATGGATGGCCACATCTATTGAAGAGCCTCCAAAACCACGTCCGGAACCGATCGTCCATGTCGCTTCAGGCTCCAGATAGAGGAACTGCCTCAGGATATTCTCTATTTCTGATGCCGATACCTCCTGCTCGGTTATATCTGGAAGGTTGATTGTTATGCTTCCTGTGTTGGAGGAACCGACCTCGACCATTATCGACTCATAGCTTCCCTCCGGGAGAGCTTCAAGGATCCTGTCTTCCATTCTGAACAGATACTCGCGGGTAACAGTGTTTGTCGTGCCCGGATCGAGAGTAAGACTCAATGAGACCTCGTCATCAGTGGTCATTGCCGGCGTCAGGCTCAAGCCGATGCCGGAGAAGAAGGAAAGCGAGAAAAGCAGCAACAGGACAAGAAGGACAATAAGAAGAAGCCTGTGTGAAAGGAAATAATCCAACACCTTGACGTATGCATTCTTCAGATGCTCCTCAAATGAGGCCATAGAGTTGTCTATCGCCCTGAGGACTCTCAGCTTCAAAGGCTTCTGCGTCCTTGTATTAATTCTGAGTATGCTGCCAGAAAGCGCAGGAACCAGCGTAACTGCTACGAAAAGCGAGCATGCAAGCGAGATGCAGACTGTGATTACAAGGTCCTGGAACATTATGCCTATCATGCCCAGATCGTATTTGAAGATTATTATAGGCACGAATACGCAGAGCGTGGTGAGAGTCGATGCAACGATTGCGGTGAACATGTTCTTGCTTCCAAGTATTGCCGCAATTGCAGACTTTTCTCCCTGCTGGCGGAAGGAGTAGGTATTCTCGAGTATGATGATCGACGCATCGACTATCATTCCTATTCCAAGGATGAGTCCGCTCATGCTCATGCTGTTTACGCTTATATCCGCAATGGACATGACCATCAAGGTTATCAGGATGCATACAGGCATCGAGAGAGCGATGATGATCGTGCTCTTTATTCCGCGCAGGAAGAGGAAGATGACAATAGCAGCAAGGATCACACCTTCGACTGCCGAGGAATACACCTCGTTCATCGTGCTGGAGATCATCTCGGTCGAGTCTCTCTGGATTTCAAGCGTAATTCCAGGAGGAAGTGTTGCCACAATATCAGGAAGAGCTTCCTTTACTGCTGCTGCAACCGGGGTCTCGTTGCTGTCGGAATCGCTTGAAATGCTTATTGTTACGATCTTGTTGCCGTTATAATACGATTCCCTGGCCCTGGTTGTTGTGGAAATCTGTATATCTGCAACGTCCTTCACGAGCACCGGATATCCATTGATAGTTGTTATAACGGTGTTTTCTATATCCTCGACAGATTGGTATCTGCCGTCCAAGGTTATCTGATAATCGACTCCGTCCTGTGTTATTTCACCCGCAGTCGATTGGACATTATGCGCGGCAATCGCCGAGGATACCTGGCTGAGTGTTATGCCGTACGCTTCAAGCCTGTTCTGGGAAACAAGGACCTCATATTCGATTTCCGAGCCTCCGAACGCCTCGGCCTCTCCGACGCCTTCGATCCTCTCGAAAAGAGGTATTATGTCGTCCTCTGCCAATGTCTGCAATTCATCGACCGTCATATCTCCAGAAAGCGTGAGACGCATGATTGTCGAGCTGGAATTTGCGTTGAAGGACATGACCTGCGGACTGTCAGCCCAGTCCGGAAGCATGCGGGATACCATGTTCAAACTGCTCTGGACATCGTCTTTCGCCTCATCAAGGTCGGTGCCGTAATCAAATTCCATTACGATTATGCACATGCCTTCCCGGCTTATGCTTGTGATGGTATCCAGGTTTTCTATTGAACTCAGGTTGTTTTCAAGCACCTTTGCAATCTGCTGTTCTATTTCTTCCGGACCTGCATCGTTGCAATCCACCATTACGGAAAGGACTGGCAAGTCGACGGTAGGATAAAGAGCTATGTCCAATTTGGGAAGGAATACAACCGCAATCACCATGATCAGAACATAGACCATGGTCATCAGCACGGGTCGCCTGACTGATAATTCGCTTATCGTCATCACGTCCTCCTTATACGATGTTTACAGTCGTACCATCGCTTACGTTTCCGGCAACGACCACCATATCTCCCTCATTTAATCCGGAGGAGATTATGCTGTAACTGCTATTGCTTCCGCCAAGCTCGACCACCTGTCGTACGGCTTTGCCATCCTTGACCACGTATACCACATCATCGCCGGCATATGTGCTCAGCGCCTCTGTAGGAATAAGAAGAATGCCGTCGACCTGTTCTGTAACAATGGATGCGGAGGCATACATTCCTTCCATAAGACCTGATGTATCGCCGGTGAAGGAAAGCTCCACCTCAACTGTGCGTGTGGCCTGATCCACTGCTGGAGCGATATAGCTTATTTCTACCGGGTAAGTTTTATCCGGATAAGCCACGACCGTAACGGTTCCAGGCAGTCCTGTCCTGATTGTTCCAAGATTCCTTTCGGATATCTTGGTGCTTACGATAAGCGTCTTATTACCGGTAACAGTGGCTATCTGGGTGGTCGTTCCGACGGTTTCACCGACGGTTGCAGAGATTTCTCTCACCATGCCTTCTGTTGTTGAGACCACGGGGCTCTTCTGGTATTGGCTGCCGGGTTTAGAAGGATCTACATAAGCTATGATGTCGCCTTGCTTGACCATATCCCCTTTCTTTACGAGTATCTCGACAATTTTGCCGGATGCATCAGGATAAATGCCAATATCCGAATCTTCTGAAGTGATTTCCCCGTTTGTCTTTGTGGTGTTGATGAATGTTCCGATCTCTGCAGCAACAGCAGATACGTTTACGCTTGTCTGCTCCTGAACATTCGCTGCCATCTGGGGGATTTCCTTCTCCTGCCCGGATTTCATATATATTCCAACTGCAAGGGCGATACACACCAGAAGCAGTATTATCGTCACGATCCTGTCAAATACATTCTTTTTTTCTTTCATTTTCTTCTCCAAATCGTTTTCATTCCTCGCCATAAAGGTCGGTCAATGTTTCGTAATCCACGCCAAGCAGGAACCCGAGTCCGACACAGGCATCAAAATAGCCGTAACGTGCATCTACAAGGGATATGTTTGCGGCAAAAAGGCTGTTTTCAAGATTAAGGTAATCTGAAAGCGTCATAAGCCCATTTGCATAGGCTTCTTTTGCAAGGTCATATGTCTTTTCGGCTATAGCGGCTTTTTTCTCTGCCAGCAAAAGATTTTCCCTCTCCTGTCCTATTTCGATAAGCGAAGAGGAAATGCTGTTTCTCAAATCATTTTCAGCTTTTTTCAGATTCAATTTTGCTATCGATACGCTGTCCTTTGCATTCTCCACCTGGTTGTATCCGCTGCTGCCGGGAATATAACTGCTTACAGGAATTGAGAAAGCAACCGTCACCGAAGCAGTATCGGTGAATCCTCCTGACCATGAACTTGCGTATGTGCTTTCAGGACCGATATCCCATCCGGCAGAAAGAGTCACCGAAGGAAGCTGGCTAGTGAGTTTTGTGCTGATCAAGGAGGTCTCGCTCTGGCTGACCTTAGCCGAATATGTTTTTATGGTGTTTGTGGAATCTGCATACAGGCTGTAAAGCTCATCTGCAGACGGGAGATTAAGGAAAACCGTATCAGGAAGAGCAGAGAGGACAATATCTTCGTCCTCAATTCCGGTAAGGATCCTGAAGTTTTCCTCTGAAAGCTCATATGAATCCTTCAGCGCCTTGAGATTGTATTCAGCTTCTGCAACTGAAAGCTCGGCATTTGCAAGATCCAATTCGCTCCCAAGCCCGTTGTTATAGGCTGTAAGCACATCCTCGTAGCTCTTTTTTGCGCTTTCAAGGGAATTTTGCGCCACAGCAATCTGATTCGATCCCGCCACCAGGTTCCAGTAGCTGGTTGTGACACTCTCTTCCAAACTGTCTACTGTGGAAGAGTATGAAAGGTTTGCAAGGGTGCGCTCAATGCTTTTTGAAGTTGCGTCAGTTATGAGGTTTGTTCCCAAACTCATGCTGATGCCTATCCCGCCCCGTGCGATCATGCTGCCGGAAGAGTCTATGGCGCTTCCTGACGCGGAAAAAGACCCGTCGATGGACAGGTCCGGGATATAGGATGAGGCTGTACTTGCATTTCTTAGACTCTGTTTGAGTTCTATCTGCGCTATTTCAAGGCTGATATTGTTTTTCATGGCGCTTTCTATAGCCTCATCAAGGGTTAACACACCCCCGGATGAAGCATATAGTCCAGCCAAGAAAATACAAAGAACCAAAAAAAGAATAGTTCTTTTCATTTATATACTCCCGATTTGGTTTATGTTGACGGTTTATTCTAAGTACATTATTTCAAGAAAAAAAATTATTCCTGTTAATGTTTTCTGTCGATTTTATGATGATAAATGTACTTTTTGTGTGAATGCTGCAATAACAGCATGTATTCTCAAATTCTAAAATGAATAAATCAGGCAAAAACTCGGATTAAATAAAATAAAATAATCAAAAAAACACAAAGTTAACACCGAGTGACACAAATAATACAGACAAGCCTTTCTATGTTTTCATATTCTTTTGCTTTTATTAGTATACGGGACAGCGGGATCATACACTTCCGAATCAATTGCTTTTCACTGGTTTTTGTATACTCAGCCCGCTGTCCCTTTATAATGATATACGATTATCGTAATTTCTTCTTCAAAAATCAGCATAATATTAAATGAAAAGGATTTGAGGGTGTAATTATATTGTTTTCTCCAACCTTATTACGATTTATACAAGAAATAAGACATCATTAATACAAAAAAACTAAGGATTTTCCATAGTTCGTCCTTCGAGGAAGTATGAGAAAAATTCTTTCAATCCTGTTGGTAGCTGTTCTCGCTGCTGGCACAACCTTCGCAGGTTTCAGCGGAGAGGCTAGCCTCGGATTTGGTGGAAATCTTGACACTGGAGAGTTTGGTTTCATCGATCAGGCTGCAAAAGTGAAGGTGGATGTCGATCTTGCCACTGCAAGCGCAGAAGAGATTGCAGAAGGTGAAGTATACGCATCAATCAAGGCTACTCTTGCTATCAAGGCATATTCTGGAGAAAAATCCTTTACAGAAAATGAAGGGTGGCCATGGAAGAGCCCTGCTAAAATCGGTATTTTGGCTGATATCACAGAAGCAAAGGTTGCTGGTAAGAACTGGTATGTAAGCATTCTTGGACTCGATGATGCTCCGAACTATGCAAAGTCTTTCCAGACATATACTGTTGAAAATGGAATCGACAAGTGGGGATTCAAGAGGGACGACTTTAAAGAAAATTATTCCAACGATGTTCCTTTCGACAAGGCTACTGGAGTTCAGGTAGGCGTTTACGATTATAAGATCGGATTCGGTCTTGTTGGCGATTACAGCACCAAAGACACATGGAAGTTCACAGATGGACTTAAGGTTGCTGTTTCGGCAGAGACTCCCGAATATGATTTCAACGGCGTGAAGCTTCAGGCAGGAACTGCTTATAGTTTTGTCGACGGCGGAACAAACGCACTCGATTTGTCTGCAAAGGTTGGCTATGTGCTTGATGCACTCTCAACAAGCGCAGCAACCGACTTGGTATTTGACTTCTCCGGTGAAAAGGCAAAAGTTGAAGCTGATGTTGCATTCAGCCTTGCTTATGATTTCATTTCTGCTGATGTCTATTACGGTTCAAGAGCTGTTACCGGCAAGACTCCGAAAGCAGACCCAGAAGATGGAACAATGGATCATTACAACTCATATGTTAAGTCTTATTCCGAGGATATGCTCTCTGCTCAGGTTAAGACCGATCTCAACAGCTTCAACGTACCTGTATCCCTTACCGTTGCTGTAAAGGATATGCTTGCAAAGCAGGATATTTCTGCTAGCGTCGAAACAACACCGATCGATGGACTCAAGGTAACTGTCAACGGCGGATATGTTGTTGATGCAGATGGAAGAGATGGAGCTGCCATCAAATCTGACAAGGGTCGTGATTTCGTCGGCAAATGGTCTGCTGGACTTTCAGGTGAATATGAGATGGATATCTTCAAGGTTGCTGCTGGCGTTTCTCTCGAGCAGAGGACTGAGAACGGAGCAAAGGTTGTTGTCGGAGGAAACGCTTCAATCGAGTCTTCCGCTCTTGTTCCTGGTGCAACTCTCAAACTCGCATGGGCAGGTGATGACATCACAAGAGCAAATTCCACCAGCTATGCAGATGAGGATAATGGTGACCGCGGTAAGATCACAGCATCTTGCAAGATCACATTCTAATCCTTTTGATTCGGAAATGTATTCCCTCCCTTTGGGAGGGATTTTTTAATACAATAGACTATTTTTGCAATATTATGCAATTTTATTCCTTTTATTGTTGTATAAGAACATCAATACAGCCATAAGACATATTATGAAATAACCCAGAATGCTTAGATGATCAGGAATTTGTCCAAAGATGAATAGGCCAAGCAAAGCAGAGAATATGATCTGGGAATAATCATATACGGATATCTCTTTACCTGGCGCGTAAGAATATGCGGCTGTAATTGCAAACTGTCCTCCCGCTGCGCTGAGCCCTGCTAAAACAAGGATTAACAGCTGTCTTATTGTCATTGGATGGTAATCGAATATGTACCATGGCAAACATACCAGGCAGGAAAACAGAGAAAAGAAGAATACTATGCGTGAGCCTTTTTCGCCTTTCTGGCCAAGCCGTCTTACACAGGTATACGCAGCACCGGCTCCGAGTCCTCCTAAAAAGCCTATGCTTGCTGCAAAGAGATTCACATTCGCAAACGATGGCTTGATAACAAAAAGGCTTCCAAGGAAAGCTCCTATGACACAAAGGGCTTGAACAATTGAAACTCTTTCTTTAAGAAAAATGTAACTGAAGATAATTACGAAAAAAGGGCTCATCTTATTGAGCATGGAAGCATCTGAGAGCACTAGATGATCCACTGCGTAAAAATTGCAGATTATCCCTATTGTGCCCATAAAGGAGCGCAACAGCAGCAATGGGAAATTACCTTTTTCCCATTTAAAGCCTTCTCCTGATTTAGCCAGTATGACAAACGCAAATACGGCTGCGACAAGATTTCTGAAAAGACTTTTCTGAATCGATGGCATGTCTCCTGAAAGTCTGACAAAAGCATTCATAAGCGCAAAGCAGAATGCCGAGATTATGATATAGATAATACCTTTGTATCTTCTTTCCATATCTATATTCCGTAACCAAATAAAGAGATTATGTCAATAAAAATCCCTCCCAAGCGGGAGGGAATGCATTTCCGAATCAATATCAAGTTAGAATGCGATTTTGCAGGATGCAATAATCTTTCCCCATTCTTCCTTGCTGTCTGCACCACGTCTGAGAAGATCGTTAGCGTCGGACCAAGCGAGCTTGAGTGTTGCACCAGGAATGAGAGCCTTAGTTTCGATAGAAGCGGATGCCTTAAGAATAAGATCATCTTTTTCGAATTTGGTCTCAGTCTTAATTCCAGCCTTTGCTGTGAATGCATCAACAGCATACTCGGCATCAAGTCCTGCAGAGAACTTTCCAGAATCGAAGACATAGCCAACAGAAGGAGTAAGCTTGACATCGGCGACCTTGAATTCCACCTTGAGGCTTGTATCCTGAGCATTGACAAGATCCTTACCGGCAACTGTGATCTTCACAGGAACCTCGAAGCTGTTGAGATCTGTAACAACCTGTGCAGAAAGGAGATTCTTTACCTTTGCATCATCGGAATAAGATCCATTTGTAACAGTTCCGCTCTTAGCTGCCTTTGTAGCATAGTATGCATCAAAAGCAAGGAAGTCATAGGTTACATTTGCAGCAACGTCTGCACCGAATTCTTTTGCAAGGAAATCATAACCCATATCAGAAGCAACGCTTGTGCTGAGAGCATCAGCCTTGTAAGCAACCTTTACAGATCCGCCAAGAGCATTGACTGCGCTGTCGCCATCATCAATATAGTCAGCAACCTGGTTAGCATAGCTGGCACCAGCCTGGATTGTAAGACCGTCAACAAGAGTATACTCAGGAGTCTTTCCATAAAGAGTCAGGGCATATTGCTTGAAAAGGTTAAGCTTTCCGTCTTCTTTAAGAGCCTTAGCCTTATAGCCTGCACCAATAACATAATCGAACAAGCCAACCTCAACGCCAGGAGCCTTGTCATAACCTACCTTATAGGTAGCGTTCTTGTCGTAATCAGCTTTTCTGAAGCCATAATCGCTATCAATCTCATCTTCAACTGTCCAAGTATCGATAGCAGACTTTGCAAAGTCATTTACGCTAGGCAGACCGAGGAAACTAACATACCAATTGTTTCCTGCAACCTTTGCTTCATCAATCTTTGCATAAAGCCATGCAGCCATATCTCCGTTTCCAAGCTGAGTGAAAACAGGGAACAAAGGATCTCCGGCTTTAATTCCGTCTTCGTCTGATTTGAGTGTGATGCCAAGAGATGCTTTGATCGATGCATATACATCACCTTCTGAAACTGCTTCAGCAGAAGCTGATGTAAGATCAACGTTGAAATTAACATTTGTGCCATTCCCAATGAAACCATACTCTTGGGTATCAAAGTTTGCACCAGCTCCAATCGTAGCACTTCCGCTGAAAGCTGCGAAGGTTGTGCCAGCAGCGAGAACAGCTACCAACAGGATTGAAAGAATTTTTCTCATACTTCCTCCAAATAATTCGGGGACGCACCACAGGGCACGTATAACCCCTTTTTCCGTAATACTGATGATTATTTTAGTCGCCACTTCACCCAACTGTCAAGTTAAAAACACATAAGCTACACATACGAAATTATTTAAAAGTGATATAAGTTTAAATATTCGCTTGAACCCTAATATAACTAATAGTATATAATCTTTACCATAAGTATATATTCTTCATATTATCGAACAAAATAATGGATAAAGTGTTCGATAATTACAGATTTAAAAAATTTGTAAAATTTATTTCAAAATTTCAAAAAAAATGGTCATCCGACCCTTCGGACGACCATAATCTTGCAAAAAATCAGGTTATAAGACCCTGAAAGCATCCCGGCCTGCATACTTTGCAGTATCTCCGAGATAGTCTTCAATCCTCATAAGCTGGTTGTATTTTGCGAGCCTGTCGCTCCTGCTCATGCTGCCAGTTTTGATCTGTCCAGTCTCCAAGGCAACGACAAGATCGGCGATAAAACTGTCCTCTGTTTCTCCAGAGCGGTGGGATACGATTGCTGTATATCCATTCCTTTTGGCAAGATCGATTGCTTCAAAAGTCTCAGTGAGGGTTCCAATCTGGTTCACCTTGATCAGAATAGAATTCGCAACCTTCTTCTCAAGCCCCATTTTCAGGCGTTCGGTATTTGTAACGAACAAATCATCTCCGACAAGCTGGACCTTGTCGCCGATTCTGTCTGTGAGCAGCTTCCATCCTTCCCAGTCGTCCTCGGCCATGCCGTCTTCGATACTGATGATAGGATATTTTTCCACCCATTCCTGCCAAAGAGCCACCATCTGCTCTGAGGTCTTCTGTTCGCCAGTCGACCATCTGAGAGTATAAAGCCCGGTCTTCTCATCATAGAGCTCGCTGGAAGCTGGATCGAGAGCAATCATGAAGTCCCCTTCCCTTCCTGCTGTATAGCCGGCATTGGAAATCGCTTCCATTATGACCTCGAGGGCCTCTTCATTGGATTGCAGGTCCGGAGCAAAGCCGCCCTCGTCTCCAACAGCGGTGTTGTATCCTCTCTTTTTCAGAACACTCTTGAGAGCATGGAACACCTCGGCAGTCATCCTTACAGCCTCGCGGATGCTTGATGCGCCGATGGGCATGACCATGAATTCCTGGAAGTCCACCTTGTTGTCCGAATGGGCGCCGCCGTTGAGGATGTTGGCCATCGGGACCGGAAGGACGCAGGAATGGAATGCTCCAAGATACTTATAAAGCGGAAGCCCGAGGAAATCCGCAGCGGCCCTGGCTGATGCCATCGAAACACCCAGGATTGCGTTTGCACCGAGCCGAGCCTTGTTAGGCGTACCATCCAGAGCGATCACAGCCCTGTCGATTGCAACCTGATCAAGAGCATCCATGCCGATAAGAGCAGGTGCGATTATGTTATTGACATTGTCCACAGCCTTAAGCGTGCCCTTGCCGCCAAAACGCGACTTGTCCCCATCGCGAAGCTCAACAGCTTCATGAACTCCGGTGGATGCGCCGGATGGGACAGCAGCCCTGCCCATGGACCCGTCTTCAAGAATCACGTCTACCTCAACCGTAGGGTTTCCTCTCGAATCGAGTATTTCCCTGGCTTCGATAAATTCAATTGCGCTCATAGAAAATTTCTCCTATATGCAAAAGATAATATCTAATGTTTTTTTAGTCAAACATTTTGCCGGCTGCCGGATCCGGCCCTTTCAGAAGGTCAAAGAGGGAAAATAATTCTTGGACAGCTGCATGTAATGGCGGTAAAGGACTCCAAAGCGGTAGCTGTAGTGTTCCTTCCACGGCTTGGCTTTTCCGCAGAAATGGAAAACCGCGGTATGGCTCATGACCCAAGCGGTATCGGCCCTGCCAAAGCTCCTAAGAAGATAGCTGCTGTAATTCCTGGCATCATAATTCCAGATGAAATCATCTATCTTCCTTATCCTGTCCCAATAAAGGGCATTGAGCACATCCTGATCAGGAAGAAGCAGGGAGGAAGAATGCTCCCTCACATAAGAAAAGATCTCCTCTGGATCGATTTCCTTCCTGCATAGCTCAAGATTGATCAATAGGACTCCGGAATTGAAATAGTCATTCTCGGTCTTAAGCCTTATCCTATTTATATTATTTGCAAGCTCAGTCTTGCCTGTATGCGCCGCGGCGGCAAAAAGGTAATTGCTTATGTCCAGATTCCAAAGCCTTTCAAGGCTGTTTGCAACAAGCACATCGGGATCAAGATACAAAATCTTTTTCAGTTCTTTGGGAAGGAGCTTGGAGGCAAGAAGGCGGTAATACATCTCCTGGGGATACTGCTTCATTACCGGAGCGCTGCTGAAAAGCTTCTCATCTATGAGCACGGGATAAAGGAGATAGCCGAGCCTCTCCAGGGAAGAAGAAAGCAAGGCCAGCTTTTTTTCCGGTATGCCCCTATGGATCAGATATATGCTGCATCCGCATCCGGGATTGTTAAGATAAACGGATGTAAGCATCACGCAAAGCTGCCTCATATAGTTTTCATCCAAGCTTACCAAGATATCCATGCAATCCCTCTCTCTATATAAAATACAATACTGGATAATCTCTAGTCCATAAAAAAACGCCCAAGAGACCTTGGGCGCATCTGATCTTTTCCTATCATCAGCCGATGATGAGCTTGATGAGGAATACGACAGCGACGATGATCGTCGGAATCGGCAGCGATTTGATCTCCTTCTTGAAGATCTTGAGAAGCACATAGGAAAGCATTCCGAACATGATGCCTTCGCTGATCGAGTATGCACAGATCATGAAGAGTATGGTGAGGAATGCTGGTATTCCTTCTGTCGGATCGTTGAAATCTATCTCCTTGACAGGTGTCATCATGAAGAATCCTACAAGGATAAGAGCCGGAGCTGTAGCCGCGCTTGGGATAGCGAGGAACAGCGGAGAGAGGAAGAGAGCGATTATGAAGAGAACTGCTACAACGAGTGCTGTAAGACCGGTTCTTCCGCCTTCCATAACGCCAGCTGAGGATTCTACGAATGTCGTTACCGTGCTTGTTCCGAGGATTGCGCCGACCGTGGTTCCGACAGCATCGGCAAAGAGAGCTTCCTTACAATTGGGAACAGATCCGTCCTCCTGGATCATATTCGCCTTTGTCGCACATCCGATAAGCGTTCCTACAGTATCGAACATATCGACAAAGAGGAAAGTGAACATGACAACCAAGAAGTCGATGCTGAATACCTGCGAGAAATCGAACTGAGCAAATGTCGGAGCGAGAGACGGCGGCAGGTATGAGCCTGACGGAGCTGCGGTTACTCCCATCGGGATTCCGATGATGGCAGTTATTGCGATGCCGATGAGCAATGCCCCCTTCACCTTGTAGACAAGGAGAATTCCCGTAATCAGAAGACCGATTATCGCCAGAAGCGCAGAAACGGAATTCGGATCGGAGAAGTTCATGAAGTCGTTGATGACGACGAGAGTCGATGCATCTGCGACGATGATCTTCGCGTTCTGCAGGCCAATGAAGGCGATGAACAATCCGATACCGACGCTTATGGCGTTCTTGATATTCTTCGGGATACAATTGACGATGGCCTCGCGGACATTGAAAATCGTGAGGATGATGAAGATCAATCCTTCCACAAGGACCGCTGTGAGTGCGAACTGCCATGAATATCCCATCGAACCGCAAACGGTGAATGCCAAGAAGGCGTTCAGTCCCATTCCCGGGGCGAGAGCAAACGGCAGGTTGGCCAAGAAGGCCATTACAAGGGTGGCCACAGCACTTGAAAGCGCCGTTGCGGTGAACACTGCACCTGCATCCATACCTGAGGCGGAAAGTATACTCGGGTTGACTGCAAGGATGTAGGCCATAGCCAGGAACGTCGTTACGCCGGCGACTATCTCGGTCCGGACGGTCGTTCCGTGATCCTTAAGCTTGAATAACTTTTCCATCTATCGACTCCTTTTGTTTGTTTTATGATTTAATTCTAACCCATGAGTCCCAAAATACGCAAATAATTTCAATTTACAGACCAAATAAATATTGAAAACTATAATAAAACCACTTTTTAGCCCCTATTTTTAAACCAAAAACTATATTTTGCGAATAAGCAAATCGGCTTTATACTATTATAAGGAGGCACAAATGACCAAAGAAAAAGCCATAAGACTTCTTGATGCCGCAACGGGGCGCAAGGCCTGCGATCTCGTCATCAGAAATGCAAAAGTGGTCAATGTATATACCCATGAGATACAAGAGGGAGACCTTTTCGTAGACAACGGGCTGATTGTAGGCATCGGAGGAAATCGGAAGGCAAAAAAAGAAATCGATGCAAAAGGAGCATACCTGGTACCTGGATTCATAGACGGGCATTGCCATATCGAATCATCCCATCTGACCCCGACCGCCTTTTCCGATATCGTAGTGCCATACGGCACCACCAGCGTCATCGCCGATCCGCATGAAATCTGCAACGTATGTGGCAACGATGCAATGGCGTATATGCTTAAAAGCGCCAAAAACGCCACGCTATCTATTTATTACATGTACCCGTCCTGCGTTCCTGCAACCCCGTTTGAGCATGCAGGATGCATACTTGGAGCAAAAGAAGCAGAGGAATTCATAGACGACGACTCCGTTTTAGGACTCGGGGAAATGATGAACTACCCCGGCGTGGTAAATGCCGATGAAATGGTATTGGATAAGCTTGCAGTTGCTTATGAGAAGAAAAAGAACATCGACGGACACGCACCGAATGTCAGCTCCAGCGACCTCGACGGATATATCGGAGTCGGAATAACCACAGACCACGAATGCGCCACCGCAGAGGAGCTGAAAGAACGCATAGCCAGAGGTATGTATGTGATGCTCCGTCAGGGAACTGCATGCAAGAACGTGCTTGATCTGGTTAAGGGAATAGATGACAAGAATTACAGATGGGCGCTTTTCTGCACCGACGACAGGCAGCCCGAAACGATCGTCAAGCACGGCCATCTGAACCATGGCGTCAACCTTGCAATAGATGCAGGGCTGGATCCCGTTACTGCAATCTGCATGGCGACGATAAACGCCGCCGAATGCTACGGCCTGAAGGACAGGGGCGCGATAGCCCCAGGAAAGAGAGCCGATTTCTTCCTTACAGAAAAACTTACCGATATAAGCGCAAAGCAGGTCTTTATAGACGGCATGCTCGTCGCGGAAAATGGAAGCATCCTGAAGCCATCTGTACCTGTGAAGGCTGAAGGAATCGAAGGAAGGATGAATGTGAAGGACTTCTCAGCAGAAAAGCTCAAGCTGAAGCTCAATAGCAACCATGTCCGGATCATCGACATCATCCCAGGGCAGGTTGTAACAAAAGCGGGAGAAGCATATGTTAAAAGAGACGAGAACGGCTATTGGGTGCACGAGAGCAGCAAAGACATCCTCAAGCTGGCTGTGGTCGAAAGGCATAACGGACTCGGAAACGTTGCTGTTGCACTGATACGCGGATATGGCATGAAGCATGGGGCGGTGGCAACATCGATCGCGCACGATTCGCATAACATAATAGTGATCGGAGATAACGATGAAGACATGGCCTCTGCCGTTAGAAACCTCATCAGCCTCGGCGGCGGAATAACGATGGTCAAGGATGGAAAAGTCCTTGACAACCATCGCCTGGAAGTCGGAGGGCTGATGACCGGTGATAGTGCATTGGAAGTATCCAAGACGCTTGAAAGGATGCATGAGACCGCTTATAAGGAGCTGGGAGTATCAAAGGATGTGGATCCGTTCATGACGCTCTGCTTCATGGCGCTTCCAGTCATACCTGAATACAAGCTTACAGACATAGGACTGTTCGATGTAGTGAAATTCGACTTTGTCGATATCAATCTTGACTGATATCATCCCCGTCAATAAGACTTTCGATCATTGAAGCCTTGAAACCCTTTTGGATGAAAGCCGAAAGGGTTTTTTCTTTTCCCCTAATACGCAAGCTCTTTTCCACAGCCGGCTTGAGGTAAGGGACATACTCCCCGCTATTGAAAACCTCGTCGAGGATCTCCTGGTAGGCATCCTTCCTGCAGCCTTTCTGTTCAAGCCTCATTGCAAGCAGGAACCGGCCCTCGGGATTCTTCTTGAGCCGGGACCTGATGAAAACCTCCGCAAAGCGCCTGTCATCCAGGCTTCCTTCCTTCTCAAGACGGTCAAGTGCAGCCTGCACGGCAAGTCCGGCATATCCCTTGTCATTCAGTTTCCTTTCAAGCTCAGATCTTGTATGCTCTCTGAGCACAAGAAGCTTCAGCGCCTTGTCATAGGCATCATCGACAGGATTTTTCATACGCACATGATAAGGCTGCTGACACAAGAAGAGCAAGCCCGAAAAAAAAGCCCTGCCAACCGGCAAGGCCTTTGATAGTCCATAAACGATTATCTCTTTGAGAACTGGAAGCGCCTTCTTGCTCCGCGCTGACCATACTTCTTCCTTTCCACCATTCTCGGGTCTCTGGTCATGAGGCCTGCAGTGTGGAGGGCTGACTTATAGTCTTCGTTCTCATCAACGAGAGCTCTTGCAACACCATGCCTGCAAGCTTCAGCCTGCCCCTTGATGCCGCCGCCGTATACATTGATGACGAGATCGTATTTTCCTTCCGTTCCTGTTACAACAAAAGGCTCGGAAACAAGCTTTGCATTCAGTGCATCAACAAAGTATTCCTCTACAGGCCTTCCATTGATGGTGATCTTGCCATTACCTTCTCTGAGGTAAACCCTAGCGACCGCAGTCTTACGGCGGCCAACTCCGCTTCCGAGGTTGACAACCTTATTCTCTACTTTCTTTGCCATATCCATCTACCTCCTCAAAGTTCCACCACTTCCGGCTTCTGGGCAAGATGCGGATGCTCTGCACCTGCATACACCTTCACGTTTGTGAAGAGCTTTCTTCCGAGCTTTCCATGAGGAAGCATTCCCTTGATTGCATGCTCCATCGGATAGGTGGGCTTTCTCTTGAGAAGATCGCCGTAGCTCTCCTCCTTGAGCCCGCCTGGATACATGGAATAATTGTAGTACTTCTTATCTTCCATCTTGTTTCCGGTGACGGTTGCCTTTGCGGCGTTGATGATGATGACATAATCGCCGAGATCCTGGTGAGGAACATATTCGGCCTTGTTCTTGCCTCTTAAAATCCTTGCTGCGGCCACTGCGACCCTACCAAGGTTCTTTCCCTCCGCGTCGATGAGATACCATTTCTTCTCAACTGTAGCGGGCTTGATAAAAATAGTCTTCATAATTAACCCTTTAGCATTTTTTTCCGCACCTGCAAGGTTCACCGGCTTAAAAGACCACGCCGTGGTTTCCATCTTCCGGGGAAAGGGGGAAGAAAAGAAAGCCTTTGTCCGCGGCAAGCATCTCTAAGACATCCTGCAAGAGGAGGAGGACAAAATGAAAAAGGATTGTGGAGGTCCTTTTTACGATCATGCCTTTCCGCCTTTTTTGCGTACGGCCGGCACAAAACCAGCCAAGTTGGCATTATAGCCTAAAAACCAAATCCATGTAAAGTACCATGCAGGCAGGAAAAGCAAATGAAATATCAAAGCTTTTCCAGTTTTGCATAGCTTTCTATGAGCTTCACAACAGAGCCGGAAAAATCCACAGTAAGAACCCTGTTGCCACGCACTTCCGCGATATCGGAGATCACTCCGTTCCCATAGGAAGGGCTTTTCACCCTGTCGCCGACAGCAAAACCCTGATTCTGCCCTTTTGACACCACCTCCAAGCTGGCATAGGCCTCATTTAGCCGCACTTTCCCTTTACTCTCAAATAAGATGTTCATCATGCGGCGTCCTGTATCCCCTTCCATGGAAATGATTGTGCCAATACCGTATATGGAGCTTTTGACCTTCTGCCCGACCTCAAAGCCTGATTCAGGATTCTTCTTAGGCTTTTTTATGACCTCTACCTTAGCTGCCCATTGAGGTCTGTTCTCAACCTTCCTCTCTTCGCTCTGATACGATCTGACAACCCTCGATCCGACCGAACCGTAAACATTATAGACCCTGCGGTCGGTCAGGCTCCCGTTATAAAGCTCATGCGGAATATCCTTTAAAAACCGGCTCGGAGTCTCGATCTGGGACCGTCCCCACTGGAAGCGGGAAAGCGCGTAGGATAGATATAGATATTTGCGCGCACGCGTGATGGCAACATAGAATATGCGCCTCTCTTCTTCTATATTATCCTCCTCTGCACCCTGTCCTGGAATAAGCTCATCTTCAAGTCCGACGACAAACACCCTATTGAATTCAAGCCCTTTGGTGTTGTGCATCGTAATCAGCGTCACCCCTTCACCTTCTTCGATTCCAGTACCTCCTAAAGTGGTGGAATCAAGGGTTATGGACTCAAGATAATCATACAGTTTCCTCTCAAGATCCCCTGCTCCGCTTTCAGAAAGAGATCCTCTTAAGGCATCGAGGTTCTCAAGGCGGGACCGGCGTATTGCCGGATCCTTCTCCTCTTTGTATAAATCCAGCAGCCCCAGGCTGGATATTGCTTTGAAAAGGATCCAGCCAAGATCCATCTGGCCCGATTTGATGTCTTCTTTAATATCTTTATAAATGGAAAGAAAGTTAAATGCCCCTTGCTGTGCCTTCGTTTTAACTTCCCTAGTATATTCCTCAAGGCAAAGGATGACATCATCGGAAAAAGAAAGGATATCCTCAACAGCCTTCGAGCCGATCCCCCGCGCGGGCTTATTGATTATCCTTCTGAAATTCACACTGTCGCGGGAATTGGCAAGCAGGAACAAGAAAGCGAGGGCATCCTTTATCTCCTCGCGGTCATAGAATCTGAGCGCGCCCACGAGATGGTGAGGGATCCTCTCTCTTGAAAAAGCCTGCTCGAAGGCAAGCGACTGCGCATTGGTCCTATATATCACAGCGGTATCCGAATAATTCCTGCTGAGCTTTATTATCGCTGCAATCTTCTCCGCCTCATCCCTGTCTCCTGAGGAAAAAAGCAGCTCGGGCTTGCTGCCATGGACGCCGTTTGCGCTTACAATCGCCTTCTTATGCCTTGATACGTTCTTATCTATCACTGCTGAGGCGATGGACAATATCTCCTCGGTGCTTCTGTAGTTTTTCTCAAGCTTTATCTCCCTGACATTCTCAAACGAGGATGTGAACGTCAGGATGTTGGATATGTCCGCACCCCTGAAGGAATAGATCGACTGGTCATCGTCGCCTACGACGCAAAGCTGGGTATCCTTTCCGACAATCCTTTTCAAAAACTCGAACTGCATGCTGTTGGAATCCTGATACTCATCCACCAGAACCAAACGAAAACGTCTGCGGTATTTTTCCGCGACATCCTCATATTCATCGAACAGGCGGACCGTCCGCGATATGAGATCGGCAAAATCACAGTTGCCGGTTCTTCTAAGCGCAGCCTCATATCCCCGGTAGACCATACGGAATTGGGGATCGGCAGTAATGGAATTCAGGCGGCTGTCATCAGGATCGATTCCCATGTCCTTCGCTTTAGAAATGCATTTCTGATAGCCCCTGAGGATTTTCTTATCGACATTGGCAAATGTGTTGGAAAGAAGGGAAAGGGAATCATCGTCGTCATATATGGAAAAATTATCATCCAGACCGATAAGCGAGCCATGAAGGCGCAGCACATATGCTCCGAACGAATGAAAAGTCCTCATCTGCAGAGAAGAAAGATCCATCTCAGGCAGCATCGATTCTATCCTCTCCCTCATCTCATGGGCGGCCTTGTTTGTAAATGTAACAGCCAATATCTGATACGGCCTCAATATGCCGTTCTCAAGATAATAAGCGATCTTACTGGTTATCGTGCGGGTCTTGCCGCTTCCGGCACAGGCAAGCAAAAGGAGATTATGATCCCTGTCGAGCACAGCCTCCTTCTGCTCGGGATTGAGAGAATCAAGATCAACCATCGATCTTCACCGTATCCAGATCAAATCCCATGGTCTTGATCACACGGACGGTACATACGTCCCCGGGCTTGAGATCCTCCCCTGAGATCACGCATACGCCATCAACTTCAGGAGCCTGGGCATAAATGCGCCCGAAGGCCATCTTCTCCCCCTCTATCGGCTCTTCAATAATGG
This sequence comes from uncultured Spirochaetales bacterium, assembly GCA_949300325.1. Lineage (GTDB taxonomy): Bacteria > Spirochaetota > Spirochaetia > Sphaerochaetales > Sphaerochaetaceae > Ornithospirochaeta. The sequence continues at coordinate 46,829 of CASGDQ010000017.1, forward strand.
CCTTGAAAGCTCGTCCGACAAATCTTTTCATCTGCTCGGAGGAAATGCCATCCTGCAAAGCCTGCAGCTCCTGCTGCCACTTTGCAGCGATCTTATGAGCCTTATCATGCTCCTTCTTGCCACGCATCTTGTAAGCTGGTGTATCCTCCTCCCTGGAATACAGGAACGAGCCCATCCAATCGAGGGATGCTTCCTTTACAAACAGCTTCAGATCCTCGAAAGCCTGCTCATCCTCTCCAGGAAAGCCAAGCATCAATGTGGAGCGGATCACCGCATCTGGAATGGCATCTCTTATCTTTTTGATCAACCCAACGTAGATTGTGCGATCGCCTGTTCTTCCCATAGGACGAAGGACTTTAGGCCAGGAGTGCTGGAACGGGATATCAAAATAAGGAAGAATCTTATCCCGGGATGCGGTAAGGCCTATCAGATCCATCGGGAAAGTATCCGGATGGATATACAGCATTCTCAGCACAAAATCCCCTTCAAGCGAGGACAGACGGTCCATGAGCTCGACAAAATGGCTTTTGCCGTCGATATCGAGGCCGTAGGCTCCGAGGTCCTGGGCTATCACATTGATTTCATAAATGCCTTCGCTTATGAGCCTTTCCGCCTCTTTTATGATCTTATCCATCGGCCGGCTTCTGAGAGGCCCGCGGATGAGAGGAATAGCACAGTATGCACAGCAATGGTTGCAGCCTTCGCTGATCTTCAGGAAAGCCGTACGTGGAAAGGACAGAAGGACAAGCCTGTCATCCCTCTCGCAATCAGGATCGGGATAAGGATATCTGGCTACCGGACGCTGCCCCTTTTCCACCTTGTCAAGAATTTCCGGAAAACGGGAAAGATCATGATTGCCGAATATGGCATCAGCCTCCTCCAAATCCATCTCGTCTGCATACCTTTGGGCAAGGCATCCTGCCAGAATTATCTTTGCATGCGGATACATCTGTCTGAAAGAAAGAAGGGTCTCGATGGATTCTTTCTTCGCATCCTCGATAAAACCGCAGGAATTGACTACGATGATTGAAGCCTTGAGGGGATCATCTGTCCGCTCATAACCGTTTTCAAGAGCATATGTCAGCAGGATTTCGCTGTCCACCTGGTTCTTAGCGCAACCCAGGCTTTCCAAATAGATCTTTTTCACAAGCAAACATTATCATAGGAAGAAAGATTCTTTTCAAGTGGCACTCCTATCTGCTTATGCTCCGGCAGAGGCATCAATACCATGTTTTTTTTCATTAAAAAGGAAGAAAAACCTTTTTCCTTTTTATCCCGTACATGTGAAAAGTTGACAGCCTAAACCAATTCCTGTATATAATTGACTATTAGTTCGAAAATTTGGTTAGACCTGAAAAAATTTAGGGATGCTCAGGTTTTATAGCTAAAAGTATAAGGAGTTGCCGATGACAAAATACATCATCAAGCGGCTTCTGGGCATGATCCCAACGATGCTGATCATAATCACACTCAGCTTCTTCATCGTCAGAATCGCACCAGGCGGTCCGTTTGACGGAGAAAGGGCCCTTCCCGAAGTCGTAAAAAAGAACATCGAGGCAAAGTACCACTTTGACGAGCCATTACCGAAACAGTACGCCAGATACATGCTTGACATCCTAAGAGGGGATTTGGGGCCATCCTATAAATATAAGGATCATGACGTGAATTATCTGATAGGCAATTCCCTGCCCAATTCAATCGTTCTCGGAAGCATGGCAATGGCGGTCGCGCTCATTTTCGGCATATCATTAGGGATAATAGCGGCTGTTAAACAGAATACGGTGCTGGATTACATACCTATGGCCTTGGCCGCCCTGGGGCTGTCGGTGCCGCTTTTCGTCATAGGGCCGCTATTGCAGAACATCTTCACCATGCAGCTCAAGTGGTTTCCGACCACCGGATGGTTCATGGACGGGCAGGCGCCATGGACGACAGCAGTCCTGCCGGTTATAGCGCTTTCCTTCGCCTATTATGCAGATATTGCGCGACTGACAAGAAGCAGCATGCTCGAGACCCTCAGAAGCGATTATATCCGCACGGCAAAAGCCAAGGGGATGAAGAACAGCACGATAATATTCAAGCATGCCATGAAAGGTGCGATGCTGCCGGTAGTATCATATCTCGGACCGGCCTTCGCAGGCATCCTCACCGGCAGTATCGTCGTGGAGCAGGTATTCATCGTTCCCGGACTTGGAAAGTTCTTCGTCCAAAGCTCCTTCAACCGCGACTACACACTCATCGTCGGCGTAGTCATCGTATATTCCGCAATTCTCGTCGTGATGAACTTCATTGTCGACATCATATATGCGCAGCTTGATCCCAGGATCACGTACAAATAAGGTGGAGGGAGAAAGTGAAACTGTTCAGAAGAAGAAAACTCGTTGCGACAAACGAATTCAACCAGACCATAGAAGGGACCAGCCTGACAAAAGAAGCCTGGAAAAGGCTGAAGAAAAACAAGCTTGCCGTCGTCGGCATGGTGATCGTAATCATATATTCGATACTTGCGCTCGCAGCCCCGATCCTTCCGATCTATCCTTATGACGAGGCCATTACAGACCATAAGAACCTCTCTCCTTCCCTTACAAAAACAAGCGGGGAGCTGATGCTTGAGCAGAACAAGAAAAACCTGTATTTCAAGGCATGGAGAGCTGGGACGCTTGTGGTGACCCCTGAAGAGGATGCCCAGATAAGGCAATGGATACAGGATGCGAAGACAAACAAGGTCTGGAACCTGCTATATGCCGAAGGAGAGAAGCAGCTTGCAGAAGGAACGTTCGAATTCAGCGCCTCCGACCTCAAGCAGCTTGAAAGGATACAGAGCAAAATCGACAACGACATCCAGATCACAATATCAAAGCTCTACTATGTCGACCAGAACGGAAAGAAGATCAATCTCGATAAGGCAGACTATGATACCCTGCTTCCGATCTATGCAAGCCTGATCGGTGCGGATCAGCAGGTGCTCGAGCAGAGCCTTTATTCAGAAGTGAGAACCGCGGTATCCAACGAGCTCAAGACAAACGACAGCACCTTAAGCGGTTCGGATCTCGAAACCGCTGTCGATTTCGAGATGGACAGCATCGGAGACGATGGGTTCAAGCAGAAAGCCACAATCAACCTGCTAGCATACATAGAGCAGCTTGAGAAGAGAAACGCACAGAAGCTCATCGAGCAGATGAATACAGCCGGAGAAATCGAATTCCCGTACAAAGGGCACCTTGATCTCGACGGGGGCATCAGCGTGGACATCAAAGCTACAAAGATGCATGAAAGAAAGTATTATCTCGGCACCGACTATCTCGGCAGGGACCTCCTTTCGAGGATCATCTACGGCGGACAGGTATCGATCGCCATCGGCCTTGTTGGAACCATCGCCTCTGTGTTCATCGGCATCCTTGTCGGCGCCATTGCCGGATACAAGGGCGGCAAGGTGGACTACTATCTCATGAGGCTTGTAGATGTCATGTACGGCCTGCCCTACATGCTGCTGGTAATAATCTGCATGGCGATCTTCGGACGCAACCTGCTCAATCTGTTCCTTGCCCTGGCCTTGGTCTCGTGGCTTACCATCTCGCGCATGGTGCGCGGCCAGATCATGAGCCTCAAGAACCAGGAGTACGTTGAAGCCGCAAAAAGCATGGGTGCAAGCACCATGCACATCATCTTCCGCCACATGATCCCCAACTCGCTTTCTGTGATCATCGTATATTCCACAATCAGGATACCAGGCTTCATAATGCAGGAATCGTTCCTTTCGTTCCTCGGGCTCGGAGTTCAGGCGCCATATGCATCATGGGGATCTCTAATCGGCGATGCTGTAGATTCGATGACGCTCTATCCATGGAAGCTGATCTTCCCATCCATCGTCATGATCACGTTCCTTTTTGCGATGAACTTTTTAGGCGACGGATTGAGAGATGCTTTCGATCCCCAGAGCAAGAACCAGCTTTAAGGAGACGAGATGAAAGACTTTGAAAAAGAAAAAGTGATATTGGAAGTAAAGAACCTCCAGACCTATTTCAAAACGGATGCAGGCATCGTCAAAGCTGTCGATGGCGTTTCCTTCATAGTCCATGAAGGCGAGACTGTGGGGCTGGTAGGAGAATCCGGATGCGGCAAGAGCGTCACAAACCTCTCCATAATGCGCCTCGTTCCATCCCCTCCCGGAAAGATAGTCGGAGGAGAGGTCGTTTACGGAGGCACGGACATACTGAAGCTGAGTGAAAAGGACCTCAGGCAGATCAGGGGAAACAAGATTTCCATGATCTTCCAGGATCCGATGACCAGCCTCAACCCGTTTTTAAAGATTTCTACACAGATGATAGAGACGATCCGGCTGCATCAGGACATGACCAAGCAGCAGGCAAGGGAAAGGGCTGTGCACATGCTCTCTCTTGTAGGCATCCCCTCGCCTGAAAAAAGGATCGACTGCTATCCGCACCAGTTCTCTGGAGGAATGAGGCAGCGCGTAATGATTGCGATGGCTCTAAGCTGCAATGCTGAGCTTCTGATCGCCGACGAGCCGACCACAGCCCTCGATGTGACCATACAGGCGCAGATTCTCGAGCTGATCAAGAAATTGAGCCAGCAGTTCAAGACCGCCGTCATATTGATCACGCACGATCTCGGTGTTGTTGCAGGAATGTGCGACAAGGTATGCGTCATGTATGCCGGACGCATAGTCGAGCATGCCCCGACCGATGAGCTGTTTGAAAACCATCTTCATCCATACACGGAGGGCCTGATCGCTTCTGTGCCGAAACTCGATGGGCCGAAAGGCGAAAAGCTCTTTTCAATCGAAGGCCAGCCGCCAAACGTGATAGATCTCCCACCCTGCTGCCCGTTCCATCCCAGATGCCATAAGGCTATGGATGTATGCAGATGCGCTTATCCACCGGAAAAGGCCATCAGTGAGAGCCACAGCGTATCATGCTGGCTCTACGCCGATGAGAAGGAAATCGCAGCCAAGCTCAAGGAGGCAAAGAATGCAAGAACATGAAATAATCCTTGAAGTAAAGGATCTCAAGCAGCATTTCCCCATCGACAACGGTGGAATATTCAAGAAGCAGATAGGCGCCATCCGTGCTGTCGACGGAATTTCGTTCACTGTCAGGAAAGGAGAGACGCTTGGAATCGTAGGAGAATCAGGATGCGGAAAAAGCACCACGGTGCGCTCCATCGCGCAGCTTTATAAGCCTACTTCCGGGCAGGTGCTCTTCCATGGCGTGGACCTCTGCACTGCAGATAAGAGCACCCTTTTGAAGGAAAGGCGCAACATACAGATGATCTTCCAGGATCCGTATGCCTCCCTTGATCCCAGAATGACTGTGCGCACAATCATCGCAGAGCCTCTGAGAATCTACAACAAAAGAGGCCTGCTCGACCACAAGTGGACCGATGACGAGATCGAGGACAGGATAGAGGAGCTCATGGAGAAAGTTGGGCTCAACAAGCTGTTCAAGAACCGCTACCCACATGAATTCTCCGGCGGGCAGAGGCAGAGGATCGGGATTGCAAGGGCTTTGGCGCTCAATCCGGAGATCATTCTCGCCGACGAGCCTGTCAGCGCCCTCGACGTGTCCATCCAGGCGCAGATACTGAACCTCATCTCGGATCTGCAGAAAGATCTGGGGATAACCTTCATATTCATCGCCCATGACCTCGGAGTCATCCAGCATATATCCCACCGCGTGGTGGTCATGTATCTTGGAAAGATCATGGAGATCAGCCAAAGTGAGGAGCTCTATTCAAATCCGAAGCATCCATACACTGAAGCGCTGCTTTCGGCAGCCCCGATTCCAGATCCGAAGGTCGAAAGGAACCGCCAGAGGATCGTCTTGGAAGGAGATGTGCCAAGTCCCGACAAGGAAAGGAACGGCTGCTACTTCTATGACAGATGCCCGCATAAGATGGAATACTGCTCATGCCATATTCCTCCGATGTTCAAGGTCGGAGACGACCACGAGGTCGCGTGCTGGCTGTATGACAGCACGGACCGTTCAAAGGAAAAGGCGGAATAAGATGATTATGCTCCTTCCCTCCGGGGAAGGATTTTTTTTTCAGATGGATTTTTATGAAAATATCAGGAATCGAATCTTTCGGACTTCATCGGAAGCCCGGTGAAGCCGGATAAGAGGGAAGCGTTGCGCTCCGCTTTCACCCCGCCCTTACGCTCGCCGATGATCTCCAGATTCTCCCTCTTGTCCTCATCTTTCAGTTTCAGATAGAAAACGATCTGACGGGGATGCTTCCAGCTGGGTTTTGTAGCCAGAGCAGAATCATCGGGAATGCCTTTTAGAAAAAAGCCTATCCTGATTTCCTCAACATCATCATAAGACAGGCATCTTGTACGGAAAAACGGCCCGAGCCCAGCCTTATATGTTATTTTCCTTGTATTGTTGTCGAAAACCCATTCATCGCGGAGGAATGCTGAAAAAAGCAGGACCAGCATCAAAATGCATGGAATGATCAGAAACGGATCCCTGGACCCTTCCAAAAGAACCGAAACAAGCCCAGAAGCAAGCACTATTGCAAAAAAAAGACATATGGACCTGAAAAACGGCGTCGGGCCATACACCGCCTTTTCGCTTTTCAGTACCATCAGATCATATGTGAACATATGTTGATTATGTCCGCTTTCACCCCTTTTTTCAATAATAGGAATGGGCTATCATCAGCATGTGGAAATCAGACTGATCTCGGAAACAACAATCGGCGCGATATCAAGGCTCCAAGAGCTGATGAGAAGCAAAAAGGACCTTCTTGGGAATAAAGAGCTTCCCAAAATCATGTTTGCAGACCTCTCCGCCTCTTCAAAACTCGGATACTATGACAGCAGACAGAATCTCATCGTAATCGATGAACGCCTTTCTAAAGGATGTGAAAACGAATTGGATGCTGTTTTTCTGCACGAGCTTTCCCATTTCAAGAACTGGAGTGAAAATTCGCTTTTAGACCATGGTCCTGAATTCCGGCGCTGCTGCACATTGCTCGGGGTCTCAGAAGGCTTTGACAAGGCAAAAGTGAAAATATCGGAAGAAAAAAAGAAAGCAATTTCAGATAAGGTCGAAAAACTCATCGCCTTATCTTCCAGTCCGTTTGAGGCGGAAGCTGCCTCGGCATTGAAAAAAGCGCAGCAGCTGATGATGGAATACAACATTGCCATAAAGGAGGATGAGGATAAGCTTTATGCGGTATCCGTCCTGAAAAAAAACAGGTTCTGCTATCATGAAAAGCTTTTGTTTCAAATAGTTCAGATGCTCTCTGGCGCGATGAGCGTGATCGAAAAGAAGAGAAATGCTGCAAATGAGGCTGTTTTTTACGGCAGTCTGGAGCAGGTCGAGTTCTCCATGTATTTATGGGAACATCTAGTGGCGGAAATGGAAAAATGCGTAAAAAACGAAAAAAGCAAAAGACATGGTTTTGACAAGAGATCCTTTCGCATCGGACTTGCAAGCGGCCTTCTTTCGCGGATAAAGGAAAACACGTCTAAAGATATGGAAAAGGCGCTGACAAATACAGTGGAAGGCACGAGAACCATATACAATCGCCTGATGAAAGCAAGACTGCATTACCGGAAGCTTTCTTCCGGGATAGTTGATACGGGAAGCTATAACAGCGGTAAAAACGCCGCAGGAAGCATCACCATCCCCTCTAATGAGCATAAAACAGGATATAAGAGGATAGGCTCCCAGAAAAACACCTGATGAAAGCGTTTTTTGAAACATCGTATCATTATTGCATTTTTATGCATGGAGTATACCATATTGCCGTATTTGCAAATGCAAAACTATTGCTAATCGCAAAAAACTAAGGTATCCTTAAACGTATATCTTAAGTCAAAAGGAGAGAAATCAATGAAGAAACTATTGATTGCTTTACTTGCTATTCTTTGTGCATTGACTGTATTCGTTGGTTGCTCCAAGTCGAGTTCCTCTTCGACACCTGCAGCAACAACCACAACAACAAAAACCACAACAACTACAACAAGCACAACCGCGACAGCAGCCAAAACAGAAACGGCAGCCGCTCCGGCAGCAGCAACTACAACAAGCTCAGACAGCGGAAAAGTTGTATTCCGCATTGCAAACGGCGCAGAACCGGAATCACTTGATCCGAGCCAGATCCAGGGTGTTCCAGAGCACAGGATTTTCGAAGCTCTCTTCGAAGGCCTCGTAGTTGTCGATCCTGAAACCGCTGGCGGAATCCCCGGCGTTGCAGAATCCTGGGATATCTCCGATGACGGACTCACCTATACCTTCTACCTCAGAGAAGATGCAATGTGGTCCGACGGCGTGCCAATCACCGCTGACGATGTCGTATACTCCTGGCTCAGGGAGCTCGCACCGGAAACAGCAAGCCCGTATGCATGGTTCCCTGTGATGTTCATCGCAGGCGCAGCCGAATACAACTCCGGCGAAGCTGGTCCTGAAGCTGTTCAGATCGCAGCTCTTGACGACCATACATTCCAGATGACCCTCATCGGACCTCTTCCGTATGTCATCGGCGCTCTCAACCACTATTCGTTCGCAATCGTTCCTCAGCATGCCATCGAAAAGTACGGCAAGGACTGGATCCTTCCTGAGAATTTCGTAGGAAACGGACCGTTCGTACTCAAGGAATGGACACCTCAGGACAAGATCGTATGCGTCAAGAGCGACACATACTGGGACAAGGACAACGTCAAGCTCGACGAGGTAGTATACTATGCTTCCGATGATACCTCCACCAACTACAACATGTATCTTGCAGGTCAGATCGACTGGCTCACATCCGTTCCAAAGGATCTGATCGATTCCATCATGATGAGGGAAGATTATCAGTCGGCTCCACAGCTTTCAACATATTACTACACAATCAACACGACAAAGGTGCCTCTTGATGACGTAAGGGTCAGGAAAGCTATCAGCTACGCGATCGACAGGCAGACGCTCGTCGATACGATCACCAAGGCTGGTGAGATCGCATGCTGGGGCATCGTACCTTTCATGGACGGCTACGACGGACTTGGAGATGCCCAGTACGATCCAGAGTATGCACAGCAGCTCCTTGCTGAAGCAGGATATCCGAACGGCGTAGGTTTCCCGACCTTGAACCTCCTCTACAATACAGACGATGCCCATAAGGCCATCGCCGAGTATGTACAGCAGCAGCTCAAGCAGAACCTGAACATCAACATCGTTCTTGAGAACCAGGAATGGGCAACATACCTTGCAAACAGGAACGCAGGCAATTTCGACATTGCACGCGCTGGCTGGGTAGGCGATTATCAGGATCCGAACACCTTCCTCGACATGTTCGTCACAGGCGCAGGCATGAACGGCGGCAAGTACAGCAACGACGTTTATGACACGCTCATCAACGAAGCTGCAAGAATGGAAGCCGGTCCGGAGAGATTCGAGGTTCTTCTCACAGCAGAAGACATCCTCATCAACGAGGACCAGGGCATCATCCCGTTCTACTACTATGTAAGCCAGAACCTTATCGACCTCAACAAGTGGGGCGGCTGGCATACAAACACGATGGATTACCATCCGCCGAAGAACATCTACCTCAAGTAGTCTTGTTCAAACTGACAAGGGCATCCTCCGGGATGCTCTTTTTTTGTCCCGGCTCTTTCGATATGCTATAATCTCCTTATGGAAATACTTAACTTGTCAAATACCTCGATTGAGGATATCGCAGAACTGATGAATAGGGCGTTTGCAGACTACATGCTGCCCATACATGTCACAGAGTCTTATCTGGAAAACCGTTTCAGACGCGCAAACGTGGATTTAAGGCGCTCTTATGCTCTAAGCGAGGAGGAAAAGCTTTATGGAATGCTTGTAAACTCGTTTGAGGATGATATCTGCAACTGTCTGGTAGCAGGAATAGATCCCACAAAAAGGGGCTCGGGAATGCTGAAAAAGATGTTCTATAGGGCTTTTGAAGAGATTAAAGGGGTAAAAACATATCAGGTCGAGGTTCTGCAGCAGAATGCAAAGGCGATACATATATACTCAAGCCTGGGCTTTGAGATAAAAAGAAGCTATACCCTCCTAAAGGGCCGAGTGGAAGGAAAGGGAGGATGCACCACAGCTTTGCTATCCAGCTGCAATTCGAAAAATTTAAGCCAGAGATTTCCTCCTTCATTTGAAAACACCATCCCTGCCCTGCTCCGCGCCGGAGGATTCGATCTGCATCTCTCACCCAACGGATATCTGATAGCAAACAGTTCCGGGGCATGCGCCCAGATTGGCGGAGATTACGAAGAGATCCTCTCCTCGCTCGAAGGAGAAAGGATGCTCACCTTCGGCAATATCGACGAAAGGGATGATGCGCTCATCTCCTGCTTGAAAAATAGGGGCTTCACTGAATATGCAAAGCAATTCGAGATGCATAAGCCTGCAGATCCTTCAAAAGGATATTCCTGACAAGGCCCCCATACATTTCTTTTGTCAGGACAACTTTGTAGCCTAGAGAAAGCGCGCTTTTCATCGATGCTGTATTATCAGGATGGATCGTGCACATCAGATAGCGGTAGCCCAAAGCCGATGCATCCTTTTCAGCCATCTGCATGAGCATCTTCTGTATGCCGCATCCCCTGAAACAAGCCCGCACTGCAGCAATATCCATATGCGCCACAAAAGAAAGCTCATCATCAGCAAGGCCTATGTCCCTGCCAAGATTCTCCTCCCCCAATCCTGGAAAGGCGAGAGAGAATACTCCGGCAAGGCTATGATCATCTTTTTTCCGGCATAAATAAAGGATGCCGCCGGTGTTGGGAATATAGTCGGGATCCAATGCAAGAAACTCCTTCCGCTCAAGACCGGAAAGGACTTCCCTGTAAAGATCCGCCACCTCCATATCATATTCCAACGGCTTTTTCTCCACTTCAAATTCCATACATTCATCCTCTTTTGCCACAAAAATGATACACCAGATGCAAAATAAAATCCCCAAAACGGTCAAATAAAAGCAATTATTTACAATACAATAAAATATTATCCTAATGATAGAAATTCACTAGTATATTTTTTCCAATTTTATTTGACAATATGGATAATAAACGGGAAAATAATGTTGTGTAAAGAAACTGCACCTCCAAATATAGAAAGGGGTACGACCTTTTTCCGAACTATTTCTTTAAGCATCAGGGTATGGTGTTTCCATTCCGTCTCAGGAAAGCCATACCCGGTTTTTTTTGCCTTTCAAAATGAAAATTCCTGTTAAATAGAAATGCGGGGGAGGCCTGGCCCCGCCCCGCCGGCTGCTTTTCTTCCTGATAATATAATCGCATAAGAAGGCCTTTCAGCCAAAACATCCTTTTCATTGAAAGAAGAAAAAACTACAATCGAAGCATGAGCACAACACCTGAAATCTGGATACCGGGCTCGAAAAGCCACAGCATACGCGCCCTCTTGATAGCCGCTTTTTCAAAAGGAAAAAGCAGGATACGCAACCTTCTCATATCTTCAGATACACTCTCGACCATGGAAGCCTTAAAAAGGCTCAATGTCAAAATAACCTATGACAAGGACAATAACGAATATGTGGTGGATGCGGAAAACCTCGGCAAAGGGCTTGAAAGCGCAGTTCTCGACCTGGGCAACAGCGGAACGGGAACATACCTTCTTATGGGGCTTGCCGCAAGTCTGGAGATACCTGTGACAATAACAGGGGACGAATCGCTTTCTTCCCGTCCTATCGGCCCTCTTGCAGAGGCATACCGGAGCCTGGGAGCGCATGTAACAGATAACAAAGGATATCTTCCTGTTACGATCCAAGGTCCTTTGAAAGGAGGATCTTTAAGCATAGAATGCAGGACCAGCCAGTATCTTTCCTCCCTCCTGCTTGCAGGAGTCCTTTCAAAAGGGGATTCAAAGATAACCTGCCCGATTCTTTTTGAGAAGCCGTATGTCGGCATGACGCTCAAATGGCTTGATGAGCAACAGATAGAATATGAGATCTCAAAAGACTATCAAGAGACCTTTATCAAGGGTGGACAATGCTTCAAAGCCCTTGATGCCACGATTTCCGGAGATTACTCCTCAGCCTCGTTCTTTTTCGGCCTAGCTGCGATAAGCAGGAAAAAGATAAACATACTAGGACTTGAGAAAAACGACAGCCAGGGAGATAAAAGAGTGCTCGAGGTGCTTGAGAAAATGGGCTGCTCCATCCAATGGATCGAAAACGGAGTGTCGGTGCAAGGGCCTGAAAAGCTCAAAGGCGGCTCGTTCGATATCAACGACATACCAGATGCACTCCCGATACTGAGTGTGATCGCAACCCAGGCAGAAGAGGAAGTGACGCTATACAATGTCGCACAGGCCAGGATAAAAGAAACCGACAGGATAGCCTCCATGGCAGAAAACCTCAGCATTCTGGGAGCGGATGTAACAGAAATGGAGGACGGGCTGAAGATAAAGCCATCCGTGCTGCATAAGGCAAAGGTGAAGGGTTATGACGACCATAGGATAATAATGGCCATGGCAATACTTTCTTATGCTGTAAAGGATGGGATCGAGATAGACGATACAAGGCGTGCGGATGTCACATTCCCGACATTCTTCGAATTGTATGAGAAAATAAAGAAGGAGCTTTCAGATGCCTAAAACCATAATCGCGTGCTACAGTGCCACGGGCAACAGCCTTTACATTTCAAAACGCCTCGGGGCCGACAAGATAATAACAATAGGAAAAGATTCATCGATAGATGCGGACGCAGAAATACTCGGGATCGTAACACCGGTATACTGCGGGACGCTCCCTATTCCTGTAAAGGAATTCATTTCCTCAATAATAGCCGAAAGGGACAATTCGAATCTCAAATACATATTCGGCATCCTCACTTACGGGAAAACCCCGTTCTGGGCCGCATCCCATCTTTCAAGAGCGCTGCAGGACGCAGGATGCGTCCTGTCCTATGTAAACGGAGTGCAAATGCCGGATGCCTATCTTCCCCTGAAAAAGAAAGCAGTAAAAAATGAGGAAAGAAACAAGATGCTGGCTGAAGCCGAGGATAAGCTGGAAAAAATAAGGGATGACATAAAAAAGGAGGAATTCAGGCTTGCAAGGATGGGCCTGTCATACCGCCTTATAGGAAAGCTCATGTATAATGCGGCGCAAAGAAGCAGCAACAGGCTTTCTGTTTCAGATAAATGCATCGGATGCTCGATATGCGCTTCAGCCTGCCCGGATGAAAATATAAAAATTGAAAACGCAAAAGCGGTCATTAATGAAAAATGTCTTTGCTGCTATGCCTGCTACCATATCTGCCCAACAGGGGCAATAGGCTTTCCGGGAGCAGAAGGGCAATATGAGATGCCGGAGAATATGAAAGGAAGGTACAGATAGATGAACTATGATTTCGACAATCCCGTCGACAGACGGAACACCAACAGCGTCAAATGGAGCAAAAAAGCCATCAGCAACATCTGCGGCAATCCTGAGGCCGAACCGTTCTGGGTTGCGGATATGGATTTCAAAAGCGACAGCAACATCACAAACAAGGCAATGCAGCTTGCAGAGGAAGGCGTATTCGGTTACCCCGTATTCGATGACTTTGAGGAAATAGCCTCCTCATGGCTCGAAAGGAAACATTGCTGGAATGTGCCAAAAGAGGATATCGTATTTACGAACGGGCTCCTGCACGGAGTAGCGCTTGCAATCAACCTCTTTTCAAAGAAGGGAGATAACATATTGATTCCGAGCCCGACCTACAAGCCGTTCAGGCAGCTCTGCATCGATAATGGAAGGATAATGCTCGACTACCCTTTAAGCTATAAGGACGGGGTCTACAGCCTGGATGCAGAAAGGTTCAGAAAGGAAGCGAAAAAAGCACAGATGATACTCTTCTGCTCCCCCCACAACCCTTCCGGGCTTGTTTTCAGCAAGGAAGACCTTTCGCTCGTTTTAGAGGTTGCGAAGGAATGCGGCATTCCGGTGCTCAGCGACGAAATCCATGCCGATCTTGTGCATCCGGGCGCACTGCATATCCCTATGGGAAAGGCAAACGAGGCCATAGGAGCGGATGTGATAACCTTCATGGCGCCCAGCAAGACATTCAATGTCGCAGGAGAGCACAGCGGGATCGCAATCTTTTCCAATAAAGATATGGAAGAAAGGTTCAGAGCCCTGCAGAAGGGGCTTTATGTCACCGAGCCGGGATATCTTATCGGAAGCCTCACAGAAACGGTCTATTCAACCGGACTCGATTACAACAAGGCGCTTTGCAGCTATTTAGGAGAGAATGCAAAAGCGATAAGGGAATATCTGGAGGCAAACATGCCGCAAATAAGGATGGTGGATGCAAAAGCCTCGTTTGTGACATTTTTGGACTGCAGCGCGATATTCGACAAAGTCAAGAAAGAAATCGATGCAAACCCTTGCCTGTATCCTCCTGCTCCAGGCGGCGGATATCTTTCACGCTTCTTCGGCTCTGCAGCCTCGGTATGCATGAACGACGGCACCTGGTTTGGCGAGCAATATTACAATTTCGTACGCTTCAATTACGGCACGTCGAGAAAGAAGGTGCTTTCTGCGCTTGAAAGGATGAAAAAGGCGGTGAACAGCCTCAAATGAGGCTGCCATCGGATGTCCATAACGGTCCGGGAGCCATGCTTCTCAGATAGAACACCTGGCATAAGCAGGGCTTGGAGTATATGCTTTCCATCGCCTTGGCATAGGATATAAGCTGGCTCTTATGGAAATCGGGATCATAATACCTGTCGCTCTTATAATCAACGACAAGATTATGGTCCTTTTTAAATACCACGAGATCTGCAGATCCAACTGCCACCTCATTTGCCTGAAGACAGAAGAACCGCACTTCGCTCTCAGCCTCACAGCCTTTTATCTCATTGATGTAGTAAGGGCTTGAAAGAAATCTTTCAACAACAGCCTCAGCTTCCTTCTTGAGCATCAGCATCTCATCCTCCGTCACCCTCTGATCATATTCAGGAGAAAATTTTTCCCCTTTGAACATAGATTCAAGCGCCTGATGGCAGAGCGTGCCGAAAAGATCAAAGCAGGAGGAAGAAGAAAGGATCTCATCGACAGCGGAAGGAAACGAAGGAAGGATTTCCCTCTTTCCGTCATCCTTATATATCTCATCGCCATCATGGCTGAGCTCTTTGACTCCGCGGCTTCTGCTCCGAGAGGGAAGGACTGCTTGCGGCCTGGAAGAATAAAACCTGTCATTGGTTTTTATCACAATCCTCGAAGAGGATACCTCCCCTTCAAAAAGCACATCGAACACCTCCTCTTCATAAGAAACGCAGCTTTCAATAAGCGCCCTCTCATAAAGGGCCGCCATATTCCCCTTCTCGCTGCTCCGTTCTTTATCGGACATTATCACAACAAGATGGGAGGAGGCGCGAGTAAGGGCGACATAAAGGATCCTCTTCATCTCCGCATCCTCTCTCAGTCTCCTATATCTAGAGAAGATGAGCCTTTTGATATTCGCACCTTCGGAGGAATCTATTGCAAAGAACGGAACAACCGGATCATCGATCGCAATCCCCTTTTCTGGGACAGTAGAGGTGGTGACCCCGCATACAAATACAATGGGGAACTCAAGGCCCTTGGACTTATGTATCGTCATCAGCTTTACTCCATCTGCTTTCAGATGAAGAAGATTGACATCCATCCGTCCACGCGCTTGTACGACATTCTTTATGTAGGAAAGGAATTCCACCAGACCGCCCTTTTCCTTCGCCGTCTCCCAGATATACTCATAATGCTCCTCGAAGGAAGAGAGCTCGGGGTTGGCGCTTATGTAGGAAAAATACCCGCCCTGGTAATAAAGATGGCTCACAAGCTGCTCGATCGGCAGGCGGGAGGCCATGATCCTCAACTCCGAATAAAGGGATGAGGCTGCTTCGAATCGGGCTTTATCCTTACCAGAAAGGCCTTCCGGGACAGTTGAGAAACAATCGTAAGGAAGCTCGTAGGAATCCTTGAACGAAGAGAAGAACAGCAGGGCCTTGTCGGAGATCCTTGCAAAAGGCCCCCTGAGGACATTGAAATAGCATTCCTTATCCCTCGGCTGCACCAAAAGGTTCAGAAAGCTGTAAAAATCGCTTATCATGGCCTCCACGGTTATCGAGGTGCTCTCGACTATCGTATAAGGTATTCCTCTGCGCCTGAAAGCCTTCTCAAGCGGAATCTGGCTGGAGGAATTGCGATAGAGGATCGCAATATCATCAAAGCCGGGGCGGCGGGGCCCGTCCGGGGAGGAAATGAGATAATCATCGGATGAGATCATCACATTTATCTTATCTGCGATATACTCAGCCTCGTTCTCAGTCCATCTCAGATTCTCCTCATCAGTCTCCTCTTCTCTCATCTTTGAATGTGCAAAGACTATCTTAGGAATAATCCCTTCGCTTGCTTTTCTGCTTCCTATCCTTTCCGCCTCTGCCTCATACCTGTCATCTTTTTTATATTTTGAAATGGCTCTCTTTAAAAGGCACTCAAGCTCCGCATCCCCTTCCCCTTTTTCGCTTTCATAAGAGAAGGCGCATCTGAAAAGCCCGTTGTAATGCTCGATGAGCCCCGGCTCTGAGCGGTAGTTGGTGCCCATGGAAAAAACATTTCCGCCTATCGAGGCTATTTCATCCTTCAGGCTGTTGAACACGGAGACATCGGCTCCTCGGAAAAGATATATGGACTGCTTCGCATCGCCGACGAAAAAGAGCTTGGAATCATCAAGGTCCTGGACTGAAGGCACCCCTTGCCCATTTAGCTCCTCCTTTTCAGAGAGGATGTACAAAAGCTCCTTCTGACGGATGGAGTCGTCCTGGAACTCGTCGATCATTATGTATTTGAACTTATGCTTGTAATAGGAGCGCACATGCCTGTTTTCCTTGAGTATCCTTATTGCAAGGGCCTCGACATCCTTGAAGGTAAGCGCGCCAAGCTTACTTTTCTCTTTTCCAAGACGATCAAGGAATATCCCGAAGAGCTTGAAATAGCTGCTCTGCGCCTCATCCTCCCTAAGCTCGATGATCGAAATGAGAAGAGGATAGAGCGCATTATAGCACTTTGCCACAGCCTTGATCTCGTCGGATCTATCCTTTTTCGCTCCTCTGGTTGCAAAGCCTCTTTTGAGCCCTATTGCCACCAGGCTGCGATAATCCCCTTTTTTTATGCAATCAGCAAGCCTTTCATGATACGCGGGGCTTGCTTCATCAAGGAATTCTGGAAGACTCGATGTGAGCATTTCGCTCTTTCCTAAAATAGCAAGAAGCTGGATGAGACGGGATGCTATATCCTCTTCGAGAAAAGAAAGGAGTGAATAGAACATCTTGCTCTGCTCACTCTCTTCAAAAGTTGAAAGGAGGTCGAATCTTTCATCGAGAAGAGAAAACACTCCTCCAGAAAGATCCACAGGATTGAATATCCTGCATAAAGAGGTCATCAGCTCCCCGTAATCGGCAAAAAGCGATGTGGTGACGTTTTTTATCAGCCTGGCTCTCTCGTCTGCATCGAGGATTGTAAAATCACGGGATATACCATATCGCATGCTGTCTGTTCTAGCAATTTCAGCAACAAAAGAATCGATTGTGGAGATATGCGCCTTACTAAAGGCTCTGACTTCCTTTTCAAGGGAAGGAAAATACGGGGCAAGGGTTTTTATAAGGCGGAATATGCGCTCATACATTTCGGCTGCGGCCTTCTTTGTGAACGTGAGCGTCAGTATCTCGTCAACCCCCGCCCTCCTTTTTTCATCCTCGACAAGAAGAAGCCTCAAAAAACGATAGGAAAGGACTGTGGTCTTACCGCTGCCGGCGCCGGCTGAGACCACCGTGGCCTTGTCGGAATAGACGACATCATGCTGCTCACGGCTCAAAGCCCTAGGATTGAGATTGGAAGAAAGAAAATCCTCGAACGTCCTCATCATCTTACGAAATACCTCCTTCTGCAGCTTGCCTTGAAGCGGCAGGCCTGGCAGCTTTTATATGTGTTGACCGCCTTGAACCTGCCTTGCTCTATGCCTTCGACATCCTCTGCTATCCTTTCATTACGCTCCTCATCGCTCAAAAAGCTCTTCTTTTTGACAAGGCCTTTTGAGAATATTGCGTAAAGAGAATCGGAGAAATCCATATCGCAGAAGGAAGATGAGAGAAGAAGGCGGTATATGTCGAACTGAAGCGTATCTCCCTTAGGCTCAGAACTCTTGTAGTCGATTATCGTGAGACGGCCCTCCGGATCCTGGACAAGAAGATCGATGAATCCTTCAAATAGGATCCCGTCCAAACTGGCACTGCCCTTCCATTCGCTTTCAAATGTACACCCAGGCCTCTTTATTCCCTCTAAAAGAGAAACGAGGTTGTCCCTGTAGCGGGAGACGATATATGCCCTCATCTGTTCTGTAAGCACAGGCACATCGGGGGAAACCGGGACAGCCTCCCCGTTCCGGTCCACCTTCATTCCCCTTTGCCACAAATCAAGCTCCCTATCAAGCAGTGCGGGCACAACAGATGGAGCATCGAACGAGGGAGAATCGACATAAAGCTCGCATACCCTGTGCAGACGCTGCCCGATTTCTCCCGCAGGGTATTCCTCCACATCGTATTTCCTGACACGGTCCAGACCGTAGATATACCTTAGGGCGTAAAAGTAAGGGCATTTCTCATAACAGTCCAGTTGCGTATAGGAGAAGGTCCATCTTCTCCTGTTCAGGCTATCAAGCGGCATCAGCATGTCCTCGGCAAGATCCTCAGCCCGGGATGGAACATCGAGGCTGGTAAGCAAAGCCCTCTCATATCCGCTTTTCTGAACAGGATAAATTTCATACCCTTCAAGGCCATCCTTATTTATATTCGCCATGTCGGCATAGGAATCCAGCAGCTTTGACGAAGGACGGACAGCATCCAGATCCAGAAGAGGAATCGCAGAACCGGTATAAAGCTCAAAAGAAGCAGAAAGATGAACATAATCGCTTGCAAGATAATATGAAGAGAGCATCGGGAGAGTGAAATCTCCGCACTCCCTTTCTCCTTCCGTCTCATAATCCGACAAGAAAGGCGCACGCTTCAGCACACACCTCGCCTCGCCCTCGTTGAGACCGGCTATGAAGTGGTGCCGCGCCTTCACCCCGAGCGCCTGGCCAAGCGGATAGATCCGCACCCCCTCCCCCTTGTCCTGAGGAACATATACCGTGTTCTCAAGCACCTTCAAGAACAATGGAAAAAGCTGTCCTGAATAAGAAAAGCCTGCCTTCTCCATGCTCTCGAGCGAAGAGGAGAACGCCATGAGCGTCCTAATGATGAAGGAAAAGACATCCTCATCATTTTTTCTAAGGCGGATTTCAAGAGCAAGGGATTCCTTTTTCCTCTCGTCCTTCTCTTCTTCCATCGCCTTCTCGAGATAAAGCCTCTCATCCTCAGGGAAATTGAACTGAGAAGGGGATAAAAGCTTCTCCAGAAGGGATTTTATCTGATTGACAAGCCTTTTTGCGCTTTTTGCGGCATAAATCCCTTCAAGATAATGCTGAAGATCCCTGTACACAAAAGAGCTGCGCACGGAAAGGAACCTGTCCGGATCCTCCCTATAGCTTACATTCCGCTCTATTGCAGAGAGTATGAAATCCCTCACCTTGGCGCAATCCGCAAAAGGAAAGGATGGATTTAGAAAGAACTTCTTCATCTCCTCCAGGCTGTAGTTGTTGTCGTGTATCTCAGAAAGGGATTTGAAGAAAACACCTGCTGGATACTCAAGAGGGCTTTTGCCTCGCATCTTCACAATAGGAATCGAAAACAGCCACGCTTCCCTTTCCATATAAGGGAGGATCCTCTCGTATGAAGGAGTGGAAATCACGATATCCGACGGATCGACGCCGCCAGAAGGCTCCACAAGATGGCGTATTTCTAATAATAGGCTGCGTATCTCCTGCTTTTCGTTATCATATACGCTCAATTTTCCAGGAGTGGTTCTGCTGAAGGAAAGGATCTCGATATTCGTCCTATCCTCGATTTTTGAAAGGAAATCGGCTATATGCGCATCAGCATCGCTGAAGGCGATATAGCACTTCGTCTTTAAATTGTTTTCAAAACCATATTTTATGAACGCAGGCTCATATAATCCGCATTTCTCAAGAAAGGCGATATATTCTTTGTAAATGAATGAAATATCCTTTTTGAGCGGTGTATAAGAATAATCAAGGCCATCCTCCAAATCCTTAAGCAGGGAGGATATGAAATCCGTCATCCTTTCATCGGGAACATAGTTTTGCGATAAAGGAAAGAAATAAGGCAGCTTTTCTTTGCATTTTTCAACCAAGAAAGCGGAAAAGAGCATCCGGGATGCTTCATCAACAGGCCTTTTAGATGCCCTCGAGGGATAAAAGAGCTCCTTGAAACGGTCAAAAGAAAGCATGCTGCTGCTCAGGACTGCAGATCTTGAGGGATTTTCCGAAGACGAGAGAACGTATTCAGAAAGCACGCTGCGTGTGGCATCTTCGGTAGGAAGGACCACTGTCCCACCCTCATCGAGTATGGAAAAAATCTTGCTATAAAAAACATCCATGCTTTTCTTATAGCATATCGCAGAAGAAAATGATAACTTTCTCTCATGGAAAAAAAATCATGCGGGAAATACATCCTGCTCATCCTATCGCTTTTCGTTCTGGGATATATTGTCTCTCCGACCATATTGATACTCTTTTCTGCTATCTTCGAAATGTATGGATGCAAGGTGGACAATTATATCGTAATGCTCGCCCCGTATGTCCTTTCGATTATGCTTTTTGCTCTTATTGCCAGAGCTTGCAAGACAAGATTGAAAAAAGAGCTGGACCCAAAAGAGGGGGGATTCAGGACAAGCCTTTTCTTTTTCGCCCTCCTATTGATGCTCTTTTTTCAGCTTTCTTCGCTCATGCTGCCCATATACCAAAAGATCAGGAATACTGAAAGCACCGGCTTTATCCTTTATTCTGCAATTGTGGCGCTATTGACGATACCGTTCCAGACCCTTTTCGAGGAACTGCTTTACCGGATACTGCCGCTGAGGCTGATAGGAGACGGAAAAATCGAAAGCTCTGGAAAGAGCATGCTGATCATAGTACTGTTCTCACTGGCCTTCATGCTCATGCATATTGGCAATCCGGAGATAAAAAGATACGGCCATATCCTTCTGCTTTACTATTTCCTTTCTGGCATTATGCTGGGACTCTTCATGATTTTCTCAAAAGGTGTTGAAATATCCTGGGCATATCATTTAGCGATCAATCTATATGGTGCGATCATAGCCTCCTCTGAATCGGGAGTTCTCGGAAACAGGACTTTTTTCATCCTGGAAAGTAACCATGCCGTTGCGCAAAGCTTTATATCTTTGATTCTTTCCTCCGCACTCATGCTATATCTGATATATATCGGACGGAGAAAAAATCTTTTCTCATTATGATGGAGATGTCATGGCTAAAAAGAAGATGACGAAAAAAACCAAGAAATTTTTCAAGAGCATCGCAGTAACGCTTCTTGTCATTGTGGTCCTCTTTATCGCAATGTGCTTCGTATCCGGCACAGAAGAAGATAACAGCAGCATTCTTCCCGATGGTACGATCACGAATCTCGAGCTGCCGGCACCCGTGGAGGGCGAGCAGATAATCAGGCACACCGGATACACCCTCTCATACAACGAAAAATACGAGCTACCAAGCTATGTCGCATACGAGCTGACAAGAAACGAGGTGCTCGGTGGAGAAGAAAGAGAGGATAATTTCCGCGAAGACCCGGCAGTAAGGACCGGCTCTGCAACCCTCGCCGATTACCGCGGAAGCGGATATGACAGAGGTCATCTTGCTCCGGCTGCAGATTTCAAATGGTCTGCGGAGGCGATGAGCGACACATTCTTCATGTCCAACATGTCACCGCAGGATCCGAGCTTCAACCGCGGGATCTGGGCTGATCTGGAGGCGGCGGTGCGGGTCATGGCCTATGAAAACGGAAAAGTGTACGTTGTCACTGGTCCGGTGCTCACAGACGGCCCGTACGAGACGATAGGGAAAAACGAGGTGGCCGTCCCCAAGAGGTTCTACAAGGTCGTTCTCGATTATACCGAGCCGGAGATAAAGGCCATCGGATTCATCCTTGACAACGAAGGCTCGTCAAAAAGCCTTGAGAGCTTCGCAGTAAGCGTGGACGAGGTGGAGAGGGTTACGGGGCTTGACTTCTACCCCGCTCTGCCGGATGACCAGGAGGAGATCATAGAATCGAAATTCAACACCTCCCAATGGTCATTCAAGACAACCCTTCCAAAAGATGCCAGCCCCGATGACAGCATCGCCGAAGGCTATGTCACCGGAGGAAGCGAAAAAGATAAATACCTTGATATGATCCTTTCATACATGTACAAGCTCAAGGAGCTGGTATTCGAATATACCGGCACAGAAGATATTGCAAAGAAGTTCGGACTGCTTTAAACCTTTTTGCTTTTCAAGCAATGTATGCAAAAAGCTTTATGCACAGTCTTCAATTTACCACAGCCAGGGCATCGATGCTTTTCTTCCTGCACTCTTATCAGAGCATCGGGGCCCTGTTCTTTTATTATCAGAAGATTCTCGAGCATGCTCATCCCATAACGATTCTTATAGCGCTCATCGAGACGCTTGAGACGAAGACAAGGATACTTTTCACATTCAAAGCAATAGGAATCCTTTTTCAAACAGGCTTTGATCGAGCAGCTGAGACATGCCTTGCGGCTGCTTCCGATACGGCAGCCCTTACAGGAAAGCCCCATACCCTGATAGGCCTGGCATAAGGCGCAATCCATTCCACATGGGGCGAAAAGGGAAATACGGTACGAACTGTTTGAATATTCTTCTGTATCCATTTCAATCAGCATAACATGAATGTAAATGAACTTTTAAGAAAGTTTCTTTTAAAAGATATATTCCGGATGTATATATTTTTTTACCCGTTCGAAATCTGAAGGGACAGGAGTTCTCCACATCCTGCCGGATGTAAAACCGCAAAAGCTCAAACGTTCAAAAATATTGCTGCAGGAACAGAAATCGGATTTGAAATCCTTGTTTGAACGGCTTTCCGTTATTTCTTTTACTGCCTTCACCCTCATGCAGGACCGTTTTATCTCATCCTCAAAATCATATACCTGTGGAAGACAGATAACTCTTGCCCCCATCTTTTCCGTCTCAATGATATTTTTGAGCAACACTCCCGGCCCCTTGTCAACATCAAAAATGAATACGACAACAACATCCAGTCCAAGAGTATGGATGCGGGATGCAAGCAGATTTTGAACAGCATTGAAAACATCTACTTTGCCAGGGCGCACAATACCATTTTTTTGCAAGGCTTTTATAAAAACCTTTTCACATTTACCTTCCACATAGTAGTGTATTTTCCTGCTCATGATTCCTCCATCAGAGAATCTATTTCATCCAGCAGATCTTCATCAGGCAGAGAATCGAACTCATCATTCTCAAATGACATGCGAAGGTTTTTATTCTTGTTCTTTATGACATCTCCTGCGGATAAAGCTGTGATTATGGCTTTTTTATCCACTATCCGTTTTTTGAGAAAAATGAAAGAATGCTTTGGAAAATTCATATCAAGAACATCCGTATTATGAGTAGTGAAGAACAGCTGGCTGTCCGGCCCCAGATGAAAGGACATCATCCCTAGAATACGTTTTTCTATATCGCTCTGAATAAATGGGAACTTCTCATCAATGTAGAAGATATCGGACTTCCTCATGAGAATCATAGCCAGCGCCACCGCTATTGAAACACCATCAGTGGTTCCGGTTGACAGCTTCTCCTTTGAAAGAAGTTTTCCGCTTTGGATGATGATCTCATCCCTTCCTCGTCTTATCAAATAGGAATCTGCCAATTCTTTTGATACCACCACATCCTCGATAGAAGGATCAAGCGTGATAAGCAAAGCTCTAAGAATGGTTCTGAATTTCTCGCGTTCACCTGGGCCATCAAACAAATCCATTTTCATCAAAGAGGCGGACGCTGATGTGAAAAACATCGTAAGCTCCTTGAAATCCTTACGCACCTCATCGATATTCAGGCTGAAATTCCTAATACCTTCTCCATAAGGGGAAGCTGATTCCATACAGAAAAAAGCTCCGCGAAAAGGCTTTTGCAAATCAATATTAAGCCGTCTTGCAGCGCTCTCATACGAATCCCTGACACTTATGGTTGTATAGCAGTTGGATAAATAAAGCATAGGCGCTCTTGAGCCGTCCCTTCTTGCGTCGCAAGTGCAGTGGATGCGCACCAGCCTGTTTCCACTTCCGACATAATCCAGAACAAAGTAAGCCGTACGTGATGGATCATCGACCATTTTTACAAGGGAGGAACCATTTCCAGCTGCAATAAAATCGAATACAGCCTCAAACATGCGCCCCAATGCGGTCTTTCCTGTGGCATTCGAACCCATTATTATATTTATCTTCTTGTATCGGAAATTAGGCATTCCTGCAATATGTTCTTCTTCTAAAGCAGATCCGACAATCTTCTTCGGATAGCTGAAATCGATACAGAAATCATTAAAGCATAAGAAGTTGTCCGCAATAAACCGCATTATCACCATTTTACATCTCCTGTGTATTAGATTTAAAAATAAAATCTAATATGCAATACTCATACCGTATTATATATCTATATAAAGTAAATGCCACAAGATTATTTTTTGGACAAACTGCAATATAAAATAAAAATGCATAAACTCGAGAGGCATGAATGCTATGAAAGCTGCAGCATCGATATGGATAGCAGAAACATATAACAACTCTGCAATAGCAAACACTTTCTTTGCTCATTATCTCAAACCTTCCAGAAGGCTCCATAAGCTTAAAATATTTCAATTTCCCAATATGCATGCCGCCGCCGAAGGTCTCCAAAACCGATCAGAAGGCGGACGGACGGAGCTGACGAGAAAAAGGAAAGCATGTTCTTCTTTTCCCATATTGAAGTGCGGCTGCTGCTTCATATGATTCATTCTGTCCACATCAATTTGCAAAGAGGAAATCAGCCTATGTGATTTTCCTTGGCTGTTTCGTTAATGCCAGCCCAATCAGCCGGTCCGTCTGATCTGCCATGAACAGCGGAATGTTCAGCATATCATCATCAAGTTTCAGGTTATTTAGCGAGAACCGTACGCGGAGTCTGACCTGTCCCGGGAAAAGTTCTTTTATTTTCTTAAGGCTCTTGCTTGCTGTATTGGCTTCTGCTTTGACTTCGACAGGGAAAATATCGTTTTCACGCTGGATCAGGAAATCCACCTCGTAAGGCGGGTTTGTCTGCGTCCAATAGCGAGGAGTCACCTCAAACTGCGTAATCAGGCTCTGGAGCACAAAGTTTTCGGTCAATGCTCCCTTGAATTCGGTAAAAAGGCGGTTGCCCTCCCCGAATGCTGTCGGTGAAAGCTGTGCCAACCGGCGGAGCAATCCCACATCCACCAGATAAATCTTGAAGGCAGAAAGGTCGTCATAAGCAGCTATGGGAAGGCCTAAAGCGGTGCTGCGGTAAATCTTATGCACCAGACGGGCATCAACCAGCCACTGCAAGGCATCCTCGTATTCGCGGGCCCTTGCGCCTTCTTTGACCACTTTATAGATAAACTTTTTGTTTTCTCTGGCAAGCTGGGACGGGATCGATTTCCAGATCATCGAAATCTTGGGAAATTCACTGACATCTGGATGCTTTGCAAAGTCGCGTTCATAAGCGTTTATAATCCCGGACAGTGCCTCCTGCATGGCATCCACATCCCTGGCCTCCGTCCACATCTTGACCGGCTCCGGCATGCCTCCGGTCACATAATACATCTTCAGCTTCTCATATAGTGGATTGAAGAAGGCATCGGGAATAGGCTCAATGGCGTTCACTGTTTCCAGATATTCAGCCAGATTTCCATCCCCGTTGGCCAGCAGAAACTCTGTAAATGTCATCGGGTCGATCTGCATGAAGTTGACCTTGCCTACAGGAAAGGAAGACGGTTTTGCCAATGCAATGCCGAGAAGTGATCCGGCGCAGGCGACGTGATACTGCGGTGCATTCTCACAGAAGTATTTCATGGAATTGATTACTTTGGGGCAGTCCTGCACCTCATCAAAGATGATAAGGGTCTTTTCCGGCAGAATCTTCTGACCGCTTGCCATCATAAGATTCTGCAGAATCCGGTCCACGTCCTTCGTGGTTTCAAAAAACTGCTTATACTCTTCATTTTCATCAAAGTTGAAATAAGCGGTGTTTTCATAATAGCGTTTGCCAAATTCTTTCAGAACCCAGGTCTTGCCGACCTGGCGGACGCCTTTCAGGATCAGAGGCTTGCGATATGGGGAATTCTTCCAGTTCAGCAGCTTTTCCAAAATCAGTCTTTCCATATATCCCTCTACATCACACTTTTATTAAGTATTTAGTGCTTTTCTATCACACTTTTATTATATATTAAAACAGAAAAGAAACAAGTCAAATCACAAAATCATATGATTGGTCTCTTAATAACATTATCATTAAAAAACTCACGCAAATTGCCGTGGAAAATCAAAAGACATGGTATTCTGCATCTTTACATTCAACGATGGAATAATATAGGAAACCTACCATTGTCCGGATTTACATCCGGGTAATGACCTCAACAATATAAAATAAAGGCACAATAAGAACTGATCAGCACGTAAAGTATTTCAGTCTGGGATTGCCCACACTCCGTGGCAAAATTCTTTTTACACCAAAATTCATCCCTATCTTTCTGATTTCAGCTTAATGGCACCCATTGATATCCTGTCCAAGCGTATACTTGTATTCCCTCGGATACTCCTTGGTATACTCGAACAGAAGAAGGACCAAAGAATATACTTCATTATATACGGGAAGGGTGTCATATAAGGCCATATGATTTCTCTTTATTCATTAAAAGTTCACAAAGAAAATCAGCTGCGGTGTCAGCTGATCTGCTAGTGGATATATTATTCTGATTTCTCATTATCCTCCTATGCAGGGGCACATCCCCTGCACCCCTATAAAATTGTTTAATTGTTGAATTGCTTAGAAAGCCCGACCGGATCGGACATGACGGCCGAAGTTGCGGTGGAAGCTGTTCTGGTAGACATCGCCGAAGGTCTGATACCACGCATAGACCTCATCGTCCTCCGAAGAACTCCAATAATAGTTACCGAACAGAGCACAGAGATTTGGTACAGCTATATTCTCATACATGAGATTCAGCTCATCCTTGCTCGGCAGGAACCAGTCGTCATATCCACCCTGCCTGCTATCTTGCACCACCTTTGCAGCATACAATCCTTTCTTACTTCCGCTTTCTTCCAAGTATGCTATATCACCCATTGCCGCTACCAATTTCTCCGTATTGCTTCTTCCCGTTCCTATTCCCGTCTCGGTCCCGACGACACTGTTTGTGCCATTATCGCTATCCCTGTAATATCCAAACGCATAACTTCCCAGTCCATAGTAACCTGCATTCATCTCCATATAGTCGAAATCAGGATACTCATCGTCCTCATCTACAAAGAATATTATTCCTCCCGCAGGCCCTATATCACCTATCTCATATTTCTTACCTGAAAAATCTATCGGAGTGAAATTGTCTCCCTGATAGCCTGCTCCTTTTATTTCTTCTTTCTGGTACTCGGAATAGTCGACTTTCGATTTATCAAAGATTCCATCATTATAATCATATATGAAGCTTAGATTACCATCCTTGTTTTCTTCAATCTCCCTTGTCTTATCAGGTCCCCAGTAATTCTCTCTGAAATTCAATTCCTTGAAATCGTTATAATTTGAACTTACGGTAAGCATGCCGCATCCCACCATATTTGAATAAGAAATAAAAGATTTTTCCCAAATACTTCCAAAGTCAACACCATCAAAATCACAGAAAACATAAGAATCACAATATGAATAGGCAAGACTATTATTAATAAACGAACAATAGGTATATACGGAATATTCTGATTGTACTACACCATTCAGTGAAACATTATTTAATTGTGAAGTATCAAAATGAACATCACCAACTACCTCGACATTATCAAAAGAAGTATTGCTTGCGCTTATTTTTCCTACAAGTATTGCATCGGAAACGGAGCCTATAAATTGTTCGATTGCATAATTTCCGGCTTCAATATTCACATTGCTTACAGTCGCATAACCCGATATGCCATACTCCGTTTCTGTAATATCCACATAGGAAATTTCCGTATTGTTATCGATTTGGACCTGTATACCATTCCAACTGCCTATTCCGTCATCGACCCCATAGAACTTTATTCTCTCTGAATCAGTACCTATTGCAGCAAGTCTTCCTTTTACGACCAATGAATAATCCCCTTCAATCTGGATATCTACACCCGGATCGATTACAAGCTCATATCCTTCTTCAACCAAGACATTATTTGTCATGAGATAAGGAGACTTTTCCTTTGTCCAATGCAGATCATCGCCTTTCAGGATTCCTTTCACCTCGTATTTCTGATCAATGAGCTTAATTCTAGCAAGCACGATCTCGGACCCGTTTCCGGCAGCATCATAAACTTTCAGGGAAAGTTCCTTATCACCATTTCCTTTAGGAAGCTCGATATCGAATCTTGAGACAAACTCCCTCATAGTGACAGTCTCATCTATCCGGCCGTCAAAAGCATACTGCATCCTGCTGACACCACTACCTGCGTCATATGCTTCCACTGTTATGACAACATCCTTATTGCTTGTTGTGTTTGCGCCGCTGTTGATGACAACCGAAGCCAATACCGGAGCAGTAGTATCCTCCAGAGTAACAGGATTGTCCGACGTGATATCCCTTACTTCCAAAGGATCGAGTCCGCTTACATCAATCTCTTGGCTATCCCAACCTTCCTTTGAGAAGATGACATCATATGTTCCCGTGGAGATGACGTTCCCTATGTAGAAATATCCGTTTGAATCCGTTTCGGTCTCAAGGGTTGCAAGCGATGCATCCTGAGGCCTTACTGTCACCTTGATTCCCTTATGGTCAGTCAATCCGTCAAGTCTTGCATAACCTGTAAGGCTTGAAGAGTTAGGTATGACTTCGCATGCTCCTACATCCAAAGAAGGACATGGAACCAATTCTATAGCTTTATTTACGATATTTGCATTTTCTCTTTCAAAACGCAAAGTGTATTTGCCAAGGATTACATGATCGAAGATGAAAGTACCATCGCTTCCAGTAACCGCGCTATATTCGGTGCCGACCAATGAAACCTTTACTCCGCTTTCATCATCCGTGCCCAGTACATCTACCCTTCCCGTTATAGAGGCCTTCTGGCAGGTCAATATATATTCCTCAACCCCGTAGATGCTATCTGTAAGCACTGTGATCGTTTTGGCATGGCTGGTAAGTTCAAAATCCTCTTTTGAGAATCTAAGTCCTCCCGGATAGTTTCCTGACGGAACCTCAAAAGTATAGGTTCCATCTGAATCCGTTTCTGCAACATAATCAGTTCCAAGAAGTTCAACTTTTATTCCCGAATAATCGGTCCATCCTTCAAGCTTTGCTATGCCGGAAATATATCCTTTGGCAATTTTCACATCAACAGAATCCAAAGTGATGGAACTACTCTCGACGACATTTACAGTTTCAAGAGTCACGCTCCTATAGCCTGTCTTGCTGATTGAAATCATATATTCGCCGGGCTTCATTCCTGCGAAGGAGAAATCACCGTTGCTGTTTGTTATGGCTGAGTAGATCAAAGTGGACTCATTCAAGTTTGTAGCAGTCACCAAAGCTCCCGAATAATCTGTTGCAAGCTCCAGTACGACACGCCCGTTAATCGATCTGATACCGATTGGGAGAATGATGTTATCAAGCACTTTATTTTCTGAAGGAACTACTGTGAAACTTACTGTCTCCTTCGATGAGTAGCCTCCCTTGGAAGCAAGAAGCGTATAAGTGCCAGGAACAACTCCACTGATAGAAAAAGCTCCCTGCATATCCGTAGTTCCCTGATAGGAGTGCTCGTTGTTTTGAAGCAGCAGCATCACTCCTTCATGGCTTGCGGCGCCTTCAAGAATGATATTGCCTGACACGGTTGCTTGAACACTCTTCAATACGATGTCCTCTACTTTCGATATGCCGCCGAGTTTGACGCTTGTCATGGTATAGGAATCGGTTACATACCCTTCCTTGCTTACAACCAATTGATAGTTTCCTGCAATATCGATCTGAGGGATATCAAAACTTCCATCGACAAGGGTTGTCGAAGAATATTTGATGGAGGAATCAGCGGTATTGATAGCTGTTACCGTTATTCCCGAATATACTTCAGAGCCTTCAAGATAAACCTTTCCGCTTATGGTCCCCACTCCCAATTGCAAAGTGCAGGATAGTTCGCTTGTCTGTGCAGAAGCAATGGCAACATCTGCCGAAGATGGACTATAGCCATCCATCATGATAGTGCAAGTGTATTGTCCAGGAAGAACATTATTGATGATAAAGATCCCATCGGAATCCGCCTGCGTCGTGTATCTCTGTGTCCCGGAATTCGATGCTAAAAGCACGCTCGCACCTAAAGCTGATTTACCATCAAAAGTATTCACATTACCCTTGAATACACCACCAAGAGCCTTGATTACCACAGGATCAACTATCGTCGTCTGAGCAGCGAAAACTTCTACATTGCTTACTGTTGCACTTTGATACAAACTATCAGGAACTATCGTGATGCTATACACGCCTGGGGAAAGGCTACCTGCCGAATACTTGCCGCTCTCATTGCTTGTAACGGTCACATTCTTACTTGCATCATTATTATTTGCAATACTGACAGTTGCATATGGAACTGTAGAGCTCATATTGCCTTCATAAACCAGAGAACCCTCGATTGTACCATAGCCAGGCTTCAAGACAAGATTATTCTCCAAGTTTATCAGATTGTCGCTCTCATCATCCGTCAGGATTGTGATGTAATCGGAATATGCAGGAATATAATTATCTTTGTCCGCCACTATTCTGTATCTGCCATCAGGAACACCGGTCAGGCTGAATTTTCCGCTCTCATCTGTCTTGGCAATAAATGACGTCCCGGGGATATATACATCCACACCCAGCAAAGATGATTCATCAGAAAATTCGACAAATCCCATGATAGTAGCAGTCTTCTTTATCTGGACTATACCGTTATCAAAACCGGAACCGGTGGAACCTTTGACATTATCTTTTTTTGCACCATAGTGGTTACCGTTATCATTCTCTTTTTCTAAAGAACGGGAAATATCGTAAAAGGGGGAATCCTGGAAATAAAGGGTATATTCTGTATCCGCATCCAGGCCAGAGACAACCCAGGTACCATCCGATCCAACTTGATACTGAGCTGAAGTCTCCATCACCTTCACATAGATATCCGAATAGCTCAATCCTGTACCTTCAGGAAGAATAATCCGTCCTATTGCAGTAGGTGTATTATAATTTTTTTCCAAATTTGATGCTTCAATATTACAAGAAATCAGTGTGACAAAAACAAAAACAGCAATCAATAAATAAAAAAATTTTTTCATAGCTTCCCCAAAGAGCTATGCTACTACTTGTTGCTGAACATGTTAAGTTAAAATTTCTTCATGCAATGGAAAAAAGCTTTTTTATTGCTTTTTATTTCTCTTTGAAGACTTCACATATTCATCCTGCAACTTATTAACCGGTTCGGCAACCTTATCCAGCTTATATGAATCATCAAAAGTCAGCTTTGACATTGCAATCCTGAAGTATTTCATCGTTGACCAGAGCTCTGCATCCCCTATCATCACAAACCTTCTCTTTGCTCTTGATACTGCGACATTCAGAATATTCGGAGAAGAATTGGCCCATTGCGCGGCCCTTGTCCGATTTTTTTGACAGCCAAGAACCATTATGACGCAATCAGCTTCTTTGCCTTGGAAAGTATGAACGGTTCCAATGCATTTATTGCACCATTCTCTCTGGTTTGGATAATGGGTCATGACCATCTTTCTTAATTCCTTGACCACACTCTTAAATGGGGAGATTATAAACAGTGTCTTATATGCAGGATCAAAAACATCCACTTTGCGTTTTTCGGCTTGCTCCAAAAGATGCCTCACCACCACCCCTTGTTCATCCACATAGTGGTTTCCAGGTCCAACTTCCTTACCAGATACATTGATAAAGCAGCTTTCCTTTAACGCATACTCTCTTTTCTCTTCCTTTTCTTGTGTTGCATTTATCATCGTACCGTTATAGGAAACCTCATTTGAGATATCGAACATAGGAGAAATGCATCGACGATGCACAATCAAGGGAACGCCAACAATACAATCCTTTCCTGTCTGCCCATAGTAAGGCGATGTCAAGTTCGCAAACTCCTGCAAGGAGGATTCCTTAAAAGAGAAAAGCGAATCATCCGTAAAGTGTACAGAATTCATGCTGGCGATTTTCTGCACAAAGGGAGAGAGCAGATTGACAACCGGTCTTATCTGGAACGGATCGCCAACTATGATGCATCTTCTTGCTCTGGATAATATTCCAACCGCACTTTGGATCGTAGCCTGCCCCGCCTCGTCAACGATAACCAGACCAAGCCTTTTTTGCGGTATATCCCTAAAAGAATATCCTACAGAAGCAAAGGTTGTGGAAAGTACCGGTATCATGAGATTCAGACTATTGAACAGATTGGGCATGATTATTTCCATATCTTCCTGGCGGAAGTTTTCCGTTCTATCGAAAATCTTTTTATAAAGACAGAGATTAGATATGATGCTCTCATGGGACAAAATGAATGCCTCTATCAGTTTTAGAGAATAATAGAAAAGCTCCTCCCTTTTTTTATCGTATTCTTTACATTGCCAGAAACAGGTCTTCTGCAGCTTCTCATACAAACCTTTATTGGCTCTTTTATTCTCCGAATCCGAGAAAGCTTTTAAGAAATTAGAACGAAAAGCGCAGCTTGAACCAAAATAACTTTGCATGTCATCCCACTTTCGACTCGTGATAACGGCTTGCAGTTTATCGCGCATATTCTTGACTTCATTAAATTTTTTATAGAATTCCGATTTTATTTCCTCATATCGGTATATTGAAATCTCCTTTTTCTTCAATACGCATTCATCTTGGTCGAACAAAGAGTCGAATATGATTTCCACATTCCTTCTTTTTCCGAAAGGAGCGGAAATAAGACCCCAGACTTTTTTATCATCAAAATTGAGATCCATCTCATCATCTGCTCCTTGCTTCAAGGAAAACAATGTCTCGGCGATATCTGAAAAATAAACATCATCCCGGGTAGAGATATCAAATAATCCGGTCAAGGTCTTATCAGATGCTACATCGCAGGCTTTTGGAAGATCTACGCTGATATTCTCCACCGCGGCATTATTGTTGCTTGCAACCACGATATTATACTGACAGATTTTATAAGGAATATTAAACACCTTGTAATCGGTTTTATCAAAAGACTGAAGAGTGATCGAGGTGAAATCATCGGATATTTTTGCAAGTTCTGCTGCCTTCTTATAAACACTATCTGCAATTATTTCCTTAAGCAATGTTGTCTTACCTGTTCCCGGCGGACCGTTTATAGCAATAAGAGGACATATATAGAAAGGATATGTGCTGAGATTTATTGCAACAGCCTGCATAAGCGTCGGACCGAACATGCTCGGCCATTTAGAAAGTGGTGAGACGATGGGTTTTATTTTTGAAAAAAGGAAATCAGCGTTGTTATCCACCCTGTAAGAGCTGGAAATTTTATATTTATCATCCTTTTTCTCCAATGAAAGACGACTTTGCATAAGCAGGTTTCCAAGAAAATGGGAATCAAGCCCTTCTATGCGGACCTTTTCTATATCACTGCTGTAAAAGTCCATCATCTTCAATTCGTCATCCTCATCCTTCAAGGGACGAACATATATTGAAAGATCCTGCTCATCCGCAAGTCCCAATTCCGCTAACACTTTTTCAGTCAATCTTCTTATGGAATAAAAATCCTGTATATTATCATCAATATATGACTCAATATCCTTATTGAAAGCTTTAAAGTGCTCTTCATTAAGACTGGATGTGTTTAAAAAACCTATAAGGTAATAATACACTGATCTAGATAGCTCAAAGCTTTTCTCCACATAGCAGCCTTTGCTGTCGACACGGAACTTATAAAAGAATGTCTTGCTCTCATCCTCCTCCAGTTCCATGGAATCTATCAAAACATTTTCCCGTTTATTGCGGAGTCTAAAAACCTCGAATAGATAACTGCAGCTGAAATTTCCACAGGCGATAAGATACCCTTCCTCATTTTTCTGTAAAAAGGGATCCTGCCAATACTTTTCCCCGCTGTTTTCTCCGGATAGCGGATAACTGTTCCTGATTTCCGGATAGCGCCGATCGATACGGCTTTCAATAACATGCGGTTCCATTAGGGATAAGTCCCTCAAATAAGATAGAAGATTATCAATATAAGTCCCCATAAATCCACAACCAATAAGAGAAATGATTTTCTTATACTATATGAAATGATACCAGAATTTATGAGAAAAAGAAGTAAAAAACCAAAGCACCGGTTATAGAATAAAAAACCGGACATGTCTCCTCTGGAAACAGGTCCGGATACCAGGTAGTGCCCAAGACAAGACTCGAACTTGCACAGCCTTGCAGCCATTAATACCTGAAACTAACGCGTCTACCATTCCGCCACTTGGGCAATTCTAAAGAGAATATAACATCATAAAAAAGTTTTGTCTATTTATGAAAATCACTTTCTATTGTCAACATCAAAAAGAAAAGTTAAGTTAAGACTATGTTGAACATACTTTTTCTTGGTGAGCTCGTTGGAAGACCAGGCATCCAGGCGCTGAAAAACGGCATCGGGGAGCTGAAAAAGAAACACCAGGTGGATTATACGATAATAAACGCCGAAGGGATGACCAACGGCTTTGGAATAGGAAAGCTTCATAGCCAGCAGCTTGGCAAGCTCGGCATCGATCTTGCAACAGGTGGAGAAAAGCTTTTTTACAAGATAGACATGGTGGAATTCCTGCCAAAGGCTGGCTTCATGCTCCGCGGCTACAATTTTCCTCCTCAATGTCCGGGACGGGGAATGAAATTCGTCGAGCTCAAGGGAAGGAAATATCTTATTGCAAACCTTTTAGGCAATGCAGATTTTCCCAAAATAGCAGTCCAGAATGCATTCT
Source organism: uncultured Spirochaetales bacterium (assembly GCA_949300325.1). Classification (GTDB taxonomy): domain Bacteria; phylum Spirochaetota; class Spirochaetia; order Sphaerochaetales; family Sphaerochaetaceae; genus Ornithospirochaeta. The sequence goes on from CASGDQ010000017.1 coordinate 81,960, forward strand.
TGAGCGCCGAAAGCCTCCTTAAGAAGGCAGAAGAGGAGAATGCTACGTTGATTTTGATCTTCCATGCCTCTACGAGCGCAGAAAAGAACACGATGTTTCATTTCCTCGACGGCAAGGCCGCCGCTGTGGTTGGAACCCATACGAAGGTCATAACCGCAGACGGCTTGGTCAGTGAAAACGGAACGGCATACATCACCGATAACGGCAGAATCGGATCCTTTACATCGGTTGGAGGCTTTGATCCGGAGACCGAAATCAGGAAGATAAAAGTAGGCATCCCCCTAAGAAGCCACGAATGCTGGACAGATGGGATGATCCAGGGATTTTTAGTAAGCATCGATGAAGAGACCGGGAAAGCCGCAAGCTGCCAGACGATAATGGAAAAGGTCAAAATCGAGCGCCCGGAGGAAAAGAAATGAAGAAGGAAGTGACTGTCATTGAAGTGAATGGCAAGCAGATAAGGCTCGGCTGCGACAGCTCATCCTGCGAAGGCTGCCAAGGCTCCTTCTTCTGTACCGCCAAAAACACCTCTTTCGTAGTGGAGAATAATAAGGACCTGGAGCTTAAGAGCGGGGATAAGGTCGTTCTTGAGATGGATTCAAAAAAGACGGTATTCTCAGTCTTCTTATCCTTCGGTCTGCCATTGGTCCTTTTCATTCCGGGATATTATATTGGAAACGCTCTTTTCTCTTCTGAAGCCGCCTCGTTCATTTCCGCTCTCTGCGGAGTTGCGTTGGGCTTTTTGATCGCAGGACTATATTTCAAAATCAGAAAACGGATATATAGACCTGAAATACTGGAGAAGAAGGCGTGAACAGAATCCTCATCCTCCTTCTTGCCCTGCTCCTTTCTTCCTGCTCGATACCAGAGAGAAAGAGCATAAGCCACAGGGATCTTGCCCTGGCTGACATGACGCTTGAAGATACCGAGCTCATACTTGGACGCGAAGGAGAGGCCCCCATCAGGATAAAAGCCGAGAGCCTCTCCTTATATCAGAAGGAGGACCTGGCTCTGATCAAAGGCATATCGTTCTTTCAAGATGACGGGCTGGAAGGGAATGCTGAAGAAGCCGAATTGGACACGAAGAATGAAGTGCTCGCTTTAAAGGGTGAGGCTGTAATCAGAAAGCCGTCGGAAGAGCTTGAAATAAGCGGAAGCGAAGGGATTGTGTTCGATTCAAAAAACCAAATAGTTACAACTCAAGGGCAAGTCATGGTAAAATCCGAGGATGGGGAGTTTTTGGGAGAAGGCTTCTATGGGGATCTGAAAGCTGAAAGCTACAGCTTTGAGAAAATAACAAGAGGTGTGTTTGGCATATGAAAAAGGCATCATTATCCATTTTATTAATGCTTCTGCCCTTCTTGCTCTTTTCCGGCCAGATAAGCTTTTCAGGCGCCCAAAGCAAGATCGTCCTTAAGGAAGGCAGGCAAAGCGTCGAGCTTACAGGAGGCGCCAGCGTGGATGACGGGGATCTGCACATAGAGGCAGAGAGCATGAAGCTCTCTGGCACGGACTGGACAGAAATCTCCTGCTCAGGCTCTGTAAAGGTTGAAGATAAGGAGCGCGAGATAAGCATAAGGACAAGCACGATATATTTCGACCGCAGCAGCCAGAGGCTGCTTCTATCATCCTACTTCGAGCTGGAAGACAGAAAGAACAGCCTCTTTGCATCCGGTGCCCAGATGGAATTCGATATGGACAACGAGATCCTCAAATTAAACGGCCAGGTCAGGCTGAACAAGATCGAGGATGATGAGATAATAAGAGCGCAGGCCGAATCGATGGAATACGACAGGGACAACGGGATGCTCACCCTGCGCTCAAATGCGAGTGTGACATGGAAAGGCAATTCCTATAGCGCGCAGATGATAAGCCTTGACCTTGAAAACGATACGATCGAGCTTGAAAGCAAGATCGGAGGAGTCATAAATGGCTGATACCCTTCAAATAGAGCACCTGTCGAAATTCTATGGCAAAAAGCATGTTGTCAAGGATGTCAGCTTCAATATGAAAAGCGGCGACATAACCGGACTTCTCGGGCCCAACGGAGCCGGCAAGACCACCTCGTTTTACATGATAGTAGGCTTTATTAAAGCAAACGGAGGCAAAATCCTTCTAAACGGAGAGGATGTCACCTACCGCCCCATGCACGAGCGCTCGCGGCTCGGACTTGCGTATCTGCCTCAGGAGGCATCGATCTTCAGGAAGCTTTCAGTCGAGGACAACATCAAGGTGATCCTTGAAGCCCAGAAAAACCTCAGCAAGATAGAAAAAGAGGAAAAGCTTGAAAGGCTCATCACGCGCTTTGGAATCGATAAAGTGAGAAAGCAGTACGGCTATACGCTAAGCGGAGGCGAAAGGAGAAGGACGGAAATCGCAAGGGCCCTAGCAACCAGTCCGAAATTCCTTCTGCTGGACGAACCGTTTGCAGGCATAGACCCGAAGGCGGTATACGAAATAAAGCAGATCATCCGCCAATTGTCAGACGACGGGATCGGGATATTGCTGACGGACCACAACGTGCGCGATACGCTGGAGATAACCACGGATGCCCATATAATCTCTGATGGGCTCATAATCGTCTCAGGCACAAAAGAGGATCTTCTGGAAAACGAGATGGCGAAAAAGATCTATTTCGGCGATGCATTCGGAGGCTAGCATGGAAACGAACCTTCAAATGGGGCTCAGACAGCAATTAAAGCTCACCCAGGCACAGATACAAAAGCTCGAAATGCTCGCACTCAGTTCCCAGGATCTCGACATGGAGATCAGAAAGGAAGAGGAGAAGAATCCATTTTTAGATGTCAGCTACTCCTCCTACAGCTTCGACAGCACCCATACCAGCCTTGACAGCTCCATCGAATATGTCGACGACGATGATGCGGGAAAAGCAAACTGGCTTGAAAGAGCCATCGGGGAAAGGGAGAGCCTCAATGCGCATGTGGATAAGCAGATAGAGCTGCTGGACGTGGACGAGGGGGTGAAGAACGCCCTCTTCAGGCTGTCTTCCAGCCTGGATGAGAACGGTTTTCTTCCACGCGATGTGGAAAGCCTTTTTAAGCCTGAGGAGATCAAATACCTTCCAGAGGCGCTCAAGCTGATAAAAACCCTGGATCCCACCGGAATCGGAGCATCAAGCGTCGAGGAAAGCCTGAAGCTCCAGCTGAAAGAGCTTCATCTTGCAAAAGAGGATGAAGAGAACATCTCCTTCATGATAGACAACCTCGGGATGATGAAAAACGGCAAGACCGCACTAATTGCCAAGGCCCTGAGAATAGACCAGGAAGAGGCTGATATGCTCTATTCGATCCTCAAGAGCCTCACACCCTACCCCGGGGAAAAATTCAACACCAACTGGGACAGCTATGTAAATCCCGAGCTAACGATAAAAAAGAACGAGGAAGGGCTTTTGGAGATCAGCGACGCATCAGAAAACCTTCCATCCGTATCACTGGATCCCGAATACATCAAATTCGAAGAGGATGTGAAGGCCGCAAAGGATCCGAAGAACAAGGAGGCACTGTCCTACCTCAAAGAGTACAGGCAGAAGGCGGAGGACATAATAGATGCGGTGAACCTGAGGAAAGCCACATTGCACCGTCTGGGTCTCTATCTTGCTGAAAAGCAAAGGGCTTTCTTCGACGAGGGGCCTTCGAAGCTGGTGCCGGACACGCAGTCATCGGTAGCCGCGCAGCTGGATCTTAGCATCTCCACGATCAGCAGGATCTGCTCGAACAAATACGTATCCACCGACTGGGGAGTATTCCCCTTCAGTTTTTTCTTCTCCTCCTCTTCAGGCTTTGCAAAGGATGACGAGAATGCCTTAAGCAAGAATGCCGTAAAAGAGAAGATAAAGGAAATAATCGGCAAGAACGACAGCGGCAAGGCCTTGAGCGACCAGAAGATTTCAGACAAGCTTGAGGAAATGGGCATAAAATGCGCCAGACGGACTGTCGCCAAGTACAGGAAAGAACTTGAAATCGACACATCATATACACGGGAAAGCTGACAATTTTTCTTTCTTTGTTTCCTATCACATGATACAATCAAGTTAAATAAATACAACCTAAGAAGGAGGAGAATGTATGAATCTAACCGTTAAAGGTGTAAACTACTTGCCAAGTGATGAAACAAAGGATTTCATTGACAAGAAGCTAAAGAAGCTCTCCTTTGCCGAAGACTATCTGCACGATCTGGACATCAACATCAAAAGGGAATCAAAAGGGATCGGATACCATATCGATGCAATAATGCACTTCACCTGGAAGAAGGAAAAGATCGTCAGCCAGGACTGCTATGAATTATATGAAGGTATAGAACTGATAGCCGACAAGATCCAAAGCGCGGCGAAGAAAGAAAAAGAAAAGACCATGGGTCTTTGAGAACCAACCCCGCTTCGAGCGGGGTATTTTATTTATAATCTATCAATCATTTTTCGGTGTTCCACCAAGATACTCCAAAAATCAAAAATAACAAAATCACATACCTCAATAGTAATATTTAATAAGGCCACTTAAATAGAATTTTAACGACAAAACCAAGAATTTAACTTAAAATACTGATATGAGTTATAAAACATCGGACACTGCTGTAAATACTATCCTGAACATAATAAATAACTACGGGCCAATATCACAAACCCGCATGTTCGAATTATCCGGATACTCAAGGGCCATGATTTCCATAACTTGTGAACAATTAGTGTCTGAAGGTTTTATCGTCATAGATAAGACAAAGACAACAAATAAAAGAAAAAATGTGGAATACAAACTCAATATAGACCTTGGGTATGTAATTGGGATTGCCATAGGAGGTACCAGTTGCCGTATTGGAATATTCAACATCTTAGGAGAACCTTTGGAAATTGTCAGATACATTGTCGACTTGCTACGTGGACCAGAAGCAATTCTAAAGGAAATAGATGAGAAGATAGCATATCTTTATCAGAAACACGGCAAAGGAAAATCCATTGTAGGAATCGGCATGGCTATCCCCTCCCCTGTTAAATTTGATGAGGGCTATGCAAATTATCCTGCATTCATGCCTGGGTGGCATATGTTCGATCTAAAAAAATATTTCATGGATCATTATGGCTGTCCGGCATTCATTGATAACGAAGTCAATACAATGGCGCTTGAAGAATATCAGCACAGAAACAATGAAAAAAGCCATGTGTTGCTTTGTATAAAAGTCGGTACAGGCATAGGTGCTGGACTAGTACTAAATAATAAGATTTATAGAGGTGAAAATGGAGGTGGAGGAAATATTGGGCATATCCAAATACGTAATGCTACAGAAAAATGTGAATGTGGGAAAACAGGCTGTATCGAAGCCATAGCATCAGGACCTGCCATTATAAAAAAAGCTATCGAGATGGCAAAAGGAGATACAAATTCCATACTATTCAAATTTTTCGAAAAAGATGGAGGTCTGTCCCTTGCAAGAATAAAGGAAGCTGCCGACGCAGGAGACCGATATGCGTTGAAAATCATAAAGGATGCTGGGGAATCTATCGGAGAAATCATCGGGATGCTCACCATGTTCTTAGACCCAGCAGAAATAGTGGTTGCAGGCCAGATAACACAACTTGGACCAAACTATCTGTATTATGTAAGGAATACAACACAAAAGATTGCAAACCCTTGGATAGGACATAATTTTCTAATTGATTTTTCAAAACTTCCATCCAGCAGTGCAGCAATAGGAGCAGCAAGGTTATGTATTGAAGAACTATTTTCAAAAAACATCCTGCTCCAAAAACAGGGCAGGATGTAAACACTTAAAAATCATACCATATTGATGTGCATATTATCATAAAGACGATGTACCGTTTCAACAGCTAATCCTGCCTCATCGACCGATATAGGGAAATCAACACCATCTTTTATGCAATTAACAAATACTTCTAACTCATGTGCATATCCATCAGAAAAGCCTGGCTTGCTAGATATATCAATCAGTTCGTCGGAGCCTTTACGATAAATCCTGATAGCATCTTTTGCGTAAACAGTATTATATTCAACAGTTGCGTCCATGCAAGTGAGTCTAAAACTGGTTGCAAATGGATGTCCATCCTGCAATAGATGATTAGCGATTATCGTAGATTGAACACCATTTGGGTACCCAAGAACGGATAATGTGAAGTCTGCCCCCTTCTTTGCATTGTTTCCACAAAGCTCCAAAGCATGATACGACGGCATACCGAAAAACCAGTTTGAAATATCAAGATCATGTATCGACAGATCCATGAGAGTTCCTCCACTCAATTTCCTATCGAACAACCAATCATGATAACTCCATGCAGGTGTCTCACTTTCTCTTGATATTACAAGTGAAACAGGAGCGCCAAGAGTGCCTGAATCTAGAAGCTGCTTTGTAACATAGTATTGCGGCATAAAACGGCATACATGAGCAATCATCAACCGTCCAGGACTATTTTTTTGGGCCTCTTTAATTGCCCGTACATCGTCAAGACTGACCGCCATCGGCTTTTCACACACCACATCAGCCCCGTTTTCCAAGGCTTTGACAACAGCTTGACAATGAAATGCACTTGGTAGACAAATATCACAAAAATTAGCTCGATCACAAGTAAAAGCCGTATCCAAATCAGGATACCATTTAATCTTGTACTTTGCCGCAACAGTCTTTCCTCTACCTTGATCGCTATCAACAATTCCCAACACATTGACAAAGGGGTTTGTAACATAGTAATCCAAATGGGTGGTGCCCATGAACCCGGCACCGACCACGTAACATTTCAATTTTTCCATAGATAACCCAACTGTCAATCAAAGAACTTCTTCAAATATGCGACTGTTGCGGAAATAGCCTCCTCTGGAGTGCTGTCACCCAAGCGGCGGTCCAATTCTATCTCGATTGTTAGCGGACCATCGTAACCTGTTTTTTCAATGGCGGAAAGAAGCGCGGGCATATCGACATCTCCATGTCCAACAGGGACCTCGATTCCAAGCTCGTTACCATCTGTTGGATACTTTCCATCTTTGACATGTACACCGAAGAGATACTTTCCAAGAACCTTCAAGGAATCTACAGCATTGCCTTTTCCATACATCACAAGATTTGCAGGATCAAGATTTATACCGACGTTATCCATACCAATATCCTGTATTGTACGTAACAATGTGACAGGAGTCTCCTGCCCTGTCTCAAAGCAGAACAGCTGTCCGTTGTCCTTGCAGTATTTTGCTACATCTCTAAGATCCTCTATCAAAGATTTGTATAGCGGATCATTCATATCCTCGGGTATAAAACCTGCGTGGGTTGCAATTCTATCACACCCAAGCATACGGCTGAAATCCGATGCTTTCTTCATTATGTCACATCTCTCTTTTCTTGTTGCCAGAGGCACAAGACCAACAGTCGCAGGTCCGCCAACGAAATTCCATTCACATTTTCCCGGCCATCCTGCCCACCAAAGAGAGATTTTCACATCATATTCCTCACAATACTTTTTTATGAGATCAGCAGTTTCCTGCGTATAAAGCGAAGGAACATAGGTTGAAACCTGGCAGGAATGGAAACCAAGTTCCACAACCCTTTTTAACAAATTCTCAACATTCTCTTTGCGATCAAGTTTAATTAATAACCCTAACTCATTTCTCATGATATACCTCCTTTTTTTATATCAACCTTTCACAGCACCCATTGTCATACCTCTGACCAGACCTTTCTGAACGAAGCAATAGAAAACAACTATTGGGATAAGTGCCAATACGGCTGTGGCAGTCAACCCGCCCCAGTCTATTGATTCATAACTTACCCAGTTATACACACCAAGCGGTAATGTTTTTGTATTTGTACCCGTTAAAATCAGAGCATATAAGAACTCATTCCAGCTATAATTGAACGAGAAAATTGCAGTAGTGGCGATTCCCGGCCCAGCCAAAGGAATGATGATCCGCGAAAAAGCTTGAAAATACGTACATCCGTCTATCAATGCCGACTGTTCAAGATCATACGGAATATCCAAAAAATAAGACCTCATCATCCATATTCCAAACCCAAGAATTATTGTCAAATGCATTATGATTATCGATGCATGCGTATCGATCATATGCAATTTTCTGAAGATGATGAAGAATGGAATCATGAATGTTATCTGGGGTACAATCCTAGTGGAAAGGACACCAAAGAGGATATACTTTGACGATTTTGGTTTGTAAGCCTCTCTCGAGAGTATATATGCAGCCGGAATCCCAAGTAACATTCCAATTAAGGTGGATGAAATGGCGATTATCAGCGAATTGGAAGTATACTTCAAAAAGTCACTGTTAGCCCAGACCTCCGCATAGTTCTGCAAAGTAAACTTGGAAAAGATCTTTGGGGGATAAGCCAAAGCATCAACCTTTGTCTTGAATGAAAACATCACCGTCCAAATAAGCGGAAACATATATATAATGGCGAACACCCATAAAAGGATTGTTGCTATTATTTTCAACATTAATTTTCTTTGCCGCATTGATAGAAGCGGCACATCATGCCTATCTGTCAAAATCGATACCTCCGATTTTAATGATCACCATTGCTAAGATAAATATGAATATGCTCAAAATAATTGCAGAAGCAGATCCATATCCCATCTTCAAGAATCCAAAGCTGTTCAAATATGTATAGATTGACAATGTCTCTGTAGCAGAACCAGGTCCACCACGGGTCAGAATCTGAGTGAAATCAAATTCCTTCGCGGTATCGATGGTCTGAAATAGAATTGCAACGAAAAACACAGGTTTTATCTGGGGTAATTTTATTTTCCACAATATATCCCATGATGATGCACCATCTATCTTTGCAGCTTCAATTATGTCATCACTGACACTCAAGAGACCCGTATAAAATACCATCACCATAAAAGGAGTTTTACACCATGCAACAACTGCGGCTACTGATGGCAGGGCCTGATTCGCCCCATATACCCATTTCTGAGGTTCTTTTCCAAGAAGTTCCAAAAAATAATTGAGAATACCCAATGTAGGACTATACATTATCCGCCACATGAATGCGGTTGCTATCGGTGTAAGCATTATCGGCAAAATCAATATTCCACGCAATGCCTTTGTAGAATATGCGTCGGATGTGAGCGCCAGAGCAATACCAAATCCCAATACAGTTTCCGTAACAACCACAATGACCATAAACAATGCAGTTCTTAAAAATGACTGTATGAATCGAGGATCGGAAAAAAGGGAAATATAATTATCCAATCCTATAAAAGCCTTATCCTGTGGCATCGGAAGATAATAGTCAAAAAGGCTGGTGTATAAAGTATCAAAGATGGGGACCACATTTATGATGAGCAATACAATAAGGCCAGGAGCCAACATTGCCCATCTAAATCGGGCGATTTGTTTATCTCTTTCGCCCATTTTCATTATCTTTCCCGCCATTTGCACCTCCAAAAGAATCAATAGATATGCTTGGTGCATCGATGATGCACCAAGAAAACTTTAGATTACTTCTTTTCCAATTCAAACAATTCAGTGACTTTTGCAGCAGCATCGTCCAATACAGCCTGAACGTCCTGTTCCTTCTGGATAAGAGAATTGAAAGCGGTTCCTATAACATCCAAATACTCTTCATTTCTAGAAATAGTTGGGAATGTCGTCTCTTCAACCTCAGCCGCAAGAGCTGACTGGAAGGCAAGAAGCCAATCTTCAGGGAACTTTTCTTTAACAGCATCACTGGAAAGTGCGGAAATACGTGCCGTAACACCACTTATTGCTGCAAGTTTTGCACTTGTCTCAGGACAAGTGAGCCACTGCAAAAGCAGCCATGCTGCATCTTTATTCTTTGATGATGAACTCATTGACATGGCCCATGCACCTCCAGTCGGCTTGGATCCTGCAGGACCAGCAGGCATTGGCGCATATCCAACTTTTCCAGCAACCGTAGATGCGGTCGGGTCTTCCATCTGACTCATAAACACACTCATGTCAAGAAACATTGCCGCTTTGCCCTGCTGAAAGTCCGAAACACATTCATACCATGTATAATTCTCAATACCTACAGGACCAAAGTTCCTTGCAAGAGATGTATACATATCGGCACCGGCTACACCTTCAGGAGAATTGAACACTGCATAATTATAATCAAGCGAATCTGCTATTTTTCCACCATATGACCAGATAACACCAGTACAATTGGAAACGGTATGGATCTTTTGTCCTCTGACAAGTATTCCAGCAGGCATGATATTCTTAAAATATGCAGCAGCCTCATACAGCTCATCAAATGTCTCAGGTACTTTTATTCCATGTTCTTCAAAGAGATCTGCACGGTAATACAAAATCTGTTTCTCACCAGAAACCGGTATGGCATAAAGATCATCATTATAAGTAAAGGCGAGAGCCCATGATGGAGCAATATCATCCCTATCATAGCTTTCAAGATTTATAAGATCACTTCTTTCAAACCATGGTTCAAGATTTTCAATCCACCCAGCCTGTGCTGCCTGGGTACATGCACTATCCATCATCACCAGATCATAAGTTCCAGCACCAGATGAGAGATCGACAAGCCTCTTCGACATGAATTCATCCTGTGCATAGTCCTCAACTATGACCTTTATACCTGTCTTTTCCTCAAACTCAGGAAGAACCTGGCGGATGGTATCTGTATATTCATGTTTATTCATGCCAAGACGCAATGTCGTTCCGGCAAACTGCTTCCATGCTATACCATCCTCCCCTACCTCCATATTTGCAGCAGGAGCGGTCGTCTCAGCCGTGCCTGTTGCAAAAGCGGGAGAAATCAAAACAGTAAGACAAAGTAACAAAACTTTAAAAAACATAAATTTCCTCCTTTTTTATATTTCAAGTATCAATCGAAATATTTTATCTGTCAACTTATATTTTTCAATTATTAAAAAATCTTAAAAAGTAAAACCATTTCCCTTAGTAATGAAAATTTTTATTTGATAGTCTGCCTTGAATCCTGCTTTATTCCATAGTTACAGAAAGCATTATCTTGTATCCTTCGGATCTCATTAACAATTTCATTTTTGACTTCTATTCAAGATCTTATTCGATATAGAAAACTGTCCATATAGGAGTTTTCATCGCGACACTATTCACATTCAAGATATAAATAGGCAGGTGTCCTTTTATCCATGACGAAATGATAAAAAAATTGATTTCTACCTATGCGGGCCCTCATTCTCATTTGTTCCTTCACTATTTTTAAGATTCAAATGAGGTATTATTCCAACTAAAACGATTTCCAAGCCAGTCAGACAATCTTCTCAAAAATCCCCTTCTCCCTGTTCTTCCTTACCTCGTTCCAGTTGTACACCCTGCCGCCCATGGCGATGTACACCCCGCCGGGAAGAAGCTGAGCAGATGCGACAGCGAATCCGAGGTTGAATTCCGCATCGCTGTTTTCCAAGGAATAAGGGATCATGGCACCGGTGAAGACAACGGTCTTTCCTTCGATCTTGCCGCTTGATGCAGTAAGGCGCGCCGTATTGACCATCGTATCGGTGCCGTGTATCACGACAATGCGCTTTTCTTCGCTGTTCTCTATATACTTGACTATGTTCTCCCTCTCCTCTTCAGACATGTAGAGGCTGTCGACTGCAAGCGGACCTTCAAGGCAGACGGAAAGCGTCAGCCTCGACTGCTGCAATATGCGCGGCAATTGGCTTTCACGGAATGTGAGTTCCCCCTTTATGGCATCATAGCGCTTGTCGAAAGTGCCGCCTGTTGTGATTATTCTCAAATCGTTCATAAGAGCCTCCGTTTATGTTATACTCCAAATATGAGCGAATTTACAGTTCTGGATCTGCTTGATCTGGATCTCAAGCAGCACAATCATCTGCAGCTTACATGCATCGCGGGGCGAAGCGGGCTTTCGAAGGTAATACCTAACGACAAGATAAGCCGGCCAGGCCTGGCGCTTGCCGGCTATTTCACGGATTTCTCATGGGACAGCATCCAGCTTTTCGGGCGCGGGGAGCAATCCTATCTGAGCGTTCTAGAAAAGGATAACGACTGGAAGAATATTGAAAAGCTCTTCAGCTACAACCTTCCCTGCGTGATATTCATAGGAGGTGCGGCTCCAAGCGAGCATTTCATGGACATAGCCGAAAAGAATGCGACCGCAATCCTTTCTACCCCGCTCGATTCCGCAGTCTTCTCCAGAAGGGTTTATGCGCTTTTAGACGAGGTGTTCGCAAAGACGGAGACGATCCATGGCGTGCTTGTGGAGGTGTACGGAATCGGAATCCTCATCACAGGCGACAGCGGAATCGGCAAGAGCGAGACGGCGCTGGAACTGATAGAACGCGGCCACCGCCTGATAAGCGACGACACAGTAAAGCTGAAGAAGCTGTCTGATAACTATCTCGTAGGCTCTGGAGAAAACCCGATGCTTGCGCATCATATGGAGATAAGGGGAATCGGAATCATAAACCTGCAGACGCTCTTTGGAGTCGGCGCGATCAGAGAAAAAAAGCAGGTGCAGCTGTCGGTGAAGCTTGAGAAATGGGACGAGAAGAAGGACTACGACCGTCTAGGAGACCAGACTACTACAACCATAATGGGAATCACGATACCCGAGGTGGTATTCCCCGTCTCTCCCGGAAGGAACATCCCTTCATTGATAGAAACCGCGGCAAGGAACGAAAGGCTCAAGAAGCTGGGTTATTATTCGGCAAAGGAATTCGACCAATCGGTTCTGAAGTGGCTTGAGAGCCAGGCTGCACGGAGGCTGTACTACAATACCGACAGCCTTGAGGAGGAATGATGATCGAAAAGGAGCTTGAAGTGCCGACAAGGGCGGGCATCCATGCCCGTCCGGCGTCTATGATTTCCCAGACTGCATCGAAATACAAATCCGACATCACCCTCAAGAAGGACAACATGAGTATAAATGCAAAATCCATCATGGGCGTTATCACCCTCGGGGCGACATTCAGGACAAAGCTCATGCTGTCGGTTTCGGGAGAAGATGAGGAAGAAGCCGCATCGGAGATAGAAAAACTCTTTAAGAACAGGTTCGAGGAATGAAAGGGCTTACAAAGAGGCAGGAAGAATACCTTTTTTTCATATTAAAGGAGAGGGAGGAAAAAGGCACATTTCCGACACAGGCGGAGATGGCAAGGCATTTCTCCTGCTCGACAAAAGCGGTCTTCGACATGGTCAAGGCGCTGGAAGACAAGGGAATTCTTGAATGCGCAAACGGAAGGATCGCCTTATCAGAAAAGCTCAGGCTCTGCTACGATCCGAAGATCATCCCCCTTTTCGATCCCTACCCCGAAAGGATTGTAAAAAATATTGCGGAAACGGATATCGGAAATGGAGAATGCTTTGCAATGATCGTCCATGCGGAGGACATGAAGAATGCCGGCATACTTCCATCCGATATCGCCGTGCTGGAAAAAGCCGGCAAGGCTGAAAACGGCTCGATAATATTGGCCCGCTGCGGAGACGAGATCCTCTTAAGGCGGTACTATAAAAGATCGGATGGAATAACCGAATTGATACCGGAAAACGATACAATGGGAAAGATCGTGACTGCGCAGGCGGAAGTGCTTGCTATTCTGGTGAAAAGCATTAGGAGATACAAGTGAAAGAAAGGAATCTGCTGCTGCTCGGCAGCGAAGAGGGGGATAAGAACGACAGGCTCGAAGAAGAGAAAAGGAATCTTATCAATGAATACCCCGATATCGAGATACAGAATTTCTATGCTACCGAGGAGATAACCGAGCAGGTGGCAACTGCTTTGACCCAGCCTTCGCTGTTTTCATCCACAAGGCTGGTGATAATCAAATACCTCGAGAGTGCAAAGAAAAACGGAAGCCTGATAAATCTTCTCTCCTCGTACCTGTCATCTCCAGAGGATGACTGCTATCTGATAATGCTTTCCAGCGACAACTCAAGCCCATTTGCAAAAAACCAGAAAAACCTTGAAAGCGTAATATTCTGGGAGGAATTCGAATCGAACAAGATATCCTGGATAAAAAAGGAATTCTTAAAGAACGGATTCTCAGCAACGGATGCATCCGTCGAGGAGATCCTGTCTTCCGTAGAGAACAACAAGGCCGAAATGAGGAATCTCATAACCACGATCTCCTCATACTACAGACAGAAGGAACCGGAGAAAAAGGTCATCGACGACGAAGATGTGTCCTCGGTCACGACAAGGCAGAAAGGAGAAACGGGCTCATCCCTCTTCTCGTTTATTGCCAAACGGGATCTTGAGGGATCTCTGATGATAATCGATGCAATCGCGCTCCAGGACCAGAGCCGCCTCGTAGGGGCTCTGATGATGCTCACCTCCGATTTCCGCATGCTCGAGAACTGCCTGGAGAAGAAGGAAAAGAGGATGCCTCTCAAGGAGATATTCGAAAGCGCGACATCGCTAAGCACAAGCTTTGCCGCACAAAAAGGCATCCCGTTCAGAAAGAGGCAGGCTTTTGAGAATGCGATGAAAAACTACAGCCTCAGCGAAGTTGATGCGATAATCCGTTATCTTCTGAAAAACGATACAGCATTAAAAAGCGCAGGATCCGACATGCAGGGGCTGTTCGAGGATATCGTATACAACATAGTCATCAACAACGGCAAAAAAACAGAAAGCGAGCTTTATGTACCGTTGGAGACAAAGATCAGAAATTAAGCTTATGCAGGATCCTTTCTGCCACATTAAGCGGAATACCCGCTCCCTTTGCCAGCTCCTCGGGGCTCAAGGAAAGGATCGCCTCGATCGAGCCGTATTCCTTCATCAGCTTCTCGCTTCTCTTCCGGCCCATGCCGTCAATCGATTCCAATAGAGAAAACGAAGCCTCCTTGCTTCTCATCCTCTGATTGAAAGATGTGGCAAAGCGGTGGCATTCGTCCCTGACAGCAATGAGCACCCTGAGCCCCTCGTCGGACCTGTCGAGCCTTATCGTCTCCCCGTCCAAAGGCGGAACGAGCTCCTCGTTCTCCTTTGCAAGCCCGATGACGCGGATCTTATCCTCTATGCCAAGTGTCTGCAGAATGCCATAGACGGCATTCACCTGCCCTTTTCC
Organism: uncultured Spirochaetales bacterium; assembly: GCA_949300325.1. GTDB lineage: Bacteria > Spirochaetota > Spirochaetia > Sphaerochaetales > Sphaerochaetaceae > Ornithospirochaeta. The sequence goes on from CASGDQ010000017.1 coordinate 96,991, forward strand.
GCCATCTATCATCAACAATTCCGGCAGTTCGGCACCTTCTGCAAGAAGGCGTGAATAACGCCTGGCAGATGCTTCCCTCATCGACTCGAAATCATCAATCTTCCCTTCAAGGCTCTTTATGGAGAAATGCCTGTATTCCTTGACTGACGGATTTCCATCGCGGAACACGATAAGAGAAGCGACGGTGTATTTCCCATCCAGCTGGGCAATATCAAAGCCCTCGATATGCCTGGGAAGACGGCTTAGGGAAAGCTCGTTCTTCAGCGCCTCCAAGGCAGGCGTGTTATCTGTTTCCTTCAGCCTCTTATCCACATCCCTGCTGGCGTTCTCCTGCGCCATGCGCAGTATCCTGTAGTGCTTGCCGTCCCTTGGCAGATCGATATCCACATCCCAGCCGAGCTCGGAGCTGAAATACTTTTTGAACATCTCATAATCGATTTCATGGGAAACATAGATCTCTCTTGGAAGCGCCTTCTTATCCCCATAGTACTGCACAAGGAAGGAAAAGAGCGTCTCATCCTCGACCCCGAGGCTCTCCGAGCGGTAAAGGGCCTTTCCGATAAGACAGCCCGAGCGGAACTGCATTATGGAAACCGTCGCAAGATAGCTTCTCATCTCGATAGCGACATAATCCCTGCTCTCCTCGTCCCCATGGTCCTCCACCATCTGATTGACCCGCATGCTTTTCAACAGCTCCAAAGCATCCCTCTTTTTTGCGGCGGTCTCGAAATCCAGATGCGCCGCAGCATCCCTCATCTCCTTCTCTACCTGGCGGATCATCGACGAATCATCTCCGGAAAGAAAGCTCTTTACGGCTTTCACATACACAGAATACTCCTCGGGAGTGACCTTGTTTATGCAGGGAGCGCTGCAGCGCCCCATATGATAGTAAAGGCATGCCTTCTTCTTTTCTGAAAGAGGGCCCGAGCAGAGGCGCAGCGGAAAGGACTTGGCCACAAGATCGAGGTATCCGTTGAGATCTCTTGCATTGGCATACGGCCCGAAATACTCGGCCCCGTCATCGAGTATCCTCCTTGTCTTATAGATCCTGGGAAAGCGCTCGTTGGTGATCTTGATCATCGGATAGCTCTTGCCATCCTTTAGGAGTATGTTGTAATGGGGGTTGTATTTCTTTATCAGGTTGTTCTCAAGGATCAGGGCCTCGTAGTCGTTCCCGGTAATGATGTAGTCTATGTGGTCTATCTTCTCCACGAGACATGTGGTCTTCATATCACGGTTGGGAAGAAAATAAGAGGTCACACGGCGGCGCAGGTTCTTCGCCTTTCCGACGTAGATAACCTTGTCCGATCCATCCTTCATGAGATAGCATCCGGGATTCTCCGGAAGCTCTTTTGCCTGTTGCCTAGCATCCGCCATAGAAATAAAATATCTTTCCTGCGTTCATTTTGCAAGAAGGCCGAGGTGTACAAAAACGGAAGCGGAGGCTAAAATCCGGATTATGGATGCAACAGAAAAACTTTTGGCGGGCTTTGACGAGGAAACACGCAAAGAGCTCTCGGCTTTGATGGACTTATGCCATCTTACAGAAAGCCAAAGGCTTGAAACGGTGAAAAACGAGGCGGATCTGAGGCAGTGGCAGGAAGATAGCCTGACAAAGACCATCGATAAGAGACAGATCGAAGCGCTCGATCCGGGATTCAGGAGAAAATCCTTCATGAATGCCATGAGGGAGCACATGCAGAAGCTTAGGCAAAGCGAGACGGACTATTCGTCCTTCAATCCAAAGGTGCAGGCAAGAAAGAAGGAGGTCGGGGAAAATGCTGATAAAAGCCTTGGCTTCGGACGCTGTCCCTGCCCTGTCGACGGGGAAAAGACAAGATGCTGCAAGCTGACCACGCTGGATGTGGTGACGCAGTGCGCCTTCTCCTGCGCATACTGTTCTGTGCAGTCCTTTTACTGCAGCGGCAAAATAGAGATAATCGGGAATCTGAAGCAGAAGCTGGATGAGCTTCATGTAGATGAGAACATATGGCATATAGGAACCGGACAGGCCTCGGATTCGCTTCTTTTCGACGACCGGTACGGCACAATCACTGCACTCGCATCCTTTGCGATGAAGCACCCAAATATGATAATTGAGCTCAAAAGCAAGGCAAAAAGCGATATAGGGATCAAGAAATGGCCGGCCAACATGGTCTTCACCTGGAGCCTGAATGCGCCGACGATAATAGAAAAGGAGGAACATCTTGCTGCAAGCCTAATGGACCGGCTCATCAGCGCAAGGAAATGCGCCGACAGCGGCAACCTAGTGGGCTTCCACATCCACCCGATGGTGTATTTCAAAGGTTGGGAAGAAGAATATGCGTACGTTGTTGAGCAGATAACAAAAAACTTCTCTGCCGACGAGATATGCATGATAAGCTCCGGCACGCTGGTGTTCACCAAGCAGGTTCTCAGGACACTTAGGGAAAAAGGCGCCCCTTCCAGGGTTCTTGAGATGGAGCTTTCCCCTGCGGCCGGAAAGTATTCCTATCCGCTTGAAATAAGGAAAAGGATGTATACCACACTTTTTTCCTATTTCCCGGAGAATTACAGAAAAAACGTGTTCACCTACCTCTGTCTAGAGGACCCGTCCCTATGGAAAGATGCCCTTGGCAGGGAATATGCCTGCGACAAGGATTTTGAAGAGGATATGAAAAGGGCGTACCTTTCAAAGGCCGCCCTAAGCAGAAAAGCTTAGACCAGCTTATCCAAAAAGATTTCGAGATCCCTGCCGGAAAGCGGATTCTCCTTGCCCTCCAGAACCGCCTTCACAGCCTCCTTCTCCTTGCCGGAAAGGGATACTCCGTTCATCCTGTGGTTCTCAAAGGCCTCGGTTGCGATCGGACACACAATCCTGACCAGCTCCAGTATCGTCTTGGCATATTCCCTGATCTCGTACTGGGCATGATTATCCAGGCGGAGATTGAGAAAATGGAAAAGATTGTGCAGATCCATCTGCCAATAGAATTCAGTATAAAGGCCGAGCGGGAGATCTATTCTGGAAATCTCGCGGGCAATGCCCATATCCAGAAGCTCATGATAGGTCTTGAATACCGCCTCATGATCCTTTTTCATGAGCTCCTGCACCTTAAGCGCAGTCTCTTCGTCCACGGCTTCGTTCTTCCTGCCCTGCTTGTTATCCTCGCTCTGCAGCGCTATCTTGGAAGCCTCAGGGATATAGCACTCATCCTTCATCACCGAATATCTTCCGCTGATCTCGTTCATCCTTCCCGTCCTGTGCCTCACCCACTGCCGGGCAACGAAAATCGGCATCTTCAGATGGAAGGTGAACACCACCTGCTCGAAAGGCGAAGTATGGTCGTTTCTGAGAAGATAGTTGATGAGCCCCTTGTCCTGGCGGTAGGTCTTCGTCCCCTCTCCGTAGCTTACACGTGCGCTCTGCACTATCCTCTGGTCGGAGCCCAGATAATCGACGAGGCGCACGAAACCATGGTCGAGTACCGGATATTCCTTATCAAGAATCTTTTCAGCTTCTTCAACTACACAATGCATAAAACATCTCCTAAATCAACTTCATTTTTCCAAGCACGGCCGCAGAAGCAGCCACTGCCGCAGTCTCGGTCCGGAGGATGCGCCTGCCAAGCAGGACAGGGGAAAACCCGGAGTCGAGAAATATCCTGCGCTCCCTATCGCTCCAGCCGCGTTCCGGGCCGATAGCAATCACAGCCGAACCCGGGGCAAGGTCCCCGTCAAAGACGCTCCTGCTTCCGGCGATGTTGTCAAACAGCAGCAGATTATCCCCCTTGCAGGAAGAGACTGCATCTGAGACGCTGGAGGCGAAAGAAACCTCCATGACCCCGGTGAACCCGGACTGCATGACTCCGTCATCGACTATCTCGCGCCAAAGCCCTTCGGTATAAAGACCTGACTGGGCATAGCTTTTTTCTCCCAGGTCGGAAGCTGTGAGGACAAGGCGCGAGAGCCCCATGCTTGCAAGCTCCCGCAGCATCCTGCGCATGCATATCGGCCTGACCTGGGCAAGAATCATCGTAAGAGGGAAAAGATGGGACCCATCCTCTTTCTTTTCAGATGAGAAGGTTATACCCTTTTCATCTATCTTTTCAACCTTGCAGGATAAAAAACAGGAATTCCTGATTCCAGCCTTGAAACAATCCCCCCTTTTAAGATGAAGGACCTTGAGCATATGCTCGGCTCTTTTATCGCCAAATGGGATGAAGGATTGCCCTTCGTCCAAAAGGATCACATTCACTTAAGCCCTTCCATACAGCTTGATCATGTAATGCAGGCGGTGCCAGTTATCGCTGTCAAGCGCGCTTCTTTCCATTCTCCAGGACCAGTTGCTTCCTCCGCAGGTGGCAGGCACGTTCATCCTGGCATCAGCGCCAAGCATCAGCAGATCCTGCATAGGGATGATGGCATAGGATGCGTTGCTCATCAAAAGATGGCGGATCATCTGCCATGCGACCTGGTCATCCGGGCATTCGAGATATCTTCTGACAAGATCCCTTGAGGCATCGTCGAGACCGTCATACCAGCCGACCGTGGTATTGTTGTCGTGGGTTCCAGTGTAGGCCACGGAATTCTTTCCGATATTATGAGGCAGATATGCATTGTCGGCATCGAATTCCCCTTCGCTGTCGAAGCCGAAGGCAAACTGCAGTATCTTCATTCCTGGAAGATTGTTCTCATCGCGCAGAGCCTCAACTTCCGGCGTAATGACCCCGAGGTCCTCGGCAATAAGCGGCAGATTATCTCCAAGCGCGTCCTTGAGGGCCTTGAGCAGCTGCCTGCCGGGGCTCTTCACCCATTTGCCGTTGATCGCAGTCTCTTCCCCTCTCGGGATTTCCCAGCAGGCCTCAAAGCCCCTGAAATGATCGATCCGAACGATATCGCACAGCTTGAGGGCTTCCTTCATGCGGGAAATCCACCATGCAAAACCAGTCTTCTCATGCTCGCTCCAGCGATAAAGGGGATTGCCCCAAAGCTGGCCGGTGGCGCTGAACGCATCAGGCGGCACTCCTGAAGAAGCTTCCTGCATGCCATCCTCGTCTATCTTTAAGAGCTTGGTATTGGTCCATGCATCGACGCTGTCGGGAGCTACAAAGATCGGGACATCACCCACGATCCTTATTCCGAGCCCGTTGGCATAAGCCTTCAGGGAAAACCATTGCTTGCGGAAGAAATACTGCATGACGCGCCATAGCTCGATCTCATCGCTGTATTCCTTCCTCGCCTTCTCAAGAGCTTCGGGCTTACGGATCCTCAGATCGCGGTCCCAGACACAGAACCACCTCGAATCGCCATATTTCTCGCAAAGCACCTGGTAAAGCGCGTAATCATCAAGCCACCAGGCTTCGTCTGAGACGAACTGCTCATACTCCTTTTTTTCCGCACCGCTCTTCAGAAAAGCCTTAGCGGCCTTTCTTATGAGAGGCATCTTGATCTCCCGTGCAAGCCCGTAATCCACACGACCGGGCACATCGCCTCCCGTAAGCGCATCCTCTATCTCGAGATAGCCATCTAGATAAAGCTGGCGCACGTCTATCAGAAGCTCGTTGCCTGCAAACGTGGAACGGGATGCATACGGGCTGTCTCCGTATCCTGTAGGCCCGAGAGGAAGGATCTGCCAGATCCTGACCTTGTTCTCCGCGGCCTTATCGAGAAAATCCCTCGCCGTCTGTCCGATATCCCCTACGGGATAAGGCGACGGGAAACTTGTAGGATGTATCAATATTCCTGTAAACCTGTCTTTGCTCATGCAGTCAGTATAAAATCAAAAAGGCCGAAAGGCAAACCGGAGATGCCATATTTTTGATTTACATTTAAACCTTTTGTGGTAAAATGAAATCACTATGGGAGATAAACCAAACAGCGGTTTCCTGATAGGCGAAAGGGTTGTCTATCCGACACATGGCGTCGGGGTCATAAACGATATAACGGACAAAAATGTTTCAGGGACTGTGACAAGGTATTATGTGATCACGATCCCAAGCCTTGACATGAACATCCTTCTTCCTGTATCAAATGCGGAGGAGCTCGGACTAAGACGTTTGAGCACCAAAAAAGACACGGAAGCCGCACTATCATCCCTCTCGGAAAGAAAGGAACTGAAAACCAGCGATTGGAAGGCCAGGCAGACCATACAGATGTCCATGCTCAAGACCGGCCTGATCTCAAACGTGGCCGCAGTCGTCAACCTTCTATACAACAGACAGAAGACACGGGATCTGCCGGTGCAGGAAAGACGTCTTTTTGAAAATGCGCTCACCCATCTTGTGGACGAGACGAGCTATGTGCTTGGAATGGATGCCGAGACGGCGCGCAGAAAAATCTTCAGCAGATTGGAAAGGATCCAGTAGTGAACAGATTCCCACTCTTTGCCGCGGTGATCACAGCCGCAGGCAAATCAGAACGTTTCAATAAAAACAGCACGCATCAGGTAAAAAAGGAATATCTCTCAATCGACGGGCACACTGTGCTCTACCGCGCCTGCGAACCTTTTTTCGAGATTCCGGGCCTTGCGGCGGTGTGCATCACATGCCCCGAAGGATGCGAGGATGAGACATTCATCGCGCTTGAAGACCTAACGGATGTCAACACCATACCGTTTCTGATAATCCCCGGAGGCAAGACGCGCCAAGAGAGCGTAAGGACCGCGCTTGAGAGAATCGACAGCCTTTCCTTGGATATAGAATACGTTGCAATCCAAGATGGGGCCAGACCCTACCTCACCCCAGATCTTGCCATCTCCACGCTTGCAACCGCTACCGTGTGCGGGGCAGCAGCTCCCGCAATCAGGATAACCGACAGCGTCAAAAAGTTAGGCAAGGATGGCTTCATATATGAAAACGTCGACAGAAGCGAGCTCATAAGGGTCCAGACCCCGCAGGTATTCCGTTTCAAGGATATCCTAAAAGCCCATGAGGAGGCTGCTGCGGATGGAGCCTTTGACGACATCGAACTGTATATAAACGCCGGCTTCAGATGCACCGTCGTACAGGGAAGCGAGGAAAATAAGAAGATAACATATCTTTCCGACATCCCCGATGCTGAGGCGCAGATCGAAGAGTACGTCAAAAAGCGCGAAGAAGGCAGAAAGAGCGCCGCGGCAGTGCGCCGGATGAGAGAGCTGATGATGAAAACGGAGGAAGAATGAGGATCGGACAGGGATATGACATACATCGTCTCATCGAGGGAAGGCGCCTCATACTCGGAGGAGTGGAAATCCCTTACGAAAAGGGAGAAGAGGCACATAGCGACGGGGATGTGCTGATCCATGCCATAATCGACAGCATACTCGGAGCCCTCTCAAAGGGAGATATAGGATCGCATTTTCCTCCAAGCGACGAGAAATATAAGAACGCCGATTCGAGGATGCTCCTTTACCAGGTGATGAAGGAGACAGGAGCAAGGATAATAAATCTCGATACGACCATCATCATAGAGCGTCCGAAGCTCAGGGAGCATATCGATGAGATTGTCAGCAGCCTTTCACGCATCCTCAATATCGAACCCGGGCGGATAAGCGTAAAAGCCAAGACAAAGGAAAAATGCGACGCCACGGGATCAGGAGAGGCCGTAGAGGCCTATGCCATCGTCCTTCTGGATAACAATTGATCATTTAGCCTTCAGAGCAATCCTTCTTCAGCCGTTTTAAACGGAGCTCAAGGCTCTTTTCTATCTCCTCCTCGCTCATAGTGGGATCCTTGAGCTCCCAATGCCTGCAGGGGATAAATTGGCAGGAACCGCAGTCCTTATATCCTTTTTCGTTCACGCAGCAATTGTAGATGGAGCAGACATCGGAATTCACATACCGGCTCCAGAACACCCTGCCCTTTATGCTTCGGCATCCCTTGCAGGATGAAGGAAAATACGGGCAATCGGTAAGGCAGATTATTCCACAGGGGGTCAAAGCCAGGTTCTCATCCTTCCAATACCACCACTTGCACTTCTCTTTATCTGGATTCTCCGTATTCAAATAATAGAGAACCGCCCTGTATAGGTAAAGCTGGCAGCGGTCGACAAGAAAACCCCTCATCCGGCATTCCTGCTCATAGAGCTCCTCTGCGCTCCTTCCCTTCAGATCCTCCGCATCCGCATACCCCATCTTCAACAGTGTTTTCTCCGTGGCCTTTCCAATGTTCGGTATGTCTTTTAATGCCGTCATAAAGATTACTCCTATCTTCTTTTAAGGATAGCACACCTATACAGCATTTTTTATGGCTGGATAAAAACAATCAGGATCCCTGAAGACGTATGCGCAAAACTTGTCTGATAAATAATGCCAGAATGCTTTTCCCAGTCTATGCAGCGATTCTGGGAAATCCGGATTCCAGCTGCATGAACCTTACCCAAAACTTGCAGATAAAGGAAAAACCTGCTAAAGAAAAAGTGTTTTAGCTTTCAGGCTTTACAAAAAGGCGTCTATTGATGTAATCTTGTCACATCGGGCACGTAACTCAGTGGGAGAGTGTCACCTTCACACGGTGGAAGTCGTTGGTTCGAATCCAATCGTGCCCATAAACACAAGCTTGGATGATTCTCAAGGGGATTCCAGGCTTGTTTTTTTATGTCTTGAAAACAACATAATCCATACCAGTCTGCCATAATCTTCGAATGGCCTAAAACTGAATAAAATATACAAAATCAAAAAGATAAACATTTATTTGTTATTTTATGTTATCCTACCTTTATTGATTCATGGACATAAATCCTTAATCGATAGCCGAATACTTTATCCTTAAAAGGAGAGAGCCTATGGAAAAGATTAAGAAACTTATGTATGAAGCAAAGGCGCTCAACGTCATTCTTCTCATTCTGATTCCTCTTTTATTATTCTGCACAGGCTGCGAGCAGCCGGACAAAGGCCCGGTTGCAGTCAGCAGCATAACGATATCAAATGAATTGGAAACCAATGCCATTGGATTTGAGGAAGGAAAGACATTCAAGCTCACGGCGGACATCCAGCCAGATAATGCAACAGACAAGACTGTCAAATGGGCTTCCAGCAATCCTGACATAGCTTCTGTTTCCGATAATGGGACAGTCACAATCAAAAGCGTAGGCAGTGTCACTATAACGGCGGAAGCCGGAGAAAAAAGCGCTTCAGATACTTTCGTATTTTATGAAGAAGATCGAGGTTATTATGTCGATGAAAATGAAACCAAAAAAACCTACTACATCTGGAATGAATCTGGTCTTCTTGAATGGAATGCATATGTGACGGCAGATGGAAAATATTCAGATACTGAAAGACTGCAGACAAGCGCAGTCTTGATAGCCAATATCTCCCTGGACAAGGACTGGACTCCAGTGGGATATTACGACTATGGCACGGGGATGCAATATTGTTATGCCGGCACATTCGACGGAGGAGGACACACGATCAGCAACCTAGAAATCATTTCAGCAGATAGCGATTACTTGGGCTTGTTCGGATTGATCGCATATACTGGTGCTGTAAAAAACCTTACATTAAGCGACGTGGAAATATCTGGGAATTACTACATCGGAGGCATCGCCGGAAGGAATTATGGGACAATCGAAAACTGCAGCGTATCCGGAAGCATTTCAGGAACAACCTATGTCAGCGGTATCGTAGGAGACAATTATGGGTCAATCTCAGATTGTGCTAATAATAAAGGAAATGTTTCAGGATCTGGAAATTACATCGGCGGAGTCACAGGATATAATATGGGAACAATCACAGCTTGTTACAATACCGGAAATGTTTCAGGGTCAGACAACCGCAATGGCGGCATCGCCGGATACAATTATGATGGGACAATCACAAATTGCTTCAATACCGGAAATATTTCAGGGGGAGGCTTCAATGGCGGCATCGCTGGAGACAATACTGATAACGGGTCAATATCAGCCTGTGAGAATGCTGGAAATGTTTCAGCAGCATCGGGAAGTTTCGATGGGGGAATCACCGGAAACAATGATGGAACAATCTCAGATTGTTACAATTCTGGAGATGTTTCAGGAGATGAAAATATTGGAGGCATCGCTGGATGCAATAATGGAAGAATAGAAAACTGCCAAACATCTGGAATCGTTTACGGTTCATTTAATGCAGGAGGTATTGTTGGAGAAAATCTTAAGACGATCTCAGTTTGCAACAATACCGGAGATGTTTCAGGATCCAACTATATCGGAGGCATTGCCGGATATAATATTGGAACAATCGAAAACAGCCAGGCTTCTGGAAGCGTTTCCGGCATCAGGTATACCGGAGGCATTGTTGGAGGCAATCAAGGAACAATCACAGCTTGCCGCAACACAGGGGATGTGTCTGCAGATATTATAAAATCTGAATCCATCGGAGGAATAACTGGAAACAATGATGGGTCAATCACGAATTGTTGCAATACCGGAAATATTTCAGGAGCCGCCAGCATCGGCGGAGTCGCTGGTTACAGCATCGGGGCAATCACAGGCTGTTACAATACTGGAAATGTTTCAGGATCTAGAGACAACATAGGCGGAGTCATCGGATTCTATGACGATGGGACAATCTCAGATTGTCACAATACCGGAAATATTTCAGGAGTCGCCAGCATCGGCGGAGTCGCCGGTTACTGCATCGGTGCAATCACAGGCTGTTACAATACCGGAAGCGTTTCAGGATCTGGAAATTACATCGGTGGAATCACCGGTTTCAATGATTATGGGACAATCTCAGATTGTTACAACATAGGAGAAGTTTTTTCAGAATCTGGAGGCTACATCGGTGGAATCGCAGGATACAATTCTGGGCAAATCTCAGCTTGCTATAACATAGGAGAAGTTTCTTCAGAATCTGGAGGTCACATCGGAGGAATCGCAGGATACAATTGGGATACGGTCTCAGCTTGTTATAATATAGGAGAAATTTCCGGAACAGAGCGGGTCGGCGGCATCGCCGGAGAAAGTCTTGGGATAATCACAGCTTGTTACAATACTGGAAATATTTCAGGAACAGAGTCAGAGTGGGTCGGCGGCATCGTAGGAGTCCAAGATAGCAGCAGCGGTATGACGGAATATTGTTACTGGTCAGGCGAAACACCTAACGGAATTGGAAATGATCCTGAACCATTTTCTGTAAAAAAGGTAGGCCCAAACGGTGTTACATGGAAAGATGCAAAAGAAGGCATGAACAATGCATTGAGTGGATACGATTGCCAATACACGAAAAACACCGATGTTGAAACAAAGGAAACGATGCCGCTTATCATCATAGAAAAGCCATCCAACTGATCATCATCGTTCAAGCTTGGCATAAAAAAAGATAGCCTGATCATGAAAGGCAGGCCGTTGTTAATCCGACATATCAGCATCAGCTGGCCTATTTTTGCATAGGATGGATTTTCCGCCAACTTCCTTTGCCTATAGAGGATATATGCATTATCATTTGCTCATGTTTGAGATTATTCTGATAATACTTGCCCTCCTCATCCTGCTTATGGCGGCCTGTGAGTATTTCCTGCGTTTCGCCCTCTCCCCGGGAAAAGATGAAACGGATACCTCCGCTCTCAGCGAGAGCATCCGGGCCGAAAGTGCGAAGGAAAAGGAAGAAAGCCTCCTGTTTCTAGAAAGCTCCGAGGATGTTTTCATAAAGAGCACGGACGCTCTTCAGCTGCATGGATATCTTAAAAAGGCAAAAAGCCACATATACCTGATAACCATGCACGGCTACCATGGATTTGCCACCAACAACACGCCCCTTGCACGTTTTTTGTATGAAAACGGAATCAACACGCTCGTTGTTGACCAAAGGGCCCACGGGGAAAGCGGAGGCAGATGGATAACCATGGGAAAGATGGAAAGCAAGGACCTCCTTTGCTGGACCGACTATGTCAGGACACTTGATCCCGAGGCAAAGATAATCTGGCACGGAGTGTCGATGGGCTCTACCACGGTGCTTCTTTCCGCAGGGGAAAATCCTAAAAACGTTTCAGCAGTAATCTCCGACTGCGGCTACTGCAATCTTTACAGGGAATTTGCAATCCAGCTGAAGGCGATGTTTCACATCCCCTCCTTCCCTATCTTGGACATGATCTCGCTCTGGTCGAGGATCCGTATCAAACTGGATTTCAAGGAAGTGGATGCTGTAAAGGCGATGAAGAAGACCGATATACCGATCCTGTTCATCCATGGGGATGCGGATGATTTTGTTCCGACAAAAATGGTATACGAGCTTTTTGATGCCTGCAAAAGCGAAAAGGAGCTATGGCTTACAAAGGATGTTACGCATGCGCTCTCGCTCACCGTATATAAGGAAGAATACTGCAAAAAGGTCCTCTCGTTCATAAACAATCATACCTGACGGCCATCCTTTATTACGGTTTTTGCATCCTTGATGATATTCTCGGGGATATCAATGCCAAGCTTTTGGGCGACATCGAGGTTCACATATATCTCAAGCGACGATGAATCGAGATATTCGGTACCTATTTCTTTCGGACTTGTTCCTGAGAGGACCATTTCGACAATCTTTCCGGTCTGGATGCCGGAAGCATAGTAGTCGAACCCGCCTGCAAGAAGGACCTCCGTATCGTAGCTGCTGGTGGTATCCGCGCTGAAAAGCGGAATCTTATGGGCCATGCACACATCGGACAAAGCCGTAATGGCGGAAATGACGGTATTGTCCGTTGCAACATATACAGCATCCACACGGTCTATTATAGACTCGGAGGCCATCCTGACCTCGCTTGAATTGACTACAGAAGCAGAAACAAAGCCTATTCCCTTTTCCTCGCAGGCCTTCTTCATCTCCTCCATCAGCACCACGCCGTTAGCCTCCCCCATCGTATATACCATCCCAAGCGTTTTTATGCCCTTGATCGAAGATATCAGATCAAGGTGAGCCCTGACAGGAACCATATCCGATACCCCGCATACGTTTTCCATGCCTTCTCCCGTAAGCCCTGCGGACTTTGGATCGGTTACGGACGAGAAGACCAATGGCACGGAGGAATAAGTGTTTGCTATGGCCTGCGCCGTCGGAGTGGCGATCGCGATGTTGATATCGGTTTTCTCATCCTTGAAAAGCTGCGCTATCTGGCTGGCTGAGGCTATCTCCCCGTTTGCATTCTGAACATCATAGCTTATATTCCTTCCAGTGGTTGCAAGATAATCCTTTATCCCCTGCTCTATCGCGTCGAGGGCCGGATGAGGCATCAGTTTGGAAATTCCAATCTTGACAATCTCCTCATCGGTATCAAAAGCGGTGGGAGCAGTCTCTTTTGCTCCTTGAGCGAAAACGGTAAAAGCTAAAACAGCAAAAAGTATTGAAACTGAAAGAATGATTCTCTTCATAATATTCTCCGATGTATGTTACTATACAACAGAACATACAATAATGTAAAGTTGCTTTCAAAAGAAACATACTTTTTTTAAACTACCTCGTAAAAAAATAAAAAAGAACAGTTGCAAAAATAGCGGCGATCGTAATCTTTTTCTTAAGAAGTATGCGCCATCTGTTCATCCCATCCCCCTATAGGCAAGCAATATCTCTATAATAAAAGTAAGCTTAATCTAACTTATTGTCAATAATAGTCCCCACCACTCTTTATCCTGCTTTTTTGCAAATAAAAGAAAACAAGTTATCATTATGATATGAGACTATTGATCATCAATCCTGGTTCCACATCGACTAAAGTAAGCGTATTTGAAGGCTATGAAGAACTTTTCACGGAAAGCGTTTTCCATGATGCGCCTGAACTCATGCAGTTCAAAACCACCAACGACCAGATGGGTATGAGAAAGGCCGTTGTGCTCGATTTCCTATCAAGGCATGGCATGAGCATCGAAGAGATCGATGTTTTCATCGGGCGCGGCGGCTGCGCGTATTCACAGGAAGCAGGCGTAATGATCATAGATAAAATGCTGTACGAGGATACAAAATGCGACAAAGGAGGAAGCGATCATCCTGCAAAGCTCGGTGTGATGATGGCCTATGAATTCGGATGCAAATACAAGAAACCAATGTATACCGTGAACCCAACAAACGTGGACGAGCTTTGCGACGAGGCGAGGATAACAGGGCTGAAGGGAGTCTACAGGAGGGCTCAGTCCCATGTTTTGAACCAAAAGGCGGTCGCAGCGTTCCATGCTGAACGCATTGGCAGGAAATATGAAGACTGTTCGTTCATAGTATGCCATATAGATGGAGGGATAACGGTTGCGGCGCATAAAAACGGAAGAATGATCGACGGGACCGAAGGGGCCGGAGGAGATGGACCGTTCACCCCCACAAGGCTTGGAAGCATCCCGATAATGGAGACTGCAAAATTTGTCGAAAAGCATTCGGCAAAGGAGCTTGAGGCCATGTGCTCGCGCTCCGGCGGCTTTGTAAGCCATTTCGGGACATCAGATTCAAACAGGATCCACAGCATGGCCGAGAACGGTGATCAGCATGCAAGTCTGGTATGGAAGACGATGATATACCAGATCTGCAAGGAAATCGGAGCGATGGCGGCGGTTTTGGAAGGAAAGGCCGATGCGATCCTGCTTACCGGCGGACTGGTGCGCTTTGATGATATAGTATCAGGGATAAAGGACAGATGCTCCTGGATAGCCCCAATATATACCTACCCCGGGGAGATGGAGCAGCAGGCGATGTGCAGCGCGGTCATGGATGTCATCACGAAGAAGAAAAATGCGCATACCTATACGGGAGAGCCTGTGTTCCATGGCTATTTCTGGGATGAAAAAACTCCGGCAATATAAAACTGAAAAAATTGCAGCAGTATGAAAATCTTTTAAATAAAAATGCTATACTATAAAAAAGGAAGCATGATATGAGCATAGAAAAGATAAAAGACTGCGAAATGAGACAGACGGGCTTCGGCTACACATTATCCCTTATAAACGGCAGATTCAAAATGCCAATCCTTTATACTCTCATGGAATTCGGAACGGTACGCTTTAATGAGATGAAGAAATTCATCGGAGAAATATCATACCGCACCCTCAGCACGGTGCTGAAAGAAATGGAGGCAGACGGACTGGTAAACAGGAAGGAATACTCCCAGATCCCGCCGAAAGTCGAGTACAGCCTCACCGAAAAAGGTAAATCCTTCATTCCTATCCTCGATGCAATGAGCGAATGGGGGGAGGTGCACAAGAAAGAATAAGCTATGCACCCCCCGAACGCTCCTCATGCCATGAAGCCTCCCTCCATCGGGCTTACGGCATGCTCGGAGAATATGGCCAGCACGCCTTTTTCGTATTTGGCCTTCTTCGGCATCCATGCCCTTCTCCTTTCTTCAAGTATTGCTTCAACTTCATCAGATGTTTTTCGTTCACCTTTTACGCCAACGATATCTATCGCTCTTTTTGGAATTGAGAATTCAATCAGATCCCCCTCTTCAAGCAATGCGATAGGTCCGCCCTCTGCAGCCTCTGGTGAGACATGTCCTATCGCTGGTCCTTTTGAGGCTCCGGAAAACCGTCCATCAGTGATTAAGGCAATGGATTTAGCCAATTCAGGATCGCTGCTTATGGCCTCCGTCGTATAGAACATTTCCGGCATGCCCGATCCTTTAGGCCCCTCATAGCGTATTATCACAGCATCACCAGGCCTGATTTCATGTTTGAGAACCGCGGCGATAGCATCCTCCTCGCAATCAAAGGGACGAGCATACAAAAGCGCTTCGAACATCTCTTTAGGAACTGCAGAATGCTTCACCACAGCTCCGTTCGGAGCCAAATTGCCTTTCAATATGGCAACTGTCCCATTATCCCCGATTGGAGAATCGAATTTACGGATTATATCCGTCCTCTTTAGTTTCCATGGAGCAAGATAGCTTTCGCATTTTTCATAAAATCCATTCTTTTTAAGCTCCTCAAAATTCTCGCCAAGCGTTTTTCCAGTTACGGTCATCACATCAAGATGAAGACGTCCCTTTATTTCCTCCATGACGGCGGGAACCCCTCCTGCATAATAGAAGAACTGCGCCGGCCATCTGCCTGCAGGGCGTATATCCAACAAATAATGTGCATTGCGGTGCATGCGGTCGAAAGTATCCCCGTCGATTTTGAATCCGAACTCATGTGCTATTGCAGGGATATGCAAAAGGGAATTGGTTGAACCGGAAATTGCGGCATGCACCATAATCGCATTTTCAAAGCTTTCCATCGTAACGATATCTTTTGCTCCCAGCCCCATGCGGGAAAGCCGTACCGCCTGGCGTCCTGCTTCATACGCCATGACTCTCAAATCCTCGCATGTTGCCGGCATCAAAGCAGATCCGGGAAGCATCAGTCCGAGAGCCTCCGCCATGATCTGCATCGTGCTCGCTGTCCCCATGAACGAGCAGGCTCCGCAGCTCGGGCAGGCATGCTGCTTGTAAAACTCAAACCGCTCCTTGCTTATCTCGCCTCTCTGGAACATTGCGCTGTAGGCACCGATCTGCTCCAAAGTGAGAAGATCCGGGCCTGCATCCATGACGCCACCGGTTATGAAAATCGAAGGCAGGCCAAGACGTCCAAGC
Source organism: uncultured Spirochaetales bacterium (assembly GCA_949300325.1). Taxonomy (GTDB): domain Bacteria; phylum Spirochaetota; class Spirochaetia; order Sphaerochaetales; family Sphaerochaetaceae; genus Ornithospirochaeta. The sequence continues at coordinate 113,457 of CASGDQ010000017.1, forward strand.
CCCATCAGACATCCGGGAACCGATTTGTCGCAGGATGCTATATATACAGCCGCATCGAAACCGGTGCTGTTGCCATGGATCTCGATCATGTTGGCGATCATGTCACGGCTGGCTAATGAGAAATTGATTCCATCATGCCCTTGGGCTATGCCATCGCAGATATCCGTGACAAAATACCTAGCTCCCTTGCCTCCTTCATCTTTAATGCCCCGGACAGCCTCCTCGACAAGCTTATCAAGATGAGCCGAACCGGGATGGCTGTCGCCGAACGTGCTTTCAACCAGGATCTGAGGCTTTTCAAGATCCTCCACGCTCCATCCCATTCCAATCTTAAGCGGGTCATTCTCCGGGGCCAAAGCCCTCACCTTTTGGCTGTTCAATTCCATTATCCTCAACTCCTATCCATATATGCATCAATCTCAGAGCCGTTCGCCACTCCTTTATGCTGCGGCAAGAGCCCATAAGTCAAGTATAGGGGCAAAAAACATGAAAAGTAAAATCATACCTATGCAAAATGAATAATCGGACTTATCGAACAGAAAAGAACGATCGTGTTGTCTATTAACCGTTTTTTTTATGTAATCAGCTAAATTCATCAGATGAATTCAGGCCTACTTTCTTACTTCTGTTTTCCTTGTACATCTCTGAAAGCATCTCCCGGTTGTAAATCAAGTGCATGGACATCGCCATTTCCGCACCATACGCATCCTTTGAGAGTATTGCATCGGTGACAGCTCTATGCGTTTTTACAGTTTCCGCCTTCAAGCAACGGCTTGTGACATTTACAAAAAGCATCACAGCAGTATCAATCATTGGGATCAGCTGTTCAACAGCGCTGTTTCCGGCAGCATGTATTATTGCAGAATGGAAAGCGATATCATACCGCAGATAATCCTCTCCATCATTTATATGACATTCAACAAGGTCGCAGCTATTTTTAATCTCCATTCTTTGCTTATCGTCTGCTTTAACAGCAGCCATGGCGGCAATATGCGGCTCAACCATCAGCCTTAGGTCAGCCAGATCCAACGCTGCAGAAAGCTTATCGCGCACATTAAGAATGGAAAGAGGATAGATATCCACAGGAGACAAAGATTCAACATATGTACCGCTGCCCTGTTTTATCGATACCATATGACGGGACTCTAAAGATTTCAATGCTTCTCTCAACGTGCTTCTTCCTACATCGAACAAAGAACAAAGCGCATCTTCATTAGGAAGCCTCATCCCGATCTCATAAGGAGTTTTTTTGATCAAGGCTATTATCTTATCCTCAATCTCCTCCCGCAATAGTTTTTTCTTAAGCCCTTTTATAGTTTCTTCTCCCATATTCAATAGTCTATTCCACCATTACCTCCAAGTAAAGGAACAACAGTATTTCATCCAGTAAAGCCCAAAATCACAGGTGACATCGTACAGCTTTTTTGTTAGAATTAGCTAACTAAGTAGGAATCATAATATGGATACCAAGCTGGATCAAAGAAAACCTGGATGGCCATACATGTCTGGCTACAGGTTTGAAAAAATAAGCACGGATGGCGTATATACAACCTATGTCCTGCCTGGATACGGAGGCTCTGGCTATGCAGTGATGAAGTGTGCCGAAATCATTCCGGGCATAGATATCAGCTATGACAGCCTTGACTGCGATTCGTGTTTCCAGAAGGCCTCGAATCCTCCCGGCTACATGCAGATAAACTACTGCAGGAAGGGAAGCTACGAAGTGATAATGAACGATAATCAGGTATGCTTCCTCTCTGAAGGCGATTTATGCATAACACTTCCCGAGAGAAACAGGATCACTGCAAGCAGGGTCCCTTCCAGACGATACGAGGGCCTGACCGTCATAATAGAGACGGCAACAGCTCAAAAAGAGCTGGACAAGCATTTTTCATTTGCCGATATCGATCTGGAAAGCTTGAAACAAAAACTTTTTTCGGATAAGAACATATTCTTTTTGCGCTCTAGAAGCGAAATAAACCATATTTTCTATGAAGTCGATAAAGCAGAGGAATCGTTGAAGAACAACTACCTTCCGCTCAAGATCGTCGAGCTGCTTATCCTTCTTGACAACAGATTGTTTGAAAAGGAGGATTTCATCCCGCAGTTTTCCCGCACCGTCGTCGAACGCACAAGAAGATGCTATTCCTTCCTTGTAAAGAATCCGACATTGAAAACCACATCAAAAAGTCTCGCTGAAAAATACAACCTTGCTGAAACCAGCCTCAGGGAATGCTTCAAAAGCATCTACGGGCAGCCGATCGGCTCGTTCAAAAAGGATCTCAGGATAAAATACGGGGCAGATCTTTTGAAGAATGATCCTGGATTGCAGATAGGAGATGTCGCCTCTGAATGCGGATATGAGAACCAAAGCAAATTCTCATCAGCATTCAAGGCGGTAATGGGCTGCTCACCATCTTTCTTTCGGTCTAAACATCGCATCTTTGAAAGTGATGATGAAACGGATTAATCCATAGCACATTGGTTGTAGAAAAGAAGGAACAGGTTTTTATAGTATTTAGTTAGATTATTCTAACAAATATAGGAGCCTGTTATGAGCAAATCAAAAAGACAACCAAGCTGGAGAGTACTGCTGTCCTACAGCAAAAGCTTCAAAAAGCTTACAGTCATCGGTTGCTTATTGAGCGGAACAGCTGCGGCAGCCGGACTATTGCCTTACATTTTCATTTATTTTGTTGCACGGGATGTTTTAGCCACCTACCCCGTGATCTTGAATGCTGAGGAGCTTGCAAAATGGGGCTGGTATGCCCTTTATGCCGCAATCTTGAGCATCTTGCTGTATTTCATTGCACTCATGTGCACACATATTGCCGCGTTCAGGACTGCACGAAACATAAGAAAAGCGGCAATGGAACATGCGCTCAGCCTTCCTATGGGATATTTCTCAAAGAATATGACCGGACGGCTGAGAAAGCTCATAGATGACAATGCCGGCCTCACAGAGGATCTGCTGGCACATAAATTTCCAGATCTTACAGGAGCCATAGTCACACCGATCGTCTCAATCCCTGTGCTGTTTCTATTCGATCCGCTGATGGGCGCAATCTGTCTTTTCACAATGATTGCAGCGATTGCGTCCATGGCTGTGATGATGAGTGGAAAGAATGCCGGCTTTTTCCACCGCTATCAAAGGGAAATAGAAAGAATGAGCGCGGCAGCAGTCGAATACGTCAGGGGCATTCCAGTCGTAAAAACCTTCCAGCAGACGATATGGTCCTTCAAGGCATTTTACAAGGCTATAATCAGTTACAGCGATCTTGCAGAAAAATATGCCATAAGCTGCAGGACAGGAGAAACAGTGTTCCTCATCTGCATAAATGGCGCATTCTTTCTTCTGATTCCTACCGCGCTTCTGCTATCTGCAAAAGGCAATGGCTGGCAGGTGCTTACAAACTTCATCTTCTATTCCATTTTCGCACCAGCCTGCGGAGCATCGATCAGCAGGATCATGTTCGCATCCGAATCCGTCATGAAAGCTGATGAAGCAGCCTTCAAGCTTGATGAGCTTTTCAGCCAGACTCCCATTTCCTTTGGAGAAACCGGAAGCATGGAATCTCATGATATAAAATTTGAGGATGTCGCATTCTCCTATTTCGAGAATGCACCCGCAGCTTTAAACGGCATATCCTTTACTATCAGGCAGAAAACGACAACTGCTCTCATCGGCCCGTCAGGAGGGGGCAAAACGACTGCAGCAAGCCTCATTCCGCGCTTTTTCGATGCACAGCAGGGAGTAATAAGAATCGGGGGCCTGGATGTCCGCTCATACACTGAAGACTGCCTGATGAAGAACATCGCCTTTGTATTCCAAGACCCATGCCTTTTTAAAAAGAGCATATATGACAATATCAGGGCATCAAAACCTGATGCAAGCAGAGCTGAGGTTTTTGATGCGGCAAGAAAAGCGCAGGCCCTGGATTTCATCAATGCCCTTCCTGACGGGATCGATACAATAATCGGAAGCAAGGGCACATATCTTTCCGGCGGGCAAAAGCAAAGGATAGCTATCGCCCGTGCAATCTTGAAAGATGCCCCGATAATCATTCTCGATGAAGCTACAGCATTCACCGATCCGGAAAACGAATACCTGATACAGAAGGCCTTTTCGAACCTCATGAAAGGAAAAACAGTCTTGATGATAGCGCACAGGCTTTCCAGCATAACTGATGCAGACAACATAATAGTCTTTTCGGAAGGCAGGAAAATCGAGGAAGGCACATCATCAGAGCTGATAATGAAAAACGGAGCCTACAAAAAGATGTGGCAGGAGTATAAGACATCTGCAAGCTGGAAGATAAAAAAGGAGGTGGTATGATGATAAAGCGTCTGATGCATGCGTTCGCACTTACAGAAAAAGGTGCAAAAGATCTTATCAAGGCCGTATTCTGGTGTTTCATATGCAACATAAGCCTGATGCTGCCCATTATCTCAACGATGTTTGCAATCCGGCATATGATAACAGCCTTTTCCTCCGGAGAACCTGTGCTTGAAGGGATTCTTCCTGTAATAGCCTTCTCAATCCTGTCGATATTGCTGCTCTATCTGTTCCACTATCTGCAATATGCCTTCTTGTACATAGCCGTATACAAGGAGAGCGCAAACCGGAGAACAGCCTTGGCTGAAACTCTAAGAAAGCTTCCACTCTCCTTTTTCGGCAAAAGAGATCTAAGCGATCTTACAGCCACCATGATAAGCGACTGTTCCAGCCTGGACCAGATGTTCAGCCACTATGTCCCGCAGCTTTACGGATCGATATTCTCCACACTACTTATTGCAATCCTTATGTTCATCACTAATTGGAAGATGGCAATAGCCGTACTCTGGATAGTGCCTGCCACAATCATCATAGTATTCGGATCCAAAAGGATACAGGATAAATACGGAGCCATAAACATCGAAAAAAAACGTGCTGTTACAGAGCAGATACAGCAGATGCTGGAAGCAGTAAAGGAGATTAAGTCCGCAAGGCTTCAGGAAAGGGAATTATCTGCCCTTGACAAAAGGCAGGCTGAGCAGGAAAAAGCAGCTGTCAGATCTGAACTGGCCACAGGCGTCTTTGTGACCGGAAGCCAGGCTCTTTTGAAGCTAGGAATCGCAACCACGATCATAACAGGGCTGAAGCTGCTTTCAGCTGGAAGCTTGGACCTGGTTTACTTCATAGGCTTCCTTTTTGCCGCATCGATGATATACAATCCGATTGCAACGATTTTACAGAATATTGCGGCAGTATTCAGTACAAAGCTTCAAATAGAAAGGATGAGAACCATTTTGGAAGCCAAGAGGCAGGAAGGCAGAAAGGATCTCACGCCCAATGGATACGACATAGCATTCCATAACGTTTCCTTTTCCTATGATGAAGGCCGCGAAGTGCTGGAGGATGTCAGCTTCACAGCAAAGCAGAAAGAGGTGACAGCGCTAATAGGCCCCTCAGGAGGAGGGAAAAGTACCGCATGCCGCCTGGCATCAAGATTCTGGGATATAGATGAAGGCATGATAACATTGGGAGGCATGGATATAGCAAAATGCGATCCTGAAAAGCTTTTGACGTATTACTCAATAGTCTTCCAGGATGTGGTCCTCTTTTCCGATACGATAAAAGAGAACATACGTCTGGGCAAAAAGGGAGCATCGGATGAGGAGGTGTACGAGGCGGCGAGGATGGCAAACTGCGAAGAGTTCGTAAGAAAACTTCCTAACGGCTATGATACCGTGATTGGAGAAAACGGCTCCACACTGTCAGCAGGAGAAAGGCAGAGGATAAGCATTGCACGAGCCATTTTAAAGAATGCTCCGGTAGTATTGCTGGATGAGGCCACCGCGAACTTGGATGTGGAGAACGAGACGCAGGTGCAGCAGGCCCTATCCTATCTGATTAAAGACAAAACTGTGCTTATAATCGCACACCGCATGAGAACAGTACGTAATGCGGATAAGATCATAGTCCTTGAAAACGGACGCATCAAGGAGATGGGTGCTCCCGATGCCCTGCTTGAGAAAAAAGGTGCATTCTTTCATATGATGGAACTTCAGGAAAGAAGTGATGGCTGGAAAGCCTGATGAAAAACAACAGCCTGCCGCATGGCAGGCTGCAATAACCGGTAAGGCTCAGAAGACCTACTTTGAGATGAGCATGGTCTTAGGATCGAGATTGACACCCATCGGCTTAGGAACATTCTGATGATGGGCTCTGACGACGGTCAGAACGACCTTGTCGATCTTATCATCATAACGAAGAGCCACGAGGACGTCGATGAGATCATAATACTTCAACAGCGTGTTGGGCACACCATACTCGTCATACACAACATCGGGACGTACAGGAGAAACGCTGAACCATACCTCGAGGTTCATCTTCTTTGCAAACTCCTTTATCTTTACGATATCCTCTTCATCGGCTGTGGTAAGCTTATAGCCGTCGAACAGGATCGCATCGGCCTTGAAGGAGCCCTGGGAGATGAGGCTCTCAAGAGAAGATATGACTTTTTCTATTGGAATCTGCTCCTGGCTGAAATTCATGACCACGCGGTTTGCAAGAATCGAATTGTAAACCATCGTAGCATCATCCAGGCTCTGAAGCTCTGTGATTTCCTTGAAAACTTCCTTGTACCAATTTATGACATGCTCCACATTGCCCGAAAAGGATACGTGGATCACGTTCTCACCTTTGAAAAGCTTGTCTGTTGCCAGGTGGACTAGACATGCCGTCTTTCCGACGCCATGACGGGATACGATCACACCGAGATTGCCTCTACCCAATCCACCGTTGATTGCATCCTCGAAAACACGAAGCGGGCTTACGCTGTTGAGTTCCTTAATGTCCAATTTATTTTCCTCCTGTTTTTCTTTTACAAATTATAACATTGCCGCAGTATAAAAAACAAAGGAAATTTCAATATTTCTGTTTGTAGGGGCAACCCTTTACAGTGCTTGAAATTGGGTATAGGAGAAAAGAAAAGTCCGCCACATGCGCAGCGGACTGTATATATGGAATCCGTAAAAACGGTTATTTTCCGGCTTCCTTCTTCCTCTTTTCCTGATAAGCCTTCTTAAGCTCTTCGGAAACACCCTGTGGAACCTTTCCGTACTTCGCGACTTCCATCGTGAACTCAGCTTTTCCCTGAGTAAGGGAGCGAAGGACCGTCGAATAGCCGAACATCTCTGAAAGCGGGACCTCTGCAATCACCTGGCACTGGTTATTGTCTTCGGTGCTGGATACGATGATGCCTCTTCTCTGGTTGATGGAGCCGAAGATGTTGCCCTGGAATTCGCTGGGACCTTCCACCTCTACCTTCATGATCGGCTCAAGGATTGCAGGCCTTGCCTTCTCATAAGCTTCCCTGAATGCTCCAATTGCGGCAGTCTGGAACGCCATATCGGAAGAGTCGACCGGGTGCCAGGCGCCATCGTTGATGCAGACCCTTACGCCGATGACGGGGAATCCGATCTGGGATCCCTTCTTCATTGCAGCCTGGAAGCCCTTGTCACAGGACGGGATGTACTCGTTGGGGATGGCTCCTCCCTTGATTTCGTCGATGAACTCGTAATCTTTCGGAGCTTCCTCGCCCACAACCTGCTCGATCGGTTCGATGTAGCCGGCAACACGTGCGTACTGTCCGCTGCCTCCGGTCTGCTTTTTGTGGGTATAGTTGAATTCAGCCCTCTGAGTGATGGCTTCCCTGTAAGCAACTTCAGGCTTTCCAACCCTCACTTCGGCCTTATATTCCCTCTTCATCCTTTCGATGTATACGTCAAGATGGAGCTCGCCCATGCCCTTGATGATCGTCTGGTTGGATTCGGGATCGACATAGGTCTGGAATGTCGGGTCTTCCTTGGTGAACCTGTTGAGAGCCTTTGCCATGTTGTCTGCAGCCTTCTTGTCGACAGGCTCGATGGCAAGGGAGATTACAGGATTAGGCACATACATGCTGGTCATCGAGTAGTTGAGCGAGGGATCGCAGAACGTATCGCCGCTGGCGCAGTCGATGCCGAACAGGGCCGCGATCTCACCGCATCCGCATTCGCTGATATCCTCCATTTCGCTGGCATGCATCTTTATGAGACGTCCAACGTTGAACTTCTTTCTCGTCCTTGTATTGTAAAGGGTATCGCCCTTCTTTATCTTTCCCTGATAGACACGGATGTATGTCAGCTGTCCGAACTGTCCGTCCTCAAGCTTGAATGCAAGGATTACAGCCGGCTTGTCAGGATTGGATTCAAGAACAATCTCCTTCTCGTTGTCATCGAGGTCCAATGCCTTGTTCTCAACCTCTGTCGGATTGGGAAGATAATCGATGACTCCATCCAAAAGGGGCTGGATGCCCTTGTTCTTGTATGCAGAACCCATGAATACAGGACAGAGCTCGAGACCGATCGTACCCTTTCTGACTGCAGCCTTGATAAGCTCCGGAGTGACAGCATCCTCGAGCATGGCTTCCATAAGCTCATCAGAACACATGGAGACAGTGTCGAGCATCTCTTCCCTCTTTGCCTCGGCTTCAGCTCTGAGCTCCTCAGGAATCTCCTCATATCTCGCCTGATCCTGGTTGGGACCGGCATCAAAATATATGGCCTTCATCTCAACAAGGTCGACAACACCCTGCAAGCGGTCCTCGAGTCCGATTGGAATCTGCATCAAGACAGCATTGAGCCCGAGCTTGTCGATCAGCTGCTGCTTGACCCTGTAGGGATTTGCACCGGTTCTGTCGCACTTGTTGACAAAAGCGATGCGGGGTACATGATATCTCTTCATCTGGCGGTCGACGGTAATGGACTGGGACTGTACGCCGCCTACAGAACAAAGTACGAGGATAGCTCCATCGAGAACCCTGAGAGACCTCTCAACCTCGATTGTAAAGTCAACGTGGCCGGGAGTATCGATGATGTTTATCTCATGGCCCTTCCAGTTTACGTTCGTTGCAGCGCTTGCGATGGTGATTCCTCTCTCCCTCTCAAGCTCCATTGAGTCCATGGTGGCTCCGACGCCATCCTTTCCTCTAACTTCATGGATGGCATGAATCTTGTTGCAATAGTACAGAATGCGTTCTGACAAAGTGGTCTTGCCACTGTCGATGTGGGCGCTGATACCGATGTTTCTCATGCCCTGCAGGTCGTTGATCATGCTAAAACCTCTCAAACAATATCTCGTATACAAATTAGGAATTGCTTTCCTAAATCAATTCACACAATGAAATAGCGGCTTAAAAAGTCACCAAAAATGCATGATATAGATTTTAGGGTATTTGTTCAAGTATTCTGATTCTTTTTTCTTACAGTCAAAAATGATATACTTTATCCATGAGCACAGTCTTTGAAATGATCATAGCGGGGGAAATCCCCTCTGTAAAACTTTACGAGGATGATGTATGCATCGCCATACTCGACATCGCACCAAAGGCAAAGGGACATACCCTTGTCATAAGCAAGAAGGTCTATCCGACTGTTTCCGATGCTCCGGATGAAGTGATCGCACACATGTTTTCCATCGTGAAGAAAATCGATGGGAAAATGAGGTCTGCCCTGAAAGCCGACGGGACGAATGTTTTCATCAACAACAGCCCAGCCAGCGGCCAGGAAGTTCCGCATCTGCACATACACATCATCCCCAGGCATGAAGGGGATGGACTGTCATTCTTCCCTCCAAGCATCAAATATGACGAAGGGGAAATGGCCCGCTTCGGGGAACAGCTCCGCATATGAAAAAGATATTGTCTGCGGCCTGCCTTTTTCTGATGCTCACATCCTGCGCAATCTACACCATCGGTGAAGGCAAGGCGAACATCAATCCTCCTCAAAAGGTCAGCGAGCCGGAAACCAGGCTCAGGATCATAAACGAGCGCAAGGCCCAAGCGGAAGCGGAAAGGATAGCCGAGGAGGAAAGAAGGGCTGAAGAAGCCAGGAAGAAAGCCGAGGCAGAGGCTGAAGCGCTCAGAATATATTTGGAGAACGCGGTCTACGAATATCCTGAGGATATCAGCGAGCTTGCCATCCCGCACAACTACAGACCGCAGAGAACCCATCTCTCGCTCGACACGGACAAAAATCCGCTGCGCATCCTGTTCCTTCCATTGGACGAGGGGGCAAATCTTGAAATGGTAGCATCGAGCGTAAGGGATCTGGATGTGGATTTCACATTCATCACCGGTACTCTGGAGCAGCAGGTCGAGCTTTCGAAACTGATGGGAAAGGACACTGTGGTGCTTGAAGGCGGCGCAGTGCTTTACAACACAAGGCTTAAGAGGATGGAAAGGGATTATGCCATCTTCTCTTTAAACGACAGCAAGGACATCCAAATCAGCATACTGGATACTTACCAGGGCCTGCCCTCTTCAGCTTCTGAAATCGACAGATGGCTTTTGAGCCGTACAGGGGATGAGGCAAAGCTTTCCAAGCTCAAGATAGCCGACGACGAGATTCTCTTCGCCTTCTCATCCTCCGAACCGGATGGAGAGGATTGGAACATCTTCACATACTACCCCTACAGAAGGGATTACATTTTCAAGAATGCGGAGATGATCAGAAACTATGGATTCGACGATATATACAGGCAGACCCACTTCAGCGCAGAAGCGGATCCAGGCATCACCAGAAAGAACGGGGATGTTTATGAAAGAATGGATTTTTTATACGCAAAGGATCTCGTGCCTGTGGAAAGCTCAGCCTTCAATGTAGCGGGAATGGATTCGAAAGCGATCTATGCAGAAGTGCTGATGCCGTGATTCCCGGCAACGCCACCGGGACAGGCCTTCAAGCGAAACACGGGTTTTTCAGAAACTCATATGCGACCACCAGCGCCGGGAGGCCCTGAGAACCCATCCGGCACATACGCCATACATGAACTTTATTCTCCGTACCCTATTCCCACTGGCACATGATATCATGTAGCCGATTTCGATTGACACGTAATGTAGAAATATTACAATTATTATGTAATAATATTACACAACAAAGATAATAAACAATACGGGAATTCGGATGATTAAAAGATTTGAAGTGAAAAATTTCAAGAATTTCAAGGAACCGCTTGTGCTGGATTTCTCAAGTACGCATGACTATGGATTCAAATCGGAGCTCATCAAGAACGGGCTCGTGAACAAAATGGTGATATACGGAGAAAACAATTCAGGCAAAAGCAATCTCGGCGCGGCCATCATGGATATCGTTACGCACCTGTCCGAATACAAGAACGACAATCTGCTTTACAACTACTATTTGAACGGTGACTCGATCGAGGATTCGGCCTCATTCACTTACGAATTTATTTTCGACGGTACGGATGTGGTGTATTCATATACCAAAGACGGAAAAAGAAACCTGCTGTACGAAAAAATAATTGTGGACGGCCAGATTCTCATGCAGTACAACTACAGCAACAACAAATACGAAAACAACATAGCGCAGGCACAGACGATCGACATCAGCAGACGGAATCAGAACATGTCGGTATTGAAATACATTTTCAACAATACATTGTTCTGGCCAGAACACAGTCCCGTTAAAAAGATAATGGATTTCGTCAACAACATGCTGTGGTTCAGAAGCCTGAAGCAGAACGAGTTCATGGGTGTGATGTCCAACGGTGAGGATATGAACGACTTCATCATCAACAACAGACTTATGAAAAGCTTTGAAGCCTTCCTCAGATCATGCGGACAGGATTTCAATCTATGCACCATAATGGAATCGGGAAAACAGGTCATCGGGGTCCGTTACAAGGAAAAACAAGCGAGATTCGACATGGTGGCATCCACGGGAACCATATCGCTATGGCTGTTTTTCTATTGGATGAACAGGACGAAGAACATATCATTCATCTATCTTGATGAGTTCGACGCATTCTACCATTACAGGCTTTCCAGACATATATTGGAATATGTCAACGGCAAAGCAGACTTTCAATCCATCCTAACCACGCACAACACATACCTGATAAGCAACGAACTGATGCGTCCCGACTGCTATGTAATCCTGAAAAACGGAAAACTCACAAGCTTCGCCGATTCGACGAAAAAAGTGATACGCCAGGCCCACAACCTTGAAAAAATGATGCTGGGGGGTGAATTTGGGGACTAAAAAGATTCTTTTGGTGGTCGAAGGACGTGTGGAGGAGCCGCGCATTTTAGGAAAAGCCACACATGGCCTGCTGTCATTCATAGATGCGGAATACGAGATAGTCGCTTTTGAAAACCCTATATACGAGCTTTACGACGCATTCAAAAAAGGATATTACGACGATCTCGTATCGTTCCTGCGGATTGAAAGAGGATTACAGATCGCCCCATCGATCCTGTCAAAGGATGCGTTCAGCGCTGTATATCTGGTTTTTGATTTCGAGCCGCATTACCAGAAGTACTCCGACGATACCATCAAGAACCTGTTGAATACATTCGACAATGAGACGGAATTAGGCAAACTGTACATAAACTACCCGATGGTGGAAGCATTTTACGACTTTGAGACACTGCCGGATCCGCTGTTTATAGACAGGACGATCGACCTTGCGGATTTCTCAGGTCGGAAATATAAAAAAGACGTGAATGCCAGAACATGCCTGAAAAAAAACAGCCTTTCAAAAAAAGACATCGCCCATATAATAAACGCAAACCGTGATAAAGCGAAACACCTGTGCGGGAATACGGAGGGAACAGGAATTCTGGATAAGCAGCTGGACATCAAACGCAGTCATAACAGGATTCATGTGTTGAGCACGCTGGCGCTCCTGCCGATCGATTATAACGAAGATGCGACCCTGGACATGATCCGCCAAACACTCCGTGCGAACTGAAACATGGCTCGTACGGAAAATCCATCCGTCCGGACATGCCACCGAAATAAAATTTAAGATGGAAATTTGTAAATAATGCCGTAAAACGTATAGTATAGTAGACTTGAACCAAGCATGAAAAAAACTACGCCGTCGTTGCACAAAGGCCGACGGCGTGTTCCATCAGGCTCCAAAATCAGAGTAGGCTGTCCACATTAATTTCACATGCGATCGCAGGCATCGTGCAGCCCCATGACTCAAGTACCTGGGGATGGATTTCTCCAAACACTCCGACCTCTTTGCCATCCACGATGATGGAGGCGCATCTGCCTGGAATGAATCTCGGATCGTTTTCCAAAGCTTTAAGAAAATATTCCTTTCTGAGGAAATACATCAGCGTATTGACCAAAGAGGAGGCCTCGTTATAACCGACCTGATTGTTTGCAGAAAGGAAACCCAGGCTGTTCACGGTGACCGTGCCGCTCACGTCCTTTTCATCCTTTTTGCAGATTTTTCCGATCTCAAAGATATTATGCGGATAAACGGCATGCCCGCTCACCGATTCGCTTTCAAGAAGCGAAGGGATCACAGAAGGCCTGACAACCTCGTAATTCTCGCTCATCGGGTTGGCGATGAATACGCAGTCCGATCCGTCGATATGCATCCTGTCGATATACTCCTTCTTGGAACCAAGATAATTGTACATCATCTCCTGGAATCCGAGGCCCACCATGATATCCTTGACCTTGCGGGAGAGCTCTTCCGCCCTGCTGAGCCTGCCGACTGTGAAATCCGTAGGCATGACAGGAGCAAAGTTCATAAGCCCATGGCCGATCATTATATCCTCGATGATATCGACCTCATGCAGAAAATCATTTCTGTATGCCGGGCATGTTGCAATGATGACACCCTTTTCAGCCTTAGCCTCGACACCCATCCTTGCAAGCGCCTTGACGCATTCCTTTTCAGAAAGCTTAAGACCGAGCTTCTTCTCGACCGCCTCGACGCTGCACTTGGCATCGCCTTGGAAATAATACGGGACTGTGATCGACCTGCCGTACTTGGTATCCGTTGCGAACTCGACCTTCACAGGAAGGATCTCATAACCCATATCGGCCATATCGCAGCAGAGGATGTTCGCAGTCAGCAGAAGATCATCGAGAATCGGACCGGAAAGCTCGACAAAAAGGTTCTCATCTCCAACCTCGACAGCCCCGATGCGGGCGCTGTTGATGACAGGCGGGAACGAGAGGGTCTCGTTGTTGTCATCATAGAGGTATGGGAAGCGGGGCTTATCGGAAACGATATACCCGTATTCCCTGCCCTTAGGATGCTTTTCACATATTTCCCTGAGGGAAAGCTCCTCGGTCATCCCGAGCGGCACAAATTTCGTCTTATCAGGATCTACTGCGGCATAATGCACAGGATACTTGATGAGATCCGAGCGGTAAATGCCTAAGGCGATTGTCTTCCTCTTCCTGCCGAAGTTGAAGCAGAGCTTCTCCTGGCTCTGGATCAGGTTTATCAAAAGCTCATCATCAATCTTCTTGCCCCTGGCGGCAAAACCGATGGAATAGTCGCGGATGCCTATTGCAGAAGCATCATCCACAACCGCCCTGCCATCGCTGGGAAGCTGCCTGCCGGCATTGCTGAAAAAATCATAGGACGGAATCTTCCCTGTTTCATAAGTCCTCAGAGCACGCGCAACACCGGCTGCGGACCAGAGGTCGGGACGGTTCGTATCGTTAAGCTCTATCTTGATGACATGGGCATCGGTATCATGCCCGTCGAGCTCAGCCTTCGCAACAGGGAAGATATCCATAAGCTCGTCATCGCTCATCTTTTTTCCCAAAAGGGAATAGAAAATATTTTCTGGTGCTTCGATCTTCGGCATTTCAGTTACCTCTCCTCATTCTCACAGATTCGATGTCCGGCGTGAAAAGCTCCCTGAGGTCATTGAGACCAAGATGCATGAGAGCCATCCTGTCGATACCCAGGCCCCACGCAAGGACGGGGACATCGATTCCCAGAGCCTTAGTCACTTCAGGACGGAAAATGCCGGATCCTCCGAGCTCGAACCATCCAAGCACTGGATGCTTGATATGAACCTCGATGCTGGGCTCGGTGAACGGGAAATACCCCGGAACATATTTCACTTCTTCTGCGCCTGCGATCTCCTCTGCGAACATCTTGAGAAGCCCGAGCAGGTTCCTGAGGTTAACATCCTCTCCCAGCACGATGCCTTCCGTCTGATAGAAATCAGCTCCATGAGTAGCATCCACCTGGTCGTAGCGGAAGCAGCGGACAACACCGAAATACTTTCCGGGGACCTTGGCCTTGGTAAGCTGATGAGCAGAGAGTACCGTTCCCTGGCTTCTAAGAACCTGGCGGCGTGTGAATTCATGGTCGAATGCATACCCCCAGCCGCGGCTTCCTGTTGTCCAGCCGTCCTCATGGGTTTTTGCAACCTGGCTGAGCCACGGCTCCTCAATGAATTTCGCGTGTCTGGGCTCCTTGACATAATAAACATCATGTATGTCGCGGGCAGAATGGAACTGCGGCATGAAAAGGGCATCGCCGTTCCAGAACTCGTTTTCAACAAGCGGTCCGTCGAATTCCTCGAACCCAAGGGCTGTAAGCTTATCCTTCACCCACTGCAGATAATTGCCATAAGCGTTATGGCGGCCAGGAATAAGCCTGCTTATGGGCGCATCGACGCCATAAGGGCGGAAGGATCCATTCTTCCAAGATCCGCTCTGAAGCATCTGCGGAGTAAGAAGACCGAATTCCTCTCCTGTGATATTCGCCCTCTCAAGCTCTTTCTTGACTTCATCCCCCTCCTCTGTAAGATAGTAGATGATCTCTTCCTTCTCGACGTATTTGAATGGAGAAGATGAAGCACCGCGCTTTTTCGCCATCTGGGAGATGACCTTTTTCTGAGCATCGGAAAGGGATGCTTCATCAAGCTCCCCATCTTTGAGCGCACAGGAAAGAAGCGAGCGCTGCATGATAACTTCATCAGGAAGTGAATCTGATATGATCTCAGCCTTCCTCTCGGCATTGAGCTGTGCTGTCTTCTTTGAAGAAAGCTGCCCGAAAGCCGACCCTACATCGCTTTTTTCCAAGGCCAAGGCCTCTGCTATCTCGGGAAGGGTATGCGGCCCGTTATCCTTCAAGAATGTAAAGATGCGCTCGGCAGGCATGCCGTTCTTTTCCAGCTCGCGCCCGAAATCTGTAAGCTCGTAAACGATTCTGCTACTTCTTTCCGTTTCCTTAAGCAGCCCCTTTGCCTGAAGCCAGGAAAAGGCTTGGTTGCACTGCCCCACCTTGTAACCAAGTTCAAGGATGATCCTGGCATGGTCGATCTTCTCCCCAAGGCTCACATGCCTGAGAAGCTTCACTTCCAGCGGATGCAGCTTCTTTACATCGATATCCATATATTTTTGCTCCTAAAATGCTGTTAATTAATGGGATTATAGGAAAACTAGGGAAAAAGTTAAACCCTTTTGTGAGGCTGTGGCGATGAAGGGCTTTGCATTTTCTATCCTGCCATATAAGAAAAGCGTCACTCGATTGAGCAACGCTTTAATCAAAAACTTTCCAACTCCTCCAATCTGAAATCAGGCAGGAGCATCTGCAATTGTAAGATTCCAGTTTTCCGTGATTTTATCAATGATATATAATTGGGCCTCATCAGTTGTATCAAAAGTATAAAAAGATACCGGATCCTGTATAGAAGGTTCCGGAGCCCTCTGGAATTCATTACCATCAAACCAACAGAGCCCGCAATATAATTCCAAATCATTTGAATCATAATTTTCATTGCGGAACATGATAAGCTTATCAGCATCAGAATAATCATAAAAGAATGCCTGATCAAAGAAATCAGCAACGGCTCCATCCTCTTCTGCCGAGTTAATGAACATTTCATTATAATGTGAAGCAAAGCCGACAATTCTCCCATCGGCATAAAGCTCCCCGTCTCCGCAACTTATATATTGGTATCCATTATAATGGCAGGTAATAAAACTTATACTATCATGGAAACCACCATTTTCATTAACTTGGATATCTTTACCTTCCGATACCATTATCTGCAAATTGTCCACAGCATCTGCACCATTACTAATAATTATGGCTTGGATAAAATTAAAGCTGTTCTTTTGGGTATCGAAATCAATTTGTATGAAATAATCATTGTCATCAGAAATTCCTATAATTTTGCATAAACCGCTTCCTTCTATTTCATAACTGAAATTAACTTTCGTATCAAAAATAACCGTGCTCCAAGTATAATCAGCATCAACCTCTGTTTGCATAAAAGAAATAATTGGCGGAGCATACCAATAAAAATACATTTCGTTTATTTTATTAGGATCAGTATAATCAACCGGAATACTCCTTGTACCAAGTAATTTATTTTTGGCAACTTTCTCCGCAAAAATCGGAATTGGTATCCTGCTTTGTTTACTGACATTCACCTGGCATTCGGCGGAAACTTCTCCGACGCTCAAAGTGATTGTGGCCGATCCAAACCCCACTGCTGTGACTGTTCCGTCCTCTACCGTCGCCACACTTTCATCACTGCTTTTCCATACAGCATTTTTGGTGTACGCATAAGTCGGATCATATGTGGGAGTAAGGGTATAGGTTCCACCATTATTCCCATTAATATTCAAATCCAGGCTGGTCTTATCCAAAGTGATGGATTCCACCTTGGCTTCCTCTATCGTTATGATCGTGCCAGTGGCAATAACCAATGTATTGCTAAATACATCTTCATCAGATATCGTAATTTCCTGCGGAATCAGCAAGGGACTGCAGTAATAGCCGTCTTCATCTTTTGTTGAAAATGACAGGCTTTTAGTCTCTCCTGCGGGGATAAACTCACCGGTTGCGACATCGAATGTGAATGCGGTCTGAG
>CASGDQ010000018.1 GCA_949300325.1 uncultured Spirochaetales bacterium
CTCCTTCGACCAATCTTTCCATAAGCGAGCTGGAGCTTGAATTTGCAGTGAAGGTGGATGGAACGCTGACAAAAGGGGAAGGAAGGGACGAGCGTTCCTCGTACAACGTCTCGTTTGTCGGAACGGATAGGAAAAGCATTTGTTTCAGAACGTGATAGCTTCAAAAAAGGTTACGTAAGGACGGAACTTCAGAAATGCCGCGAAAATATTCATAAGATTTAATGTCATATGCAAAAATCGCTTTGACATTGGCACAATTATGAAGTCTTAGGCGATAGAGCTGTCATAATCTATTGCTTAGATCGAAAAAACAGATTGAATTTATATATAGGCGTATCTACGTTCAGTTTTGCCATAATAGTTTGATACTCCATATAAGTTTTTCGATAAAAAGGTATAAATACGAAAAATAATCGAAAGATAATGACCATTTTTTGTGCGAAATGTATTATAATATGCTATAAAAAGGTATAAATACGAAAAATAATGGAATATGGTGGTTTTATGATAGCTCGGGACGGATATTTGCAGCAACTGATTTCAAAGAAAGAGAACGGACTTGTTAAAGTGATTACAGGTACAAGAAGATGCGGCAAGTCATACCTTTTGTTTGAGATATATCGCCGGTATCTTAATTCAATTGGTGTGGATGATGAGCATATCATAGGTCTGGCATTGGATGATGATGAGAACATCCGTTTCCGTAATCCATTGCAGCTTGGGAAATATATCAGAAGCCTCATCATTGATAAGGAAAAAATGTACTATGTATTTCTAGATGAGATCCAGAAGGTAAAAACAATAAAAAATCCTTATCTGGAGGATGGGGGAGACGATGTAGGTTTTGTCGACGTTCTTCTTGGCTTGATGAAAATAAAGAATATAGACATATATGTTACAGGAAGCAACTCTAAAATGTTATCCTCTGATGTTCTTACGGAATTCAGAGGCCGCGGAGATGAAGTGCGTGTGTATCCGCTGACATTTGCCGAGTTCTCATCGGCTTATGATGGAAACAAAAATGATGCGTGGATGGAATACCATACCTATGGAGGTATGCCTTTTATTCTTTCCCTAAAAGATCATCGTTCAAAAAGCCAGTATCTTAAAAGCCTTTTTGAAAACATTTACCTAAAAGATATTTTGGAGCGGCACAGGATTCAGAATATCGCCCTTCTTGATGATTTGCTTGATGTGCTATCTTCTGCTATCGGATCGCTTTCGAACCCTAAAAGGATTGCTGATACTTTCAAAACAGTGAAACATATCAATATTGACGAGGCGACCGTATCACGTTATGTGGATTACCTGATGGATTCGTTTCTGCTTAATAAGGCCAAAAGATTTGATGTGAAGGGTAGAAAGTACATCGGTTCTCCGATTAAGTATTATTATACAGATATTGGGCTGCGCAATGCTCGGCTTAATTTCCGCCAAACCGAGGAAAGCCACATCATGGAAAACATAATTTACAATGAATTGCTCGTAAGAGGTTTTTCTGTAGATGTGGGGGTAGTGGAATACAACTATAAGGATCAGGATGGAAGAAGTAAAAAGACCAACCTCGAAATCGATTTTGTTGCTAATGATGGGAGCAGAAGATATTATATACAGTCTGCTTTGACAGTAGGGGAAGAAGAGAAAAGATTGCAGGAGATCCGTCCTTATCTGCGTGTTGCAGATTCATTTAAAAAAATCATTGTTGTAAAGGATAATATAATTCCTTGGTATGATGAGAACGGGGTTATGTATGTGGGCATTGAGAAGTTCCTGATGGATCCTAGTATGATGTAGGATCCTAGGTCCAATGATGGATGCTTCGTGTTTTAACTGTATGATTCTGAAAAGAACAATATATTTTGATGGTAATGACAACCTGGACTGAGGCTATTACGGTATTTTGGTATCAGGTCTTCTTACCAGGATTTGACAAAAATCTGTAATCAAGTCTAATTAAAAGCAATATGGTTTAATAAAGTCTCTATGCACTTTTTTTTTTGACTAGAAAAATATTTATACTATTGAGCTTCCAATTCATTTTTTGAGAATAAAAACGTGGATATGAAGGTAAAATTTCTTTAGCAAATTGGAAAAGAATGTGTAATTAATAATATCTCTTTCTTATTGGCTTTTTGATCAAATTATTATCTCAGATTGTTATAACTATATATTGTAAACAAATAACAAGTAAAAATATCTTTTCTATTTTATTAAAATAAAAACTTTACAGGATAATAAAGCCATGTTATTATAAATCTCAGATGTGATATCACATTTTAATATTGATATCACATAATAGGAGGAGATTTCAATGAGAAAACTTATCGTTCTTGTACTTGTAGCGCTTGTTGCTATTACAAGTATTGTTGCAAATGGCAGCTCCGATGCCGCCTCATCGGGAAGCTCGGACAAGGTTTATACCATCAAACTCGGGCACACAATGAGTACGGCGCATCCGCGTCATGTTGCATTGCTTGAATTTGAGAAATATGTTGAGGAGAAAACAAATGGGAAGGTTCAAGTAGAACTTTATCCAGCTGGAGTCCTAGGCTCTGAATCTGATATGCAGGAATCGATGAGGATGGGAACCCTTGAGGCTTTTGTTGGAGGTCCTTTCGACACTATTTCAAAGAAACTCAACCTTTTCCTCATGCCTTTCTTTTTTGACAACCAGGAAGCTCTGATGCGGGCTGCAAAGAATGAAGAGGTGTTCAATATCATCTCAAGCGATGCTGAGGCCGGTGGACTCAAGATACTTGCCATCGGAGATGGTGGAGCAAGGCAGATCACAAACTCAAAAAGGCGGATTACAAAACCTGAAGATATGAAGGGGCTTAAACTTAGAACGCCTTCAATCGAAGCAATCATGGTATGTATGGAAACCCTTGGCGCGTCAACCGTATCCATCCCTCTTGCTGATTGCTATATGTCTTTGAAGACTGGAGTTGCGGACGGACAGGAAAACCCGATTGCAACCATTTACGACCAGAAACTCCATGAGGTACAGCACTATATCACGTATGTGAACTACCAGTATCATCCTGAAGTACTTTCTATGAATGCATCCTTCTATAATTCCCTTCCGGCGGAATACCAGCAGATATTGAGCGATGCTGCGTGGATGTTCATAGATCTCGAAAACCAGATTTCTCTCGAGAATGAAGAGGCAAGGGTAGCGGAAATGATTGCATACGGTTGTGATGTATATACACCGACAGCGGAAGAAAAGCAGGCTTTCATCGATGCATGTGCTCCTGTTTATGATCATTTTGTAAACACTCTCCATTATTTCTCACAAGAGGAACTTGATCTGGTAAAGTCTCTGGCTCAGGGAAATTAACAGTCGCATTCTTAGATAAGCCTGGCTGTTAGTCAGGCTTATTCAAGGAGTAGATATGAATAAACTATTGAAAATAATGGATAAGACTATTTCTTTTATTCTTATCGCTTTGGTAGGATTTCTTGCAGTCGGTGTTGCAATAACGATTGTTCTTAGGTATTTTTTCGGATTATCTTTTAGCACTCTTGAAGAATTCTTAACCATGGCTTTCATCTTCACTACGCTTTTCGGTTCAGCTTTGGCTATAAGGGAGAGGCAGCATATATCCATTGCTTTCCTTGCCGATAAGATAGCAGGGGAGAGCCGGATTAAAAAGACGATTTCTGTGGTTCTTGTGGATCTTTCCATAATTTTTGTTTCTGCAGTAATGGTATATTACTCATGCAAATGGATAGGGCAGGTCGGATCGTTCGTTTCTCCGAACTCGCATCTTCCTATGGCTGCATATTACATTTTCGTACCGATTACTTTCGCTTTAACGATTTTTTATGCGATAGTCGATATCCTGTCTCGCTTTGTGAATATCGAGGATAGCGATAGTGGTTATACGACCGATGATGTGCTTCCGGAGGATAAATAAAATGAATCTAGTACTTTTATTCGTCGCACTGTTGGTTTTCATCCTTATCGGGGTACCAATCGGATATTCCCTCGGCGGAGCGGGAATTATTTATTTCTTTTTGGAAAATCCGTCGTTTCTGATGAGCGTGCCGCAGAGGGTTTTCGCCGGCTTAAATTCTTTCATCTTAATTGCAATGCCGCTTTTCATGCTCTCAGGAGAACTGATGAATCACGGCGGACTTACAAACCGGCTTATTAATTTCGCTCTTCTCATATGCAAGCCTTTTAGAGGTGGTCTTGGAGAAGTTAACGTAGTTGCTTCAATGATATTTGGAGGAATCACAGGCTCTTCTGTTGCTGATACCTCCGCTCTTGGATCCATACTTATTCCTGATATGACGAAGCAGGGATATTCCAAAGAATTTTCCACGGGTATCACGGTTGCATCCTCCACGGTAGGTATGATAATTCCACCTTCGATTCCCATGCTAATGTTTGCAATGGTATCCGGAGTTTCGGTCGGTAAGCTTTTCATGGGAGGTGTGATTCCTGGCATATGTATCGGTGTCTTCCAGCTCGTGGTTGTGTGGCTTTATTCAGAGAAGAAAGGGTATCATAAGATAGAGGCTAAAATTGAAGTATCGAAGAAAAAGGTTATAATCGACGGGATAATAGCATGTCTGATGCCGGTATTTATCCTTGTGTTTACAACATTCGGTATTACTACTGCCAGTGAAAGCGCCGCGGTTGCAGTGGTCTATTCACTTCTCGTAGGAAAGTTCTTATACAAGGAGCTCAAATGGAAACATATTGTTGCCGCTTTGAAAAAGACTGCAATAATGACTGCCACAATTATGATTATAGGTGGATTCACAAATGTGTTTACATACATTCTTGCAATAAAGCAGGTGCCGCTTGCAATAGCGAACTTCATCCTTGGCTCTAACATTCCAACATGGGTTATCTTCATTCTTTTAGATGTCTTAGTCCTAATTCTTGGAACGTTTCTTGATGTGGTTCCATGTATTCTGCTTATAGCACCGATCCTGCTTCCTGTGTTCACCACTCTTGGAATGAACGAGGTCACGTTCGGAATGATTTTGGTTGTCGGTCTTGCGATCGGTCTTGTCACACCGCCTGTCGGAATGTGCCTAAACGTTGGAAGCAAGATATCTGGCATGTCTATCTTGAGCGTATTCAAAGCATCTGCGCCATTCCTGATTTGTAATCTGTGCGTATTGCTTATGGTTACGTTTATTCCTGCAGTCTCCACATGGCTGCCAAGTCTGCTTATTTAAGGAGGAATATCATGACTTTGAAAGAAAAACTTAAAAAAGGCCCAGTATTCGGGATCACATGCTATACAGGGATGGCTAGCGTAGTGGAATGCATCGGAGGATGGGGATATGATTTTGTTTATCTTGATCTTGAGCATTCTACGATAGACGGACTATGCAATATTGAAAGATTGATACTGGCTGCAAAGCATGCTGGAGTATCTCCGCTTGTGCGTGTGTCCGGTATTCATGATTCAGAAATCCGCCAGGTTCTTGAGATGGGTGCTGAAGGTGTTGTAGTCCCGCATTGCAGAACACGTAAGGATGTTGAAGAGATTATAAAAAATGCAAAATTTCCACCGATGGGAAGAAGAGGCGGAGAAAGCAATGTCCGTGCTGCTGGTTTTGGCATAAATGGATTTTCCTGGGCTTCATATACAAAAAAGAGCAACGATGAAACGATGATAATCCCGATGGATGAAGATTTCGAATTTACAGACAATATTGAGGAAATTTTGAGTGTGGAGGGCATCGACGCAGTCAATTTCGGTCCTGTAGATTATGCGCTTTCTGTAGGTGCCGAAGTAGGTTATAAGATTACTGACGATAGGGTGGAAACCGGGTATAGAAGACTCCGCGAGGAAGCAGAGAAGAGGGGCATAGGCATAATGGCTCCTGTTGTCCCATCAAAGGAGGAGGATCTCAAGGCCGCCATTGCCAGAGGTATCAATATGCTTATCCTCGGTAACGACATGTATCATCTCAACCAGGGGCTGAAGTCTGTTGCTGAAGAAGTCCATAAAGTAAAATAACGCTTCACATCCGGCTGGATAATCTAGTATCATTGATTTTCAAAGGAATATGTGATGGCGGAGATAAGTACAACAATTTTCGAGCAGTTGAAGAGGGAGATAACCACATTGGAAATTATCCCAGGAGGGAAGATAAGCGAAGCTGAAATATGCGCCCGTTTTTCCGTTACCCGTCCACCGGTCAGGACGGCATTCCAGCGCCTGCAGGATATCGGTCTGATGGAGACTGTTCCCTACAAGGGGGCAAGGGCCTCCCTTATAAGCTTGTCATCCGTCCATCAGATGATATTCTTGAGGACTGCCGTGGAATCTCAGGTTATAAAGGATTTCATAGACTCTTGTCCATCTCCATTCGAGCTTGAGGAGCTTGAGCATAATATAAGGATGCAAAAACTCCATATAGCTGAGAATGAGGTGGATGAGAAGCAGTTTTTCGTCCTTGATTCTGCCATGCATGAATTCTGGTTCAAAAAGATGCGATGCAGCGGGGTATGGAAGATGATTCAGGAAGATATCAACTATGAGCGCTTCAGGATGCTCGATTTTGTGGGGACACTGGGCTATCGGGATATCATAAAGGATCATGACAGGCTGTTCGAGGCTATCAAGAAAGGCGATAAGAATCAGATTGCTCCAATACTCTCATCGCATCTTAATGCAGGCCTCAGAAGGATGGGTAACCTGATCCGCACCGAGTATAAGCAGTATTTCATTTTCGACGAGGATGATAACAAATACTGGGTGGAATATAATAAGAAATTGGAAGGCCTTTAAAAAAAGAATTGATCTATGGCGCCGGATTCGGCGCCTTTTTTCAGGATCTGTGTGCCGCTTCGATCGCTGTACGTATTCTCCAAGGAGCGATGTCTCCGGGCAGAGTGCAGTCGGCGCCGATTATCAGTTTCTGACGTCCTGCTTTTTGGATTATTCTCATAGTTTCCTCTTCTATTTCTTGCTTTGTTCCTTCGACAAGTATGCCGCTCCTGTCGTCGAATCCTCCAAGAATAGTCTTTTGGGGGAAATATTTTCTTCCGTCCTCGATGCCATACTTGCAGTCATGGATATCCCAATTTATTACATCCGCATCTATCCCGCTATAAAGGGGGAGCCTGATCTTATCCTTGCAGATATGCAGGATGCTCATTCCTCCATGCGCCTTGATTCCGTCTATAACCATCTTATCGAATGGTTTCACATGATTTAGAAACAGATCCTCGGAAAACCTGTATTCTTCGCCACCCAGGGCCGCATAGAAGATTCCATCCGCTCCGGCATCGATAAGCTTTTCTGAGAGCTCCGTCAGAGTCTGTGCGATGATTTTCAGGCCGTGATCTACTGCATCCGGATCCTGCCGCAGATGCCTGGATACCATGTTCTCGACATTCTTGAAATTTCCAACGCCTTCTGTCGCATGATAAGCCGATACCAGCACTCCATGTATGGTGGCAAACAGCGGAAGATCCTTCGGCAGAGCTTTCTTCAAAGCCTTGAATTCGTCCAGATAGTCTTCATATCCGGTCTCGCTGAAGGGCAGGCGGGTGATTTTCTTCCAATCCTCAGGGGTGCTTATCTTCTCTTTTATTATGAAGGTGTGTTCGTTCATCACCTTTAAAATGTCGGGATTGATGCTTTCGCAGAACTGCATATGGGCTTCAAACGATTTCTTTCCGAATTTGTGCTCTTCGTCGAAATGATACCAGAAGCCGCAGCATACCCGATCCGTATTTTCTCCGGCAAGCGTGGCTTTCAACAATTCTTTCCTATCCATGTGCACCTCTTATGAATCTTAATCATATTACTGATATTATCAGGTTGAATATATCATATCATGCGCTTTAAGCAAGTCAAGGAATTATTAGGGATTTTTTATATCCGATATAGCGGATAATGAATGATTTTTAGAATATTTATATGGATTTTCGCGATTTTGGGAATATTTTGTTTGAAAAAATATATGTCCAGTCCGTTAAAAAAAATGTTGACATATCATCGAAATGAGGTAGCATGATAATTAATTCATGCTGATATTATCAGTAAGCATATTACAAACATGTTTAGTAACCGGGAGAGGTGTATGAACAAAAGAGAGCGTGTAATTGCTGCAATCAGAAAAGACATTGTGGACTATGTGCCATGCGGCTTTTCCCTCCATTTTCCTGCTGCATCCGCTTATGGGGATGCAGGTGTGAAGGCGCATCTGGATTTTTTCAAGCAGACAGATACAGATATCGTCAAGATAATGAATGAGAATCTTGTTCCCTATATGGGGGAGCTTACAAGTGCTGCAGAGTATGAGCGTCTTGTCAGGGGCCTTTCATTGAAATCCGATTTCATGCAGGCTCAGCTCGATTTTACTAAGAAGATACTTGATGGATGCGATCCCGATAGCTTTTCAATGGGAACGCTTCATGGAGTTACCGCCTCTTCGATACACCCGCTTGAGAAAATGGGCATGTCGTATGATGATACGAGATCTTATCTTGTCAAGCTGCTCAGACAGGATGAAAAGAAGATGCAGAGTGCGATGCAGCGCATAACCGACTGCATGTGCGAGCTTGCCGCAGCTTATGTAAAGCTCGGTGTCGATGCGGTGTATTATGCGGCACTTGGTGCGGAAACCCGCTATTTCACAGATGAGGAATTTGATAAATGGATCGCACCTATGGATAAGCAGATAATGAAGGCGATAAAAGATGCCGGAGGATACTGCTTTTTGCATATGTGCAAGGATCATCTCAATATGTATCGGTACAAGACGTACCAGGAGAATTGCGATGTTGTTAACTGGGGTGTTTATGAGGCTCCGTTCTCCCTTGAGGAGGGGCGCAAGTTCTTTCCTGGAAAAACCGTCATGGGCGGCCTGAAAAACAGGAGCGGGGTGCTTGTGGACGGCACCGATGAGCAGATAAGGGCGGAGGTAAAAAACGTCATCAGCGGATTTGGTAAATCCGGTTTCATCTTGGGTGCGGATTGCACGCTCGCAACAGAACAGGACATACACAAGCTTCAGGTTGCTGTCGCAGCCTGCAGAGGCTGATCGGATATTCTGAAACGAGGAGGGGATTTCATGGGGAAATATGTAATCAGAAGGTTTTTAGTTGCCATACCTACGTTTCTGGGGATAACGGTTCTCGTATTTTTCCTTGCTTATATGGCGCCGGGTTCTCCGCTTGAAATGCTTTTCATGGACTCGAATGCTTCTGCGGAGGTTATGGCCGATATGGAAGCAAGGCTTGGTTTGGATCAGCCCGTATACGTGCAGTATTTTCAGTGGCTGGTGGAGCTGTTCAAGGGGAATCTCGGCAATTCCTACCGCACTGGGCTTCCGGTTTGGGACAGCATAGCCGAAAGGATCGGGCCTACATTGCTGATTACGCTTTCCTCCCTGTTCTTATCGGTTATCATTGCAATTCCGCTTGGAGTCATGTCGGCATATAAGCCTTACTCGGCATGGGATTACTTTTCCTCCGGACTCTCATTCATCGGAGCGGCCACCCCGAACTTTTTCGCCGGCTTGGTTTTCATCTACCTTCTGTCTGTAAAGGTAAACATATTCCCGAGCAGCGGCATGTACAACAGTGCGGGGGCCCATACCTTCCTCGATCTGCTTCATCATATGGTTCTTCCGACCCTTGTCTTATCCATACAACAGATCGGAAGCCTGATAAGACAGACCAGGGGAAGTGTCATCGAAGTTCTTCAGGACGATTACATTCGTACGGCGAGGTCGAAGGGGTGCCTTGAGCACAGGGTTCTTTTCAAGCATGCCCTGCGCAACTCTCTAGCCCCGGTTGTAACCAGGATAGGAAGCATGATCCCGTTCTTGGTCGGTGGTGCGGTTGTTACCGAACAGCTTTTTTCATGGCCGGGACTCGGAAGCCTCATGGTGCTTTCCATCAATTCCAGGGATTATCCCGTGATCATGGGAATCACTGTAATAATTGCCGTTGCAGTACTTATCGGCAATCTTATCATCGATCTTGTATACAGCATACTTGATCCGCGCATCAGATTCAGCAAATAGGGGAGGATGGGATGAAAAACAAAACTGCAAAAGGTTCTTATTTCCAAGATGTGGTGGAGCGGTTCTTCCATCATAAGCTTGCCGTATTTGCCCTTTTCTTCCTGATTGTCGAGATCTTGGCGGTCATCCTGCTTCCAAAGCTTCTTTCCCTGGATCCATATTCTCTGGATGTCATGGCTTTTGGAGCAGCCCCTTCGGCAAAACACATCCTCGGAACAGATGATGTCGGCAGAGATCTGTTTGCAAGACTTGTGTATGGAGGCCAGGTTTCCCTTACAGTCGGCATCTGTTCAGCCATAATAAGCCTTATTGTGGGTATTCCGCTTGGGCTTATTGCCGGGTATTTCCGCGGCGGGGCCGAGATAATCATCATGAGGATCGCCGATGTTTTCATGTCCTTCCCTTCCATGATCCTGATTCTCGTGCTTGCTTCGGTCTTAGGCCAGTCGATAGTTACGATCACAGTTGTCATCGGAGTTTTAGGATGGCCGGAATTTGCAAGATTGATATATGCCAGCACGCTTTCTGTCAGGGAGAAGGAATATGTTGAATCGGCTAAAGCCATAGGAACCAAGACCCATAATATCATTTTGCGCTATATCGTGCCGAACGCTTCTGCGCCTGTAATCATCGCATTCACGTTCAGGACCGCACAGGCTATCATCACCGAGTCTTCTTTGAGCTTCCTCGGTCTTGGAGTCCAGCCTCCTGCAGCATCATGGGGAAACATACTCTATTATGCCCAGTCTATAAGCGTATTGGCCAACAAGCCGTGGATGTGGCTTCCTGCTGGAATCATTTTGATACTTACCGTTCTCTGCATCAATTTCTTGGGAGACGGTATAAGAGATGCCTTAGACACTAAGATGAGTGTTTGAAATAAAAAAGGACGGAGGTTTTTATGAAAGGAAAAACTTTTAAACTGATTGCAACCCTATTGTTGGCAACGCTTGTTGTCTTCTCGTTTGCAGGGTGCTCAAAAGGATCTTCCCAGGCTTCGACAAGCACCGGGACGACGGCTGCATCTTCAACTGCGACCACAACCACCACCGCTTCCGCTCAAACGTCTTCGACTGCTAAATCAGCCCAGAATGCGAGCAAGACCATAACGATGGCCATGGTCTCCACTTGGGACAGTTTCATTCCGTTTGAAACTACAAGCAGCTATTCCGACGTAGTGCTTGATCTCATGTATGACAAGCTGTTCTACCTCAAGGCGGATGGCACATATCTTCCGAGGCTTGCCGAAAGCGTTGAAGTCAATGAAGATTCGACATCAATGATCTTCCATCTCAGGGAAGATGCGAAATGGGCTGATGGGGAGCCTGTCACAGCGGATGACGTCGTATTCACTGTCCAGCTGTATTCCTCTCCGACAGTAAATGCGATGAGAAAGAACAACTGCGCCACATTCGCAGGTTTCAATGAAGCAGATGGAAGCGTTGAGGTATATGCTCTTGATGACTATACCGTACAGTTCAATCTCATCGAACCGACAAACGTGGATTACGTTCTATTTAACAAGTTCAGGGATATCTATATCCTTCCTGAGCACCTCCTTGGCGACGTGCCTCTTGATAAGATCAGGGAAGCTGATTATTGGAAGGCTCCGATCGGATCCGGCCCGTGTCTTTTCCAGAGCCAGATCAGCGGAGAAAGAATCGAATTCGTACCGAACCCGTATTATTACCAGATGAACGGCAACTGGGACAAGTTCGTCCTGCGTGTTGTTCCCACCGGTAACCTCCTTGCCGGATTGATGAACGGGGAAATCGATGCTCTTGCCGGAAACGTCGCATCCCTCCAGCTGTCTGACTGGGATATGGCAAAGAAACAGCCCAACCTCGTATGCGAATCCGTTCCTTCTCTCGGATACCAGTACATGGCGATCAACACTTCCAAGCCTTATCTCACTCCTGCAGTAAGAAGGGCGATCAACATGTCGATCAACAGGGATCTCATGATCCAGGGCCTCTTGCAGGGCGAGGGTGTTGCAGCTTATGGTCCTGTCACACCTGACAATATCTACTACAATCCTGCAATCGAGGAACCGTTCAATCCTGAAAAGGCAAAGCAGATTCTTGCCGAGGAAGGATGGGATTCCAGCCGCGAGCTCATCATGAGCGTTCCGACAGGCAATGCGACAAGAGAGCAGGCTGCAATCATCGTGCAGCAGAATCTTGCCGATATCGGAATCAAGGCCAAGATCGAGACTGCTGATTTCGCAACCCACCTCAACAGGGTCAGGGCAGGGGATTATGATTTCGGTTTCATCGGATCAAGCGGATCTCCCGATCCTTCGGAATGCGTCATCAACTTCAACCCTGAGCACATGAACAACTTCTCGCAGCTTTCCGATCCTCTGATTTTCGAGACCGGCGACAAGGGCGGACATGCATTCGACTATGAAGAGAGAAAGGCCTGCTATGATGAATATCAGGAACTGCTCAGGGAATATGTCCCGTTCGCATTCCTTTATTTCCAGAATACTCTTTATGCCCATACGGCAAGGGTATCCGGCATAACGGACGTGCAGGATTATTCTCAGCTTAACAGGGACGTCTGGAACTGGACAATCAACGAGTAATCTATATATTAATGCTCTCCTCCGCGAGGAGGAGGGCTGATTTGGGGGATGGAAAACCATGAACGGCAATCTATTGGAGATCAATAATCTTTCGGTCAGTTTCCTCGTAAGGAAGAAATGGGTCCAGGCGGTTACGGACGTCAGTTTTTTTGTGAAGCAGGGGGAAACCCTTGGCATCGTAGGCGAATCCGGCTGTGGCAAAAGCGTCACTTCCATGGCCATGCTGCATCTTCTGGATAAGAAGACTTCCAGGATCGATTCCGGCAAGATTTTATTCAAAGGTACGGACATCAGCGGATACGATGACGTGCAGATGAGCAAGATCAGAGGAAGTCAGATAGCGATGATTTTTCAGGATTCCATGACATCTTTGAATCCTGTGATGACCAATGGAGCGCAGTTGGAGGAAGCCATACTGGTTCATGAGAAGATATCGAAAGCAGAAGCTCATGAAAGGGTTTTGAACATGTTGAAGAAGGTAGGTATCCCTTCACCGGAAAAACGGTATAAGGAGTATCCTCACCAGCTCAGCGGCGGAATGCGGCAGAGGATAATGATAGCCATGGCGCTGATACAATCTCCATCGCTGCTGATCGCTGATGAGCCTACGACAGCCCTGGATGTGACAATTCAGGCACAGATTCTTGAATTGATGAAGGAATTGAAGAATACCAGCGACATCTCCATCATGCTCATTACCCATGATATGGGCGTGGTTGCTGAGATGTCGGACAGGATCATGGTCATGTATGCAGGAAATGTGATGGAAGTTGCGGATACCAAATCGCTTTTCAATAATCCTCTTCATCCTTATTCCTTGGGTCTTCTGGCATCGATTCCACGCTCTGATAAGACGATCGATACCCTTAATTCGATCGAAGGGACTGTTCCCACGCTTACGAACATGCCCAAAGGGTGCAGGTTCTCGACACGTTGTTCTGAATGCACTGCAAAATGCTTGGAATCCTGTCCGCCGATGTTCGATATCGACGGGCATCTGGTGAGATGTTGGAAATATGAGTGATACGGGGAGGAGTGCATGGATCATTTTGTAGAAGTGAAGAATCTCAAGAAATACTACCCTGCAAAGAAGAAGCTGTTCAAGGAAAGACAGTATGTGAAAGCTGTGGATGATGTTTCGTTCTATATAGATAAGGGCGAGACCTTTGGGGTCGTAGGCGAGTCCGGATGTGGAAAATCCACCTTATGCAAGACTCTCATCCGCCTTATCGAGCCGACGGATGGCAAGGTGTTCTTCGACGGCAAGGAGATTGCATTCTGCTCCAAGGAGGAGATGCGCCTCATGAGGCAGAAGATGCAGATTGTTTTCCAGGATCCTTATGCGTCGTTGAATCCGAGAATGACGGTCAGGGAACTCATCAAGGCTCCTTTGGATGTTTTTTCCTCAGAGAGCGAAGAAGAGAAGATGGAGAAGGTCTATAAGATCATGTCCCTGGTCGGCCTCGATAAGGAATTCATAAATAAATACCCGCACGAGTTCTCCGGAGGACAGAGGCAGAGGATAATGATAGCCAGAGCCCTGATCTTAAAACCGGAATTCGTTTGTTGCGACGAGCCGGTTTCAGCATTGGATGTTTCTGTAAGGGCCCAGGTCCTCAACCTGATGAAAGAATTGCAGAAGACGCTGGATCTTACATATCTTTTCATATCGCACGATTTGAGCGTTGTGAGGTATCTGTGCGA
>CASGDQ010000019.1 GCA_949300325.1 uncultured Spirochaetales bacterium
CAGGTATTTATAAAAGCGTTCTTTTTTGTGATAATAACCTTATGAAACGCTATAGGATAGGCGAAATCGCTTCAATGACCGGACTGACGGTCAGGACCATCAGATATTACGAAGAGCTGGGGCTGCTGAAGGCCGGGCGCACCGGGCGCGGCCAGAGGTGGTATACCGAAAGCGATGTCATATATCTTAGGCGCATAATCGAGCTCAAGGGATTGGGATTTTCCCTTGATGAGATTTCAAAGATAATCAAATTAAAGAATGAGGATATCAGCGGAGATAAGCGCCGTATCGAGCTTTTATCGGCATATCGTGCGAAATGGTCCGAAGCTGAAGAGAGAAAGAAAAAGATAGAGGCGCATATGGACGAGCTTTCTTGGCATATAAAGCAGCTGGAAGGGGCTAAGGATTCCTTCCAGCAGTGTCCCGGAGCCCTTTGCGCAGGCTGCCGCTATAAAAAGAGATGCAGTTTCTTTAAAGATTCTGAAGCCTGATTCCCGTTTCAAAAGCCTTTTTTATGACCATATCCGTATCATTTATGCTCAGTGATCTTGAGTAGTACATGGCCTCGTATGTCATAAAGCCCTCATAGCCTGCATCTCTTAATGCGTGTACGACTTTTTTCCAATCTATATTACCCATGAAAGGAAGAAGATGCTCATCGCTTTTTCCTTTATTGTCGTTTATGTGGGTTCCAACGAGGATGCCTTCTGCTTCCATTATCTCTTTTTGAATGTCCAGCCCCAGAATGTTTGCATGCCCCGTGTCGAGCAGGGCCTTAAGACGGGATGGGCATATCGAGCAGATGGCACGGATATCCCTCATTGAAAAAATTTCATCCTGGCTTTCCATGTTCTCTATTGCAAGGATGATATTCTGGCTTTTCTCGAGAAGATTGGAATAGTATCTTTTGTTTTCCTCTATATTGCCTTTTATAGGATGGACGACGATATGCGGCACTCCGGCTTCTTTTGCATAGAAGATGGCTTTCAAAATCTTTTCTTCCATCTCCTTCGGATCCTGACCAGCACGGGGGTAGGGGGCATGGGCCTGCATGTATGTAAGCCCGTACTCCTTTTTCAGCTGCATAAGCTTGTCGATATACGCTCCCGCCTGTTCTGTGTTGAGGATGCTTTGAGGGTTCATCATCTCGCAGAAATTCAGATCCAGATCCTTGAAACCCGCTTTTGCATAAAGGGGGATGAGCTCTGTCATCCTCCTTTTGATGCCCTCGCGGTTGAAAACCACGAGGTTTGTGTTAGTTGCCGTTCTGTCTTGCATATTCAGTAAGGTATCCGTTTATGAGATCCGCCATATAGGATACGGCATCATCGATTGTGCGTTTTCCTTCAAGCATCTCCGCAATCGTGCTTTGGAAGGAGTAGTATACCTGGTAAGCTGAGGGAATCCAGAGCCCGAGCATCATCGGGCTGGAGCCGACTGCCTGATCGAAAGCTACCCCGAACAATGGGTTTTCCTCTATGAAGGCCTGCCACTCTGCGCTTTTTTCCACCTCTGCATTAACAGGAATGTATCCAGTCTCTTTTGCCCAATACATCTGGGCTTCCGGGCTTATGAAATATTCAAGCACCCGTTTGATATCCTCTGCATTGTCCTTTCCCGTATCGAAAGCGGCAAGGAAGCCTCCGCCGATATTAACTCCTCCGGTGGCGTTTTCATCCACCATCGGGACAAATGCAACCCCGAGCTCGAAATTGTTTCCGATGTTGTTCTGAGCAGTCGTTAAATTGGAAGAGGATGCAAGCATGCTCGCAGTCTGCTGCGAATAAAAGGCATCAGAGACTCCGCTTGTAAGGTTGTCGACGGCTCCGGTTGCATAAAGGTTTTCCCATTTTTCAAGGAATGTCTTGAATGTGCCGTTTTCATCGAAAAGCACCTTTGAGGATACTCCGTCATGGCCGTTTCTGTTATCGCTTATGTATTCACCTCCGTTTTGGGAAGCCAGGAAGGTGCATAGCTCATAGGTTGTCGGCACCCCGGAAAAGGCGCTCATGCCGGTCTTATCTTTGATCGTCTTAGCCGAAGCTGCGAACTCGTCCAATGTTTTAGGTACGCTTACCCCGGCTTTGTCAAATGCCGTCTTGTTGTAATAGAAGAGCAGGCTGGATGCGTTGAACGGCACTCCTATGTGCCCTATCATGCTGTCATAGGCCGCAAGGGCAGAAGGAAGGAGCGCCGTGGTGTCTATCCCGAGCTCCTCGCTTGGTATGAGGTAATCAGAATATATCATGTCAAGCCCGGCTGTGGCATCGAGCTGTGCTATATCCGGCAGTCCAGTGCCTGTCATCGAGGCTGCTTTGACCTTTGAGAGCACGTCATTTGCCTTGCCTTGGTAGACAGCCTTTATCTTTATATCGCTGTTCTTGGCATTGAAATCGTCCACCAGATGCTCAAATGCCTGTTGCAGCACTCCGCTGTTTGAGTGCCAGAGAATGACCTCCCTGGCTCCTGTCTCTTCCTTTTTACCGCCTGCGAACACCATCATCAAGCATGAAAGTGCGATAAGAAGGAACATTATGGTTTTTTTCATATCCCGACCCCCTAATTATCCAGCCCCTCGGAAAGGGCCTTAAGTATTATCTTCCTTGATGCGAGAGTGAGCGCCATCAAGGGAATGAGTACGATCATCAGAGCGGAGAACAGGCCGCCCTTGTCCCCGCTTTCGGCAAAGCCTAAAAGGCTTATGCCTATCTGTATTGTCCTCATCTCCGTCCTGCTTGTGATCAAAAGAGGCCAGAGATAGGCATTGAATACTGATACGAAGGATTGCAGAAATACTGCCAGCAGAACGCTCTTTATCAATGGGCAAAGTATGTATGCCATGTATATATAATCGTTGGCTCCATCGATCCTTGCCGCATCATAAGGCTCTCTTGAGAGGCTTTTTGCCGCAGTCATGGCGATTATGAGCTGGGTTGCGGAAAACAGGCTCGTTGCTATGATCCCAAAATACGTATCTGCCAGGCCGAGCCTGGTTATGGTCACATAATTTTCAAAAAGCAGGGCATCCTGAGGGATGAAAATTGTCAGTATCAACAGGTACAGAAGGATTTTCTTGCCCCTGAATTCCAGATAGGTGAATGTGAATGCAGAAAGTACGGTTATCACGCATCTTATAATAGATGCGAGCAGTGCTGTAATCAGGCTGTTGGCGCTGTAGATTAAGAAATACCTGTTTTCCAATGCCGCCTTATATCCGCTGAAATTTATCTTCGATGGCAGAAATCTTGCAGGGTTCGCATTGAAATCCGGCATGCTGAAGAACGATAGGCTGATAGTATATAAAAGAGGGAAGAGCACTATCAAAGCAAGGATTGCCGCAGTCAATTTCTTAACCATTTCTCCTCCTTGCGCTTCTTTGCGCCAGATAATACAATAGGAGGATCAGAGCGGATAAGAGAACCATCAATGTTGCGATGGTGGACTCGGCTGCTCTGTTGGAGCTTTTGAAAGCTTCCAGGTAATAATAATACATCACAGTCTCAGTCCCCCTTCTTGGACCGCCCTCGGTCATTGTCATGATCGGAGCTGAGATCAGCAGCGCATCCTTGAAAGCTATGAACATGGTCATCAGCAGAGTGGGGCTTATCAGGGGAAGCTCTATCTTGAAATACATCTGGAAAGACGAGGCTCCGTCCATCATCGATGCTTCCTTGATAGATTTGTCTATCTTCCTGAACGAGGACAAAAGAAGTATATGGTCCAATGCGAAATCCAGAAACACCGATAAGAGCACTATGGCAGCAAATGCGCTCATCCTGTCATTGAGCCATGCGATATCCAGTCCGAAAATCCTGTTGATTATGCTGTTCGTCCCCTTGAACATCTCTTTGAAGATCAGGGATGACAGTGAGAGGGAGAATGCAAGCGGAAGAAAATATGCCAGGCTGATCCACTCGTTGAATTTTGTCTTCTCTTTCACCAGAGAGGCCGAAAGCAATGTGAGAAATGTGTTCAGCGGAAGGAAAAGGATGACAAAAAGAGCTGTATTTTCAATGCTTTTTATAAAATATGCATCATCAAGCAGCACCCGGTAATTTGCCAGCCCTGCGAATGCGGTGACTGTTCCCTTTTGGTTTATGAGAAAAAATGAGGAGATGAATGTTTTTATGAATGGAGCGAAAGAAAATACCGATACTACGGCAAATGCCGGAATCAAATATAGATAAGCCCGTTTGTCAATTCTCCGCTTCATGAGATGAAATATAATGATATCAGGGATTAATTTCAATATTATTTGCACTATAATTTCTTATAAAACAATAATATAATTGACGTTTATAAATCTAACGTAAGATATTTTAACGTTAACTTTTTACCATAACATCCATTATAGTATCGTTTTGTTTCCCACGTGTTAAATAAAAGTCAATAATTTTTTGT
Organism: uncultured Spirochaetales bacterium; assembly: GCA_949300325.1. Taxonomy (GTDB): domain Bacteria; phylum Spirochaetota; class Spirochaetia; order Sphaerochaetales; family Sphaerochaetaceae; genus Ornithospirochaeta. Next base: position 4,402 of record CASGDQ010000019.1, read on the forward strand.
GAAGTTGCACTCCTCTATTATCTGTGATAAATTTTATTTGATGCTTGAAAATGGTTTTGGGCATGATAGAGGAGGAGAAGTAATGAAACCTACACTTTTGGTTCTTGCGGCAGGAATGGGATCACGCTACGGCGGAGTCAAGCAGATCGATGCGGTTGGCATCCATGGTGAGACGCTTTTGGATTTCGGCGTTTATGATGCTCTGAATGCAGGCTATGGCAAGGTTGTCTTTATCATAAGAAAGGATATCGAGAAGGATTTCAGGGAGCGCCTGTTCGATCGCATTGCAAGAAACATGGATGCTGAATATGTATTCCAGACGGGAACCAGCCTCCTTACCGAGGAGCAGATCAAGCTTTCTGCAAACAGGAAAAAGCCTTGGGGTACCATCCATGCCCTCCTATGCGCAAAGGACGTGGTGAAAACTCCGTTTACAGTCGTCAATGCCGATGATTACTATGGACGTTCTGCTTATCAGACCCTTGGAAAATATCTCTCCGGGCTAAACAATGATGACACCACTCATGCGATGGTCGGCTTTGTGTTGGAGAACACGATGAGCAAAAGCGGCTCCGTTTCCCGCGGCATTTGCGAGGTTAAGGACGGCGAGCTCGTATCGATGGTCGAAAACACGAAGATCGAATATACTGCCGATGGCGGCATCGTTTCCCATTTTGAAGGCCAGGACATCCCCCTTACTGGAAAAGAGCCTGTAAGCATGAACTTCTTCGGTTTTACACCGAAAGCGTTTGAGAGCTTTGAGAAGTATTGGGAAAACTTCATCGCAAAGAATGTCACCGAAGAGAAGAAGGAATGCCTGCTTCCTAACGGTGCAAGCGAGATAGTTACATCAGGCAAGGGCACCATCAAGGTCTTTACAAGCCAGGACCGCTGGTTTGGAATGACATATCCTGAAGATAAGGCGCTCGTAATGTCCGAGATCAAGAGCAAGCTTGATACAGGCTATTATCCTGAGAAGCTTTGGCTGAAATGAGCTAATAGTAGAATTAAGTGCCATTTAGATGGTTTAAAAATCCATAGGGGATTTTATTCCGAAGTTTTATCAGGCCTGGCGTTCAATGCGCCAGGTTTTTCTTTTGCATTAAAGGCATTGCCTAGATTTCTTCCTTTCCAGTCAGAATTTTTTTATCAGCCTGCTGTTGTTTCTGCTCTAAGGCGCAGCATAGGGTTGTGAAGTGATCAGCCTCTAGATGGCTCCCTCTAGCGAAATTGCCGCTATTCCCTCCGCCTCCCGTTTAATCTTTGCATTGTAGTATTTCAATTCCTGTTGTCAATGCAAGACTTTTGAATGATGCATTAAATAATGAATCTGAAACAAGATATTACTATTTCGTCTTGCTTTTCGAGTGTCATTTCCTGAAAAAAAAGCATAAATCTGTTTCGCTGTAGGCATATTAATGTTGACAACAGGAGGGGGGGGTAGGATTTCTATACCTCATGGAATTTTAGGTTATGGTTGTAAAAAAAGGTTTATTAGGCCTGTTCCTTTTGCTTGTTTCAGTTTTCTGCATATCCGCAGAGGATACTGCAGGGTCTATTTTTTGGCAGTGGTCGTCTGAAGAAGATGTAGAGTTCTTTAGATACAAGTTTGAGGGGGAAGATGATTGGATTGTCGTACCTTCGGAAAAGACATCCCTCCTGATCGACAGCGTCGATTATGGGAAAGAATACACGCTTTATGTTGAAAGTTCGTATGATGGTGAGAAATGGTCTAAACCAGGTATGTTTGCAATACAGGTCCCTGATGTTGTGCAGACTGGCGTGCAGGAGCCTGTAGCGGAGGATTATTTTCCTCATATAACAGTTAAGACTTCATTATCGTTTCTCAGCCTAGGCATTTATGATTTCATAAACGGCCACGACATAGCCGGGGCTAAGTATCTCACACTGACTGAGCCGGGGATATCGGTCAAGGCTCAGCTTGGCTGGCGTTTTAACGATGTAGTCTCGCTTTATGCGGAGTATGGATATTCCGGTGTGGACAAGAAGGAGACCGTGATTCCCTCGGCTTACGGGGTCGACCATCACTCCATTGGACTGGGCCTCGGGGTAAAGGTTTTTTCCATAGGGGCTTTTGACATGAGCGCCGGTTTTTCTGCGGGCGGCCTTTTCAGCCTGAATGCAGGATATTACAGCATATCGCCCATATTCGGTGTGTCTCTGGATTTCGGATGGACGATAAAGGATCATCTGCGCGTCGGCATCGGAGCTGGGGCGGGGATCTCCTATCAGCCGAACAAAGATCCGCTGTATAGGAGCATGACGTATCTGGTCGACTGCGTCGCACTGACAGTGGAGACGAGGTTCTAGGGAGGTTGTCATGAAAAAATTGAAAAGCATTTTGCTATTAGCCTTTTTAGCCTTTCTCCTGGCTGCCTGCAACGGCAACTTGGAGATGATAGAAGGCAACGGCAGCGTGAACCTCCTTATATTCCCATATCTCACATTTGAGCCTGCCGAGGAAGAAGAATACTACGAGGCCTATGTTGTCGAGGGTGCGGCAGTGACTGAGATTGCTGTGCCCGGTGCCATAGACGTTGATGGAAGTGAAGTGCCGGTGAAGGTGTTCGCAGGGTTCAAGAACCCCGAGGATTCGTCCAAGCTTGAAACACTTATCCTCGAGGCTGGAGTCGAGGAGGTGAAGGAAGGCGCGTTAGATCATGCTGAGAATATCAGCGCGGTCCAGGTCGTCGGAGAAGTTGAGGGTGCGGTATGGTGCCTGCTTCCAGCACCTGTGAAAGACGGATGCCATTTCCTTGGATGGAAGGCTGGGGATGTTTATGTCAGTGAAGGCGATCCGGTAGACCCTTCCAATCCTGTGGCCATACCCGAGTTCGAGGCCCATCAGCTGGAGATCCATGAAGGTAAGGAGCCGACGTGTACGGAAGCGGGCTACAAGGAGTATGTGACCTGCTCCTGCGGTTATACGACATATGAGGAGATTCCTGCTTTGGGACATGAGCTGGTCCATGTGGATGGATGCAATGCAACTTGTACGGAAGGCGGAGTGAGAGAACACTGGTATTGTGATAGGTGTGGACATACGTTCTCGGATGCCGATGGAAACAATGAGATAGATTCTGCTTCTGTGAACATCCCAAGTCTTGGTCATAGTCTTATTCACAAGCAGGCAGTGGAGCCAACATGTGTCAATTACGGAAACATCGAGTACTGGTATTGCGAGAGATGCGGGCGTTTCTTCTCCGATGCTGCAGGGGAGAGCGAGATCTTTGAAAAGGATATCGTTGTTGACAAGCTGCCTCATGAGTGGGAGGACCAATGGTCCTACGACGAGGATTACCACTGGCATGAATGCAGCCAATGCCATAACGTCAAGGACAAGGAAGAGCATGATTGGATTTTGCAGGAGAGGGTTGAGCCAACGGCCGATGAGAATGGCAAGGAAACCTACTATTGCAGCGTCTGCAATGCTGTGAAGGTCACTGACCTCCCGGCAACGGGGCATGAGTATACGATAAAAATCGTCGTTGCTCCGACCTGTACCGAAAAAGGATATACGAGATACGACTGTTCGCTTCATGAAGATTGCGGGAAATACAGAATCGACGAGAATTCCTATGTCCCGGCTTTAGGACATGACCTTAAGCATGTCGAAGCGAGCGATCCCACCTGTGTGAAAGAGGGCAACAAGGAATATTGGTACTGCAGCAGATGCAATGTCTATTTCTCGAACGAATCCTGCACCACGCCGTTTGATTCTGAAGACGACACTATTATTGCGAAAACCGAGCATACGTTCCGCACATATTGGGATAAGGATGAAAAGAGCCACTGGCATCAGTGTTCTGTATGTGGCGAGAAAACGGATATTGCGGAGCATGCTTACAATGAGGTGGCTTCCCCCATCTATCTTGCAAAAAATGCGACCTGCACGGAAGCTGCCAGGTATTTCAAGAGCTGCGTCTGTGGGCAAGTCAGTACAGAAACCTTTGCATACGGCGACCCGCTGGGGCATGAGCTGGTGAAGACAGAGGCGAAGGAGAGCACATGCGAGGAGCAAGGGAACATCGAGTATTGGACCTGCGGACGGTGCCACCTGATCTTCCGCGATGAAGGGGCGACCGAGCCGATAAGCTCGGAGGATGTTGTTCTGCCGCTTGCAGAGCATACGTTCTCCGGCAACTACGAAGTCACGGATGACTGCCACCAGAAGATTTGCGGCGTGTGCGGAAAGGCCTTTGGAGAGGCTGAAAAGCATGTGAAGGAACAGGTGCACGATTCAAAGTATCACTGGGACATATGCAGCATTTGCAAGAAGGAGCTCAGCGAGAAAACCGAACATACATATGAAATCATTGGAGAGGACAAGGTATGCACCGGATGCGGGTACATAGTCGAGGACAATCTGTCCGGCGGAGGGTTTGAAGTCGGCGAAGAGAATGCGGCTCCTGACGGGAGCATCACTGCGACCTACAAGGGTAATAACCTGTGGTATTTCGAATTCATCGACAAAAATCCCGAATACCCTCCGACCAAATTCATATGGAGTGTGAACGGGGTCGAAGTTGCCGGGGCGACAGGAAGCACGTTCGAGTTTGAGGCGGATGGAAAAGAAAGTTATTTGGTCATGTGCGTGTTCTTAAATGATTCTGGCGTGGGGTCTGCAGACGTAAGCATCACGGGCAGATGACAGTAATCGACGAAATGCAGGGAGACTAGGGTGGTGCGCGCATATGTGCGTATGGCTGTTCTCCTGTAGATAAAAACAAGGAGTGGAATGATGAAAAGGATTTCAAAAATCTTGACGGTGGTGATGCTCATAGCATTGTCGCTGTTCGTGTCCTGCGACAA
>CASGDQ010000020.1 GCA_949300325.1 uncultured Spirochaetales bacterium
AACGCACCGAAATCAAGCGCGGGGAGATCCGAGAGGCTTTGGATAAGGCATTTGCAAACTCCAGGGCCGAGGGTCGATGAATCGCGAAGCTTCCGCCTTTTAAGGCGGTGGTAGTTCACTTCTAATTAATTATAAAATAATCATATTTTATTAAATAAAAAGAATTAAAGTTCAGTTTGGTTCTGCTTTAAATTAAGTAAAAAAAACATTAAAGTGATATAGTAGCAGAGATTAATGATACTAATTAAATTTATATTTGTATGTATTTTTATAAATATTAGAAAAATTAGATAGAATTAATAATAAAATTGATATCAAAATATGTTTTTATAGTATTAGTAATATTAAAAATAATATAAAATTAAATTGTTTTATAAATATATAATATAATTACAATAGTAAATATATATAAAATTATATTATTTTTATTAGAGAAAATATTATTTTGCATGTTTTGCCAGTAATTCCCGAAGTGAATTAATACTGTTTTTTCTATCCTTTTCTTTCTCTTCTTCTTCGTTTGTGAAAAGATCAGCTGGAATTTCTTCTAAAAAACGGCTGGGCAGGGCAGCTTTTGTTTCCCCCATGCTGTTTGTTCTCTCTTTTGCATTATTGATTATAAGAAGCTTTCTTGCTCTTGTGATCGCAACATAAAATAATCTGCGCTCTTCATAGATATTCTTGGGATCTTCTTCCAGTGCTCTTGAAGAAGGGATTATATTGTCCTCTATTCCTGCCAAGTGTACTATATCGAATTCAAGCCCTTTAGCTGCATGCATCGTCATCAGATTGACCTTATCTTCATTATTGTCATTATCGTCGCCAAGGATTGCAGTGAGATTTACATAATCTCTAAGGCTCGAATCAGGGTTTTTTTCAAGATATTTTTTTATCCTATCTGAGAGGATGTGGATTCCCATCATTTTGTATTCTACAATCTTCTCATTTTCCGGATACTCGTCAACAAGCATATTTCTATATCCGATATCAAGGCAGATTCTATCTATGATGTTTTTAGAATCCTGCATATTCTTCCATGTTTTCATGCTTGATAAAAAGGATGAAAGCGCAGCTTTTGTCCTTTCCTGAATAAGTTTTGACGAAAGAAGATCCTCACAGGATTCTATTAATGATATGTATTTAGCATCAGCATTCTCACGTATCTTTTCTACAGTTGTTCGTCCAATGCCTCGGCGTGGAGTATTGATGATCCTAAGGAAGGATACATCATCCTTTGGATTGACCAGGATTTTCAGGTAACAAAGCATGTCCCTGATTTCCCTTCTGTCATAAAAAGATTGTCCACCTGATACCTTTACAGGAATTTCATGCTCTAAAAGGTTGTTTTCCAATTGGTTTATCAAGCCATTTGTCCTGACAAGAATTCCGATATCCTTATAACTTACACCCTCGCGCACCCGTCTTCTTATATCGCTAGAGATGAAAGAAGCCTCTTCTTCTCCGGTTTCGTGATGCCTCATGGAAATATCAGCTCCAGCAGTAGATTCGGTCCATAGGGCTTTGTCCTTTCTTTCCGTGTTGTTTTTAATTACAGCATTGGCTGCTTTCAAAATTGTTCCTGTAGAACGATAGTTCTGTTCAAGCTTGAACTCTTTTCTTTCTGGAAAATCTTTTTCAAACATGACTATGTTCTGGTAATTGGCCCCTCTCCATGAATAAATTGATTGGTCATCGTCACCGACTACAGCGATATTTCTGTATTTTTTTGCAATCATCGAAACGAATTTATACTGAAGAAGGCTTGTATCCTGAAATTCATCTACAAGAATATATTTAAACCTTTCCTGAACTTCTGAAAGCACAAATGGTTTTTTTTCAAAGATTCTGACAGGAAGAAGAATTAGATCATCAAAATCGACGACGTTGTAGGCTTTCTGGCTTAAAAGCCATTCGTTATATATCTGTCTGACGGCACTGTCTTTTTCCTCTAAGGTTTTCCTTCCAGTTTTGTAGTCGGAAAAATAAGAGGAAAGAGTAGGGATGTTATAATCGGCAATCTGGTATCCAAGACTCATTATTGAATTCTTAATCAGGGCTTGATTGTCATTAGCGTCATAAAGTGAAAAGTTGTTATGATAACCCAAATGTTGAATGTATTGCTTCAACAGCCCCAGACCAAAAGAATGGAAAGTGGTGGTTGTCAGGTTCTTGAGCTTTTTTCCGGTAAGATTCCTGATTCTTTCGCTCATTTCTTTTGCAGCTTTGTTTGTGAATGTCAGGGCAAGAATATTTCTTTCGTCTATACCCTCGTCAAGCATGTGGGCTATCCTGTAAGTGATCATCCTGGTTTTCCCACTGCCTGCACCTGCAATGATCAGAAGCGGCCCTTCAATCTGGGCCGCTGCAAGTGCCTGCTGCTTATTAAGAACCTGTTCGAGTTTGATTTTCACGCGGATAAATAAACACCAGTTGCACTCTCTTAGTCAAGTATGATTTTTTTATTCTTCGACGCTGATTGCTCCAACAGGACACATCTCATGACAGCAATAACACCTGATGCATTGTTTTTCATCGATCCTTATTTTATTATCGACCACCTGCAATGCTTTTGCAGGACAGATTTTCACACATCTTTGGCAAAGAATGCAGGAGGAATTGAATTTTGGGGCAGGGCGCTTTTTTTCCTTTCTCAGGCCAAATATCCTAGTGAAATAGGGAAGGATAAGAGCGGAAAAAAGATTAGTTTTCCTATCCTCGATCTTATCAAAGCCATTTATCACAAGATCCTGCGGTTTTAAAAGGGGATATCTGAAGTTGCTGATATCTGTAATCTTTTTGTTAACTGCCTCATTGATGATTGGCATCTGCTTTTTCTGATAGCCCATCATCACAGCTTCCGCATAATCTATTGAATAAGCATCAGCGGACGCGAGAATGTATCCGATTTTTCTTTGATGCCCGTTTGCTGGTCCTGCTCCTTCCATACCAATTACAGCATCCATTATTGCATAATCGGTATGACTTTCTAAGAAAATGCCGTTTATCACAGCAGCAAAGGCATCTCTGGAAGGGGCTTTAAGGTGCATTGGACTTTTGTTCAGACCCGGTACAAGACCGAACATATTCTTGACACAACCGGTGGAAAACATCAGCTGATGAGTCTTGAATTTGGCAACAGAGATGACAACATCGACATTATCGATGGCACATGTCATATTTACTTTGAAGCCGCAGTATAATTCATGCTGTCTGCTTTCCTTTGTGAAATCAACCCATTCTGTCTCCGTCTTCTTTACGGTATCTGCTATGCCGCATTGAACTGGCTTGAAAAGCGGGCCTTGAAGCCCGGGGGAGTCCCCAACAAGAATTTTATCCGCACCGCGATCTTTCAAGATATAAACAAGTTCCTCAACGATGGCCGGATTGGTTGTTATAGCTTTCTCAACAGGAGCATCGGAGAGGATGTTCGGCTTAATTAAAACACATTTACCTTCAACATTTGGAAAAGAGGTATTGTTTATGCACTCGATAAGCACCTTGCGTATCTCGGCATTATCATATGAATCGCATTTTACTATTGCACAATCAGACATTATTTTATCCTTTTGATCAGGCAGCAGTACATAGGACCGGTTCCGGAGGATGTATCCGGCATTATCCTGTATCCGTAACTGCATCTTTCTCCATTAAAATCAATCAATGGTATTTCTTCAACCTCATCAGGATGCTTTTTAAAAAGTTTGGCAATATTCTCTTCGTTTTCTTTAGGATTGATGCTGCAAGTGCTATATAAAATCATTCCACCAGGCTTTACAGAGATCAAAGCCGAAGAGAGCATGGAATACTGCTTTATTGCAAGCGCTTTCGGTCTTGATGGACTCCACATGCCTAGATATTTCAAATCGTTATAAACATGCCGTTCAGAGGAGCAGGGCGCATCCAAAAGTATTTTATCGTAAGCGTCTTTTTCGTATAAGCACCAAGATGATGCATCATGTCCTGTAACGGTAATTTTTGATGCAATATCTTCTGGAAGATGATCTTTTATGACATTTTTTAGTCGGATTCTTCTATCTGGAGACCTGTCATTGGAAATTAGTATGCCGTGCTTAGAAAGGCGCAGCGCAAGTGAAAGTGTTTTTCCTCCAGGCGCTGCACACATATCCAAAACCCGATCATCCTCTTCGATTGGAAGGGCTGAGGCAACAATCATGGACGCTTCATCGAGCATATATGGCTGAAGCAGTTTGTCAGAAAGACTTACATTCTCTTTTTCAAGCTCAAAAGAAGCTTTTATAGCGGGCCAGCGGTCTTTCCAGATTGCCAAATAGTAAGCATCAAATTCAGCAGCCCCATCTCTAGTTTTTTTGCCCATTTTCACATCACTATCAAGGGGAAAACCAACCCGATGACCAGCCCTAGGAAAATTCCGCCCATAACCTGCGAAAAGGAATGGCCTAAAAGTGTTTTCAGGTTGGTCGGCTCGAATGCATTCTGATGGAGTTTGCTTAAGATATCAGACCATTCGTTGATAATCTGAGCTTGCTTGCCAGCTTCCATCCTGATATTCATCGCATCGTGCATCACGATAACGGCAACGACAAAGGAAATTGCGAAGCTGACCGATCCCACACCATAAATCAAACCGATCGAGGATGTAAGGGAAACCACTGCAGCAGTATGGCTTGATGGCATGCCTCCTGTAGAAACAAGCATGTGCTTGGAAAATCCGTTGCCTTGTATCAAATTGAACACAGGTTTCAACAGTTGTGCTAAAACAGTCGCTATAACGCTCGACCAAAGCGGGATGTTATTAAGGATATTGGTGTTGGGTTCCATGTAAATATGATACGTTAAGTATCAAAATCTTGCAATCCAGTAGGCTTTTGCTCTAAACTCGCTTTCATGGGAAAAAAACGCATTATACTCTCCATCGCTTCTTTTTTTGCGCAGTTCACGATCTGCATGGTCAATTTTGCGATGGTCTATTATATGAAGTACAGGTTTGGTTTATCTGCTGGTGCAATCGGTGTTGCTTCAAGCATATATACGGTCACATATTTTATTTCAGCGATGTCTTTTTCAAATCTGTTTTCCAATATGAATAAGAAATTCATGCTTCTTGTTGCAATGCTTGGAATGGCTTTGTGCAATCTTTTTATACTGCTTACTTCCCATGTTGCCGTTTTATATATTCTGTTAGGGCTTTATGGCGTGGCGATGAGCTTCCTGTGGCCTAATATTGAAGCTTGGATAACAGAAAACGAGGAAGGCAGCGAATTATCGAAGAGCGTGAGCGCTTTCAATTTCAGCTGGTCATTTGGCGCCGGGCTCTCCACAATGGTTGGAGGGTTTCTTGTTGAAGCGGGTATCAAAGTCCCAATAATAGCCGGAATTTTTATATTCATACTTGTTTTTCTTTTGTTCATCCCTCTAAAGACATCTGAAAGCGTAAAAGCAAAAGAACAGGAAGAGCTGTTGGAGGACCATTCAACGAACCTCAGATATCTTTCTTGGACTGGAATATTCATCAGCTATGCCTGCTATTCCCTGATGATAAACATATTCCCATTGTATGCGACCGAGGTTTTAGGGTTTTCCGAGTCCGATGCCGGAACGCTATTGCTGTTCAGGGGTATGACATCCTGCTTCAGTTTCATTCTATTTTCCAAACTTGATTTCTGGCAGTTCAAGAAATCGGTCATTCTGGCTTCTCAGCTTATTTTAGCTTTGCTTTTCATTGCTTTTTCTTTTCTGCAGGCAAAAGTTTCCATTGCAGTTTTCTTCATAGCTTATGGAATTGTGTTCGCTCTTGTTTATGAGATGTCCATTTTCCATGGTGCTTCGGGGGCTGTGCATAGGGAAAAAAGAATGGTGGTTCATGAAGTTTTGATCAATATCGGGATGGTCCTCGGCTCTTCTTTGGGTGGAGTGATTTATGAAAGGTTCTCATTCTCGGCTACGCTTTATGTCCTTTCTTTAGTCGCTTTCTCAGCCTTATTGCTTGAATCCTTGATTTACCGCATCAGATTCGGATCAAAACAGGCGTGAACGGTTTTATAAATCTGCATATTTTTTTATAATGTCGGAAGGAGATGAAAATGGCACAGACTCTTTGTTATAAAATCCTATCGGCTCATCTTGTGGAAGGAAACCTTATAAAGGGAGAACCGATCGGAATAAGGATCGATCAGACTTTGACTCAGGATGCTACCGGCACGATGTGTTATCTCGAGTTTGAATCAATGAACATCGACAGGGTAAGAAATGAGCTTGCTGTCAGCTATGTCGATCATAATACCGTCCAGGTAGGTTTTGAGAATTTTGACGACCATGAATATTTGAGAACGGTTGCAGCAAAGAAGGGCATCGTATATTCCAGAGCGGGCAACGGCATTTGCCATCAGGTTCAGCTCGAGAGATTTGCACTTCCTATGAAAACACTTCTTGGTTCGGACAGCCATACTCCGACGCAGGGTGGAATAGGAGAGATTGCCATAGGAGCAGGCGGGCTTGATGTGGCCCTGGCTATGGCAGGTTTCCCTTTCAGGCTGATTTGCCCAAAGGTCATCGGCATACGTTTGGTGGGTAAGCTTGCACGCGGTGTTGCTGCAAAGGATATTATTTTGAAAGTGCTTGAGCGCTTCGGAGTAAAAGGGAATGTAAATAGCGTTTTCGAGTACTTTGGGCCTGGAGTTTCCTCTCTTACCGTTCCTGAGCGTGCGACGATATGCAATATGGGGGCTGAATGCGGTGTCACTTTCTCCATTTTCCCTTCCGATAGCCAGACCTATGATTTCTTGAAGGCTCATGACAGGCAGCAGGGATTTATTGAGCTTCATGCAGATGAGGGTGCGGTTTATGATGAGGTTTTTGAAATCAATCTCGACGATTTGCGCCCTTTGGTGGCGCTTCCTCATAGCCCGGGGAACATAGCTGCTGTCTCATCCATTTCAGGCCTGCCGGTAAATCAGGTTCTTATTGGAAGCTGTACTAACAGCAGTTACATGGATTTGAAAAAGGTTGCATCCATTCTTGAGGGGCATACCGTTGCTCCTACCGTAAGCCTTGGGATTGCACCAGGAAGCCGTGAGGTGTTGGAAATGATAAGCCGGGACGGAACCCTTTCCATTCTTGTCAAAAGCGGTGCAAGAATTTTGGAAAGCGCATGCGGATTCTGCATCGGCAATCATCAGTCTCCAGGAACCGATGGGGTCTCCTTAAGGACAAGCAATAGGAATTTTGAAGGAAGAAGCGGGACGAAAAGCGGCAAGCTTTATCTCGTCAGCCCTGAAACTGCGGCTTTATCTGCAATATATGGGGTTGTTACAGATCCTTATGAGAATGTTCCATATGATAAGATCGAGCTTCCTGAAAAATATGTACATGATGATGACATGTTCATATTCCCCCCGGAAGATTCTAAAAGTGTTGAGGTTTTACGTGGACCGAATATCGGCGAGCCTCCTAAAAATTGCGCTTTGCAGGATGTACTTTCAGGCGATGCGACGATCAAGGTCGGAGACAAGATAACCACCGATCACATCATGCCTGCCGGCGCAAGGCTCAAATTCCGTTCCAATATTCCTGTTTACTCCACATTTGTCTTTGAAGGAGTCGATCCAAGCTTTGCTTCAAGAGCCCTTGAAAACAAAAAGTCCGGTAGTGCATGCTTTGTCATTGCAGGCTATTCGTACGGGCAGGGCTCCAGCCGTGAGCATGCAGCAATATGTCCTATGTATTTGGGCGTCAAAGCTGTCGTAGCAAAATCGATAGAAAGGATCCATCAGGCCAATTTGTGTAATTTCGGCATACTTCCGCTCATATTCGATAACCCTGATGATTATGATAAGATCGATGCCGGTGATGCTCTTGAGCTTGATAATATCTATTCCAGCATGAAAGATGGAATTTTCATGCTTTTTGATAAGACCAAGGGAATAAAGATTCCTCTTTCCCTTTTTGCCACGGAAGAACAGAAGAAGATGCTTCTTGCCGGTGGAAGACTTAATATGATTGAAGGTTGATTATGGCTAAAATCACTTGTGAAAACGGAAAACTTGCAGTACCTGATATTCCTACGATCCTATATATCGAAGGCGACGGAGTCGGGAGCGAAATCACCCCTTGCATGATAAAGGTGGTCAATGCTGTCGTATCCTCTGTATATGGGGGCAAGAGAAGAATCGAATGGGAAGAGGTCCTTGCGGGCGGAAAAGCATTTGAGCAGGTTGGCACAAATCTGCCTGAGCGTACATTGAAATGCATCAAGGATTGCCTTGTCGCTATCAAAGGGCCGCTTCAGACTCCTGTCGGAAAAGGAATGCGGAGCCTTAATGTGGCATTGCGCCAGCAATTGGATTTATATGTCTGCCAGCGCCCTGTGGTTTATTTCAAAGGTGTTCCATCTCCTGTAAGACATCCTGAAAATGTCGATATGGTCGTCTTCAGGGAAAATACTGAGGATATATATGCAGGAATCGAGTGGAGAAGCGGCAGTGAAGATGCCCTCAAGGTGATCTCTTTCTTGGAAAATGAGATGGGGGTCAATAAGATAAGGTTTCCAGAGACAAGTGCAATTGGTATTAAGCCAGTAAGCCCGGAAGGCAGCAAACGGCTGATCAGAGCTGCACTCAGGTATGGTCTTCAGAACAACAGACGTAATCTGACATTAGTTCATAAAGGAAATATAATGAAATTCACCGAAGGTGGTTTTAGAGAATGGGGCTACCAGCTTGCAAAGGATGAATTCGGTGCAATTATGGAAGATGGACGCTGTGTCATCAAAAGAGAAGGGCTTGAGGATTTTGAGATAAAGGATTGCATCTGCGATGCCTTCTTGCAGAACATTCTTCTCAAACCGGAAGCTTACGATGTCATTGCGACTTTAAATCTGAATGGGGATTATGTTTCCGATGCTCTTGCTGCTGAGGTCGGCGGCATCGGAATTGCTCCAGGAGCAAATATCAATTACGATACCGGATGCGCCATTTTTGAAGCAACGCATGGAACTGCCCCCGATATTGCTGGAAAAGATATTGTCAATCCATTATCTATAATCCTATCTGCCGAGATGATGCTGCGCTATATCGGATGGACAGAAGCAGCAGATAAGGTGCTTTTGATTGTTAATAAGGCTATTTCTTCAGGTTGTGTTACATCGGATTTTTATACCCTGATCAAAAAAGAGGGAGGAAAGGCCGAGCTTCTTGGCACTAAGGATTTCTGCCAATACCTTATAAGCTTGGTTTAAGGCATCTTTGCGATTGAAAAAAATTCTTTGTAAAGTATTGGTGGTGGCAAAATATCAATAAGCGAATTTCCTAAAACAGGCATGATTTCGGTCATACCTGTTTTTGTATTTTATTGGTTCTCGTAAAACAATGAAACTGTTTTTGATATCAGAGTCATAGCTTCCAGTTTCATCGGTGCAGACTATTTCTTTATCTGAAATTCGCCTATAGTCATATTGTTGCACACTCTAGCAAAGTGAATGTTCTGTTATCACAATCAATTTCGTATCTCAGACCCAACGGAAAAACACCAATAGGATATGCATGGCCCACATTAACATTGTACAGGATTGGAAGGTCTGGCAATTTTGCCTCAAATCCTACAACCTGCTTATATACATCCTTATACTTTTCAAGCTTTTCTTCTACTGCAGGTTTTCCTACAATGATTCCGTTGATAGCGTGCAATATTCCTTGGGCTTGTAAATTACGTAAAAGCCAGCATAGAACCATTTCAGGCATATCAGCTTCGCTTGTCTCTATCAGCAGAAGCTTGCCTTTCCATTGGTCTAATGAAGGCCACAAAGGAGTTCCAAGCAATTCTGGAAATACATCTATGCATCCACCCAATAGCTCGCCTGTCACTTTCCCGCTTCCTTGTATGATTTCGTAGCCTGTGTTGGGGTAACGAGGTGTAGATAGATTCATATTTGCTTCTTTCCACCAAATCTTGTCTTTTTCATAGCTGCAAAAATCACTGCAAAAAATTTCAAGTTTATCTTGGGGAGTAAACAAGGTTTTTTCCATTGCGTATTTCGTGTACTCGTTGATGGCCCCATACTCTGCAATGTTATTCATGACCGACAATCCGTAGTAAGAGACCAGGCCGGCCTTGTACATCATGAAATGATTTGTTGTGGAATCTGAAAAGCCTGTAAATATCTTAGGATTGTTCCTTAAAACATCAAAGTCAATATATGGCAAAAGCCTGATTGCATCATCACCGCCAATGGCATTAAACACCGCTTTAATCTCTGGATCTCGAAATGCGTCCATCAAATCCTTCGCCCTTGCTTCCGGATGCCGATACAGATAGTCGATTCCTTTTAATGCATTGGGCATAGCTACAACCACTAATCCGTATTCTTCCAAACGCTTTTTTGCAAGTTCATATTTATGAACAAACATTTCCTCTCCAATCATTCCTCGTGATAACGAAACGATTGCTACCTTATCTCCTCTTTCAAGGTGTTTAGGCTTGATCATGTTGCTTTCTCCATAAAATTCTGGTTCTTTGCATCAATCAATGCATCAGAAAAACTTAATGTAAAAATTGTCGTACACAATTACTGCTGTTTTTTCAAGATAAATTAAAAAACACGCCCCAAGTTGATCTTGGAGCGCGTGATGGCTAAAAGCACATATCTGATAAAAAGAGATCTTTCATCATCTCTCGTTTATCGGGACCACCTTTCTCATCGTCGGTCCTGAATAAACTTGACGAGGACGTCCGATCTTCTGATACGGATCGTGCCTCCATTCAAGATAGTGGGCTATCCAGCCAGGAAGCCTGCCCATTGCAAAGAGCACTGTGAACATAGATACCGGTATGCCCATTGCATGGAAGGTGAGGCCTGTATAAAAGTCGACATTCGGATAAAGGTTCCGTTCAATGAAATAATCGTCATGAGTAGCGCGCTCCTCGATTTCCAAAGCGATATCAAGAAGCGGATCGCTACCTTCCGATTGAGATAAAATCTGCTTGCAGATCTGTTTTGCAATCTTTGCCCTTGGATCGAAGGTTTTATAAACCCTGTGCCCGAAACCGGAAAGGCGGAAGCTGTCGTTCTTATCCTTGGCCTTAGCGATGACTTCGTCTATGCTCATTCCTTCCTGATGGATCTTCTGAAGCATGTCCATCACCGCTTGGTTCGCCCCGCCGTGCTTGCTTCCCCAGAGGGCGCAGCAGCCAGCGGCAACCGAAGCATAAAGGTTGGCTTCTGAAGAACCGACAAGCCGCACTGCACTTGTGGAGCAGTTCTGCTCATGGTCTGCATGCAGGATCAAAAGCTTGTTAAGCGCCTGGACATGGAGAGGATCCGGAGTGTAGTTGTTAACACTTGAATAGAACATCATGTTAAGGAAATTCGCACAGTATGAGTAGTTGTACTGCGGTTCCACATATGGCAGCCCGTTCATCTGTCTGTAAGTGAAGGCTGCAATCGTCCTCATCTTTGAAAGAAGTCTTGTAACGGTGAGGTCGATATTCTCCTCAGGATCTTTTTCTTCCAATTCCGGATAGAACGCAGAAAGAGATGCGACCATTGCTGAAAGGATTCCCATGGGGTGTCCGTCATGAGGATAAGCCCGGAAAAAATCCCTCATGTTCACATGCAGAAGCGAATGCTTGTTCAAAAGCTTCTGATAGTTGATTCTTTCTGCGGTATTTGGAAGCGTGCCCTTGACGAGCAGGTATGCCACCTCGATGAAGTCGCAGTGCTCGACAAGGTCCTCAATATCATATCCCCTGTAACGAAGTATGCCTTTTTCACCATTGATATAGCATATTTTGGACATGCATGAGCCTGTGTTGACAAATCCCGGATCATAAGTGATATAGCCTGTGTCCTTACGCAGGTTTGTGATATCCACAGACTTGTCACCCATTGTATCCGTCATTACATTGAGCTCATACTCCTTTCCATCAGGGAAGATGAGTTTTGCCTTCTTCTTTTCTTCGAGGTTGAGCATTCAAACCTCCTTTGCTGTAGCTTCAACAGCTTTCACAAGGGCTTGCGTACCGTCTTTGCCGTATCCTTCTTCCTGCAGTTTTTCGTAAAGCTTTTCAACAAGGGCGAGCCCTTTAAGATCGAGGTTCATGGCTTTGCTTTCTTCCAAGGCTATTTTCATATCCTTGATGAAATGGTCGATCATGAATCCTGGTGCAAAATCATTTTTCACCACTCTTGGCGCAAGATTGTCCAGCGTCCAGCATCCTGCCGCTCCCGGGCGGATCGCATCGATCATCGCAGGTACGTCAAGACCTGCTTTTTTCCCGTAGACCAGAGCTTCAGAGACGCCTATCATCGTTCCAGAAATGACTATCTGGTTGCACATCTTCGTGTGTTGGCCCATTCCAGCCTTTCCCATGTAATTGATGCTTTTGCCCATTTTCTCAAGGTAGGGGAGAATGTCTTTAAGAGAATCCTTATCCCCTCCGAGCATGATGGTGAGGGTGGCATTTCTTGCACCCACATCCCCTCCGCTCACAGGAGCATCAAAGAACTTGCAACCTCTCTTGTCGGCTTGCTCGGCAATTTTCATCTCCAAACTTGGCGTGGTTGTCGTCATATCGCAGAAGAAAGTGCCTTCCTTTGCATTCTTTACCAAACCGTCCTCAGAAAGATAAACGCTTTCGACATCGCTTGGATATCCTACGATAGTAAAGATGAGGTCTGCTTCCTGTGCGATCTCTTTCACACTGTCCTTCCAGATCGCACCACGTGAAATCAGATCTTCAGCTTTGCTTTTTGTCCTGGAGTATATAAGGATCGGGCCGTATGCATCCATAAGATGGGCGGCCATGCTTTTTCCCATTACTCCGATTCCGATAAAACCTATTTTCTTGAACATGATATGAGTATAGCCTAAAAAGGATAAATAAACAAATACACTTAACAATATTAATTATTTCGGGTTATATTTTATCCATGGAAACATTGAATCTTGCAGATGAGGATATCTCCGATCTTGCTGATTTTTATAAACTGTTTGGAGATACTACCCGGCTGAAAATATTATTTTTTCTGGATGAGAAGGGAGAGGCGTCGGTAAACACGATAGCCGATGCGCTTCTGATGAGCCAGTCTGCGATATCCCAGCAGCTGAAGGTGCTTCGGCAAAACAGGCTGGTCAGGTTCCGCAAAGACGGCAAGATGGCTATCTACCGCCTTAACGACGAGCACATCCATAAAATCCTTGAGCTGGGAATAGAGCATTACTCTGAAATGGCCTGACTCTCCTTCAAGATTCTTTCAAGAGGAAGTCCGACAACCGTTGTCCAGTCCCCTGAAATATGTTCAACGAGCTTGTACCCTGTTTTTTGGAGTCTGTATGCACCGGCTGCACCGCACCATTCTCCTGTTTCTAAATAGGCATCGATCTCATTTTCATCAAGACTTTTGAAATAAACTTCTGCCACATCGGAGAAAACCTTTTTCCCTCCTCCTGGCAGAAAAAGTCCTACTGCGCTGATTACGCTGTGCTTATTTCCTGAAAGCATTTTCAGCATTCTCTTGGCATCTTGATAATCAGCAGGTTTTCCGAGGAGGGAATTTGAAAAAAGCACCAGCGTATCTGCTGCGATTGCCGGGATATCCGGTCTGAATGCGGAAGAGGAGAGGTATGCATCAAGTTTTTTGGCAGCGATGTTTTCCACAATGCTGATAAAAGTCGAACCTTTTTTCGTCTCGTCCGCATCAGGAATGAATATCTCAACAGCTGAGCCTCCGGCTTCTAGAAGGCCTTTTCTATTGGCCGATGAGGAGGCCAGCATCAGGCGAGGAAAGCGTTTTGAGAATTTTAGCTGCAGTTCATCCGGTTCATTTATCCTGTTCATTGTATTGCTCCAAAAGCATCGTTTTTTCCAGCCACAGATTTTCCTTTTCTTCCTTTTCCCTTTCCTTGTCTTTCTTTTTGGCAAGGATTGCAGTTATCTTGAGCGCATCAGAGTAGTTTTCGCTTTTCATGCTCTCTCCTTCGAGCTCAGCAATATCATCTTCTATCCTTTTGATGCTGTCCTCTATTTCCTCTATTTCCCTTTTTAAGGATTTCTTCTTATTTCTGAGCACTTTTATCTGCTCATGGGAAAGCTGTAAAACATTTTTCTTTTCTTGATAGCTGGCATCTGTTTTCTTTACGACGGAAAATTCCTCTTCCTTCTGCTTGAGCTTGTAATTGAAGTATTCCCAGTCTCCTTCAAAAAATTCCGGTCCCTCTTCGCTTAAATAGAGAATTTTTGTTGCGAGGTTGCTTATGAAATGCTTGTCATGGCTTACGAAAACGGCAGTGCCGCCATATTCCTTCATGGCCTTCAGCAGCACTTCCTTGCTGTTGATGTCCAAATGGTTTGTCGGCTCATCAAGCAGAAGCAGATTGGCCGGATGCATGAGGATTTTCAAAAGCGAAAGCCTTGATTTTTCCCCACCTGAAAGCACATTGACCGTTTTAAACACATCATCGTCCTGAAAAAGGAAAGCACCAAGCATGTTCCTGACTTTTGGGATATCAGAAGTATCGGCAACGCTCTCGATCTCTTCAAGGACTGTATTTCCAGCAGTGAGAGTGTTTTCCGCATCTTGCGCAAAATATCCGGTTTTTACGTTCGAGCCTAGACGTACCGAGCCCTCGTACATTTTATCCTGGCCGGCAAGAATCCTTAAAAGGGTTGATTTGCCCGCGCCGTTTCTGCCGGTGATGGCAAGACGCTCGCCGCGGTTGACTGTGAAGGAGAACCCTGAATAGATCACATTCGTTCCGTAAGCCTTTTTAAGGTTTTCGATGATAAGCACATCGTTTCCGCTTCTTTCACAATCAGGAAAAGAAAAATAGATTTTTTTCAGATGTGCAGGAATTTCAATAAGCTCGGTTTTTTCAAGCATTTTGATCCTGGACTGCACCTGCTTTGCTTTTGTAGCCTTATAGCGGAATTTCTCTATGAACTGCTCGGTCTTTTCTATTTCTTCCTGCTGCCTCTTATATGCCTTTTCAAGAGCTTCGATCTCCTGCTGTCTTACTTCAAGATATTTTGTGTAATTTCCAGGATATCTTTTAAGCTTTCCATTAAAAAGCTCGAAAACCTCGTTTACAGTGCTGTCCAAAAAATCCTGGTCGTGGGAAACCAGCATCAGACCTCCCTCGAAAGAAGAAAGATAGTCTTCGAGCCAGGTCATTGCTTCTATATCCAGATAGTTCGTTGGCTCGTCCAAAAGGAGGAAATCGGGGTCCTCTATCAGGATCTTTGCCAAAGCTATTCTCATCTGCCATCCGCCTGAGAATGTTCCTGCTGCTCTTGAGAAATCAGAGGTATGGAAGCCAAGGCCCATCAGGATTGTCTCTATCCTGCTTTTCCTGTCATAGTAGCCGCTTTCGCTCAGCTCATCGTGTATCTCGCTGATTCTCTGTGCACGTTTTATCTGCTTGCCATCATCCAAAGCCAGGCTTTCTTCCAGTTCTTCAAGCTCAGCCAAAAGCCCCTTGAATCTGTCGTAGCCTTTCTCTGCAGCTTCATACACTGTTTCACTGCTGAAGACGATATCGGACTGTGGAAGATATGCGATCCTGGAATCTTTGGTAAGGGAAAGGTTCATGCTGTCTGCTTCCAAAAGTCCAGCAAGAGTTTTGAATAGGGTGGACTTGCCCGAACCGTTTGCTCCAGCAAGTGCGGATCTGGATGTTTCTGAAAGCGTGAAGCTTATATTGTCAAGGATCTTTCTTTCCCCAAAGGAAAGCGTAAGATCCGATACCTGCAAATTTTTCATTTTTTATTGAACCTTACCTTAGTTGTCGTTATCATTAAATATCAAGATTTCCAGTTAAATTCAAGGAGGGGGGATGATTTGTCTTACCCTGGGCGGACGCACGCTTGAGAGCTGCAAGGCGTCTGTTGTTAAAAATAGAGAATATATCGATATCTGCGAGCTAAGAGTCGATCTGCTCGATCAGAAGGAACAGAAAAGGGCCAAGGAGTTTCCTTCCATGGTGGACATCCCTGTCATCCTTACTCTCCGAAGAGTTCAGGATGGCGGGAAATGCGATCTGCCGGAGAGATCAAGAAGGGACATTCTTCTCAAGGCCTTGGATGGCGACTTTGCATATATAGACCTTGAGGATGATATTAAGAAAAATGATGTCGAGATCAAGGCAAGGGAAAGAGGTGTGAAAATCATCCGCAGCATGCATGATTTTGAAAAAGTTCCCGATGATATTTTTTCCAAGATATTTCATCTTTCCAGCAGGGGCGATGTAGCAAAGATAGCAGTCAAATTGAGAAGCTTTTCCGATGTCCTGACTCTTTTCAGGATACAGGAAGAGCTTGCCGGTGTGGATAAGATTGTCATTGGAATGGGAGAATTCGGCATCTGCACCAGGATCCTTTACAAAAGGCTTGGCTCCATCCTTACTTTTGCAAGCGATGACGAGGTGGCCCCCGGACAGATACCTCCAAAGGTGCTGAAGCAGCTTTACAGGGCGGATAAGGTGGATGAGCGTACGGCGATATATGGGATAATAGGAAACCCTGTCATGCATTCTGCGTCCCCTGTCATGCATAACCGAGGTTTCCAAGCAATCAACTTCAATGCTGTTTATGTTCCATTTCTTGTTGATAACGTCAGAAGCTTCTTCTCTTTTGCCGAGCAGATAAAGATGCGCGGCTTTTCTGTCACAGTCCCGTTCAAAGTCGATGTGCTTTCTTATCTTGGAAACATTACCAGGGAAGTAAAGCAGATCGGTTCCTGCAATACGGTTGTCAGGGTGCCCGGGATGTGGAAGGGAATAAACACCGATTATTACGGCTTCATTCATCCGCTTTTGAAAGACATCGAGGAGGGTAGGATAAAATCCGCTCTTGTGATCGGCGCAGGCGGAGCAAGCAAGGCCATTGTTTGGGCATTAAGGAATTACGGGGTCAAGGTAACGATTCTCAACAGGACATTAAGCCATGCTGAGAAGATTGCAAAACTGAACGTATGTTCCTACGATACCTTGGATAATGCCAATAAGTACTCAGGCCAGGTGGATCTGGTGGTGCAGACTACCAGTGTAGGGCTTTATCCTCATTTTGATGAAAACCCTGTCGAAGGTTTTGTTTTCACAGAAAAGGAAATCGCGTACGACATCATATACAAGCCGCACATGACCAAATTCCTTAAAGAGGCACAGAAGGCTGGCTGCCGTCTTCATTTCGGATCTGAGATGCTTCTTGAGCAGGGCAAGCTTCAATTCGAGGCGTTTTCCGGCTATCACTATCCGTATTGGGTCGACTCGGGTATGTCAGATACGCAGCAGGAATAAGCCTGACCTTGTAAAGCCTGGAGATATTGAGGACTTTGCGTCCAAGGACCATGTGGTCTCCATCTGTGAATTCCTCAACCATCTCTACTCGTCCTATCGCACTCTGTCCGCGGTGGTTCTCCACCTGCAGGCAGAATTCGCGGTTGCGGTATGCGTATTGTATCAGACGGAGTTTTTCTTGGTAGTCAAATGCATCTCTTTCTAAAAAAGGAAGGTCGCAGCAAAGCATCTTTTTATTGCAGATCATCCCGGATCTGATTAAAAGGTTCTTCAGGCTCCTTATGCTGATATCCTTTTCTTCTGCTTCATCCAATACAGTCTCCCTTAGTTCTCTTTTATACTCGATCTGCCGTTTTTCATTAATCAAAATAGGAGTGACCTGCTGGTTGGAAAACTGCCTATCTTCTTTTTTATTTTTCTCAAACTCGGGCCCATCCGGTTCTGCAAGCAGCTCAAAGCCTCCCTTTTCGAGTATCCTGCGCCATTCATCTTCTCCATTTTCGTTCATGAGGAAAAATCCGTTGCCGCTGTCCTTGATGACATGCTCCATGAAAGAGGGGATGGAGGAGAGGATGTTTGCACTCCTCTGATCTGTCATCAGTATCATGCCGCGGGATATTCTTATTCTGGAGTATTCCCTGTACCAGGAACGTATGCGCTCGAACAGCATCTCGCTTGAAAGCCCGTTGGAATACCTTTTCAGCTCCTCGATGACCGCATCAGCATCCATATTAAGATTGAATGCAGTCCTTATGCTGTGGCGGTCCATCTTGTAGATTTTCATCCTGTCCTGCTGTACGGCAGATGAAGTGAGGAAGATTATCGAGGGTGTTCTCCCAATGACGCTGATGCTGTAATCGCTGGATATGCCGATCTCCCTTTCTGTGCTGTTTTCACCAGAACGCACATATACGTTTCCTTCTTCATCCTCTGCAAGAAGAAGGAAGGAAAATAGGGGTTCAGGATCGTCCATTTGGAAAGAAGATAATATGGAAATCCTTTTTATAAGTGAAGGAAGATCGTCTTTTTTGACAGTACCGCACAAAAAGAGCAGGTTGAGAAACCTGATGCTGTTTTTTCTTTCCTGCCCATCAAGCTCAGGCCAGAGCAGATATGAATACATGCAGAGCGTATCGAGATCTAAAAAGGATTTCAGAAGCTTAAAGTTTACTTTAAGCCTGCGCTCCCCATCCTCGACAACATTCAGCTTGATAAGTGAAAAGAGAGTTGCAAGAAAAGCTTTCTCGATCTCATCCTGCTCAAGATATGGGAAAAGCTGTGTATTCTCCTCTCCTTTGTAAGTGAAAAACGATCTTAATTCCCTTAGCCCGATGCTTTCAGAGCCGATCCTGCAAAGTATTATCTTCGAAAGCTCATCAGCTCTTCTTTTTTTTGCTCCTGATGAATATTCAATACCAAGAAGGGGGTAAAGCGATGCAATCTGCAGACAATTTGCCGTACAGAAGCCTTCCTCATCCGATTTTATAAGGCCCCGGAGCTCCATATTGTCAAGCATCGTATCTTTAACATCGGAAAACATGCTTCTGATATCTTCTTTTGACAGCCTGCGGGCAATCCTGATTGCAGAAACTATCAAGGCCTCCTCGTCGTTTGCAAGTGCGGCGATTTTTGAGAGGTTTTGTATATAAAACTGTTCCAGCTCCTTATTACCGGCATCGGGATTTGCCAGATAAAGGGCTTTTGTCAAAGCAAGGATTTCTGTGTTCATCAATCCATCCTTTCCAAATCGTAGCTGTATCCTTGTTCAGAGAGGAATTTCTGCCTGTTGGTTGCAAAATCCTCCTCTTCGGAATACTCGGTGACAATCGTATAGAAATGGCTGTCACGGTTTTTGGGTCTCAATATCCTTCCCAGCCGCTGCGCCTCCTCCTGCCTGGAGCCGAATGTTCCGGATACCTGGATCGCCACCGATGCATCTGGAAGATCGATCGCATAGTTTGCAACCTTGGATACAACCAGCACCCTTACTTGCTTTTTGCGGAATGCTTCATAAAGCTCATCCCTTTTTGCATTCGTCGTGGTGCCTGTTATTATCGGCCATGAATATGCATGGGATATCTCCTTCAGCTGATCAAGATATTGGCCGATGACAAGAATCTGATCTTCCTCATGCCTCTTGATTATCCTGCCTATAATCTCAAGCTTTTTGGGATTCTCGCTTGCGATGCGGTATTTTTCCCTCTTTTGGGCAAGCGCATAAGCTACTTCAAGCTCCTCTGGCAGGGAAATCCTTATCTCATGGCACCATGCTTTGGCTATGAAACCTTTTTCTGCAAGATCTGCCCATGGCGTATCGAATCTCTTTGGGCCCACGAGGCTGAATACCTCGTCTTCCCTGCCATCTTCTCTGACGAGAGTGGCTGTAAGCCCAAGCCTGTACACACTCTGCAGTTCGGCGGTGATGCGGAATACCGGAGCGGGAAGCATATGCACCTCATCATAGATGATAAGCCCCCAGTTGCCATCCTTGAGCAGGCTGAAGTGCTTGTATTCTTCCTCTTCATTCTTGCGATAGGTGAGAATTTGGTATGTGCATACCGTTATCGGTTTAATTTCCTTCTTTTCTCCAGAATATTCCCCGACAAGCTCAGATGGTATGTCCGTTTTTGATGATATCTCATTCATCCATTGATGCACCGATGTGACATTCGGGGCAAGAATGAGCGTCCTGGTCTGAAGCTTTGACATCATCACAAGGCCGACAATCGTTTTTCCTGCTCCGCATGGAAGCACAACTGTTCCATAGCCAGTTCCTTTTTCCCCGTTTCCCAATACAGATGAGACCGCATCCATCTGGTATTGCCTTACCGATAGCGATGCTTTCAGCTTCATCGGCACCGGCTCTCCTTTTTTTAGAGGAATCCTGTCATCGACAGGAAAACCCATCTTTATAAGCTCTACCTTGACTTTGCCCCTGTCGAGGCTGTTGATCAAAAAAGAGGCCTGGCCGTCGGGGTAGAGATATTTCGCCATAGTTCTGGAGGCTTGCAGCTGCATGAAAAAGAGACGCCTTTTGACAATAAGCCTCATTTTCCCTTCTTCTGCCTCTTCAAGGATGAAATCCCCGTATCTGCCAGCTGTATCCCGTATAAAAAAGATGATCCTTTCATCTATATCATATCTTGACCATCTGTCCAGACGAAGAAGTATCTCATCTGCATCAATGCCTGCACTGACCGCGTTCCATAGCGAAAGCGGGGTGATGGTGTATGTATGCATATGCTCCGGAGATTTCACAAGCTCGGAGAAAGGGATGATATCCCTTCGTGCCTCTTCGGCATGGGGACTATAGAGATCTAAGAGGACGGTCCTGTCGCTTTGTATAAGAAGTGGCTTATCGTTCATACTTCAGATTTTCCAATATCATATCAAGCGTTGTTATCGCAGCCATTGCTTCGACTACAGGGATAATGCGCACCAGAACTGTAACATCATGCCGTCCTGAAATGCTGATTATCCTTTCTCTGCCTTCCGTATCCACGGTTTTCTGTTCTTTTGCAATGGAAGGAGTCGGCTTAACAGCCAAGCGGAAGATGATTTCTTCTCCCGTGGTGATCCCTCCGAGGATGCCGCCTGCATTGTTGGTGATGAATCCGTTTTCATCCATCTGGTCGTTCATGCTGCTTGCACTGATGAGCGTGGATGAAAACCCAAGTCCGAATTCAATCCCTTTTACCGCTCCTATGCTCATTTCTGCATGTGCAAGCAAAGCCTCTGCCTTATCAAAAACCGGATCGCCAAGCCCTGCGGGCACGCCTGAAATATGACATTCTATCGTCCCGCCGATGCTGTCGAGCTCTGCCTTCGTCTTTTCTATCAGCTGAAGTATTTCCTCATCTTTGGATTTGTTCACAGTAAAAAGAGGAGGAGAGAATGGCGGAATGAAGGGCCCATCGATCATGATGTCCTTGACGCTTCTGATTGCCGCGTCTATTTTGATTCCATAGCTCTTCAAGACCAGCTTTGCAATTGCTCCTGCTGCAACCCTCGCGCTTGTCTCGCGGCCAGAAGAGCGTCCTCCTCCACGAGGATCCCTTATTCCATATTTCTTGAAATATGTATAGTCCGCATGTCCAGGACGGAAAATATCCTTCAGGCTGTCATAGTCATTGCTTTTCTGGTTCTCATTGAAAAGGATCATTGCAATCGGTGTGCCTGTAGTAAG
Organism: uncultured Spirochaetales bacterium; assembly: GCA_949300325.1. Taxonomy (GTDB): domain Bacteria; phylum Spirochaetota; class Spirochaetia; order Sphaerochaetales; family Sphaerochaetaceae; genus Ornithospirochaeta. The sequence continues at coordinate 21,454 of CASGDQ010000020.1, forward strand.
GCCCTCGTAAACTCCGCTGAGGATGCTTATCCTGTCTTTCTCGTTGCGTGCAGTCCCTATCTTTGTGCCTCCAGGACGCCTGCGGTCCATTTCCGCCTGTATGAATTCCTCGTCGATCCTGATTCCTGAAGGGCATCCATCTATAATGCATCCCAAGGCCATGCCATGTGATTCCCCAAAGGTTGTCACCCTGAACTGGTTTCCAAAAGTATTTGCACTCATAATGCCGCCTCCTCCAGTTTTTTTACGAGCATGTCAAGAGTTTCGATGCGGTCCCGATAAGGTCCCATATCGATGACGAGATCTGCATAAGACCTGTATTTTTCATCCCTTTCCAGATAGAGCTTATGGAAGCTGCCATTTAGATCCTTTGGATCGAGAAAGGCAGGGCGGCCATGTCTGAGTATAACATCCAGCATGTCTTTTTCATCTCTTACCAAATAGATCAGTTTTCCATTCTTTTTGACCAGGTCCATGAGACCATTGTTGTCGCATGCTCCGCCTCCAAGGCTCAAAAAGAACATTCCATTGCTGCCATTCAAGAACTCCTTGACGGCTTCCTCTTCCATCGCCATAAAATGGCCTTTTCCGTATTTCTGATAATATTCCCTTACTGAATAAGGTTTTATTTTCTCAAGCACCAAATCATCCGAATCTATAAAAGGCCTTTTATACTTATCGGCCAGAAGACGGGCAAAGGTCGTTTTTCCGGAATGCTTTATCCCGGATATGAAAATGTGTCCGCTTAAATTTCCCATAAAGGAGAATTTTACCAAAATATGGAAAACCGTTCAAGGCAAGCTCAGTCCGAAAAGAGGTCGCTCCAGTTCTGCTCGTCCTTTTTTGAGTATATTTCAGGCTTTTGATGCGAGTAGGCGCTGTTCTGCTGATAAATACGGAATTCCTTCTGCTGCTTCCGTCTTTCAAGCTTTTCGATGTACTTTGCCTCCGTTCTGTTCTTCCTGTTCTCGTTACGGTATTTGTTTATATCTACTTTGTAGCGCAGAGCATAGTGGAATCCTATGATCATCATGTACCACATGATTGCTATCAACAGAGGTGCGATTGAATTGAAAGACTGGGGATTGTAGCCGCTTGGATTGTTTGAAAGATCCAATATGGTATTGAAATTCTCAACGGTGAATATGAATGAAATCAGGCAGGGCAGCAGCCAATAGGCTCCCTGTCTGGAAATTATGAACCTAAAGCATGTCAACGTGGCCATCAGCACCAGAAGAAGGGAAACCATAGGAACAGCGTAGACGAACAAAACCTTTTATCTCCTTGATTGCTATGATATCATAAGTAAGGCGGTAAAAAAAGAAACCATGTTAGATTATAGCGCAGAAGAAAGATTTTCCAAAGAACTCAAGAGCCGGGAAAGAGCCAGAAGGGAGGATGTCAGGGGCGAATACTACAGGGATACGACCGCGATAATCCATTCATCCCCATTCAGAAGGCTGAAACATAAGACCCAGGTGTTTTTTGCTCCTAGCAACGACCATATCTGCACCAGGATGGAGCATGTGCTTCATGTGGCTTCTATTGCAAGCACGATCTGCCGGCCATTGGGACTGGACACCGAGCTTGCCTGGGCCATAGGAATGGGGCATGATCTGGGGCATACTCCGTTTGGCCATGTGGGAGAAAAGATTATTGGAAAATTGAGCCAAGAGCGCGGGCTAGGGGAATTTGAGCACGAGATCAATTCGCTGCGCGTCGTTACTTTCCTTGCAGACAACGGCAGGGGGCTGAATCTGACATATGCGGTGCGAGACGGCATCGTATGCCATAACGGGGAGGATGTCAGGCGCAGGATAAAACCCACATTCGAGCTGAAGGATCTTTCATCTATACACAGCCGCAAAGGGCTTATTCCCGCCACATACGAGGGGGCTGTGGTCCGCTTTTCAGATTTGATTGCGTATCTTGGACGTGATTTTGAGGATGCAACACGCCTTGGCATACTCAAGGGTAAGGAGCTTCCTGAGATCGTAATAAAAAGGCTTGGACGAAACAATAGCGAAATCATCAATGCTCTTGTAGAGGATCTGATAAAAGGGGCAGACTCAAAAGAGGGCATAGGATTCAGCGACGAAGTGTTTGAGGCGGTCGCTGCATTCAGCACCTTCAATTATGAGAATATCTATAGAAGCTCGATTTTAAATGGATACACGAGGTACTTCACAAGGCTTATAAACCTCATCGTAGACTATCTGGAGGAAATATATTCTTCATATGGCCTGGATGAGGACGGATATCTGCGGGAGAAGAACATGCTGAGCGCCGGTTTTTACAACCATATCCGGGACATGTACCCTGTTTATATTGAAAAAGAAAAGAGCGATAAGAGGATGATAATCGACTATGTTGCCGGGATGACGGACAACTTCTGCCTCGATTGTGCGAACGAGATATTGACGCCTGAGCATCTGAATGATGAAATCGAGATGAGCCAGACTGGAAAATGGTTCGACGCCAGGAACTAAGCTATTTCTCGTTCTTGCTTTCGCGGGCTATCTTTTCTATTTCGCTTATGAACTGCCCGACATTGTCGAATGCTCTGTATACAGCGGCAAACCGTACATAAGCCACAGGGTTCAGCTTATAAAGCTCCTTAAGAGTCTCTTCTCCGATCATCGTGCTGGTGATCGTCCTTTTAGCACCGGCAAGATCGGTAATCCTGTTTTCGATGTTTACTAGGGTTTTCTGAAGCTCCTCCGGATCGATGTTGATCTTTTCGGTGCATACTCTGATTCCATGCTCAACCTTGTTTATGTCGAAGGCCTGGTGCTTTCCGCTCTTTTTTATGACTATGATCGGTTTCAATTCGACCCTCTCATAGGATGTGAAGCGGCAACCGCATTCGGTGCACTCTCTGCGCCTTCTGATGGACATCCCATCCCTTCCCGGGCGGGATTCGATAACCTTGTCCGTCAAGGACCCGCATCTTGGACATTTCATAAGCTGATTCTATCAGAGAAAGGGCAGGGGAACAAGAAAACAGGATGAATGCAGCTAAGTTTTTATTTTCTTTCTTTTTTTTATGCTTTATGCTGTATAATCTTTTTTTATAAAATATCAGCGGAGAGGCCATGTCCGATGTAGTTTCAAAAAGTCTCAAAAGGCTTAATCATATCATTAGCGAAACCGACGCCTTGTATCATGAGGCCTCTTTCAGGCTCGGAATATCCGACAGCGTCTGCATGATCCTGTATTCAATCTGTACGATCGGAAAAAGCTGTCCTCTCAATCAGATTGTCAAAAGCACGGGGCTGAGCAAGCAGACAGTAAATTCGGCGCTGCGCAGGCTTGAAAGAGAGGGTATCGTATATCTTGAGGCTGTGGATGGAAGGTCAAAAAACGTATGCCTGACCGAAAAGGGGATGCACTTGGCTTCTGAGACGGCAGGAAAGATCATCGAAATTGAGAACGAGATCCTAGATTCCTGGTCCCAAAAGGATATGGTGCGGTATTTCGAGCTTTCCGAGAAGTTTCTTGAATGTCTTAAAAAAAAGGTAAGAACGCTCTGATTACCAGTATCCGTATTTTTTGTTTTTAATGATGAGGAAGAAAAGAGAGATTGCAACAGCCGATGCCTCGGCTGCAATTATCGAGAACCATATCCCTTCGATTCCAAAGATAAGCGGCAATAGCAAAACTGCAGCCGTCTGGCATACCAGGGTTCGCAAAAAAGAAATCAGCGCAGAGGTTACTCCGTCATTCAATGCGGTGAAAAAGGAAGAAGAGAATATCGAGAAGCCTGAGAACAGGAACGATAATGAAAATATCTTTAAACTGTGTACAGTCATACTGCATAGCGCCTCGTCATATCCAACGAAAAGTTTTGAAAGCGGACTTGAAAGGATATAGGAAGATAAGACCATTACCATGGCTGAAACGGATATCACTACGAGGCTCTTTTTCAGAAGGCTCTTGAGTTCAGCTTTGTTTCCTGCACCATAGCTAAAGCTTATTACCGGCGCCGATCCTACGGAATATCCGATGAAGAGCGCAAGAAAGACGAGATTGACATACATCAGCACCCCATAGGTTGCAACACCGTCAGAAGAAGCATATTTCAGCAGCTGGATATTATAAAGCATGTTGACAAGCGATGTGGATATGTTGCTCATAAGCTCAGAAGAGCCGTTTGTGCAGATTTTGATCATGGCTTCTTTATCAAAGCGCGCTCTTCTTATTCTTAGCAGGCTGCTGTTCTTCTTTCCAAAGTAAATAAGAGGAATGAAGCCTCCTATGCACTGGCTGATGACCGTTGCCGCCGCAGCTCCCTCGATTTTCCAGTCCAGCACTGCAATGAAAAGCGCATCAAGTGCAATATTTGCAATGCCTGCGGCAAGAGTAGTGTACAGCCCGAGCTTAGGTTTTCCAGCAGTTGCAAAAAGACATTGGAATTCATACTGGAGAATGAATGCTGGAATTCCGATAAGAAGAATCCTTGCATATCTTATGCAGTCTTCAAGAAGAACTCCTTCTGCCCCGAGCAAAATTGCAAGCGGCCTGAGAAAAACAAGTCCTAAAAATGTAAGAACAAAGGAAAAGACAATGGAAAAGCAAACCAGCATGGAAAAGACGTCGTTTGCTTTCTTATCATCTCCTTCTCCCATTTTCTTAGCTATATATGCTCCTCCGCCGGTGCCGAACATGAACCCGAAGGAACCCAGGGCCATTAGAAAAGGCATTATGAAATTAACTGCGGAAAATGCGGTTTTTCCGACAAAATTTGAAACAAAGAATCCGTCCACCACACCGTAAATCGAGGAAAACACAAGCATAATTACAGAAGGGAATGTAAGACGGATCAAAGACGCATACGTAAAGTGCGATCCCATGCTGACACATGGCATACAGAGGCCTCCTAATATGATGTTTTCTTAAACTAAAAAGTACGAAATAGTACTATTACTATAGTATGATTCCGTACTTTCTTTCAAGCCCTGCTATTTTGATGTATTATTTCAAAAACTATTTCCTTTTTGTTTTTCTTCTGTTTGCTATCTGATTTTTCCAAGAATATAATAGTTGTATCAGGAGGAATGAATGCGTAAGGATTTTGGATCAAAGACATGGATGTATCCATTGCCGGTACTGATCATCGGAACATATGACGAGGAGGGAAGGGCGAATGCAATGAATGCTGCATGGGGCGGGATTCATAACGATGATACCGTTTGCCTCTGCATCAGCCGTGATCATAAGACAATGAAAAACCTCTTAAAGAGAAAGGCGCTTACCATTTCATTTGGAACGGAAAGCATGCTGAAATCATGTGATTTTGTAGGGATAGTGAGCGGCAACAATGCTCCAGACAAGCTTGAGAAAGCAGGCTTTACTGTAAGCAAGAGCCGTTTTGTCGATGCTCCTGTGATAAATGAGCTTCCCATGTGCATGGAATGCGAGCTGGTGAAAGCAGATGGGGAGAATATTGTCGCACGGATAGTGAATGTAAGTGCAGATGAATCCGTTTTGGCTCCAGACGGGCTTGTGGATTATAAGAAGCTCCGTCCAATAACATATGACTCCGTGCGTCATAATTATATTGCACTTGGAAATGTGGTCGGCAAGGCCTTCAGCGACGGCAAGGAATTGAAATAGTTTTTCTTTCGTTTAAGAGTTGGGCTTTTTCTTTATCGTTGCTGCATAGATGCTGTTCATGATCCCTAAGAACGCCGAAAGGGTGAAGAGCAGCTCTATTCCTAGATTCTGCCATATCCAGCCCCCGAAAAGGGCGATGAGAATCGATATGAAGTGGTTTACTGATATTCCCGTGTTGATTGTTGCCTTGACCTCCTCAGGTGAATCGGATATGTCTTGAACATATACGCTGCTTGCCATTGATGCAAGAGAAATGACAGCATCCAGGATGTAGTTTACAGAGCAGATTATGAATGCTGTATGCATGCTGAAAATATGGTGGGCAAAGCCATAGAAGAAGCAGACTATCACAAGTATCAGCGTATCCGAAATCATGACCACTTTATACCCAAGCCGGTCGATTATCCTTCCTACGACAGGGGAGGCAAAGAAGCATGCGATTGCTGATATTGCGAACAGCAGGCTTATTGCAGAGGCATTCGCCCCATAAAACAGGATTAGGACATACGGGCCGAATGTAAGGAATATCTGCTTTCTGGCGCCGTAAAAAACCTCAAGCATGTAGTATTTTTTATACTTTTTCCTGAAATAGAATTTTGATATGTCCCTTTTGCTTTCCTCTGTCGGCCTCATTTTCAAGGAAAAAGCCATTCCAACAGCCAATATGATCAAGGATATGAAAAACATAAGACGGAAAGTGCGTTCCCCTGAAAAGAATGAGAATACAGCAATGACTACTACATAACCGAAAACATTTCCCAAATTCGATAGTGCAGATTGTATTCCAAGAGAAGTTCCTCCCAAGCCTTTTTGGGCATACTGCAGGCTCAAGGAGCTTTTCATTCCTAGCTGGATGTGCTCTCCCAAAGAGTAGATTGTAAGCGATGTGATGGCCAAAACGGCTGAAGCAGGCAGTCCTGTCATCATGACAAGACCTAAAATCATTATGGCTCCTCCAAGCTTGAAAAGGCGTTCAGATGAGAAGCTGCTGAAAAGAGCAAGGATGAGGATAAGGAAAAAACCGGGAAGCTCTCGGAAGAATTCAGCGATTCCACGATCGAATTCCCTCATCTTCACTATCTCTGCCAGGTAGTTGTCGAGTATGCCCTTATAAAGCCCGTAGGAAAGCCCTATCAGAAGCAGCGATGTCAAGAACGGCTTATAGCACGCATCCTTTTTGTATATCTCTTTCAGTTCCATAAAAACGAGCATATTGCATATGCATTTTGCTATCAAGAGGAATTGGAAAGAGTTACTATTATATTTCTTTTGACTTTTTGCTAACATTTTGTTATTATCCTAACAAAATAAGGATTTAAACATGTCCACTACGATTTCCCAGGAAGTAAAACAGGTCATAAACCGCAGCCCATTCATTACAGAAATGCTTATTCAGGATGTCATAAGCTTTTCAAATCTGGCAAAATATATTCAGCCGAAGATCGAGGAACGTCTTTCGAAGAAGGTCAATACTTCGGCCATTGTGATGGCTTTGAGGCGTTATACCGACGAGCTTAAGCAGATGAAGGATGAAAAGAGAGGCAAGGGCATCGGCTATGAGCTATCGATGAAGACCAATATTTATGATGTTAATTTGGCCGGCAACGATGAGTTTGTCAAAAAGCTGGCGGTGCTGTATGAGCGGGTGCAGCTTGAAAAAGGTGATTTTCTGAATGTCACGCTCGGGAGCCATGAGATATCTCTTGCCATCAGCGAAAAGTACAAGAACATCACAGACGAGCTCATAAAAGGGGAGACTGTGCTTCATCAGTGGAGCGATCTTGTTGCGATAACCATCGTATTCGATGGGGATTTTCTCGAAACCCCCGGACTGTTGTATCTTGCAGTGAGAAAGCTTGCGTGGGAAGAGATCAATGTCTTTGAGATCGTATCGACGATGAATGTGCTTACATTCGTCATCAAGAGGGAGGACAGCATCAAAGCCTACGATTCACTTCAGTCCTTTCTTGATGATCCGATCATGAGCTAGCGTATTCTTTTGATTTCTCTTAGCATCTGCTTTACTTTTTCCTTTTCTCCTGCATAAGTGCACATAGGGCATTTCTTCCTTTCGAAAAGGAAATCGTCGGTGTATTGGAGCTCTGTTCCGTCCGAGTTGTATATGTTCATGCCCTGCTTCAAGAGGACAGCATGGCTTGAAGCCAGATCCCAAACATAGCAGGGTTGGCTTATGGTCCCGTCGAACTGCTCGAGCAACGCAGGCAGAAGAAGATGGATTATCGTGGATCCGAAGGTTCTTGTTTTTCCGTAAAAATGTGTCAGATCATAGCTTCCAAGGTCGTGGCTGGTAAATGCTATCTGCCTTAACTCAGAGCATTTTGTCTCCTTTTTTTCAACCTTTCTTCCGTTTAAAAGCAGATCTTCTCCCGGAAAAAGATGAATATTCAGCTCCTCCTCAGCAATGCCAAAGCGAGGAGCGGATATGAGCGCTCCAACCGGTATTCTGTTTTCATCAAGTATAGCAAGGGAAACAGCAAAACTTGCAAGACCCTGTGAAAATACGTCCGTTCCATCGATCGGATCGAGCACGAAGGTCATCATCGCGTTCTTGTCGGTTTTTGTTATCTCCTCCTCGCTGATGATGTTTGCCTGAGGAAAAAGCTCTTTAACCTTTTGGATGATCCTTCTTGAAATCTCAAGATCGCATTCGGTCAGAACTGACCCGTCTTCCTTATAGTCCCTGGTAACGCTTTTTTGCATGTTTTTTGCATATTGAGAAGCTTCAAGCACCTCCTGATAAAGCATCTCCAGCTTATTTCTGCAATCATCTGTAATTGTCATTTTTCACCTTTTTATATATAGTCTGTCCTTGGTGGACATTAACTTGGATAAGCTCTGTTCTGATAATATCAGAAAGAGCCCTGCTTATAAAGCGTTGATTTCCCCGCAGCTGCGGAGAATTGATGTCGACGGAATCTCTTCCTATCCCCTTTCAAGGCTTGTAAAGACGGCTGCAGAAAAAAGGGGAGGGCGTGTCTTTGCCATTTGTCCTACTGAAGAGAGTGCCAAGAACCTTTTTACAGATCTCTCTGATATTTCCCATCTGAGCGTTCATTTCCATAAATCAAGCGGCAAGCAGCTTTATTCTGAATACCTTGAGTCGGATTTCAGCTACGAAGGAAAAAAGGATATTGAAGAGCTTGAGGCGATGAAGAACGGCATAGTCGTGATCAGTCTGAGAACCTTCTCTTCTCCAATGCTTACCAGGGATGCTTTAATGAAGATGAGCATCAGGTTCAAGGTCGGAGATCCTTTTGATCCTGAGCTGCTTTCTTCATCCCTTATCGATTCCGGGTATGAAAGATGCCCTTCCTGCTATGAATCCGGTTCGTTCAGCGTGCGTGGAGAGGTTTTGGATGTCTTTCCGTTCGGCATGGAGAATCCGGTGAGAATATATTCCGAATGGGATGAGATTGTAGCGATCAAGGAATATGATGCGCTTACCCAGAAGGCATTAAAGGATATGGGGCGCATAACTATTCCGACGATCGGGAGAAGAGAGAAGGCCAACCTGACAACCTTCTGCTCCTATTTAAGGCCAAGCGATTATTTCATATTTGTCGGAAAGGAACGTTTGGAAACCAGCTGGAAGGCCCTTTCAAAAGAGGCTCTTGCCCTTTACAGGGAGGCCTACAGGAGATATGAGGATGTTTCTACTCCTGATAAGGTTCTGCTTGATTGGCCGGCCTTCGAGCTCAGCCATAATGATTCAATGCATATCTACGACATTCAGAAAGCGGAGCATTTCCATTTTCATGTCAGCCAATCGAGGAGCTATTTCGGCAATGTAACGTATTTCAAGGAGGATATAAGCAATCTCCTTTCAAATTCCTGGCGCGTAGTTGTCTATGCTCCTAGTGTGGTACAAAAGGAACGCCTTGATTCAGTTCTGAAGGATTATGATATCTTTATCGACGTAAAAGACCTTTCCTCAGGATTCCAGCTTGAGGACGAGAATCTTCTTGTTGTGCTTGATAATGAAATATTCGGGCGGAAAAAGCAAAAGAGCGCGAAGATTGTCGATACCCTTTCTGCACCCCTGGACTCGTTTATTGAATTAAAGAGCGGGGATTATGTAGTCCATATCAACTATGGAATAGGAAAGTTCGTGAAAATCGAGCGCGTCAAAGGCTTTGATACAGAGCGCGATTATATAAAGATCGAATATCAGGATAAGGAATACATATATGTGCCGATCGAGCAGGCTAACCTTGTGCAGAAATACATCGGTAACGATGGAAAGCCTCCAAAGCTTGAAAAGATAGGCTCGTCAAGCTGGAATGCAAAGAAGAAGAAGGCGATCGAAAGCGCACAGAAGCTTGCAGGGGAGCTCGTGCGCCTTTATGCGGAGCGTGAAAGGGCTGAGGGTTTTCCGTTCAATCCGGATAACGACTGGCAGCTACAGTTCGAGGCCTCCTTTCCTTTTTCCGAGACTCCCGATCAGATAAAATGCCTTGAGGAGATAAAAAAGGATATGGAGACGGTCAAGGTCATGGACCGTCTTGTATGCGGGGATGTCGGCTACGGGAAGACCGAGCTTGCGTTCCGTGCGGCATTCAAGGCGGTTCTGAGCGGGAAGCAGGTGGCATTCCTTGCCCCGACTGTGATACTTGCCGAGCAGCACTACAATAATTTCAAGGAGCGTCTTGGCTCCTTTCCTGTAAACTCGGAAATCCTTACACGCTTTATTCCTTCATCGAGGCAAAAGAAGATACAAAAGGATCTAAAAGAGGGCAAGATCGATGTTCTCTTTGGAACCCATAAAATACTCAAGAACACTTCTTTCAAGGATCTTGGACTATTGATAATCGACGAGGAGCAGCGCTTCGGTGTCAAGGATAAGGAGAGGATCAAGCAGCTTAAGACGAACATCGATTGCCTGACGCTTTCTGCAACTCCGATTCCACGTACGCTTTATATGTCGCTTTTAAAAGTTCGCGACATGTCCCTTCTGACCACAGCCCCGAGGGAACGCCAGGCGGTTGAGACATTCATAGAGCAGTATGATTTCTCGATTGTGAAAAAAGCCATCGAAAAGGAGCTTGCCCGAGGAGGGCAGGTTTTTTATCTGCATAACAGGATCGAGGATCTGGATGAGGTTGCGAGGATGATAAGCTCTGCAATCCCATCTGCAATAGTTGAATACGCCCATGGGCGGATGGAAGCCGAGCAGCTGGAGGATGTCATGCACCGTTTCATATATGAAGGGGTGCAGGTGCTTGTGAGCACCACCATAATTGAAAATGGGATCAACATCCCTAACGTCAATACGATAATAATCGACAGAGCGGATTTGTTTGGGCTTGCGCAGCTTTACCAGCTCAGGGGAAGGGTGGGCCGCAGCGACAGGCAGGCATACTGCCATCTGCTTTATCCTGACAGGTCCAGCTTGAATGACGATGCGATCAAGAGGCTGAGGGTGATGAGCGAGAACACCGCGCTTGGAAGCGGATTCAAGATTGCAATGAAGGATATGGAATTCCGAGGGGCCGGGAACATACTCGGGCGCGAGCAGAGCGGACATCTTGAGGCAGTTGGTCTTGATTTGTATATGAAGCTGCTTGATGAGGAGATATCCAGGCTTACAAGTGAGAATCCAGATATCAGGCGCGAGGTGATGCTCAAGCTTGAGTATACCGGCTTCATTCCGGATTCCTATATTTCTGAAGCCGAAGTCAAGTTCGAGGTATATAAGAAGATCGCCTCTGCCGATACCTATGATAAGCTCGAAAGCCTTAGAAGCGAGCTTGAGGACCGTTTCGGACCTCTGCCGGAGGAGGTGGATAATCTTCTTTGCATAGCCGAGATAAAGATCGTTGCCCGCAAGCTCGACATATACGACATAGAGGAAAAGGGCGGTGTTATAGAATTTGAATTCTCTAAGCTTGCAACCATAAATCCTGAACGTGTCGTCAATCTCATACGTCTCAGCGGAGGGCGTGTCACTTTGGACCCGAGAAGGATGAACTATATGATAATGAAAGCTGGAGGTGTGTCTTTAAAGGACAAGGCCCTCTTCATCCTGGAACAGCTCAGGAGGTTGTTATGATGGAAGATATTTTTGCTGAACTCAATAAGATAGAGGTCCGTACAGGCTCGGAGCGTCAAATAAAAAGTTATGTTCTAAGAAACAATACGCTTGAGGAAAGCCAAAAAGAGATCGTAAGAGAGTTTGGGGACAGGTATCTTCTTTTCTTTGATGAGAAGAAGAAAATCGATGTAGAAAAGATCTATGGCAACAATAGGCCTTTAGTGATCGAGATCGGATTTGGAATGGGAGAAGGGACAGTCTCGATTGCTAAAAACAGAAGCATGTACAATTATCTTGCTTTGGATGTATACCTTTCCGGCGTTGTCAAGCTTTTAAAGAATGTCGGTATAGAAAATCTTGAAAATGTCAGGATCATGCGCTTCAATGCTCCGGATGTCCTTGAGCATATGGTTGAGGATGGCTCAGTCGAGGGATTCCATATTTTCTTTCCCGATCCCTGGCCTAAAAAGAGGCACCATAAGAGGAGGCTGATCCAGAAGCCTTTGGTGGACCTTCTTGCAAAGAAGCTGAAAAAGGGCGGGTATGTGTATCTTGCGACCGATTGGAAGGAATACGCCGATTGGATGCTTGAAATCCTCTCTTCCTCAGATGAGCTTGAAAACCCGTATGACGGCTTTGCAGATCCGGTTTCCTGGCGTCCGAGAACCAAATTCGAACAGAAAGGACTGGATAAGGATTATAAGATAAGCGAATTGTGGTTTGTAAAGAAATGAAGCAGAAAGCCGGTCGAGATGACCGGCTTTAATAATAAAAGTCCAGAAGCTTCAGGCTTCCTTTTCTTTTTCTTTCTTCGCCTCGGCGATAACATCGTCTGCAAGCTTTCCATTGAGCGTCTCGTAGTGGTCGAATTCAAGCTCGAAGCTTCCTGTTCCGCTTGTCATGCTCTTAAGGTCTATTGCATAGTTTCTCAGCTCTGCCATCGGCACTTCGGCTTTAACTGCCACAAGGTGTCCTTTCTCTTCCTGTCCAAGCACTCTTCCTCTCTTGCTGGAAAGATCGGAAAGGATTGCTCCAAGGTATTCCTGATCGATGAATACCTCAAGCTTCATGAAAGGCTCAAGCAGCACGCAGCCCGCTTTAGACAGTGCGATTTCCATTGCTCCTTTTGCCGCAAGCTTGAACGCCATTTCTGATGAGTCTACAGGGTGTTCCTTACCATCTGAAAGGGTGATTCCGATATCGACGAGAGGATAGCCTGCAAGATATCCCTCTTCCATCTTCTCATGAAGCCCCTTCTCGATTCCAGGAATATAGCCCTTGCTGACAGCTCCTCCCTTTATGACATTGTTGAACTCGTAGTACTTTCCTCTCTCGATCGGTTCGATCTCGATGACGACGCGCCCGAACTGTCCGTGGCCGCCAGACTGCTTCTTGTGTGAATACTCAGCAAGTCCGCTTTTTTTAGTGATCGTCTCACGATATGCGATCTTCGGAGTGCGGGTATGGATGACTACCTTCTGCTTGTCGCGGATCTTATCGAGGATCATGTTGATATGAAGCTCTCCCATTCCTCCGATGATCGATTCCTTGGTCTCCTCGTTGTAGCTTACCTGGAAGGTGAGATCCTCTTCCGCAATGCGGTGGAGGGCATCGTTCATCTTGTCTTCGCTCTTCTTGTCGTCTGCGCTGATTGCAAGCTGATAGATGGGCTGAGGAAGCCTGAGCGGGCGGAAGCGTCTCTTGAATTCCGGTCCTGCGGTGAATGTAGCATTGGTGTATGCGATATCGCACTTTGTGACGATTCCGATATCGCCGGCCTGGAGGGAATCCGTTTCAATAAGTTTTTTGCCTACCGCACGGTAAAGCTTTCCAAACTTGGCCTTCTTTGCGAGCTCCGGGTTGTAGATATCCGTTTCTGGAGTGATGATTCCTGTAACGACCTTGATGAAGCTCATCTTTCCAGAAAATTGGTCGAGAGTCGTCTTGAAGCAGTAGGCCGATACCGGGCCTTCCGGATTGATTGCAAGAGTGGTCTCTTCTCCCTCGTGTCCGATGATGAATTCAGGCATTCCAAGCGGGGAGGGGAAGTTGTTCTTTATGAAGTTCAGAAGGGATGTGATTCCCGCACCCTTGTCGGTTGCACCGCAGAATACTGGAACAATGCGGTTCTCTTTAAGTCCTTCCCTCAGTCCACGTCTGATATCATCGGAAGAAAGAGTGCCTTCCTCGAAGTATTTCTCAATAAGATCGTCGGCTCCTTCTGCAGCATTCTCGATCAGCCTGCCCCTGAAATCCTCCACGACAGCAGCATATTTTTCCGGGATTTCTATGACGGTTTCCTTTCCGCCCTCATGGCATTCATATGCCTGGTTTTCGATAAGGTTGATGACTCCATGGAATTCTTCAGCCTCGCCGAGCGCCATGACTACCGGTACGAAGTGGGCATCGAACTCGCTTTCAAGCGAATCGATCACATGTCTATAGCTTGCGCGCTCCTTATCCATCTTGTTGATGAAAACCGCGCGCGGTTTGTTTCTCTCGTCAAGTCTTCTCCAAAGCTTGATCGTCTCTATCTGCGCACCTTCGCGGCCATCGACGATCATGAGCGCCGCCTCACATGCCCTGAATGCACAAATCGCTTCCCCGATAAAGTCGGCGGTTCCCGGGGTGTCGAGTATATTGAGCGTCCTGCCATCCCAAGCCATGCTTGAAAGGGTGGTGTGTACTGAAATCTTTCTCTGAATCTCTTCTTCTGTGTAATCGCTTGTGGTCTTGCCACTGTCCACTGTCTCGGCACGGGAAAGAACCCCCGAATAGAAAAGCATCTGCTCTATCAGGTTGGTCTTTCCCGTACCGTTATGGCCGATGACTGCGACATTCCTGATATCTTTGGTGTCTACGCTCATGAATTTTCCTCCTTTTGAAAAATAAAAGCTTGTTAACAGATTAAATGTTCAGCAATCATATGTCAAATTTTTTTAGAACGCGCACGCGCATAAAAAATACACTGAGCCCGTAAGTCAGGAAAGTATGAATTACAAAGATGCAGTATCGGTGGTAATCTTGACTTGACGGAGTCAGGAGCCGGTGACTATGCGAGCGGGTTTGTGAAGGACACATCATTCGATGGGGTTACTT